>SUSU01000036.1 GCA_015063225.1 Thermoplasmata archaeon | reverse complement strand
GCCCACATGGCCAAGCTCCTCAGGAAGAAGTCCAAACTGGTCGTCGCCTACGGAAGCTGCGCCGTCTTCGGAGGAACCCCCTCCCTGGCCAACCTCGTCGGCGGCGGTGCGGACGAGATCCTCGACTACGTGTACCGCAAGACCCCCACCTCGGCCAACTTCCACGCCGACTGCGGCTGCGACACCGTTCCCGTGACCTCCTTCGAGGCCCCCGAGGGAACCCTCACCCTCCCCGTCGTGTACGACACCGTCAAGTCCCTCGACCAGGTCATCGATGTCGACTACTACATCCCCGGATGCCCTCCGCTGTATGAGTCCATCTCCCACCTCGTCAAGGCCCTCGTCGACTTCGTCTACTCCGGCGTCGCCCTTCCCCCCAAGGGAACCGAGATCGGAGTCACCGAGAAGTGTCTCTGCGACGAGTGCCCCCGCGTCAAGAACTACGAGAGGATCACCGACATCAAGGAGCCCTACCAGGTCAACATCGACCCCGAGAAGTGCCTGATGGACCAGGGTATCCTCTGCCTCGGCCCCGCCACCGTCGGCGGCTGCAACGCCCGCTGCACCCGTGTCGGCCAGCCCTGCCGCGGATGCTACGGACCCACCCAGTTCGTTACCGAGCACGGTGCCAGCGCCCTCAGCGCCATCGCCTCGCTCTTCCCCGTTCTGGATGAGGACCCCACGATGGACGAGGAGAAGGTCATCGAGATCATGAAGTCCATCAAGGACCCCCTCGGATACTTCTACGCCTACACCGTTGGAAAATCTCTCATCAACCGCTCTGTCGTTGAGGAGAACTAAGGAGGAATCAAAATGGCAGGACCTATTATTTGGGATGAGAAGCAGAAAGTACAGGGCAACCGCGTGACGGTTGACCCCATCACCAGGCTCGAGGGACACGGAAAGATCGAGATCTTCCTCGACGACAAGGGAGACGTCCAGAACGCTTACTGGCAGGTTCCCGAGGTCAGGGGTTTCGAGCGCTTCTGCGTCGGACGCCGCGTCACCGAGCTCAACCAGATCACCGCCCGTCTGTGCGGTGTCTGCCCCGGTGCCCACCACCTCGCCTCAACCAAGGCCATCGACGGATGCTTCAACGCCAAGCCCACCCCGGCCGCGTACCACATCCGCGACACCTTCTACCAGGCCCACTTCGTGCACAGCCACATCGCGCACTTCTACGCCCTGGCTGCCGGTGACTTCGTTTGCGGACCCGCCGCCCCCGCCGCCCAGAGGAACGTCCTCGGTGTCGTCGGAGCCGTCGGTGCCGAGACCGGACTCGCCGTTCTGAAGGCCCGCAAGCAGGCCCAGCAGATCCAGGCTATCATCGGAGGAAAGGCCACCCACCCCGTCATGGGAGTTCCCGGCGGTGTCACCCACGCCATCAGCCAGGAGGAGGCCAAGACTATCCAGCAGTACGCCGACGAGCTCGTGCCCTTCGCTGAGCTGTCCCTCCAGATCTTCAAGGACGTCGTCCTTGCGAACAAGGAGTACGTGGACATCATCCTCAACAAGGACCTCTACTACCACGAGACCTACCACATGGGTATGGTCAACGACAAGGGTCAGGCCGACTTCCACGACGGTAAGATCAAGGTCGTCGACCAGGCGGGCAAGGAGGTCGACCTCTACGACCCCAAGGACTACCTCGACCACATCGCCGAGGCCGCCATGCCCTGGTCCTACGAGAAGTTCCCCTACCTGAGGAAGCCCGGATTCAAGGGCCTCGTAGACGGTCCCGACTCCGGTATCTACCGCGCCACCCCCCTGTCCAGGATGAACGTCACCAAGGACCTCCCCACCCCCAAGGCCAACGCCGCCCTCATGGAGTTCAGGGAGACCCTCGGTGTCAAGGACAGCGGGCTGCCCGTGCAGTTCTCCCTCGCTACCCACTGGGCCAGGCTCATCGAGATGCTGTACGCTGCCGAGAAGCTCCAGCAGGACGCCTACAGCGACCTCCTGACCGACGGCAACATCAAGCAGACCGACCTTGTCCCCGGCGGACGCGGTGTCGGATGCGTCGAGGCTCCCCGCGGAACCCTGACCCACGACTACACCTGCGACGAGAACGGAATCGTCACCGCATGCAACCTTGTTGTCGGTACCACCAACAACAACGGTCCCATGTGCATGGACGTCGCCAAGGTCGCCAAGGCCCTCATCCACAACTTCGAGGTCTCCCCCGGACTCCTCAACATGGTTGAGATGGCCTTCCGCGCCTACGACCCCTGCAACTCGTGCGCCACCCACAGCCTGCCCGGTCAGATGCCCCTGGTCGCTGAGATCAGGAACGCCGACGGCAGCCTGTACGACGTCGTCAAGCAGAACTGAAACCTTTATTGAGGGGCTTCGGCCCCTCTCACTTTTTTTATTATTTTACCAACGGCCCGTTCACATGGATGTGTGGCGGGGACTGTCCTCGCTGTCGTTCCAGCGGCGGAACTGCCTGTCCTTCACCATGAGGTCGCCCCTGCGGCCGAGGCAGAGGCCGTCCAGGAGGTAGATCCTTGAATCGTCGAGGTCCACCAGGTCCGAGTTGAGGACGGGGCCGAGCATAGGGGTGTCTACCTCGTTGACCGGCGAGCCTCCCAAGAGTCTGTTGAACGCAGGCATGACTATGAATGATTCCGGGAGTTTCCCGTACCTGCACTTCTCCCCCGGCTCCCTGAACCTGCCGCGGAGCCAGCAGGGTTCGGAGAGATGCGCCCCGACACCGTCGCGGAAGAGGACCGTGGGATGTTCGTGGCAGGTTATCAGCACCTTCTGTCCCATCACCTCGGGGGATGGCCACGTGTGTCCGTGCACCAATCCCGCGTCCCCGTAGGCTATGCCCGTGGCGGGGAACACCTGCACGGCCGAGGGTACGAACTCCTCGATGGAGGTGTCGTGGTTGCCGCGGACCACGGAGACCTTTCCGAAACTCTCCAGAAGGGAATCGCAGAAACGTGGGATCTCACGGTATTCCTGCCTGGAGGAACCCGGGACGGAGTCCTTCAGGTCCCCTAGGATGATGATGTGGTTGATTCTCTCATCGATGCTTTTGATGGTGTCGAGCATGTCCGACGTGTGGGACGTGATATGGATGCCTTTGGCCCCGAGATGCGCCTCCACACCAATGTGGAGGTCCCCAATTACGAGCGCCTTGTCTATGCGAAGGGCGGGGACTCCGTGGACGGGCTGTATCTCCATGTCAGAGCCCAGCGTTAGCAAGCGCCAGAGTAAGCTGTCTGGCGATTTCGTCCTCGAGGTCGGTGGCACAGAGTCCGTAGGACATTTCCGAGAAAACGGATTCACCGGCCTTTCCCACGATCCATGCGGCGAGTTTCGCCGCATCGAACCCGGCCATACCGCGGGCCATGAGGCCGGCGACCGTTCCGGCGAGGATGTCGCCGGTGCCTGCGGAGGCCATGGCGGCGCATCCGGTATTGTTCAGGGATATGCGCTCTCCGTCGGATATGATGTCGGTGTGTCCTTTCAGGAGGACGGTGCAGCCGAGTTCCGAAGCGGTGTCGAGGACATCCCCTGGGTCCCGCTCGGTACCTCCGAGACGGATGAATTCGGCGAGGTGCGGGGTGACGACGGATCCCGACGGGAGCTTGATCGCGTCGCGGGAAACGGCGGTGATCCCGTCCGCATCGATGACGCAAGGCTTCTCCAGCCGTTCCAGAACGGCCCGTACGGCTTCGATCGTGTCCGGTGCGGTGCCGAGTCCGGGGCCGATAAGAACGACGTCGCACGAGGCGGCTTTTTCCAGGATGGGTCCCACATCGTCCGGTGTGAGTATGTTCCCGGGAAGCTCGATCATCATGGCTTCCGGTGCATGGGAGACTATGAACGGGATTGCACGCGAGGGGGTGGCGACGTAGACCATGTCGGCTCCGATGCGCATCGCCGCCCTTGCGGCGAACGCGGGGGCACCGAAGAAAGGTCCTCCGCCGACGATCAGCACCCTCCCCATTTCCCCCTTGTGGGATTCGGCGCCGGGGATGGGGTATCTGAGGATGTCGCCGGGGCCGGTGCAGGTCTCGGCTTCCTGGGGCATCCCGATGTCCGCCACAATTATTTCTCCGGAGTTGACGGGGTCCATTCCCGTCTTGGCATCCACCATGGTGATCGTGATGTCCGGAACCACCTGTTTGGATGCGGAGAATCCGGTGGGGACGTCAACGGATATGATCGTTCCTTCGAATGAATTGCAGAAATCCACGTATCTGTCCCAGACGGGGCGGAGCTGTCCGGATATACCGGTGCCGAGTCCGGCATCCACCAGGATATCGAAATCCGATTCCTCCCCGGTGAAGGGTTCCATCCTGTCGCTGACCCTTTCGGCCGCGGCGGATGACGCGGCGGTCTTCATAACACTACCGTCCACCATCGTGATTCCCGCATCTTTAAGGTAATATGCACAGACGAGACCGTCCCCGCCGTTGTTCCCGCGGCCGCAGAAGATGCGTACGCGTTTGCCGGGGAACCTCGAATCGATGAGGTCCGCGACGGCCTTCCCCGCGTTGTCCATGAGGACGGCGGTATCCATGCCCAACGCCTCGGCGTTGAGGTCCATGACCCTCGCATCGAGGGGAGAAATCATGGGGTCACCTCTGGTTGTTGACCAGGGTCTCGCCGATCTTGGGGAGGATGGCGGATTTCTTCATCTTGCCCTTCTCCACCTTGACGCAGCCCTTCCTGGCGGCCCAGTCGGCGGGATAGCACATGTCCTCGTGGACGGAATAATCGAGGTCCAGGAGGATTGCGCCCTTGGCGATCATGTCGAGAGACGGGTTCTTAACGCAGAGTTCCAGAGGAAGGCGGCGTCCCTGAGCTCTTGTACGAGTGGAATCGAAGTATTCCGGCCACAGGGTGATTGCGGTCTCTTCATCAATAGCCATGGTATCGATACCCCATAGGGAAGTTGTGATAAAAAATCATTGAGGAAAAAAAGGGACCGGGGGCAGGGCCCCGGTCTTGAAAGTGATTTCAGTTGTCGACGAGGACAGCGTTGATGGCGCCGCACTGCCCGGGACGGGAGGTGACGACGGCGATGCCGAGCTCGGTCTTGATCTTCGCGCCCTTGTTGATGATGTTACGCTGGACGAAGTTGGGGTCCGAGGGGTTCTCGACGACATTCAGGATGGCGACCTTCTTAGCGGTGTTGGTCTTCTTGTCGATGACGTTTGCGTACTGAGCGGTGAGCATTCCGACCTTGTAGTTGCCGCCCATTCCGCGGTACTGCCTGAGGACAGCCTCGCGGTCGACGGTAAGTCTGGTGTACTGCTTTTCCCTGCTCATTTCGAATTTGCGCTTGCCGTGGGAGAAGACGAGGCGTCCTCCCGTGGGCTTTCTTCTGGATTCTCCCTGCCAAAGAGCCATATTAATCAGCACTCGTAACTTGGAGTGATATTTAAAACATATGGAGTCAGGCGGGGTCCAGAGGACCGATGAGCTCCGCAGAGGCCTTGCCGCCCTCGACGGTTATGAAAGCGCAGTACCCGTCCTTGGCGGGACCGGGGTTCACGAACAGGGTGCCGTCCTTCTCGATTGCACCGATGTCCTCGTGGATGTGTCCCGAAAGCGCCACGATGGGCTTGAAGTCCTGGACGATCTTCGCGATGGCGGGGCTTCCGACGCTCATGCCGTTGGGGATGTGGTCGAGGATTCCGTAGGAGGGGGCATGGGTCATGAGGATCATGCCGTTCCTGGAGATGGGCCTGAGCTTCGCATCAATCTCCTCCTCGGGGAGCTCGAACGGGGTGTCGAAGATGGTGATGTTGGAGCCTCCGAGGCCGGCCACGTAGCAGTCGCCGATCTGCGCGGATTTCCCGTGCATGTCGGTGGCGACGGAAGATATCTTCGCGGGGAGGTCGCGGGGGTCGCAGTTCCCGGGGAGACAATAGACTTCAGCGTCTATGGAAGAGACGATCTCGACCGCATCCTCCGCGGTGCCCATGTCGGTGACATCCCCGAGGAACAGGACGGCGTCCGGGTTCCTGGATTTGATGAGGCTGTTGATCCACGTCAGGTTAGATGCCTTCTGGTGGAGGTCTGTGATGACCATGAATTTCATGAGGGCGTAATCACGGGTGCAGATAATAACCGTGCCGATTCCGGTAAGAGTTCAAAATGGCGTGGAGGGAGGGATTCGAACCCCCGAGTCCATAGGACACCAGATTAGCAGTCTGGCGCCTTACCAGGCTGGGCCACCTCCACTTAACGAGGGGGCTATCGCTTATTCTTATAAAAAAGGGTTGTGGATTTCGACATTATTTTCCAAAAAGGCAATCAATCAATCGTTTTTCCGAAAGGAATGTGTTCCGCGGTGGCAACAATCCGCGGCTGCGGATCCGATAATCCGTGTATTATCGTGTCCGACGATTGCATATTTCATAATTTATTACATAATATGAGAGAGAAGAATGACGTTTTTCCGTTTGGTTAATTTTATATACAGGTCACTTATAGTCCGATTTCGTCCTTGTATGAACACAAGGATGGCTCCTTGGAGAGTCAGGCGGATAGGGCTGCGAAGTCTTATATACCACCTGCGACTCAAGGGGTTTGCGCGCTACAACCGCGGCCACTCTTGGTGGCTGTGACACTGTAACGCTGGACTGGTATCCGAAAGGGTTCTGGTCTAAAAGGTTAAATACTACCCCCAAATAGGGGGGTAGTACCCATGGCACACCTCCTAATAACCGTGCCTGGGAAAGATGGAGAGCTAAGATCTCCGGTCGGTAACGATCGTGCACTCTTATGCTCTGACGTTCGATGCTACGAATGTCTCGTGAAACGGACATTCTTAGAGTGTGCCGTCACGGGACAAGGTGAAACATGGTAAACTGCCAGTTTCAGTTTCATCATCTGATGACGTTAGTCAATAAGATTTGACTCCGGTTGATCCTGCCGGCGGCCACCGCTATTGGAATTCGATTAAGACATGCGAGTCTAGAGAGCAATCTCGGCGGACTGCTCAGTAACACGTGGACAACGTGCCCTATAGTGGGGGATAATCTCGGGAAACTGAGGATAATACCCCATAGGCCATGGGATCTGGAATGACCCATGGCTCAAAGTTCCGGCGCTATAGGATCGGTCTGCGGCCTATCAGGTAGTAGTGGGTGTAACGTACCCCCTAGCCATTGACGGGTATGGGCCTTGAGAGAGGGAGCCCAGAGTTGGATTCTGAGACACGAATCCAGGCCCTACGGGGCGCAGC
>SUSU01000035.1 GCA_015063225.1 Thermoplasmata archaeon | reverse complement strand
CCGCGGCCGCCTCCGGGTCGGAGGTGAGGTCCTCTACATCGCTCCTCGAGTAGTCCGTGAGGTATTTCGCCGCCATTGCGGATGCGCGTCTGGAGAGGCTGCTGCGTGCTAGGAACTTCCCGATGAACCCCTTCTTCGAAACGGACGAGTTCTCCTGGTAGATCTCCCCCAGGTCCGCCACCATCTCAGCGAGGTCCTTCTCGGTGAGGTCGGGACGGAGGAACTCCGCCCAGGGGTGCGATGCCACGGCATTGCTGTAGGACCTCAGGCTCCTGGTGAGCCTCCCCTCTGCGAATTTCACGAGCATCCTGTCGATGTCCGCGGAGGTCATGTTCATGAGCGTCGCGGGCACCTTCCCGTATACGGAGTACAGCGGGGAGGACGTGTCTGTGCCGGCGCATATGGAGTAGAGGTCCGCCGGGCTTATGCCGAAATCGCCCGGGGAGAACACCCCGTCCGATGTCCCGGACAGGGAATCCATGGCCGAATCGATATCAGACGATAATTGAGCCAGATCGGGAGAGTCCTTCGAATCCCCGGCGGACATGACCTCCCTGAGCTGGCGGAAGAACCCCTCCTTGTCGGCGGTGTCGTCTATCTGCATGCAGTATCCCGACAGCGGGCCGAGACGGGAACGCACCACGTCGAGCGCGGTCTTCTTCTCCGATACCATGAGCACCGTCTTCCCCGAGGCGGCGGCGGATGCGATCATCGCCGTGATCAGCTGGGATTTGCCCGTTCCTGGAGGCCCCTGCACCACGAGGCCGTCCTCGCGGGGGAGCGCGGCGAGCGCGGCCTCCTGTGCGCCGTCCAGTTCGTTTATGCAGAATAGGTCGCTCTCGCGGGGGATTATCCCCTTGGCCGCAAGGTCGGCTGCGGAGAGCGGGAGGGGGTATTCCGAACGGAAATCGCCGGAGTAGATGCCCCTGAGGAGGTTGCGGAGATTATCGTTCACCTCCCCGCCGTTCACCATGAGGTCTATGTCCCTCTCGATGAGGCTGGAGTACGACGGGAATCTCCCGAGCACGAGGTTGGGGGTGACGGTGAACGATCCCGGGGCGTATCCGGGGAAGGCGCCGGAGCGGTATTCCGTGAGCGGGGATATGCCGTCGGGGAGCGTCAGGTCGAGACCCACCGTGGAATAGAACGCGGAGAGCTTCCTGTCGAGGTCCTCCTGTTCCTCGATGACGGCGTCGGCGGGGTCGCCCTTGGTGCCGGTGGCCTTCATGACCGCGAGGATCAGGGTGGTGTTGAACACCGCATCGCGGGAGTCGTCGTACTCCACCGTGATGGTGTCCCCGCGTTTGTCCATGGTCACCGGGAAGAGTGCGAGGGGTGCGCGGATCTGGAACCCGTCCTCCCCCGGGAGCATCCCCTCCGCGAAGGGATATCCGATGTAGAGGTCGTATGTACCGTGTTCGCGGAGGCTGCGGTTGACCTCCCTCAGTATGCTGTTCAGGCGTCTGAACGGCTGTCCGGAGGAACGTTCCGTCCTCAGCTGCCCCACCTTGCGGAGGACGAGCCCGAGGGCGTCCCCACCGTAGAGTTCCCCCGCGTCGGCGGACACCCCCGTCCCGGTGCGGGGCATGAACAGGAGGCGGTTGTTGCGTGAAAGGTTGACGAGCCTCTTCTGGAGCTCCCTCAGTGCGCGGGCGGTCTCGGCATCGATTCCCATGCCGCCGGCCGCCGCCACGGCGTACCTGCGGGTGAGACGGAGGAACTCCGCACCGTACCTGTCGACGGAACTCTCGCTGAACCCCTCCACCGCGAGCAGGTCCGACTCCTTCAGAGGGGGATGCCTAGACATCCGGACGAGCGCCTCATCGGAACAGACCGGGGGTTCGCGCCCGCGTTTCGCGTTGTCGCGGCGGAGCGACGCGCGGAGCGCTTGCAGTTCCTCGAGAAGTCTGTCCTCGGCACCCATCGTTTATCGCTCCCCCATGTGCGCGCGGTTTAATAGCATCGCGCCCGCGGTCCGACAGCTTATTATCGGGACTCCGCGTCGTACGGGTATGATCCCAGTCGGAGCGAAGGCCGAATCCCGTCTCACCGTCGCACAGGACGACACCGCACAGGCATGGGGAAGCGGCAGTCTCCCCGTTCTCGCCACACCACGCATGATACTCATGATAGAGGCCACGGCGGTGGACTGTCTGGCTCCTTTCATGGAGGAAGGCCGTACGAGCGTCGGGACCCTTGTCGATGTGGCCCACGTATCCGCCTCCCCCGTGGGTTCCGAGGTCGTCTGCGCCGTCGAGGTCACCGAGGTCGACCGCGCCCGCGTGAGGTTCAGGGTATCTGTCACCGATGCCGCCGGAGAGGTCGGCACGGGATTCCACGAGAGGTTCGTCGTCTCCGCCGAGAAGTTCATGGCCAAGGCGAACGCCAAGTCACCCTGATCTGTCATCGTCCCTCAGCAGGAAGGACATGACCGCCACGGCCGCGCTTATGATGCCGCAGGCGGCCATCGTCGGCACGAACCCGTCGAGGAACATGCCGGACGGAATCAGGGGGATGTCCACACCTTCCGCTCCGGACAACACGGTGAAGAGCATCGCGGCGAACGCGGTGCCGAGCGCACCGCCGATGTAATACGCCTCGTTCATGAGGGATGATGCCATGTCCCTCTCGTCGCCCGCGTGTTCCACCAGTCTGGAGGCCATCGGGCCGCCGACGAACCCCCATCCGATACCCTGGAGCGCCACGGCCGCCAGGAACAGGGGGTCCGACAGACGGTCCGCGAAGACGCCGTAGATCACGAATGCGGCGGTGACGACGACCCCGGCGCCGACGCAGAACCACCTCCTTCCCATCCTGTCGGACATCTTCGCGATGGGCATGCCGACGGCCGCGGTGATGAGCGCCGATATCAGGAGGAAGTAGCCGATCTCCAGCGACGACTTCCCCAGGACGACCTCGCCGTAGAAGGGGATTAGGTAGAGGGCCCCCATGAACGCGGAGTTCACCAGGAGGAGGCAGAGAAACACGGATGTGAATCCGAGGTTCCTGAACATGGACGTCTTCAGAAGGGGGGGCGGAGGCCTTCTTCTCCAGGTGCACGAACGCTGCGAGCAGTGCGAGGCAGAGTACGATGCATATCGCGGAAACCGCGGCCATCCCCTCGTAGGAGAGCACCTCCACTCCGAACACGCCGAGGACCACCGCGGCACAGAAGACGACACACCCCCTGATGTCGATGACCGGTCTGCCGCCGGTCTCGGCCGATGCGGGGATGGCCTTCAGGATGGCGGCCATGGCTATTATCCCGAACGGGATGTTGATGTAGAACACCCAGTGCCAGTCGAGGAATTCAGATATCGCTCCTCCGACCACGGGGCCGAGTGCGAACCCCACGGATGCGCCGATGGTGACAATGGACATCCCGAAACCAAGCTGGTGCATCGGGAGGTGTTCGGTGCAGCACATGGGCGCGGAAGCGGCCATCATCGCCGCACCCACGGCCTGTACGAAACGGCATGCGATGAGCATGGGGAAGTCCGACGACAGTCCGCACAGGAGGGAACCGAAGGCGAAGATTCCCAGGCCTGCGGAGAGGACCCTGCGGACGCCCGTCTGGGCGGCAATCCTGGCGAAGGGGATGATGAGCGCGGAGAGGACGAGGAGATAGATGATGGTCGCCCAGGAACTGGTGGCGGTGTCGACGCCGAGGTCCTCGGCGACGGTGGGCAGGATGATGGACACTATGCTGCCGTCTAAACCGTCCATGAAGGTGGCCGCCGCCACCACGGCGAGCATCAGCATCGTGTTCTTCCTGTCGAGTAGTCTGGTCTCCATTCCGCTCGGTCAAGTCTATTTTCATCCCTCATATAGATATTAGCGTCCCGAACCCCGGGTCGATGCCCAGATGGGACAGCAGGGCGGGAATCATCAGACAGCACGCCAGGCAGGTCCTGCTGATGCCCTGCGAAGGGGGAACGTAACCGAGGAACGTGGACAATGCAAGGACCACCAGCCCCCACGGTCCCGTGGTGAGGAGGACGAGCGTTGTTATGAGCACGATCACGGCCGTGGAGAGGGCATCGGAGGGGACGGAGGAGTAGATCCCCGCCATGGCTTTCCCCATGAGCACGGTCATCGAATACCCGATGGCCGCGGCCACCGCCATGCAGAACAGTATCGCCACGAACGCGTCCGAACAGAATCCGGAAAGGGAATCCCCGATTATCCCCTTGACCGCCATGGCCGTCCCGGACCTCCCGCTCCCCGTGACCGACAGGGTGACGAGGGAGAACACCGCGGTCACGGTGTTTATGCTGGAGACGAGCGCGATGAACCTCTCGGGTTCCCTCTCCTCCCCGAACGCCGACGCGAGGGTCGCCCCGACTGTCGATGTGATCCCGGGGAACCACCCCGCGACGAGACCCGTGGCCACTCCCTTCAGCCCCGGGACCGGGCCTACGGGGTCCGCTCCGTCGTCATGCTGGCTCTTCGCTTTTTTGTTCCGGCGGCTCTCCAGGAGGGGAGGCATCCCGAACAATCCCGTGAGCATCGGGAACAGCAGCGTACCCTCCCCGAGCATCCCCGTTGAGGGGATGCCTCCGCCCATCACGATGCATCCCCACAGGCCCGTCGCGAGGGAGACGGCCGCGGTCACGAGCGGCCTCTGCGACACCAGGATGATGACGATGAGGGTGGCCGTCAGCACCCCCGAAGTCATGATGCCGAGGACGTCCGACCCCCCGTTCAGCATGATCCACTGCAGGGGTATCGCGAGAGGTATAGCCGCCATCGCACCCGTCACCGATCCGATGGCAGAGGACCTGACGGCGACCATGCCCCTTCCCTGGGAGAGCAGGCGGTGGGCGGGGAGGACGGAGAGGGAATCGTCGGGGTCCGGAGCGCCGATGAACACCGAGGGGACGAAGGCCACGAACGAATGCACCGTCGCGGCGGAGAATATGCAGCAGGCCGTCAGAACGGGGACCGTCTCCGGCTCCGCAATCCCGAGAACGGATGCGGCCGACGGGCAGACGCCGAGAAGCAGAGTGGCGGCGGTGTTCACATGGATCCCGGGAACCATCCCCGTGAACGTCCCTGCGCATGCGCCTATGAGCGCGAAGACCGCGATGAGTATCAGAAGCCCCGGTTCCATCCCGGGTGTCTTCGTTTACTGATACATAAAACCGGATTGTTGCAATCCGTTCACTCGTCTTCCGAAGGGGCCTCGGAGGAGAGTCTGACGTCCACGCCGTCGGATGTGGAGGTGACGTCGAACAGGGTTTTTATGGAGACTCCGAAGGGCTCCACGTTGGCGACGCCGTTGTCCTTGTTGATGGCGATGAGGACGTCCACGACGGACGCCCCGACGCTGCGCACGGCGTCCACAATGGCGTTGAGGGTGCCGCCGGTGGACACGACATCGTCGACGATGACGATCCTCATGCCCTCGTGTACCCCGTTGACGTACATGCTCGACTTGGAGTAGCCGGTGCGCTGCGTGAGCTCGATCTCGCTCTCGAAACCGAAGGAGACCTTCCTCACGATGGAGTACGGGATGCCGGTCTTTGCCGAGAGGAGGACCGCGTAGGGGATGCCCATCGACTCGGGTGCGAGGATGAGGTCGCAGTGCATGTTTCCCTTATCCTTCATCCAGTCGACAATCTCCTCGAGCATCTTCGGGTCGCAGGACGGGATCCCGTTGGTGAGCGGGTGGACGAAATAATGGTACCCTCCCCTCTCCACGATGGGGGATTCCTTTAGACTGTCGATGATGCTCTCGTACATCATCTACCCTATAGGATTCATGCATATTTACCTTGTTTGTTAGGATGTATCATCCATACGTGGCGGCAGCGGCAACGGCTCCGGAGGAGTCCTTAGGTGAACGTTTTATAATGAAGAAAAATACGCCGAGCGACTACTATGGATGTAGAACAGCGTATCGCACTGGTGAAGAGAAATGCAATGGAGATCGTCAACGAGGACGAGCTCCGTAACCTCCTCGTTTCCAAGGAGTCCCCTCTCGCCTATATCGGGTTCGAGCCCTCCGGTCTCGTCCACCTCGGCTGGGCGCTGGTCGCATCCAAGATCAGGGACCTCTGCGACGCGGGTTTCAGGGTCGTCGTGTTCTGGGCCGACTGGCACGCCAGCATCAACGATAAGCTCGGGGGCGACCTCGAGAACATCCGCACGTGCGCCCGCTACATGGAGGACTGCTTCATAGCCCTCGGCGTGGATCCCTCGAAGGTACAGTTCCGTTACGCGACCGAGCTCATCAGCGACCCCTCCTACTGGGAGAAGCTCATCAAGGTGGGCAAGGTCACCTCCCTCAACCGCATCAAGAGGGCCATGACCATCATGGGACGCAAGGAGGACGAGGCCGAACTCGACTCCTCCAAGGTCATCTACCCCCTCATGCAGGCCACCGACATCTTCCACATGGGCATCGACCTCGCCTACGCGGGCATCGACCAGCGCCGTGCGCACATGCTCGTCCGCGATGCCGCGGAGAAGCTCGGCTGGCAGAAGCCCGTCGCCGTCCACACCCCGCTCATCCCCGGACTGAAGTCCAGCGGGGGCAGGATGAACCCCGACGAGGTCGAGAACAAGGGCATCGAGGCCGCTTCCCAGGACATGGTGGACAACAAGATGTCCAAGTCCGACCCCTCCTCGTCCCTTAGGGTCCACGACACCCCCGATGAGATCCGTCAGAAGATCAAGAAGGCCTACTGCCCGCCCGAGAAGGAGTTCGAGAACCTCAACCCCATCCTCATGATGTCCAAGTACATCATATTCCCCAAGTTCGGGAGGATGGACATCAGCCGCCCCGAGAAGTACGGCGGCGATGTCTCTTACGATTCCTACGAGGCCCTCGCGGACGCCTACTTCTCCGGCTCCCTCGGCCCCGTTGACCTGAAGAACGGGTTCGCGGATGCGCTGATCAAGTACCTCGAGCCCGTCGCCGAGTATTTCAAGGCCCACCCCGAGAACTACACGAGGATGACCGAGATCGTCTCCTCGCTGAAGAAGCTCCGCTGATTCAGGATTGGGAATCCATCTCCGCTTTGATCCTGCGGAAGCGCTCCATCGTCTTCTGGAGACACATGTGGCACATGGCCTCCGCGTCACCGGTCCCGGTGATCCCGGCGGCCCCGCCGTGTCCCCCTCCGTCCGTGAACGTCTCGCCGGAGAGCTCGCCCATCATCTCGTCGAGCTTCACCCCGCGCCTCACCATCTCCTGGGTGGCCCTTCCGGACACGCGGAACTGGTCCTCCCTCTGGGATCCGATGAATGCGACGTCCGCGCCGGCGGCGAGGAGGGCGCGGCACGCGGCGGCCTCGTAACTGGTGCTGAAGGAGACCGCCACGAGCATGTCCCCCACCCTCTCGAAGCGGGAGCGTCCGGCGGCCTTGAGGGCGGCCTGCCTCTCGCTCATGTTCATGGGCGCGCGGACCAGGAGCATCGCCTCATCCATGGGTATGTCGCAGACCTCCATGATCTCCGCGAAGGTCTTCAGGCACTGGTGGTCCGCGAACTGGAAGTGCCCCCCGTCGGTCAGCATGCCTCCGAGTATGGCGAGTCCCGCCGTGCGGTCCGGGGTCTTCCCGGCGGCCTTGATGATAGAATAGATGATCTCCGCGCAGGAGGTGCGGTCGGGGTCGCAGTGGTAGTCCTTGCCATCCCATTTGCCGGTGGGCGCATGGTGGTCGATGACGAGGGTGTCGTCGGGCACGGCGAACCCCTCCCGCTGGAAGAGGTCGGGGGAGGACGTGTCCACCACGACGGTGAGGTCGTAATCCTTCGGTTCGGCGTCGTCGAGGACGGGTATCTCGAGTTTCTCCGCCACCATCTTGGCCACGCGGTCGAGTCCGCTGGGGGCCATGATGTCGGCGTTGGGGAAGGCGCATTTGAGGGCATACGCGGACCCGAGGGCATCCATGTCTGCGTTGCCGTGGACGATGATGAGTTTCCTGCCGTTCTCGAGCCTCTTTATGATGTGGTCGGTGTCTATCATTGTGTCTTCCCCTTCTTCTTGTCCTTGATCCCGAGTCTCCTCTTGATGGCGGCCTTGTCGAGTCCGGTGATCAGGATATCGGAGTTGTACAGGCGGACCGTGATTATAACGAGCACGATGTCGAGGACGGCGAGATATGCGGTTCCGGCCGCTATGAGCATCGTGTTGCCGAGCATGAGGTTGGTCATGGCCATCATCGGGTGCGAGAACGGTACGGCGAACATGATGCCCTGCAGCACAGGAGGCAGGGAGTTCCAGTCCGAGAACATGAAGACCATCATGGG
>SUSU01000034.1 GCA_015063225.1 Thermoplasmata archaeon | reverse complement strand
GAGATCTCCGGACTGCCCGAGGTGGATTCCGTCACCGTGGTCAACCCCATCACCGAGGACCATACCTGCCTGCGTTCCTATCTGATGCCCTCCCTGATGCGCATCCTCAGGCACAACAAGCACCGCGACCTCCCCCAGAAGATATTCGAAGTCGGGTATGTTATCCGCGACAGGAAGAACACCCTCCACCTCTGCGCCCTCCAGGCATCCTCCAGGTCCAGTTTCACCGAGGTGAAGTCCCTCGCCGAGAGCATCTTGAGGGAGATGGGCGTAGAATACTCCATCAGCGCCTGCACCTACACCACCTTCCTTCCCGGGAGGGGCGCATTCATCGAGGTCAAGGGCAAGAGGATCGGTGTCTTCGGGGAGATGGCGCCCAAGACCATCACCGATTACGAGATGACCCACCCCGTCACCATGGTGGAGATGGACCTGACCGACCTCATCGCCGACCGCACCGGAGGTCTGTTCTGATGCTGTCCAAGGGGGACGTCTTCCCCGCCTGGGAGATGGTCAGCGACACCGGCGAGACCATCAGGTCCAAGGACCTCGAGAACGTCCGCTACGTGATGTACTTCTATCCCAGGGACAGCACCCCCGGGTGCACCACCGAGGCCGTGGAGTTCAGCGAGCTCTACGCCAAGTTCACCCTTAGGAACATCCCCGTCTTCGGGGTCTCCGGCGATTCCACCGCTTCCCACCAGAAGTTCAGGGACAACAACGGCCTCAAGGTGAAGCTCCTGACCGACCCGGACAAGGAGTTCGCCAAGACCGTTGGCGCCTTCGGGGAGAAGATGATGTACGGCAAGACCGTCGTCGGCTCCATCCGCTCCACGTTCATCATCGGCAAGGACGGGAAGGTCGAGGAGGCCCTCTACAACGTCAAGGCCAAGGGTCATGCGGCAAAGGTATTCGACCTCGCGATGACCCACTTCAAGGATGTCGAGTGATCATCCCAGTATCGTCTTGAGCCCGGTACCGTCGAACTGCCAGTAGATTACCGTACCCTGAGCGGTGCGATCGGGTGCCTCGGGCAGTCCTTCAGGATATACAGTAGCGATCTGGGGGAAGGAAGTGACCTCCAGACTGGCGGTTCTTTCGCCGACTGTCCTGTGGATGAACGTCATCTTCCTGCCGTCGGCCTTGAAATCAGTGCAGCGGGGAACGAAACCCGTCTCTAGAAGGGCCGCCACACGGGCGGAGATCTCGACGGAACGGGGAGAATGCGCGGATATGAAGGCAGCCGGTTCGGTACGGACGATGACCTGGGCTATGCAGGATGCGTAAGCCTCGGGATGGTAGGTAATCAAGTCTTTGGAGTGCACCTCATAGAGGGTCTCTACGCCGAGTCCGTAGATCTCCGGATAGAGGGGTTTCAGCTCGGTATGGCCGAAGACCACTCCCCATACGCGCGAACCGTCGTTCTCCGCACGGATCTTCTCCAGGATTCTGCGCGTTCCTTCCGTTATACGGGGGGAGGGACCGCTGCGGTCCAGTTCGATCCAGACGATGTATCCGTCGGAACGGTCCACGGAGAGCTTGTAAGTCTGGAGCATGCCGGGAGGGAGGCCCCTGTTGGAACCGCAGGACCCGGAGTCGCAGCTGCCGGAATCGCATGAACCCGAGTCACAGCCCATTCAATCCGCCCCCTTGGAAGGTATCACTGCGGTGCGGGAACCGAGTTTTCCCACGGAATATGCTCCCAAACCGAGGGCGATGCGGTCCATGGTCTCGGGTTCGCGTTCCTCTCCGGGTTCGGGAAGGAATGCGACGGCCGATTTCATGAAAACGACGGAACCGATAGGGACGGAACAGGTGCGCTTCATGTCCCCGTAATCCTGCGAACAGTAGAAGTTGGGGCCGTCGCGCGAGACGGAATCGACGTAATAGAACTGTTGAGCGCCCAGAAGACCGGCCAAACGGCCGGGGACGGCGAAGGTCGGGTAAGGGGAGGAACTCTCCTCCATAATAACAAGATAATCCCCTTTGCAGTGAATGCAGAGGAAGGCCTGAAGGATGCGGGACACGGCATGGGTGTCCGAACCGGCGAAATCCGGATCGGAGAGCAGGAAAGCCGAATCCGCACCGTATGCGACGCATGCCTTCAGGAGCGGGACGGCCTTGGCTGTGCCCATGGACACGGCGGTGACGAAATCACCCTCCTTGCGGAGAGTGAGGGCGGCGGAGAGTGCGGGACTGGTAGAAGGGTCGGCGGAAGAGGAGAGGGCGACGACGAACTCCATGTTCAGACCTCGTAGGAATCATCCAGACGGGGGACCATGGCGGCGGTCACGGCCTGTTCGGTGAGGGTGCGGCGGTCGAGGAGCCCTTTGCTCAGGTATCCTATCGCGCCCTGTTTGGAGCCTATGTCCGTCTCGCCGAAGACGGCCTTCATGGCCTGTCCGACGGTCATACCCGAACGGACCAGGGATGCGACCGGCGGGGGGTACTGGAAACCCGGTCCGGTGCCGACGGTGAGACGTCCGTCCCTGTCGAGCACGGCGCAGTACTGGACATCGATAAGGCCGTCTATGCGCTCGAAGACGCCGGCCTCGATGCCGACACCCATGTCATGGCCGCCGATGGCGTTGGAGGCGCGGTTGACTGCCCCTTCGCGGGTGGCGCCCTCCTTGGGCTGTTCCGGTACGCCGCTGGGGACGTCCACTGCGGTGATGCGGACGTCGCCGTAGATGCGTTCCATAACAGCACGGACCGCCTCCACTTTTACATGGTTGAGGGAACCGACGGCGATGTCCGGGCAATCCGATATTCCAGAACGGGAATAGGCGCCGGAGAGGATGCCTGTAGAACTGATCTTGGAACCGTCGGCGGCCCTGACGAGGGGCACGGTGAGTATCTCCAGGGGTTTGACCCCGCGGGAGGAGCGTTCCCTGGCGACCTCGAGGCCGGCATCGGCGGTCTCCTCTGAGACGACGAGTATGTCGGCGGTGTCCATGAGCTCCTTCGGACCGTACACGCTGTCGATCTCGACGACCTCGTAGGGCTTGCCGAAGGTGCTGAGATAGGCCTCCAGCGACGTGCGTCTGAGGTGGATGGGGACGACATCCGATCTGGATTTCAGAGCGAATTCATCGGAGGTGATCCCCACGAGCACCCTGTCCCCGGCCCTGAAAGCCTCGGATATCAGAGCGCGGTGGCCGTCGTGGAGGACGGAGAACGTGCCGGAGACGGCGGAGACCGTCATCAGAATCCCACCAGGATGACCGCGGCGGCGACCACAGCCCAGAGCACCACGACGACGATCATGTACTTCTTGAGCTTGGACTTCGCTTCGGCACCGGCGTACTCGTGGCATTCCTTGGAGCAGAAGTGTCCTTCGACGCCTTCTCCGGTGAACGCCTTGCCGCAGCGGCGGCAGTGGCGGTGCTGGGGTATCCTCTGTATCTCGTCTGCCATCAGATGCCTCCCGTACGGCGGTCCATCTCGTTCTGGACCAGGATGATGCAGTGGTCGGCGTGCAGGCTCACGGGCCCCACGCAGATCTTTGCCGGATTATGGGCGAGCAGGATCTCCTCCTCCTCGGGGGTGAGGTCCTGGTTGTCGCCGAGGACGTAGATGGGGTTCTCGGGGAATTCGAAATCGCGGATATCGGTGCCGTCCTCCTTCAGGTAGACGAAGGTTCCCTTGCCCTCCAGGTCCTTTACGACATCGGCGAATCCCCTGCGGGAGACGCTGACGCCGGGGGAGGAGACGAGCTCCTTGCCCGCGGGGACCTTCTTGAGGCAGGCGTTGCGGATGAGGGAGGCGGTGCTCCTCTCGTCGGGGTTGAGATAACGGACGGTGGAGCCGTCGATGCGGACAGTCTTGGGACAGTCGTCCCCGGCCTCCATGATGAGGTATATCTCCGCATCCGTGCGGATGTTGTGGGAAAGAACGAAGGAGGAGTTGACGCAGCGGCAGAGGATGTCCACCCTCCCGCCGCCCCCGCCGAGGTCGTCCAGCTTGAACGAACCGTCGGCTACGGCCTTGTGGCCGGTGATGATGAACCTCCTCATTCATCCCCACCCGCATCGGGGAGTTCCATGCCGCCCATCTGCTTCTGCATGCGCTTGCGCATCTTGCGGTCCTTTCCGACGGAGCCCATCATCTTCTTGCTGTTGTTGTACTGCTTGAGGAGGTCGCGGACGTCACCGGTGGACACACCTGCGCCCCTGGCGATGCGCTCGATCCTCTTGCCCTTGATGAGGGAGGGTTCGTCCTTCTCCTGGGCGGTCATGGAGTCCATGATCACTTTGAAGCGGTCGAGACGGGCCTGGGTGGCCTCGTAGTCGATCTTGTCCTCCACCTTGCTGAAGCCGGGGAGCATCCCCATCAGTTTCTGGAGGGAGCCCATCTTGTTGACGGCCTTCATCTGGGCGTACATGTCGGTGAGTGTGAAGTGGCCGCTGAGCATGTTGCGGGCGAGGGCCTCCATGTCCTCCTCGTCGTTCTTGATCTCCTGTTTGGCGATCTCGACGAGGCCCTGGAGGTCACCCATCCCCAGGAGCCTGGAGATGAACCTGTCTGCATCGAAGGCCTCGAGGTCGCGGATGTGCTCCCCGGTACCTATGAAGACGATGCGGGCGTTGGTGGTGGCCACCGCGGAGAGGGCGCCTCCTCCCTTAGCGGTACCGTCCATCTTGGTCATGATGACGCCGGACACGTCGACGGCCTTGTTGAAGGCGTCAGCCTGAGGTCCGGCCTGCTGGCCTACCTGGGAATCCAGGACGAGTATGCGCTCGTCGGGGTTGGCGACGGCGGCGATATCCTTGATCTCCTGGATGAGGTCCTCCTCGAGGGCGTGGCGTCCCGAGGTATCGATGATCTTGACGCGGCAGTGGGCGAGTTTGGCGAGTCCGTCCCTGACAATCCTGACGGCGCCTGCGGGGTCGTGCTCCTTGGGGTCGCCGTAGACCTCGGCACCCACCTTGGCACCGAGCTGGCAGAGCTGGTCGTACGCGGCGGGACGGTAGACGTCCGCGGCGATGAGTCCGACGCTGAGGTTCTTCTTGATGAAGTAGTTCGCGAGCTTGCCGGCGGATGTGGTCTTACCCTGACCGTACAGACCGACGAGCATGATGGTCTGGGGCTTCAGGGCGATGGGTTCGCCGTTCTTCAGGAGGGAGACGAGTTCCTCGTAGATGATCTTCTGGACATGGTCCTTGGCCGAACGTCCGGGTGCGGGTTTCTCGTTGAGCGAGCGCTCGCGGACGTTGTTTGTGAGGCGCAGGACCAGCTGCACGTTGACATCGGCCTGCAGAAGGGCGCGCTGCAGTTCGCGGCAGACGTCCTTGATGAGGTTCTCGTCCACGGTGGTGGAGCTGCCGATCTTGTCGAGCACGCCCCTCAATGATTTTCCGAGACCGTCTAGAACCATTGTAATCACTGGCGCATTGTTCCGTTCTTATATAACCGCGCGCACGATTGGACGAGTTTCAGTGCTTGGCAAGAGGCCTGTCGGCGTACTTGTCCTTGTTCCAGCCCTTCCATTTGCCGAAGGCTTCATCGTCCTTCACCTGGAGATCGTCAAGCAGGAAGTACTTCCCGTGGAGTAGGGCGGCGAGCTTCTCGGGGACGTCGTTCTTGGTGTAGCTGATTCCCGAGTCGATGATGATCCAGTCGAGGTTGGGGATGTCGATGCCCGATGCGATCTCGAGGGCCTCGTCCACGGGGTCCCTGCCCCTCTCCATGGCGACTGTGGCCCGGCCGTCGCTGATGACCACGACGTGCACCCTCTCGTCGGGATGTTTGAGCATGTACGGCACGAAGTAGTTCTGCACCTCTACGAGCATCTCGCTGAGGGGTGTCCCGGTATCGGCATCAAGCCTGTTAAGCGCTGAACCCAACTGGTCGATTGCCCTGGAGGGGTGGAGTTTGACCTCGATGGTCCTCTCGTTGAACGTCATCAGGCCGACACGGTCCCTCTTGACGTAATGGGTCATGAGCATCGAGTTCACGGCCTTCTTGATCTTCCCGAGGGCGTTCTCGACTACGATGGAGCCAGAGTTGTCGATGACGAACATAAAAGTGGAGGTGATCTCCTTCTCGCGGACCTTCTCCCTTACGTCCGATTTGTGGATTATGAGGCGCTTCTCGCCGCCCTCACGGCGGGTGTTCTGGTAGGGTGCGGCGGCACGGATGGTGGCATCGAAGGCGATGTCGATGCATTGCCCGGAAGGGATCCTCGAGCGTATGTATTTCCCCTTCCTGTCGCCTGATTCTGCGAACATGCGCTTGGCAACCTCGTCGCCTGAACGGATGCCTCTAGAATCCGCGGCGAGGAGGATGTCCACGGTCTCGAAGGCCTCCCCGATGATCTCCATTATGTCCTTCCCGTCGGCAACGGGGGCATCGTCCTCCTCGGATGCGCCGACGGTGATGCCGGATCTCGCGAGGTCGGATGAAGGATCGGCGCTGCGGTAGACCGATTCGGCGATGATCTCCCGGCCCTCCTCGGCATCCACCACCTCGGGTTCGGGTTCGTCCTCCGCCAGGGCCTTCACGCGGGCCTCGAGCTCCTCGGCAGACATGCGGGAACCGTCGTGGACGGTGACATCCTGCTTCTTGGCCTCGAACTCCCTCGCCCATCTCTCCTTCTTCTTCCGTTCCTCCTCATCGGGGTCCACGGTACGGCGGTGGAATATGCAGAGGACGGCAGCCTTGGAGACGTCATCGTCGTCCACCTCGAGCCTACCATCCAGTGCAGCTATGGCGCGGGCGCATTGGGCGGCCGCGATGGCCCCGCGGCAGCCTGCCACCCCGTATCTCTGACACAGTTTCGAGATGAGCCTGACCTGTACGCGGGGGACCCGGACATCACGGAGGATGGAATGCGCCTTTGCGATCCTATCCGCGATGCGGCGGTCCGCCTCACGGAAGGATTCCTCCTCGCTGTCCGAGAGGCCGAGGTTCCGTCTGATGACCTCCATGCCCCCGTCCACATCATCCATGTCGCGGCGCATTACCGCGCAGAGGTCGAAGCAGTCGTTCACATGGCTGTCGAAGTTCTTCTTGCCGATGTTCATCGAGGCTATGACGGTGGTGTTCAGGGGATAGGACGTGGAGATCCCGTCCCTTTCCACCCTCACCTTCCCGTCGAGGACGTCGTTCATCAGGGTGGTGAGCGTATGGATGTCCAGAAGGTCGCAGTCATCGAGGTAGAGATAGTTTCCGTGGGCCCTCTGCAGGATGCTGTCGCCCAATTCAACGGATTCCCCGGCCATGGCCTTGTCGAGGTCGATGGAACCGAACAGCTGTTCGTCGGTGACGTTCTGCGGGACGTTGACGAGGGATTTTCCGGGGTCGATGCCGGCGACGGAACGAGCCAGAACGGTCTTGGCCGTACCTGAGGCGCCCTTGAGCATGACGGAGCGTATGTGGGGCGATACGGCAGCCACCATGAGGGCCAGTTTGGCATCGTCCTGGCCGAATATGGCCGAGAAAGGGAGGTTCAGTCCATCCTTCCCAGACATTCGGCGACCTCGGTATCGGAGAACTTCCCCTTCTTGAAGGGTTTGCTCTTGACGCGGTGGGCGAGGACGAGCGGACCGACCTCGGCTAGGTCGTCCTTGGTTATGGACGTCCTCCCGGCGAGGGCCGCATTGGCGCGTGCGGCACGCATCAGGGTGAGGTCGGACCTGTGCCCCTCCATAGCGAAATCGAGCGCCAGTGTGGTCGCGCGGCGGAGGGTGACCTCGTCCAGCGGGATCTTGGGCAGGAGTTCCCTCGCCCTGACGATCTGTTCCGTAAGGGCGGCGAGTTCATCCTTGCACCCTTCTATGTAGCCGTCGGGGTCGTCGTCGAACTCGAGGCGTCTCATGACGACCTCCATCCTCGTGCCGATCTCCCTCTCGCCTTCCACCTCCACGGACAATCCGAAACGGTCGAGGAGCTGGGGCCTGAGGTTGCCCTCCTCGGGGTTCATGGTGCCCACGAGGACGAAACGGGCCGGGTGGGAGAAGGATACGCCCTCTCTTTCGACATAGTTGACGCCCATGGCCACGGAATCGAGGAGGAGGTCGACGATGTGGTCGTCGAGAAGGTTGATCTCGTCGACATAGAGGATGTTGCCGTTCGCGTTAGCGAGGATGCCGGGTTCGAACCTGCGCTCCCCGGTCTTGAGGATGTGTTCCAGGTCCAACGTACCCGCGACCCTGTCCTCAGTGGAGTTGAGGGGCAGTTCAGTGACGGTCATGGGCACCATGACGGTCTCGAGCGTCTCTCCCCTGGAGAGCCTCTCCTTACAGTCCATGCAGAGCCTCTTAGGAAAGCGGGGATCGCAGCGGTATACGCACCCCTTCACCGCGGGGCGGTCGGGAAGGAATTGACTCATGGAGCGGACGGCGGTGGATTTCGCCGTACCTTTCTCCCCTTTGATCAGGACTCCGCCGATCGACGGGTCGACCACATTGAGCAGGAGGGCTTTCTTCATCTTCTCCTGGCCTACGATACGCGTGAAAGGGAAAAGTGCGGAATGGGTGTCGGACATGTTACTCCTTGGAGACCATAATAGTCCCTGACCATATAATCGACTCGGTTTCTGAAGAGATAGTCATGGAAACAACGAAAACGAGGGCTCAGAAGAAGTAAATGAAACGCCGCCCAATTAAAACAGTGGTCTGCCATATGAGTTTGCTACAACCAAATGGAGACCGAATCTGAAATCCGA
>SUSU01000033.1 GCA_015063225.1 Thermoplasmata archaeon | reverse complement strand
ATCGCTCGTGCTGTTCGGGCGGTTTACGCAATACTCTTGAACGCGCGAGCTCAATTTTAATTGGGCGGTCTTCTCTTCATTTTCGGTTCCGGGAACCCTATCGTCGTTTTCCGGACCGGTGAATCGATTTTTCCGAATCCGATGATCCGTTCATTTCCGAACCGGAGCCAGAAACAAAAAAGGATTGGGCCGGGAGACGGGACGGACCCGCCCCCCGGTAAGGTAATGGGTTTAGGCCTTCGGTCTGAGGAAGAGGAAGTACACCGCTGCAAGAGCACCGATGACCGCCACGGCGGCGATGGCCGCGTACAGGACGAGGTTGGAGTTCTTCTTGTCGTCACCGCTGTCGGGGTCCGCCTCGACGGCCATGGACACGGTGTCCCCGTTTGCTATCTCGAGCTTGTCGGAGAGGGCGACGTCGGCGCCGTTCTTGACCCAGTTCTTCGCGATGTATCCCGATGCGGGAGCGAACGAGACGTAGGCCTTGCCTCCGTCGAACGAGTAGGAGAACGTTCCGTTTGCGTTCGGGAGGACGTTCGCCACGGCATATCCCTTCCCGGCGAGATTGGCCAGATCGGTGTTCGATTCAGCCACGACGATGGGCTTCTCCGCTCCGTACGCGGTGAACAGGTAGTTCAAGTCGCTGTTGAACGGGACCGTTGCTCCATCGGTAGCGATCGTGGGTGTTCCCTTGATCACGACCATGGTGTGGTTCGACTTCTCGAACGCATTATCATCGATGGTCTCCACAGATGCGGGGACGATAACGGCTCCTTCGGTGCTGTTGACACGGAGCAGTCTCTTGCCATCCATGCTGAGGAGCATGCCGTCGGCGACCTTGAACGCGGTGTTCCCGGAGGCGACGTTCACTCCCTGGTTGATGTTCGCATAGGTCGAGGTGCCGAACGCACGGGTGCCGATGCTGGTCACGCTGGCGGGGATGGTGAGCGTCTTGGTTGCGCCCGTGATTTCCAGATAAGCGAAACCGCCGTCCTTTATTTCGGTCAGTTTGGTGAGGGAAGTGAGGTTGATGGAATCGACCGTGGCGTTCTGGAAAGCAAACTTGTCGATGAACTCGATGGTGTCGGGGAGTGTGACCGCTCCGAAGACGCCCTCGTCAGCGCAGTATTCGCCCAGTCCGATGACCATCATGTCGAATCCGAACAGGTTGACCTGGGAGGGTATCGTGAGGGCTCCGTCCGATTCGAAGTATATCGCTTTGCAGGTCGCGTCTTCGAAGGATATGACCTTGTACCTCACAAGCTGGACGCCGTCATCGATATCCAATTCCTGATCTTCGGGGATTGCGTTGACGGTGGCGGAAATCACATCACCGTCGATGATCTCGAGTTCCTCAGAAGGATCGACGTAACTGCCGTTCTTGGTCCAGTTCTGGAGATAGTATCCGGATTCGGGGGAGAACGAGAGGTAGTACTTGCCGTCGTCGATGAAATAGCCCAACGATCCGTGGGAGATGGGGGAGATGTTGGCGACCTCGTATCCGTTGCCGGCAACGCTGGTCATGTCCGCGGAGGATACTGCAACGACCATGGGCTTCGTTCCCAAGTAGTTGTAGAACATGTAGTCTCCGGAGTTGAACTGAACGGTCTCCGATTCATCGACGATCGTGGGGGTCCCCTCGATTACAATCATCTTGTAAGCCGAGGGTTCGAATGCGGAACTGTCGATGTTCGTGACGGTGGCGGGGACGGTCAGTATGTTCCCGGTGTCGTTGACGCGGAGGAGCCTGGTCCCGTCCATGCTGAGAAGCATGCTGTTGGCAATCTTGAACGCGGTGTTGCCCTCGGCAAGCTGTACGCCTTCGTTGATGTTGTCGTAGGTGGTGGTGCCGAACGCGCGGGTGCCGATGTTGGTCACGCTGGCGGGGATGGTCAGGATCTTGTCTGGACCGTCGATTCCGACATATGCGAAGGCGCCCACTCCCAAAGTGGTCAGGTTGGTGAGGGAATCGAGGTTGATAGAGAAGAACGATGCGTTCTGGAACGCACAATCGCCAATGTACTCGATGGTGTCGGGGAGGGTGATCGTACCCACCGTGCCCTCGTCCGCACAACCTACGCCGAGTCCGATGACAGTCACATCGACCCCTTTTATGGTCACGCTTTCAGGGATGGTGATGTCCCCATTATCGCTGCTGGTGAAGTAACTCACCTCGCACGTCTCGTTGGACGCTGATATAACTTTGTATGTTACTGTCTGGGTGCCCGTAACGATGGTGGTCTCGTCCCCGTCGGTAAGCACATCGGCATCGGAATCGTCCGATCCCCCGATGAACAACAATACCCCGAGGATCAGGAATGCCGCCGCCAATATAGTGGCGAGCCCCGTCCTGCTGTCAACATTCATTGTTTTTAACATGGCGAATGCCCCTGTTAAAAAATGAACCGCTTTGGAGCATATAGATAATTTACGAAATGAGCATTTGTACAAATATTTCTTGTTGTAAAAACAAGGAGCAGTTGCCTCTCGGACATCTCAGAAACGTCTGAATCTATCGCGGGCGTCCTTCAGATGGTCCTTCACCCTGTCCTTCATCTCGTCGGTATGGTCCATGATGTCCTTGGCATCCTTCACGATGGTAATGGGCCTCTTGGCGATGGTGATGGCGAGTCCCATGAACGAACCTGCCGCGATGGCGAGGAGGTAGATGAACGGGATGAGCATGGTGAAAAGGAGCACCGTGCAGAGGAGCATCTGTATGAAGTAGACGACGATGCCCACGTGTATGCTGTTGAAGTTCACCAGCATGCGGTAGGCTATCAGCGCCCTTATTCCATATGTTATAATAAAAGAGAGAACGAGCAGGGCGATCACCGCGAAGACGTCCATGTGTTCGAACGCCGCATCCACGATGAGATTGGACAGGTAGTAGCCGGTCAGCGGGGCGACGGTTATCCCCAGCACGGCGTAGATGACTATCTCCGCGATCTCCCTTTTCACATCGGATGACAGTGCGGACGCGGATATCAATTTTACACATGATTGCCGTGAAGGCCGTCTTTGGCCATACATATCACAATTAGTTACGATGTGTTTTAGTAGTAGAACTCGGTAGGGCGTGCATTATGCCCGATAATAACGCGGCGAGCATGCGTGACGACCTCATCCGTGTCATGTTCGACACCTATGGGTCCGTCCCTGCGAAGGCGGACGAGGTGCTCCTCTTCCGCACGCAGAACAAGCGCATATTCGCCTCACTGGACGGAAAGAGGCTGGATGTGGCCTGCGGCCACTTGGCCGGGAAGGAGATGCTCAAGCCCTATCTCAGGCCCTGCGTCTCCCGTCCGGACACTTGGGCATCCGTGGACCTCGACGGCCCCGTCCGTTTCAATATCATCCTCGATATCGTGGATGTCTCCTACAAGTTCGTCACCTCCCACGACCCGATGGGCGTCCGTGAGGAGACCGCCGCCGCGGAGTACCGCCGCATATCCGGGCGCATCCATGCTACGCTCGGCGCTCCGACCACGTATTCCGACACCCCCCTCGATGATTCGGAGGAGAAGGACACCGGCGTCCCTGACAGGATAAAGCAGATGCGGAACCTCCTCTCTGCCGGCGACCTGCAGACGTTCTCCGAGGCGTACATCTTCATCTGCCAGGCCCGTTTCATGGAGGATTACGAGGACGATTACGTCTACACCGGGAAGAGGGGGTCCCTCTTCCAGGCCTACCGCATGATGGGCGACCAGCAGCTCCGCGGCTATTTCGGCTGGCGCACCGCATACCGCGCGGGGAAGAAGCCCAAGTACAGTCCCGAGTATCCGTTCATCTACGTCTGCGAACTCATCAACGGCATCGGATGGAAGGATCCCGAGGACGGTTTCAGGATGCTGATGGACTTCCTGAAGGAGATGCCCCCCGAGATGTTCCCGCACAGGTCCGTCTGGACCGCCGATTTCTGCGCGGTCTACGGTCTTGAGGGCAAGGTCCCCCTCCTGGGCAAGGACGAGAGGTCCTCCCACACGCTCGAATGCCCCTCGGACTCCACCCCCGAGGACGCACTCGCCACCGCCATCCACCTCTCCGATTACAAGATCGGGATGTCCAAGATCATGAGGGGGAACGAGCAGGACGTGGCAGAGGTCATCCTCAGGCTCTTCAGGATCCTCCGCGACAGGATGGACGCGGGCCCCCGTTCCCTTCTGGATATGGGTTTCGTCCGCACCGAGATCGCCTACTACCGCATGTTCCCCACCGCCCTGTTCTACGACCAGGGGAGGACGAAGTACGAGTTCACCATCCGCGGCGTCGTCCACTACAGGTGCTCCGGCACCACATGGAACAAGATCACCTACAGGCCGTCCATGGCCGCCCCCCACTGGTTCGGGGACCTCATCCGCACCGTGGATTCCTATCTCCGCCCGCGCCTGGGCGTGAAGGGCGCCATCAAGCCCGGCGTCCTTCCCGGAACCGTGGAGGACGTTTCCGTCCGTCAGGCCGTCGACGAATGGATGGCCATCAAGAACTACGTCCCGCCGCCGGTTGTGGAGGTGGACGCGTCCGCGCTCGAGGGCATCCGCAGGGATGCCGACGATGTGAGGGACAGGATCCTGACCGAGGAGGAGAGGGCGGAGCCCTCCGCTCCCGCGGCGGCATCCGCCGCGTATGCGGCACCGGCCGACGATGACGAGGAGGCCACCGTCGGTCCCATGGAATCACAGTTCCTGCGCCTGCTGCTGGCCGGGGAACCCTACGACGAGTTCCTGAAGAGCGGCCGTAAGTCCGTCGACGTCATGGCGGACACCATCAACGAGGCCTTCTTCGACAGGTTCGGGGACATCGTCATCGATATGTCCTCCGGCTTGCCCGAGATAATCGACGATTACAGAGATGAACTGGAGGAAATACTGAATGGCTGAGACCAAGATCCCGAAACGTATTGCGAGCATCGTGATAAACGCCCTGAAGGGCGGAGTCGTCCCCCGCGTGGGGCTGTCCTACATAACCGTGGGCCGCAAGGCCGAGATAGACGCCCTGCTCGCCGACATCGACATGGTCATGGACGGAGGGGCCACTTTCAGGTTCGTCGAGGGCCGTTACGGATCCGGTAAGTCCTTCCTCCTCCAGGCCGTGCGCAACTACGTCATGGACCGCGGGTTCGTCGTCATCGATGCCGACCTGTCCCCCGAGAGGAAGCTCCACGGCAACAACGGACAGGGCCTCGCCACCTACCGCGAACTGATCAGCAAGATGAGCACCAAGACCCGTCCCGAGGGCGGTGCCCTCGGCATGATCCTCGACCGCTGGCTCATGGACATAGAGGACGCCGTGGAAGCATCCGGGATCAATCCCGGGGAGTCGGCGTTCTATGCCGAGTGCGTGCGCCGTCAGAAGCTCGCCCTCGCCCCCCTCAACGAGATGGTGCGCGGCGTCGATTTCTCCAGGATTCTCCTCAACTACTCCGAAGGCCGTGCCGCCGGCGATTCCGAACTCCAGACCCGTGTCATGAAATGGCTCCGCGCGGAGTACAGCACCCGTACCGAGTCCAAGAGGGAACTCGGCGTCAACCTCATCATCACCGACGATGACTGGTATGAGTACGTCAAGCTGTTCGCCGTCTTCCTCCACAGCATCGGATACTCCGGAATGATGATGATGGTGGACGAGCTCGTCAACATCTACAAGATCGTCAACCGCATCTCTCGTGAGAGCAACTACGAGAAGATCCTCACCATGTACAACGACGCCCTCCAGGGCAAGGCGAAATGGCTGGGAATCATCATGTGCGGCACCCCCGAGTGCATCTCGGACACCCGCCGCGGCATCTACAGCTACGAGGCCCTCCGCTCCCGTCTCACCGAGGGGAGGTTCTCCAAGGAGGGATGCAGCGACATGCTCGCCCCCGTCATCAAGCTCAACCCCCTCAACTACGAGGAGATGACCGTCCTGGTGGAGAAGCTCGCCGACATCCACGCCGTCATGTTCGGCTACCAGAGGTCCATCACCGAGAAGGACCTCATCCTCTTCATCAAGGCCGAGTACTCTCGCATCGGAGCGGATTCCCACATCACGCCCAGGGAGGTCATCAGGGACTTCGTCGAGCTGCTCGACATCCTCTACCAGCACCCCGAGACCAATGTCGGCAGCCTCCTCGGTTCCGGCAGCTTCGAGTTCGCCAAACCCGGACCCGCCGACGATTCGGACTCCATCCCCGAGTTCGAGCTCTGAATCCCATGCCGAACGACGTCTTCGACAGGTACGCCCCGTTCGTAAGGGACTTCATCTACCGCAGCGGCTGGGAATCCCTCAGGGGGATCCAGATGGCCGCGGCCGATGCCATATTCAACACCGACCAGAACGTCCTTCTCACGGCGTCCACCGCTTCCGGGAAGACGGAGGCCGCGTTCTTCCCCATCCTCACGCTCATGCACGAGGACCCTCCCAAGTCGATAGGGGCCATCTACATCGGTCCGCTCAAGGCGCTCATCAACGACCAGTTCGAGCGTCTGAACTACCTGTGCGACGAAGCCGGGATCCCCGTCTGGCACTGGCACGGCGATGTCAACCAGTCGCACAAGCAGAAGATGATCAAGCACCCCTCCGGGATTCTCCAGATAACCCCCGAATCCCTCGAGGGCATGCTCATCCACCGCCACTCGGACCTCGTCCGCCTGTTCGGGGATTTGAGGTTCATCGTGGTGGACGAGGTCCACTCCCTCATCAAGGGCGACAGGGGAGGGCAGACCATCTGCCTAATGGAGAGGCTCTCCCGCATCGCCGGATGCCATCCCCGCAGGATAGGTCTCTCCGCCACCATCGGAGACCCCGAGAGGGCGGGGCAGTTCATCGCCGCCGGCACCGGAAAGGGGACCGTGATCCCCAAGGTCGAGGAGCCGAAGATCCGCTGGAGGCTCTCCGTGGAGCATTTCTTCATCCAGGGGGAGCAGTCGAAACCCGAGGACGGACAGCAGCCGCTGCCCGAGCTGGATTCCCCCACGGACACCGCCCCCCGCAACGCCGATCCCGGATTGGGGTACATATTCGAGCACACCCGCGGGAAGAAGTGCCTCATATTCTCTAACTCCAGAGAGGAGTGCGAGGCCGTCTGTTCGGGCCTGCGCCATTACTGCGAGGCCAACGGGGAGCCCGACCGTTTCCTCATCCACCACGGGAACATCTCCCCCGCCCTCCGTCAGGCGGCGGAGGATTCGATGAAGGACGAGTCCAGGGAGCTCACCGTCTGCACCACCTCCACGCTGGAGCTCGGTATCGACGTCGGCAGGCTGGAGAGGGTCTTCCAGATAGACGCCCCGTGGACCGTGTGCTCCTTCCTCCAGAGGATGGGGCGTACCGGCCGCCGCGGGCAGCCCCCGGAGATGTGGATGGTCGTCAGGGAGGACGAATCCGGTCCGAGGACCATGCTCCCCGCGGCCATGCCGTGGAAGCTCCTCCAGTGCATAGCCGTCGTACAGGTCTATCTGGAGGACAGGTGGGTGGAGCCCCCGAAGATGGACCGTCTCCCCTACAGCCTTCTTTTCCACCAGACACTCAGCACCCTCGCGGGACAGGGGGAGCTCACCCCCCAGCAGCTCGCCGGCAGGATCCTCAAGCTGGAATACTTCCACAGGGTCTCCCAGGACGATTTCCGCATGATGCTGAGGCACATGCTGAAGCAGGATTATCTCGAACAGACGCCCGAGGGCGGGCTCATCATCGGTCTCGCTGGTGAGAAGATTATCAACAGCTACCGTTTCCTCGCCACGTTCCAGGAGAACGAGGAGTTCTCCGTCAGGTGCGAATCCGTGGAGCTCGGGACCATCGTCAGTCCTCCTCCGCCGGGGGAGAAGGTCGCCATCGCAGGTAAGGTCTGGGTGGTCGAGGACATCGAATATAAGCGCCATCTTGTCATGGTAGCTCCGGTCGAGGGCACCGTCCCCGCCTATTTCGGCGACTGTCCCGGGGACATCGCCACCCGCATCCTCGAGAGGATGAGGCTGGTGCTCCTCGAGGACCGTTCCTACCCCTATCTCATGGCCAATGCCGTGGGCAGGCTGAACGAGGCCCGCACCGCCGCGAGGGCGGGCGGTCTGGCGGACAGGCCCCTGATCCAACTGGGTGAGAACATGTGGGCCCTCGTCCCGTGGCTGGGGAACTACGCGTTCATGGCCTTGGAGAGGTTCCTCAAGCTCCGCTGCGCGGGTATCCTCGGCTTGAAGGGACTCGATTCCGACAGACCCTTCTTCATGCAGTTCACCATGAGAGCCAGTGAGGATTATTTCTATCAGGTGGTCTGCGATGAGGCGGACGATTTCGACAATCCGGAGGAGCTCCTCTACCCCAAGGAGGTCCCCGTCTTCGAGAAGTACGACGTCTACCTCCCGGGGCCCCTCGTGAGAAAGGGATTTGCCCATGCGATCCTCAACATAGACGAGATGCTCAACCGCGTTAGGCAGTGGAGGTCGCTCATCGGCACCAGCGTCAAACACATCAGTTGGGATTGATTTCGATTTAGTTTTGTGTCAAACTATCTATATAGGGCAGGTGATGGGCGGGTATGGACGAGCAGTTCGAGAACGACTGCAACAAGATGTTTTACTTCCTTCCGGGTAAACTGAAGAAGGCTATATCGCGGATGTCCGCGGATGTCATCTCCGAGACCTCTCTCAAGGAGTATTATTTCCCCGTCCTCCGTGCCATCTATTACAAGGACGGCATCACTCAGAAGGAGATCACCTCCTATCTCACCTTCGACAAGTCCCGCGTGTCGGTCATCGTCCACGAGCTCATCGAGAACGGATTGGTCACGGACACCGGGCAGGGCCGCACGAGCTGTCTCCACCTGACAGAGGAGGGAAGGCAGGCGAACGCTGTCGGGCGCATGTACTACAGGATCGCCTACAGCACCTTCTTCCAGGTTTTCACCGACGAGGAGCTCGAACAGTCCTACAGGTTCTTCGCCAAACTCGACAAGCGCCTCGATGAGATACTCGCCGAGAAGGAAGACAAGACCGACAGTTGACCGCACAACTGTTATACTCGCCATATTCTGGTGGCATCTATTATATAGTGCCCGTTCTTGGAGCGGTTTAGATATCTATGTCAGTTGAGCAGATAACTTACAAGAACATAGACCCCAAAGTCCGCAAATCCATCATGATCGGACTTTGCCTCGCCATGCTCTGCGCATGTTTCGACGGTACCATCATCGGTACCTGCGGGACCAAGATCGCCAACGAGCTCAACGGGGACGGTCTGTTCACCTGGATGATCACCGCCTACCTCCTGTGCGAATGCATCACCATCCCCATCGCCGGTAAGCTCTCCGACCTGTACGGAAGGAAGCCCCTCTTCCTCATCGGTCTCGGCGTCTTCGTCGGCGGTTCCGTCGTTGCCGGTATGTCCACCAACATGGAGATGCTCGTCATCTGCCGCGGTATCCAGGGTCTCGGAGGAGGTATCCTCATACCCGTCGCCACCGCAGCCATCGCCGACCTCTACGCCCCCGAGGTCAGGGCGAGGATGCAGGGTATGCTCGCCATGATCTTCGGTGTCGGTTCCGGTATCGGCCCCATCATCGGAGGGTTCATCACCGAGAACATCGACTGGCGCTGGTGCTTCTACAT
>SUSU01000007.1:60126-69904 GCA_015063225.1 Thermoplasmata archaeon | reverse complement strand
ACCAGAAGATTCGCCGAATAATTGCCGTTACTGTCCACAAGACCGATTGCATAATGATCCTCACTGACGAAAGCCACCTTCAATTTAGACAGCTTTTCAGATGTTACGTCTGTCGCATCAGGGACAGTTACTGTTCCAGTCACTGTCTTCGTTTCTGGGTCAGCACTAGAATCATCCGTGAATGTCAATACACACAAGGAAAGAACTATTGCTGCCACCAACGCAATATACGTTTTTTTAATAATACCTCCCCCAACAACATACAAAGACGCTTCGTAAACGCCTAGTTATGAAGTGGCGGGGTTGCCCCCGCCTGAGAAAATATTTTCAGTAGTACCGAGTCGTATCTCCCTGATCGACCCAGGAGTACTGGAAGTACTCATAGTCGAACACGAACTCGTTCTGGGTCAGCGACTGAACGCCGCTAGGCACTGCGGGCATACCTGCCAGAGGACTCATGAATCCCAGCATGAACGTACTGGAGATGTTGTACGGGGAACCGGGAAGGTAAAGACCCCAGTAGTAGTAATCAGCGGTCACATAGGTGACATCATCAACATCGTCGTACACAGCGTTGTAGGTGGTAGTCTTGGACTGGTTTCCGATGGTTGTAACCTCTCCGTAGTACCCGTTGTTGACCGTAGTCTGACCGTAAGATGTGTGGTGCATCGAAAGATCGATAGCATAGGTCAGTCCTGCAGTCACCATGGCATCCTTGAATGCGGTTGCACAGTCGGAACCGTATCCAATGTAGGTGTTGGATCCGACGTGGAATGTCACCTCGTAGCAGCTGATGTGAGTGACAGCAGCAACAGATGCGAGAAGAGCGGAATCGATGTCGTTGGCATCCTGGTTAGCAGGAACGAATGCAATGTTGGCGGTTGCGAGAACATAGTCGTCAAAGGGCTTGTAGAATCCGAGAACGTTGTTTCCGATCACGGTGTCACAGACAACCCATGCGGAAGTGGATTCGTCATAATAGTATGCGGTGAACGCGGAAAGGCCGTTGACCGAAGTGACCTTTCCATAATACGGGTTGATGTTGGAATAGGTCCATCCTCCAGATGTGTACTGATACACCATCTGACTTCCGGAAACAGTGGTTCCGTTGACGGTCTCTGTGGCCCATACGACAGTAAGGTCGCTGTCGTCCAGGGCAACGGTTGCATCATATCCGTTTCCCGCATGCGCCTCCCATCCATTGTTTCCGTAAACCCAGAATTTCATCGTGGGGGCGGACTGCGGAGGATCCGCATCGGAAGGCTCCGCGAAACAGACAGCCGAGAACACACACATAACCATAAGTGCAGCAATTGCTAACGCGCTTTTCTTCATATTAACCTCCTCCCTCCGCCACATAGTAGGCATACGGGATGTGATTAGCTTTAGAAAATACGGTATTTAAACATCGATATAAATTGGACATGAGCAATCATTGAGTGTGTGCCAATGTCAACAGGAAAATTAAACACTGGCCGTAAAAGTAAAGCATTTATTCAACGTCTATAACGATACGCGCACACAAATACAATTGTGGCAACGATGATAACAACGATTGAAACAGGTATAATCCAGCTGATAGTTGCCGACCCATCATCTGAAAACTGACCTTCATCCTCCACCCCTACCAAATAATAGGACAAATGATTTGTGTAAAATGATACCTGGCCCTCAGAGAATACTACATTTTGAACTTCACTCAATTCGCCTAAATTATTCAGGTACCATACTTTCACACCGTCACCTTCTAGCGAGACAGGCAATGTAACTTTTATCTGTCCCCCCAACTCATGAATATATTGCGAACCAACAGATATCGAAATATCAAAAATTATTGCCCCATAGGGGACACTTTCATGCTGTACGGAACTAAGATTGTCAATATCGATTATTTCTATCTTAACTGATGCTGAATCTCCCAATTCAGCCAAAACCTGAATGACTTCATTGCTCAAAGTCACTGATCCGCATGGCAAAAGTATCTCCACCACACCGCCATCATCAGATAACTGATTAAGGTCCTCCAAAATGGCTACGTCACCAGTATTGTCTTTTAAATCTATGATCGTTGTCGGAATAAAATCAGTTGGATTGTCAACCGAAGATGCGTAAGTCAGAATCAGGATATTTTGCTCAGGATTCGGAGATAAAATGAATCTTCCGGTTGATGCATATTTATATGTATACTTCTCGATTGGGACCTTAGATAATTCCTTAACATCCACCACAGACCCTGCTGTTGCCTTTCCAAACACATCATCGCAGATAATCTGACCTTCCAGATCCACATATCTTATGATATAGCCCACTTCTTCCTCTACAATCGGGGTAAAAATGGACCCATCTAGATATAGGTGCCCGCTCATTATGCTTGAAAGACTCATTACCCCATATTCTTCCGAATAGAACATAAACTCCCACGGATTGCTGTCCAGGGGCACATCCGAGAAATAATAACGATAGTAATTACTGGTAAGTGATTCGTCCAACTCCAGAGCTGGAGTCAATCCTCCCGCCGTCATGTAACGATAATAGACTGCAGGGATATTTGATTCATTCACAGCCTCTTCAAATGTAACATCGTAAACACTGCAGCTCAATAATCCGTTTTCGAATACAACAAACATGATATTCGGTTCTGTATTTGTGAGAACGAAGGCATTTCCAGCATCGTTATAGTAGTATATTCTACCATCATCAGTAAAACGGACTGCCTGAGTGTTGTACTGCATGGGTACATTAACTGTTATTGTCTTCACTGATATGTTGGTTTGTCCGGGTTCATCATAGAACACCAAAATGAATGGTACGGGATCATATGGTATGAGCATGATCTGAACTTCGTCGGAACCAGGGATCTCATTCAACACAATGCCCCCATGTGTATAACGTCCGTGATTATAGGAATAAACCTTCTCAAGTTCAGTACCATTAACATTAAAAACCCAAAAAACGGATCCCGCATTCACGTATCCGCGGCCATTGTGAACTATGAATTCAGAATGAGCTACGTCAGCAAGAAGGTAATAACTATAATCCGAGGCAAAAACCCCATCATTAACAGAAATGGCAATAATTCCTCCTCCCGTAGCACCAGAACTGTCACCAAATAGTCCTGAAGAATAAACTGTCAGATACAGTGTATTGTCGTAACAGGAAATCCAACCGTCATCCATGTAATAATTTCTGAAAGCAGTTAGTTCAAATTGATGGAATATCGTTCCCGTATCCATATCTATCGACTGAAATACAATAGTTTTATCTGATGTTACACCGGCCCAATACAGATACCCATCACTCATCTGCACCCCGCCAGTCACCCCCCAACTTGTATATCCATAATAACCATCGTTGCCTGTAAAGGACCAGAGCTCGTGTTTCAAATCCAAACTATATTTGTAGATTCCATTTGATACCAAATAAATACCTGTATCATCCCACAGAACTTTCTTTGCCCTAACAGGAGAATCCATGACATATTCAAGATTCAGATCATAAACTTTGTTCGATTGATAGTCGAACAAGAAACCGTTTGCATAACCTAAATAATGATAGAATCCTGAAGAATCCTTGGAATCTGCAGTTTTTAGCAACCGACCAGTATTCAAATCGTTCATATACAGAATGCCTCCAGCATATGTGTACATACGATCATTCACAACAAGGGGTGTACCTGTCCCCCCTATCCACATTGATCCTGAAGTGTCCTGAGTATACTCTGTAATCCATTGCAAATACATTGTGTTGATATCTTTCGGGAAATCAATCGAATATTCATAACGAACGCTGTCAGACATGTTATAATAACATTCTACAAGTGTGATTTCAGTATCATCGACAATCCCTACAAGAGTGATAATTTGATCTGATAATTCTTTTGTTTCAAATGGTGTCTTCACAATCCATTTCTCAAAAAGATACCCATCTGTTTTTTGCCACTCGATGACTACTTTATCGGCTACAGATACTCTCCAATCACTGCCTGTTGGAGTCCCATTGACACAAACATTCATATGGGCATTGTTATCAAAGACAATACGGGGATTCGCATCCTCCCAAACAGCCTTCAGAGTAATATCACTGAACAAAGGATCATACGGATGATATTCTGTCCCGTCAGCATATTCCCACTTAACAAACATGCTCCTGTTTTTTGAAGGGACAGGGCACAGGGAATATGGCACCGTACGCCCTTCGCCGATGACGATATCGTCACACACAGTACCTCCGTTTGAATCAAACACTACTCTGACGGTTGAATCTACCACGCGTTCATCTATACGCAAAACTGAACCATTGGTGATATCTTCCAATTTGATTTCAAGTAGATAGGGTTGATCCGGTTTCAAAAGACTTGCAGACCCGTCGCTTACACTCACAACAACATCATCTAATGTCCACCCATCACCCAAAGACAATGTGATTACATCCATTCCGCTCATTTTTACATAATTGAGATTCGAAATGCATCCCACTGATGAATAGACATACAATGTAATATCTTCAATGGAGACTGAATGGTCCACCTGTATCGGCCCCTCCGAAGAGATTACATAATATCCTCCAAACACACTATCCTCTGATTGAAATAACTTTGTAAAATTAATTCCAGAGGTATCGGTACCCAGGAGGGCATAAAATGAAACGCCGTGTGCCTGAACTGCCACCGTATACATTCCCACATCCTCGACTAATATCGAAGATTTCAATAAATCTGATGGATATGAATCAACTGGCCCCCCAAGATATATTACAGACAGGTCACTTCCAAATGGCAGATCTCCCCATTGTTCAATACCTTGCGGAATAAAGACACTGCCCCCATTTTTAACCCATATCCCTACATTACCTATCGCTTTGAGTTTTGAATCACATGGTATTGTTACATCTACATCTTTGAATACTGCATTTCCCACATACTCCAAAGATACTGGCAGACAAATTTCTGATATTGATGTTCTGTAGAAGGCATTTCCTTCTATACGCTGAAGACCTTCTTCAAAATCTACAATTTCCAACTTGCTGTTGTAGAATGCAGACTGACCTATTATCTTAACCTTATTGGGGATATGCACGGTCTTCAACTCAGTATCCGATGCAGCAAAAGGGGCAATAGATGTCGTAGTCTCCCAAATCATAATGCTGGTTTGAAGAAACGGTACCTTGACCAATGTGAATCCATCATAACTATACACTGCCCCGTCAACATCAGAAGTCTGATACAATTCATTTGGGAAGGATACTTTTGTCCAGGGTTTTCTCATTGCGCTGTCGTATATTCCCGCGAGATTGTCTGGCATAACATAAACAAACTCATAGGGTGCGTCCAGTTGCATACAATTTCTGGCACCAATGATGTCGACCATAAATTGATACTGCAAACTCGACCCGTTTTCTACAAGAGTTAATTGGAGGAAATATGCCGCGCCCTCGATTCCCTCGTCGAATAATGGACTAGTCTTGACACTGGCGGTATCTACAAAAGCATTGCTCGACCATGACAGAACATCCTCTACTGTAACCTCTAACGGCACCTGGGATATATCCAAATTGGTGCACCCATAAAATGTCCCGGATTGGATAGATTTGATTCCGTTCGGGAACACAATTTCGGAAAGGGCCTCACAATACGAAAAACAATATGCACTTATTGTGGATCTTGTTCCTTCAAAAACAACCTTCTTCAAACTGGGCATTTTTTTAAAAGCGCCATCGCCGACAGAAAGTGATTCTGGAATAGAGATGATACTTATCCCGGATCCTTCAAATATTCCGCGAGAACCTGCTTCCAAGACACATGCTTCACCAAACAGAACATTATTCAGACTGACACAATTGTAGAAAGCTAATGTTTTAATTTCACAATGATTGCCAAAAGTTACTGAAACCAATGCAGAAGAAGAAAAAGCATACTTATCCACAATAGCCCCATCTGGAATTGTGATTGAGGATAAACCTGCTCCTTCAAACGCATACATGCCAATTCTTTCGAGATTTGGACATAATGAGACCGAAGTTACTGCAGTACATCCTCTGAATGAACTATCCTCAACTACCTTAACATGGAGCAATTCAATATCTTTTGCAGGTTCTAATGTGAATGCATTATAAAATGCATAACTCCCGATTGTTTCTACAGAATTAAAATCAAAAAAAGACAAAGAAGTGTTTCCGAATGCTGCATCCCCAATTGTCTTAACTTGCTCCCCACCAATCACATCCCTTAAAACTGTACAGCCACTAAAACAGCCTGCAGGTATCGATTCAATACCGCTGCCTAACGTGACACTTGACAAATATTTACTTTGCTGAAAACAATGGTCCCCTATTACATTCGTACTATCGGGAATTACTATACTTTCCAATTTACTGGTTGCAAATGCTCTTTCACCTATGCTCTCAACATCCCCCAGGATGTCAATAGACGATATACTTGATCCATCAAATGTAGACTCTAGGATATTACAATCTGAATGCCATACTACATTGTCCATACTTACTGTTCTAAAAAATGCATTTTCTCCGACAAAAATAGTTGATTCTGGGATCTCAATGCTATTTATACAAGAATATGCAAATGCCCAAGACCCAATCGACCGCACACCTCCTCCAAAGGTGATTGAGGTCAATCCACTTTTAGTATACACTGCAACTGCGTGAGCCGTGTGGCTGAATAAGTTAAACTCACCGAATGCATAATCTTCTATCGAAACTGGCCCCTCGAATATCAATGAGTAGTGTACTGGCTCTGCCAGGTTTTCAAAATCGTGACTCATTACGGCAGAGCTCTGCGAATCCAGGTTGGAGGTGAAACCAACGTGGTACATGTATTGATTAGAGTTATATTCCGTTATTTTGAAAGGTTGAAAACACGTCCCCACTGATACGACATCATACTCATTGTTGTTCACATAAATCTTGGCAGGAACCCTAACTACTTGATTCTCCGATACAATTCCGACATTAACCAACTGAGCTACAAAATTGCCATTATCGACAGCGATACGATACCTCAACCCATCTACCACAACTGTATCGATACTATCTTCTGGAGAATACAGATTGAACCAGTACCCATTAAAATATTCAGGCACAGTAGATTCAAAAACGTCTGTACTCACTTGGGTGGGTTCAGCACTAACCTCGCCTGGGAGCGAAAATAACAATGCAATTATCAATATCGTTACCGATATCAGTGGCAGCCTGTAGTTGATAATATTCCCTCACCACATCATTTAGCATTTATCACTCATTCGCCGATATTTACCGAATAAAAATGTAATGTGCAAAATAACCCATTTCTGGGATATTTTGCACTAATATGTTTATTCAGTAGTACGGAGTCGTATCTCCCTGATCGACCCAGGAGTACTGGAAGTACTCATAGTCGAACACGAACTCGTTCTGGGTCAGCGACTGAACGCCGCTAGGCACTGCGGGCATACCTGCCAGAGGACTCATGAATCCCAGCATGAACGTACTGGAGATGTTGTACGGGGAACCGGGAAGGTAAAGACCCCAGTAGTAGTAATCAGCGGTCACATAGGTGACATCATCAACATCGTCGTACACAGCGTTGTAGGTGGTAGTCTTGGACTGGTTTCCGATGGTTGTAACCTCTCCGTAGTACCCGTTGTTGACCGTAGTCTGACCGTAAGATGTGTGGTGCATCGAAAGATCGATAGCATAGGTCAGTCCTGCAGTCACCATGGCATCCTTGAATGCGGTTGCACAGTCGGAACCGTATCCAATGTAGGTGTTGGATCCGACGTGGAATGTCACCTCGTAGCAGCTGATGTGAGTGACAGCAGCAACAGATGCGAGAAGAGCGGAATCGATGTCGTTGGCATCCTGGTTAGCAGGAACGAATGCAATGTTGGCGGTTGCGAGAACATAGTCGTCAAAGGGCTTGTAGAATCCGAGAACGTTGTTTCCGATCACGGTGTCACAGACAACCCATGCGGAAGTGGATTCGTCATAATAGTATGCGGTGAACGCGGAAAGGCCGTTGACCGAAGTGACCTTTCCATAATACGGGTTGATGTTGGAATAGGTCCATCCTCCAGATGTGTACTGATACACCATCTGACTTCCGGAAACAGTGGTTCCGTTGACGGTCTCTGTGGCCCATACGACAGTAAGGTCGCTGTCGTCCAGGGCAACGGTTGCATCATATCCGTTTCCCGCATGCGCCTCCCATCCATTGTTTCCGTAAACCCAGAATTTCATCGTGGGGGCGGACTGCGGAGGATCCGCATCGGAAGGCTCCGCGAAACAGACAGCCGAGAACACACACATAACCATAAGTGCAGCAATTGCTAACGCGCTTTTCTTCATATTAACCTCCTCCCTAGTTGCCGTCAGGCAACATATGGGGAACATAACAATTTACAACACGACGATATTTAATTCTCAATAATCATTGGATATTTGGGATACCAAACAAACATCCATTATCAACATTAAACGTTATGTGCATACAACAATTCTTTATTCTACATAACTGTCACCATTTCAATGGTTAATTCATCCGAATCCCCATTGCCCCGCCTATCCCGTCTCATCAAAACAAAACAAAATGAAGATGCTATCGCTAAAGAGGATCTCCCCTCAATCGGGTTGCCAGACAATAGGATATGTACCTGCCCATATTGTTCCGGACAATTCGTAGTGCAGAACAGCAACTGTGAACCGAACAAACAAACGGAAAACGAAGAACGGCTCACGTGCACAAGGTGTAACTACTCTTGGAAAAAGAGAAAAAACAAACCTAAGAAGTGTCCTCAATGTGGATCGTACCAATGGGACGCTCCCTCCAATACATTCGAATGCAGCAGATGCCACTACAGTTGGACATCCACCTTACCTGGAGGTCCGATCAAATGCCCTTCATGCAGAAGTTCTAACTGGAGAGAAACACCGGTTAAAAAGAAAATCTCGTTCGCAGAAGATCCGTTCGAGAATACACTTAAAAGATGGATTTGTCAAAAATACGATTCGGACATGGGTTGCGTAGATATTGCTTGTGATCTGAAACTGCCGATTATAAAAGTTGTGAATTTGGTCAAAGAATATTATAGCCTCACGAGCCTCCCCAGATTCTGAAATTTGAGTGATTGGGAAAATCGATTGCTGTTGGAAACGGTCTTAAAAACCTCCAATGGTAGGTCAAACCAAATCCAATGCCACCATCATCGCAGCTACACGCGCATTACGAAGGGATTCCGCCCCGCAAATCAAGAAAACATCTCCGTTGTGCAAATCTGCTGTGTCGATTATCTTCTCTGATTCCATGACACTCTCTTCTGAAAATTTAAGATGCGGCGGCATATACAATGTTTTGTTCTTCATCACCCATGTGGTACAGCCCAAACCCCCATTGGTCGTACTAATCTTGACTTGATTCATACCCGTAGTTATCTTTTCAGCAACACCCATCACTTTGATGGCTTGAGTATACCTCCCAAGATGATATCCGAGTTTTATTTCTATTGGGCGTATTCCCATCTTAAAGTAAATGGTACGACCATTGTCTGATATAGAAACGCCCCTTCTCGAAATTGTGACCATTCCATAATCCACCATGATTTTCAAAAGAGCACGAACACTGCCCTCGCCTATTCCAAGATAGTCACGCAAATCAGAACGGCTTATGAACCTCTCTCTCGAAAGACATGCGAGGGCGTATGCGACATCGGCATCGCAATATTGTGCATTCGGAGGGATGACATCGCGATCCAGTATCAACAAGACGGCTTCACCCCCCCCCCCCCCCCCC
>SUSU01000007.1:0-60116 GCA_015063225.1 Thermoplasmata archaeon | reverse complement strand
CTCTGTCTTACCAGGTTGGCTGGTGGCGCCGGCCGCCGAAAAAATGCAACATCCACAGGGCTCGAATGCAGGTAAAACCGCACAGGTAACGGCTGAGGAACACATCGCCGTAATAGTTGCTGCCTTATCGAACATCATCCGATCAACTAACCCCATCCGATAGCATCGGAACGCCCGGATCCTCCGCCGACACCGTCGGGACGGTACCGTGAGACATTCACCGCGTTCCTGTCCATCGGTACAGACCATAATTTCCGCACATTTAACCGTTTCCTATGGATAAAATACCTTCCTAAATCCAGACAAACCACCGTTCGATATTTTGTAGTTTAAATATACTATATAAATGATATTTAAATAAAACCTCCTGATTCTATTACATCCTTATGGACACATAAGTAAGACCTTAATTTTATTATAATACCAACCCCATCCGCACCCGATGTTCCGCATAATCATCCCCTCGAAACGCGTCATGTCCTACGGCGACAACGACGTCATGTTCATACTCGAAACGCTCGAGAGGAACCTCCGCTCCGGCAAGAGGGCCGGAAGGGGGGACGTGGCCGACTCCACCTGCATCGGAGAGGGCATCGTCCGCACCATACTGACGAGACTGGACAACATGGGCTTCCTGGACATCACCAAGAGAGGGATAACCCTCAGCGGCACAGGGATCGATTTCCTGGACACGCTGGGCATATCCCTGATGGATCTGGAGCGCACGGACTCCGCCATAGGCGGATACCAGGTCGCTCTTCTCATCAAAGGGAAAGCGGATCTGATCCAGAGGGGCATAGAGCAGAGGAACAGCGCGCTGAAGGCCGGCGGCGACGGATGCACCACCATCATCTGCAAGGGAGGAAGACTCATCCTCCCTCCGGACTGGGACGTGGACGGGAATTCGCCGTCCATGTCGTCGCAGATCCGTTCCCACGGAATAGAGGAGGGGGATGTGGTCCTCATCGGCGGAAGCAACACCGGGAGGAGGGAAGCGGCAGCGGCGGCGAACTCCGCTGCAATGGAGCTTGTCGGATAATCCCCCGGACGATTACACAATCCGTTCTTGAAACTCGAATGCTGCCCTATGGAATGGAATGGAGTCTGACGAGACATTATCGCTTGACGTTGTACAAGAACTAACACGGCCTGATTATTCTATACTCACACCTTTCTACACCCTTTCTACACCCTTATCTAGGGGTGTAAACAAATCAAATCAGTTCCCAGCGGCCATTCTATCAGAACCGACCCTTCTTACGAGACCTTTGCTAACTAGAGAAACGTTTTCACCGCTTCGGTGTCCTCATCCTCACCGGGCCGTTGTTGATGGATATGATCTTCAGAATGATCGCCTCCAACGGTACGCCTGTCTCTTTGGCGACATCCACGCAGCCCATCCCCTGGGAGTACATGACAACGGCGCGCTGGAGATCCTCGTCCCTGAACGGTTTAGGTTTCTCTACGACGCCGTTCCAGGATGTCGATTTGCACCTGGGGCACATGTACGGCCTGGTGCCCCCGCGGGGGACCCATTCGTGTCCGCACATCTGACAGGAGACCTTCTCCCTGAGACTGATGTTCCATTCCGTCGATCTGCACGAAGGACACCGGCGCGGGATCGAGTTGCCGCGGCTCCGCCAGGTGTACCCGCATACCATGCACATGCGGTCCGTCATGCATACGGCCGCGGCCGGATCGTCGCAGAACGATCTGCCGCAGAAGGGGCACTTGATTATCCTGTCGGGTTCTTCCTGTTTCAAAACGTTGTCTCCGCTGTGAAATCACCGCTCAGCATAATAAAACCTCGTTGGATAGATCCCTTTATGAGCCAATCGTCAGGAAGGTGTGAACGGGATGTCGAGAAACAGATGCAGCATAACTGATTATATAACCCTGGAGTACAATCATACGGGCATGCAGGGAGATGTCGAACGCAAAGCCATACCTATCGGGATGGATAATTTCAAGAAGGTCCGTGAGGAGAACTATTACTTCGTGGACAAATCAGAACTAATCTCCGACATCCTGAGGAACAAGGCGGAGGTGTATCTGTTCACCAGACCCAGACGTTTCGGCAAATCACTTAATCTCTCCATGCTGGATGCGTTCCTCAACCTGAAGTACAAAGGGAACAGATGGTTCGACGGATTGAAGGTATCCCAACACAAGGAGACTGGACCGCACAAGAACGCCTACCCTGCGATATACATCAGCATGAAGGACCTTCCCGTAGGCGGTTATGACAAATTCCTCTCCAAGATGGGGCTGCGCATCTCCGATCTCTACGGAGAATATGATTACCTTCGTGAGGGAATCAGGGACCCGGTGGATCTGGACAGATTCGAAAGAACGAGATGGCAGAAACTGACCGAAGGCGAGCTTCAGGACTCCCTCAAGTTCCTCTGCAGGCTCCTGGAGACATATCACGGCACCGCCCCGGTCGTGCTGGTCGATGAGTACGATAACGCGATCAACAATTCGTTCAACAAGGACAGTTACGAGGATATCCTCGGATTCCTCCGCGACTTCTACTCTGCGACCTTCAAGAGCAACGAGAAGGTGAGCTTCACCATAGTGACCGGAGTCATGCACATCGGGAAGGAGACCATCTTCTCAGGCATCAACAATCTCAAGGTCAACAACATATTCACGGAACAGTTCGATGAGAGATACGGATTCACCGCGGCCGAAGTCAAAGAACTCTGTACGTACTACGGCCATGGGAAGAAATACGAGGAGGCCAGGGAATGGTACGACGGATACCGTTTCGGGAACGCGGAGATCTACAATCCCTGGAGCGTGCTGAACTACATCAGCGCGGGTTTCAAACCCGCAACGTACTGGGCGGGCACCAGCGGGAACGATATCATAGATACTCTGCTGGCACATGCGAATCTGGAAACGTACGACGAACTCCAGTCATTGGCAGAGAACAAGCCCGTGAAGAAGACTCTGTCCCCGATAATCACCCTGCGCGAGGTCGGAGGGAACAGGAATGCCATCTTTTCGGTAATGGCCATCGCGGGATACCTTAACGCGGTACCGATCGGTAACGACAATTATGAACTGTCCATCCCCAACACGGAAATGAGGAAGGTTTTCTCATCAATGATGCTCAACAGTATCCATTCCGATGCGAGTCTCGCCTTCACATACCTGTTCGAAGGGATGATCAATGCCGACCTGGATATGATGAAGGAGGGCCTGGATACTATCCTCTACGACAATATCCCGTTCTTCGTACTGTCCAAGGAGAAGGACTATCAGCTCATCATCTCCGCCGCGGCCATGAGCCTTCTCGGAAAGTATTCCGTGAAACTGGAGAAGGAGACCGGCAACGGAAGGGCGGACATACTGCTGATACCGAACCGCCCCGGATTACCGAACATCATAATGGAACTTAAGAAGACCCAGGCGAGAAAACCCGAAGGTATGATGAAGTCCGCCGAGGGGGCCATCGGACAGATCAAGGAAAAAGGTTATTCCCGCGGAATGGAAGGGAAGGTCCTGCTTTACGGCATAAGTTTCCACGGGAAGGATTCGGCCATCGCCATGGAAGAGATCACGCCGACAAAATGATGTTGAGACGATAACGATTACTCATAACCCAGATCGCCCAATATCTTGCTTATTTCCTCAGCGGTCGGTATCCTTCTTCTTTCGTCAACAATACTGTTTTCCGTAGCTGTTGCAATGACATCCTTTTCCATGTAGTCATTCAGATCTTTGATCTTCATGAAAATGCAATATGCGACTACCTCTTGAAAATCACGGAATGTCAAAGAATCACTTATTTTTTCAATAGCATATTGCATGAAAAGATAATTGCCTGTTACACTTACGACTATCGTCGGCTTCTCGACCTTACGTTCACAGTATCCTGATTTTTCCAGGTATATCTTCTTGACGGTCTCGGAAACAGCATCATTGAGTTGTGCGAACGTGCTGCATTTTTCTTTTACAGCAGGGTACAGAGCTGCAAGATCGCAACGAAGCCTCATGTAGATGTCTCTGATTGATTCGAACACAAATCTGGATCTGGAAGGGTAGTACCCCAATTCCACAAAACGATCGATGGTTTCTGCATCATCCTTGGTTACTCTGGCCGTTGAGGAATATGTCTTCTTGAATATTTCAGAAGATTCGCTTGACACACACAGATATCATTTTATGTCTATATATAAATATCAATTTCAAAACTATATTTTAAAATAAATATACATCATATACTGAAATATATTTATAGTTGAAACATATATGTTTAAACCACGGAGGTATGAAACGTGGGCAACAAAACCATAACGGCACAGATGTCCGAAAGAGAAGTGAACCTGCTCGACAGAATCGTCTCTGACGGATACTACTGCTCCCGCAGTGATGCCGTTCGCGCGTTCGTCAGAGACGGCATCGTCAAAACAATGCGCGAAGGCATCGTGAACGAATGAGCTCAACAGGCGAGTTTGAACGGCCCCCTGTTGAGCTGTTACACGAGGTAACAATATGACAGCAACAAACAAGAATAAAAAGGAGGCGGCTCCCTTCGAAGTCGCAACGGCAAAGATGCCACCCTGGCTCTTTGCCGAATTGGAGGAGTTCAAAGACAAGAACAACCTCCAGACACGCAACGCAGCTCTGAACATCCTGATCCTTACCGGGCTCAGCAGATGGGGAGTGTTCGGCAGAGACGAATGCCTTGAGTTCATCAGATCCCAGGGCATGACCGCCATCCCCGACGGCATCCTCGCCGCCCTTCCCCCTGGCCAGGAGGCGATCTGATGGGATTCCACTACTTCATCAACGGAGTCGGGAGGTACATCGAGAGGTACGACCCCCTGCCTGACTACGACAGGGAGGAACGCCGTCGGAAGAGGTACAGAAAGCCCGACAACTTCCACGAGAGGTGGTGGTGATCATGAACTTCCTCAGAGAATCATTCACCCTCTGCGAACCGTTCGTCGACGCCAAGGGAGAGAACGCCGTATGCATCGTCCCCAAGAAGTCCGTGCACCCCATCGTGAAGAGATCCGTCGATCTGGACAAGAGCGACATGGAACTCCTCAGACTCCTGGGCCTGGATGCCTGGCCGCTCCCTGGCGACTTCACGAAGAACGAAGAGGGCAAGGAAGCGATCGGGGAGGACCTCCGCGGGATCATCCGTGACTGCTCCTCCATGGTCGAGGACTACCTCAGGAAACAGATTTCCTTCGTCGACGAGTACTACTACCACATCTGCAGCCTGTTCGTGATCAGCACCTACTTCGGGGAGATATCGGACATCTTCCCGAGGCTGATCATCACAGGCGACACGCAGTCGGGAAAATCGAAGCTCCAGACCATCATGAAGGACCTCTGCTACCGCTGCGTGAAGATCGGGAACGGTTCGTTCTCCTCATCCTTCCGTACCATCGACCTGTACAGCACCACGGCTATCTTCGAGGAGGCTCAGGATTACTCCGGACCCGAGCGCAAGATGCTGATGAACCTGTTCAAGGAAGGTTTCGAAAGGGGGAACAAGATCACCAGGTGCAACCTGAACTCCCTGGAGCCGGAATTCTTCGAATCCTACTCCCCGATGATCATCAGCACCAAGAAGACCTCCATCCTGGACGAGGACGTCGTCAACCGCTCCTTCCTCATCAGGATGATAAGAACCTCCGACCCGAAGTTCGTGAAACAGAAGAGGAACTCCGCCGATACCGACGCCATCAGGACGGCCCTGTACCACATGAAATACGTCTTTGCGGTACAGGATGCGTACTTCTCCAACTACCCGGAGGAGGAGCACTTCGATCTCATCTCGTTCATCGGGGAGAGCTGCAGGATGCTCACCGAGGATGATGTGGAGGTACAGGAATCCCTCGATTCCCCCGCAGAGCGCATCAGTTTCCCCGACCTCATGAACAGGGAACTGGACATCGCCTTCGCCCTGTACCCGTACGCGAGGATTGCAGGACACTCCTCAGCACTGTTCGCCCTGCTCCTGAAATCCAAGGTGAACAACGTCAGGAAGATGACCATCTCCGACAACGGGAAGGTGTTCAACACCTGGATGGAGCTCGCCAAAGAGGCCTGTCCCCGCCCGAAATCGAAAGAGCACTTCCTCAAGGCCGCTCTCAGGGTGTGCACGCGCGATATCCGCGACAGATACGTGAAGAACGCGATGGAGGACGGGAACATCATCTGCGACGGAGACAACATCCGCACGCAGGACCTCCGTTTCCCCATGGAGGACATGGGGTTCGAACTGGAATACGGGAAGAGCACCAACGGGAAGACGTTCGTGATCCCCAACACGTCCTTCAGATTCCTGTTCGAATCCAACATGAGGATCTACTGCGACAGCAGCCTCCACGCCGACTATCTGGCACTTCCGGATGATGAGAATCCGGGCGTTAGAGAGTTAGCCGTTAGGGGGGTGTCGTCATGACATCGGACACACCCTACGACCCTCCGCGCACCGACAGATACGAGCACGTATGGGCCATCATAGATGCGAAGAACGGTTCGGAGAACGTCCTATCGACGGACTGCATCAGGATGCACATGGAAGGGACCTACCGCAGGACGAAGATAACCACCCGCAACAAATACCTGGTCGAACTGCGCAAATTCGACAGGATCCTCAAGGAGAGGGGGCACGACCCCCTCCCCTGGAGGATAGACGAGGAGGTCGTCCTGGACCTCCTCAACGAGGCCTGGAAGAACCGCGAGGTATCCACGAAGAAATGGTACACCCACATCCTTGACAGATACCTCCAGTTCTTCGGCAACAGGGTGATCGAGGAACTCCACCTCCAGTGGCCGCACGATCTCCGTCCGAACGTCAAATGGCTCAGCGACGAGGAATACCAGAAGCTGATGAAGGTTGAGAAGAGTCCTCTGGAGGACCTTGTGATCAATCTCGAACTCGGTATGGGGTTCCGTTCGGTGGAGGTCTGCAGGGTGAGACTGTGCGACATCCACAACGACCCAGAGATGCCGTACATCAACATAAGGGGAAAGGGCAGGGGCGAGGGGAAGTGGCGCTCCGTTCCTTTCGGATACGATACCGAGAAGGTATTGGAAAGGTGGATGGCCGAGCGCAGGAGGATCGTGGAGAGAATGCGCATGTACGACCCGTACTGGAAAGAACCGGAGGAACTGGCACTTTGGTGCCATTACGTCTCCTGTCCGTCCGCGGGACCGTATTCCGAACAGGGCCACAGCATCGACAGAGGACCGATCCGCAAGCTAAAGGAACGCCTGGGATTCGATTTCACCCAACATACCCTCAGACGTTCCTACGGCAGGAGACTGTTCCACGCCGGTGTGAAGATCGAGACCATATCGAAACTCCTCGGACACGATGACACCCGCACCACCTACAAGTATCTCGGGGTCAACATGGACGACATGACAGCTGCTATGAAGGTCCTGAAGAAATTCGACGAGGATCATCTGGAGTAATCTTTCGGTTACAACATAGAGGTTCGACAAACGCCTTACGGGCGGCCCAAAAACCGCCTGCTCTTCTTCAATTAGTTAGAACACGTTCTACTCAAATCCAAATCAGGGAGTGGGGACCACTTTTGTCCAGATCTCCCAACGGAGACTCGTTTGGAATTTTGGATCCCGACGGACACGAATCCGGCACCCTAGCCCTCAAAGGAAAGGATCGCCCCGCCATTCGGCGGGGACATGGGCGATGACCCTAGTGCTGATAGTAGCGTCATCGCGGGTTAAGGGTTTACTGACGGGGCCTGCACAAGGCTATCAGGGCAACGCTCATCATGATTATGGCCAGCGCGGATCCTATCGATACATCCTTGAGCATTTCATTCTTGCTGACTATGTCGTACCTGAAGGACGGCTCGTCCGGAAGCGCATAGTCGGGGTTGCTCAGCTCAGTGGCCACGGCGGTGTACTCTCCGACCTCCGTGTGTTTCCCATCCACCGAGACGGTCACGGTGCATTCATCGCCTTCGACGAGATTGCCAACCGAAGCGGCGGGCGCATGGGATTTGCCATCATGGAGGAACGCATCACAGGACCATTCGAGGGTCACGACCTTTGGATCGATGACGAACTGCGTTACCGTGACTTCCGGCAACACATAGTTATCGTTGTCGAGCCCGGTCGCATCCGCATCGTATGTGCCAACATGGATCTGTGCTACCGCCAGAACGGTCACGGTGCATTCATCGCCCTCGACGAGATTGCCGATCGAAACGGTCGGGAGATGTTCCGTCCCGTCATAGGTGAACACACTGTTCCATATCAGTTCGGCGACCAGCGGCGAAATGGTGAACGTGCCTCCGCTGACCGATTTCACGGTGTAGTTCGGTGTGGACTGCGAGGACACCGATATCACGTAGGCACCGACGTCCTCGCCCGCTGCCCTGGACAGATCATATGTGACCGAGCCTATCGGACCGCCGGTGTTCCATACGACCGTGGCGATGAGCTCGGGATCGGCAGATCCGTAGATCTTGGACGCATCGTTCGCATCGATGGTGATGGATGCCTTCAGAATCGAGAGCTTTCCCTGCTGTACGATGACGTCATAATTGTCGTTGGATTCCGCGGATACCGATATGACGTATTCACCGACATCCTCGCCCGCTGTTCTGGAGAGAGTGTACGATACCATTCCCGCCGGACCTCCAGTCTGCCAGATGACGGCCGCCGTCAACTTCGGATCGGCCGATCCGTAGACCTTGCTCTTATCGGCCGCAACGATGGTGACGCTGGCCTTGGTTATCGAGAATGTCGCGGTGGCCGAACCGCCCAGATAGTTGGCCGTTTCGGGTACGTCGGCCTTCAGTTCGTAGCTTCCGGCATTGACTGGTACCTCAGCGGAATAATCGGTGGCCCCCTGCTCCCTGTACAGGAAGGTCACGGCCCCGTTGCCGTCGTTGCCGACCACCGCCGGCACGCGTGGGGCCTCACCGTAGACCCATCCTTCAACGGTCACCGAAGGGGCTATGGCCGCCTTTGCGACCGTGAATTCCGCATATGCCGCCGCCCCGTCGTAGTTGGTGGTGGGGGATATCTCCGCCCTCAGCACATAGCTGCCGGCATTGACAGGCACGGTCTTCGAGTATGTGCTGTCCGAAGCACCCTTCTCCTTGTACCTGAACGTCACCGATCCGCCGCTGACGTTCCCGTCCACCGCCGGGGCGTTGGGTTCCTGGCCGTAGGTCCATCCGTTAATCGAGACTGTCGGTGTGAACGCTGCCTTCGCGATGGTGAAGTCAGCGGTGGCGGAGCCCTTGATGAACTCGGGGGTATCGACCGCTGTCGCTCTGACCGTGTACTCCCCGGCATCCGTGGGTACGTCTGCAGCATAGTCGCTGTCCCCGCCGGCTCTCGGTTTGTACTCGAACGTGACCGGCGCCTCGCCGACGTTCCCGGACACGACGGGTTGGTTGGGCCCCTGGCCGTAATCCCATCCTTCGAGGGATACCGTGAGGTGGATGGGGATCTTGATGACAGTAGTCAGGGAACTCTCCGCCGGGACCTCGTAGTTGCCGCCGGCGTCATCGATCTTGTACCAGATGACGTATGATCCGGGATTGGCTGCCGTCGGGACCTCCGGTGAGTAATCGCCGGTGTCGCCCACCCTATACAGCGGTCTGCTGTTGGAAGCGATCCCGCTGAAGAGCAGGGGATACGCATGCGTGGTGTACTTGAGGGTCATGGGCAGCGGGTTCATCAACCATTCCGCCGAGAGCTTGGCTATCGTCACGGCGACCGTTCCGGGTTCCGTATCCTTGTAGTTGGGGTCGTCCTTCACCATATAGTACACGGTGTACGATCCCGCATCGGTCGCCTTCGGTATCTCGGCAGAGTAGTTGGTTCCGTCCAGACTGTACTGGATGACGATGTCCCAGGACGGGTCGGCGCTGACCAGTTGCTGAGGCTGCCCGTTATATGTCAGCGTATTCACTGTCGGAACGGGAGGGGTCTCCGGCGAACCCTTGTCGATGGTCACGATGATCGGTCCGAACACTTCCGAATCGCAGTGGTTATCATCGCCGCGGACCTTGTACCATACTTTGTATTCCCCGACAGTGTGTCCGCGCATGGAATATACCGTGAACACCTCCCCGTCGATGCTGTAGAGCATCGTGCCTCCCGATGCAGATCCCTTGATCACCAGGTCCTGGGTCTCTCCGTTGTATTCCAGTCCTGTCACGGCAACAGGCGGTTGGTCTATAGTGGGAGAGGGTTTGACGATGGTGACCAGGACCCAGCTCACGTCGACGTCGATATCGTCGACGACTATCTTGTACCAGATACGATACTCCCCTGCTTCTGTGGCTTTCGGCAATTCGGTACTGAAGTCACCCTCATCTCCCGCCCTGTATTGCGCAGTGCCTCCGACAGGCGTTCCGGCGGCGATCAGTGTCTTCTCGTTCCCGTCGCAGACGAGGCCGTCTACCGCAGTCGGCAGCGCCTCCCAATAGACATCGCTTCTGGCCTCATATTTGGCGTAGACCTTCTTGATACCGATGTCCGTCGCAGGGAAGCTCAGGATCTCGGTTCCATCCTGGAAATCGCTGGTCGTGTACCATCCCACCCTCACGAAACCGTCCTTTTCCGGCAACGGTCCGAGAAGGATCTCGTCGGCGACCTGTGGGAATACCGGTTGTGCCTGGTGAAGATACGATCCCGGCACTATGCCTGTCAGCATGTTCTGACCGTCATAGTATTCGATACCGTATTCCACCGCTTCCCAATGCGCTATCAACCGCCTTGTTCCTGAGGAACCCTGCTCGATCGTCACATCCATCTTGATCGGTTCGTCATAAACGCCGTCATCGGTCCAGCCGATGAATGTGAATCCTCCGACAGCAGGACGGAGTATGGTGAACGTGGGCGTCTCTATGTTGTAAGAGATCAAGGCAGGATAGTCTTCAGCCTCGTCGACATTATTGAAGAATATGTCGTACGTTACGGGGTCCCACTTCGCATAGAAGGTCTTGTCACCGTAATCCTCGCTGCCGACCTGGGCTATCATATCCCCGGTCAGCTCCGGATTGTCGTACCAGCCACCGAAGTAATAACAGCCCCTGGAGACACGGTCGGCTTCGTAGAGCCACACACTGTCCCCGTGCGCATACGGGATCTTGTCGGGGCAACCTTCGTTGAGTGCGCCGCCGTTGAGGACAAAGGTGATCATGAACGGCAGCCCTATCGCTTCGAACTTTGCGGTATACGTGGTATCCTGCGTTACGAACGCGAGCTGAGGGTCCCAGGAGGCAAATTCGAACCTGTCCTTCTCGTCCTGCGGCTTCAACGGTGTCGCGCCGTTGTATTCCGGGATGGCCCCGTACTCCACGCCCGTATCGGTCTCCAGGACCTGACCGTCGTAGTTCTTCCAGGTGACGGTGAAGGTCCTCGACTGATGGGAATAGGTCGCCATATAGGACATGTCCGCACCCACATCGATGATCGCGGGACTCCACCCCGAGAAGAGGTATTCGTAATGGTCGTCTTTCTGCCTGACGGGGTCCGCGGGCCTGACGATACTGTCGGCGGGGGTGCCGAAATCGTATTCCGCGGAACTCAGTTCGGTCCCGTCCCAATCGAAGAACTTCACGGTGTACTTGTTCACCACGGAGTCGTAGAGTGCGGTGAAAGTGACCGACTCGATGACCTCGCCGGCGGCAGGGACCGAGGGGCTCCATCCGGCGAATACGTGCGTGTACTGTGTCGTAGGCTCCCACACGGGATCCTCGGGGACGACGATGTCCGCATAGCTGGTGCCTGCCTCGTACCATGCCCTGGATATGATCTTCGCATCCCAATCCATGAATGTGATGCAGTATCTCAGCACATCCGTCTCGTTGTAGGTCGCCGTATACGTGGCATCGGCCGTCACCGTGGCGGGTTCGGGCGACCATCCGGCGAACTCGTAGTATATGCCCTCGGACGGCTGCCTGACCGGAAAGAGGGGTCTGAACACCGAAGGATCCGTTTCGACGTCGTAGAGACCTTCCCACAGCACGGTGCCGTCCCAGTCGACGAATCTGACGGTGTACTGTTTGACAACCTTCTTGAAGGATGCATAGTACGTCGCATCCCCGGTCACCTCGGGAAGGTCCGATACGGGCTTGCCGTCCGGACTGTCGACGCTGTCCGACCATCCGATGAACTCGAATGTGTGCTGGACCGTCTCATCCCTGGTCTGAACGGGGCCATCGTAGGACGGCATGCTGCCGTAACCGACGTTCTCGTCCCTCTCGACCAGTGTAATTCCGTCCCATGTCATCCATGTCACGGTGTAGGTGTTGAGTACCTCATCGAACCGGGCGGTGTAAGTAATGCTCTCGGTGGCATCGGCTATCGCGGGTTCCCATCCGGAGAACACATAGGTGTACTGTGCCGTGGCCTCCCTGGCTGCCGCAGGGGCCTGGGCCGTGATGTCCGCGGCGGTTGTACCGGGAACGAAGTGGATGGTATCGAGCTCCGTGCCGTCATAGTTGACGAAGCTGACTGTCACGATGTTGACATCCTTCCATGCGGCGACGAACGTCACGTCCCCCGTCACTATGTATTCGGCCCCCGGCTCGTAGAATGTGTCGCCGGCTAACCACCCTGCGAATTCCAGGTCGCCCTTGTCCTCGTAGATGCAGCCCGGGACGGTGAAGGTGGACCCGTACAGCTGTTGGTATGTGGCGACCGGGTATGCACCGAGTCCGGATTCCACCCTGACGGTCGCGTAGTTCAGTGTGAACGGGGAGCTCTCATCCATCGGGTCGGGGAAATTGGATCTCCAGATGTACCCGTAATTTACGGCCTTGGCACCGTCGGTCTTCACCCATCCGACATATTTCCCCCTCTGGTCGAATGCCTTGCCTTCGGCCAAGAAGTCGGGGAGCAGCTGATCGGCATTGTACAGGGGTCCGATGTGCTTGTCGACGAAACTCTCGAAGTACTTACCGACGTAGTACTTGGTACTCGTGGGCCCGACGTTGAAACCTATGTTGTAGATGACATCCAGGTGTTCGGTGACATCGGAGGGGATGTATCTGCCGTCCGCACCGTCGATGTATTGGTTGATGAACCTGTTGATGCTCTGCCTCTTATCCTCTATCGAACAGTTGAAGTCCACATCCTGGGAGTACGCGGCCGTCACAGGGGGGATTATATCCTTGATCCCTCCGATGCCGTCGCCGTAGACCACCATCTGGCCGCGGCAGTCCTTCAGGTACGGATATTCCGTGAAATCGTCCCCGAATTGACGACCGTCCTCGATGAATATGAACGGTTTGCCTGTCGAGGGGTTGATCTTCTGGGATAACGCATACAGCTTCTGGTACATGCGCTCGTTGGTTATCCTCACGTTTTCCTCGTCATCATCCTGCGTCTCGGCCTGGAAACCGACGATGAGGGTCTCGGTCGGATGCATGATCAGGAAATTGGTCATCCAGTTGAGTACGTCGTCCACACTCTGATCGTCCCCGTTCGACTTCATGGCGTAGAATGTTCCGCCGACCTTGTTCTTACCGTGGCAGGTCCAGAGGTTCTCCCCATCGTCCTCGAGATCGTATACGGTCCCGCCAGACCAGGTCAGGATACCCCATTCCGCGGCCATCAGCCTCTCCCATATGCTGGCGTCGTGGGACGGAACGAGGTGCATATTGTTGACACGTATGTCGAACAGCCTCGCACCGGCATTGAGCTGCTCGTTGATGTACAGATACTGGGTCTGAGCCATGTAGTGCATGTGCATGAAATCCCCGACGGACGCCGAGAAACGGGACTCCGTCCTCTTCATGCTCGAATCATGGGTCCCCGGAATGTTGATCTCGTTAATCCTCCTCTCTCCGGAGATCCCCGACATCCAGTTCTTGTCGCTCAGGGAATAGTAGTCGGTGATCTGGTCGGTCCAGTCGATGAAGTTGGATCCGTCGGCCATACTGCCGGGAGACATCGTGCTTAATGATGCCTCGCTCCCGTCCAGGACGACCAGGAATCCCTCGGCGGAATCGAAGAATGCGGACGGGGCCCAGTCGCTGTTGTGTTCGCTGTATCCGTTTGTGAAGCAGCCGGTCTGGCTCTTCAGCGTCACATAGATGCTCGCGGTCTTCTCGAGAGGGCCCGTGACGTTGATGCGGCAGGAGTCCAGATAAATGCCGTTGCCTTCGGAGGCCTCGTTGTACCTCACGACAGGGCCGCCTTTGATATCGAGATCGTCGGCATCGTGGTCCATCAGGATACCTCCGCCGACACCGTCGGCGGTGTTGTATTCGATCGTGCCTCCCCACAGGTTGAGGTTCCCGTTGTCCGTGACATAGATGGCGCCTCCGTTCCCGCCGGCATGGTTGTATCCGAGTATCGCGCCGCTGTGGATGTTGACCGTAGACCCGTCCTTTATGCAGATGGCCCCTCCGTTCCCGCCGGAACGGTTGTAGCTGACGTCGACCCCGCCGATCAGTTCGATGATGCCCTCGGTGTAGAATGCCCCGCCGTGGTTGTCCGCCACGTTCTGATAGAACTTCGGGCCGTCCCTGACGACGACCTTGCGCTCGTCGGTGAAGACCGCACCGCCGCAGTCATGGGCGTTGTTGTTCATGAAGACGGTATTGTCGCCGGAGATCTCCAGTCCCCCGTCGACGATGCAGATCGCCCCTCCCTCTTCCCCGGAATAGTTGTTGGTGAAGACGGAATCGATGATGTAGAGCATACTGTCATCGGCTTCCATGTAGATGGCGCCGCCCTTTCCGTACCCGCTCGAACACCCGATGAATCTGCAGTCCTGTATGGTGCCGGTGTTCCTGTAGTCGAGGTAGAGTGCCCCTCCGTCACCGGAGTCGTCTCCATCTATCACCCTGTTCTTGAAGAACACGACGTTGTGGAGGTTCATCCTGCAACCATCGTCGTCATCGCAGTAGATGGCACCCCCGTCATCTTCGCAGGTGTTGCAGACCACATAACCGCCGGTCATCTCCAGGTCGCCGTTGTTGTAGATTGCCCCGCCCTTACTGGAAGCCCTGTTGTCAATGATGATCCCGCCCTCGAAGACCAGCTTGGAGCCGTCATGGATGTTGATCGCGCCTCCGTTCTTGGCGTAACCGCCGGTGATCTTTCCCGTGCCTATGGTGTCCTTGATGGTCAGGGTGGTGTACGCCCGTACCACCAACACCTGCCCGTCGTCATCCTTTCCGTCCAGCTGCCTGTCTATGGTGAATCCGTTCAAATCCAGGATTATGTTCCTGGTGACCGTAATGCAGTCCCTGCCGTCGGCGTATATGTTGTTAGCCAGTGCGACCTCGGTCCCGTTGGGCGTTCCGCTGTCATCGGCCAGACTCTTGAGCTCGTCCCAGGTCCTGACGAGCGTCATACCGGTCTTGGATGCGTTCCACAGTCCGTAATCACAGAAGAGTTCGGGCTGCTGGGTATCCGCCAGATCCTGCTTGAACGGGAATCCGCTGACCTCGTTGTACGTGAACACGCTCTGGAGACAGGAGTATGTGTTGAAGTGGTCCGTGAAGGGTTTGTACGGATCCTCCATGGCGAAGTCGATTCTGGACGACGGATCGACCGGGCCGGAGAAACCGATGGTCTCCCCTTCGCAGAGGACCACGTTCTTACCGAACATCGCCTTGTTGTCGTAGATCTTGACAGTCCCATGGATACTGAACACCGCTCCGCGATCCACCTTGATGGCGCCTCCGTACAGCAGGGCCTCGTTTTCGGTGATCAGAGATGTACCGAGATTCAGTGTGCTTTCACCGAAGAGACAGATGGCCCCTCCATCCTGCGCCTTGGAGACATTCTTCTTCATGGTCACGTTTTCCGCCGTGACCGTTCCGGAATCGATGTAGATCGCACCTCCGGAACCCCCTATGGCCGTGTTGGACTCGAAATTGGAGTTGTTCAGCACAATCCTGCCCCCGGTAAAGATCCCTGCGCCGACGTTGCCTACATTCTTGATGAAATCAACGCCTGTGATTTCCATGACACCGGTGTTGTACACGCCGCTCCCTTGGTCCCCCTCTTTTTCTTCCGTTCCGTTCTCTCTGATGATACATGATTCCAGGGTGACGTGGTTGCCGATGGAATCGAGGTCGCTGCCCGCTGGCACGTTACAGATCCCTAATCCATAAGTCCCTGCGTTGCCGGATACGGTGGTGTTCCTGACGGTCAGCACCGCCTGATCCCCTTCGTTGAAGATCCCTCCGCCGTAACCCATCTGCGTTTCCGTGGTATTCGCTGAACAGCCGTCGATGGTCGAGCCGGTGACGGACATCGTACCACGGTTGTACAGCCCCCCTCCGTTGATCTCGGCCACGCTGCCTTTGATGAAGACGTCCTTCAGGGATGTGTTGCCGCCCGCGGTGTTGTAGACGGTCCCTCCGCAACCTGTGACCTCATACGTTCCCGAATCGTCCCTGTATGCGGCGTTGTTCCTGAATTCTGTACCTGTGATATCGGCCGCCCAATGCGACCCGCTTTCGGTGTTCCAAACGACGCCGGATTCGTTATAGACTGCACTCCCGGCCAGGGCTTCGCTGTTGCTTATCTCGCCAGCGGTCATCAGCAACTTGGCGTTCTCCGCGTTGTAGATGGCGCCTCCGTACTCCTTGGACCTGTTCATGGTAAAGTGTGTCTGATCGATGATGACAGTGCCCTCATTGTAGATGGCACCGCCCTTCTCGCCGGCGGAATTGCCGGCGAAGGAACAGTTCTGGATGGAGACGACTCCCTTGTTGTAGATGGCGCCGCCGTTCCTTTCGGCCTGACTGAGGGCGAAGGTGGTATCCTTGATGTTGAGAACTCCGTGCACGTCATTGTAGATGGCCCCTCCGTCATACTCGGCACGGCCGTTCCTGATTGTTCCGCCCTCTATCGTGAGGTTCCCGTCGTTCCAGATGGCGCCTCCGAAGTTTTTCTCCTTCGGAATATCGCCCCACACCATGGAGTTCATGATGACGGCCGTCCCGTTATCACTGGAATCCCTGATGGTTATGGATACCCCGGCGCCGATCTTGAGGAATCTCGTGTTTGTCGACAACTCACGTGGCGGATCGGTGGTGAGCGGATTGACCTTATGGCCGTTCAGATCGATGGTCATGCCCCATTCCGACTCGCCGGGAACGACGTACAGATCCAGTTGGGCACAATCCCTCCTGTAGCCGTCGTCCGTGCCCGTGAGTTTCACGGTCTTTCCGTTGTTCTCCGGCCGGAGTGCATCCATGAGCTGAAACACATCGGTGACTTCGATCGCGTCGTCCGGCTCATCGTTCGCACCGACCGACCCCGCTGCGAAAAGGACGGTTACGGTCATCAGCACAATCGCCGCTATTGCGAGTATCCTGACATGGAAGGGTTTCCCTGGCGCCTCCCCGACGTGTGTTGTTCCAAACTTGCTCATCGATAATCCCCAGACCGTTATGAACCAAACATCCAGAAACTGGACGGATGCACATAAGGACAGTGCGTTCTTCCGTATTTTATGATATATGTGGCAAACCGCGTTCGAAGATACGCTCCGTTCTGCTTTTTTCCATCACCCGACACAGTCTCCGTCTGTCCAATCGATTATAACCTTAATCGGCTATGCCCCCCACCTATGGAAGAACTCCAGGGGCCCGGAAGGCTGAAGACGGCGGATGTCCTCAAGGGTATACTCATCCTCGGTGTCGTATTCGTCCACATGTTCATGCTGAACGAGGTGGACAATTCCGGCAGGTCCGTCTCCCCGATCCTCCAGCCGCTGTACATGGGCCTAATCGGTTTCTTCATCATATCCGGTTATTTCCTCCCTTCGGGCGACTGCTTTACCAGGATCAGGAAGCGCTCGAAACTCCTGTTAGCCCTGATCGTATGCTCCCTGGTCCTTCCCGTCGCGTTGTACATCTGGCTTTGGGCTCTCGGCCAGCCCTCCACCATGGACGACCTCGTCAATTCCATCGTCGCGAGTTTCGACAACCAGAATCTTTTCTCGCCGTTGGATAAGGCCAATCCGATAAAGGTCTGCTACTCCGCATACGCCCAATACTTCCTGTGGGTCATGTTCTGGTCGTTCCTGATCTTCTACACCATCGCGGACTGCGTGCTGGCTGACCGCAGACTGTTCGCCGTCATCATACTGCTTCTTCTCGCGGCTGAGGCCGTTTTCGTATACATCGACAGGACGCTTCCTTTCGACGCCACACTGATCCCGATATGCGTCGCGTTCATGCTCCTCGGCGCTGCCCTCTCCAAAAAACACTTCCTCGAGAGACTGGAAACGGCAAAATGGGGATCCCTCAGCACCTGGATCCCCCTGATCGCATCGCTGCTGGTGCTGGCCGTCCTCATATACCTCTTCCCCCCGGGGGTCAAGTTCAACTTCACCTACTTCGGGGAGTACGGGGGATTGAGCGCATTCCCGTTCTTCGTCGAAGGCGCGCTCGTCTTCATCATATTCTCTTACCTTTCGATGATCAACGCCCGCATCCCGGTGTTGTCCTACATCCTCTCGGTATGCGGGAGATACTGTCTCGCACTCGCCCTGTTCCACATATTCGTGGTGAGGGTCATACTCGCGGTGTTCTACACCTTGCCCACCGACACGGTGTTCCCGCCGCTGTCAACGGTGCAGATCCTGGCCCTGGCATTCTTCGATATCGCATTCATAATCATCTTACGCATGCTGGTCGAAAAGAAGAAGGCCGACCGGAAAAGACACGCCTCGAAGACCTGAACGTCACATCGGGCCCGGTCGCTCGTCGTATTTCCTGTTGGAACCCTTCGACGTCCCCACGGGGTACTTCTCCGCGTTCTTGGCGATCTTCTCCACCAGAGCGGAATAGAGGTCAATCCCGGTAACCTGGGAGAACCTGACGGTGAAATAGAAAACGTCCGCCAGCTCCTCCCTCACCTTTCCCGAGAACACGGGGTCATCCAGAAGACCATCCAGTTCGGATACGTCCTTGAACCTGAACAGCTGCAGGAGCTCCGAGGCCTCGGTGGAGATCCCTATGGCCACATCCTTGGGGTTGTGGAACTGGTCCCAGTCGCGTTCCCTGCAGAAATCCGCCACGATGGCCTTCGCGTCATCGATGGTCATGTTCCCGTCGTTTCCGTCCATGGACATCGTAGGAACGGACGGGATAATAAAGCTGACCTGGGAATAATCGCGGATTCAGTTAAGGACCACCCATGACGGATCCGCGGGGACCCTCTTCGGCTCCCCAGCTTTCCCAGAGATGCCGAAACGGAACCTCTGGTTACCGTCCAGGAGATACGTGATAGGGCGGCCGCCGGTCCTGGACACCAGTCCTCTGGCCTCCAAGGCAGAGAGCCTCCTGTACGCGGTCTTGGCATTGATCCCGGTGACGGATACGACATCCGCGGGTTTCTTGGGACCCGACATGAGTGACATTACGATCGCAGTGTCATCGTCATCGAGGTCGGCGTAATTGCCGCACCCCGACACGATGGTCTCGACCGCATCGTCTCCGGTAAAGACGACCGACACCCCCGGGGCGGCGGCGAGGCTGGTCATCGATGAAGCATAATAGGGGGATGCATAGGTGATGTCGATCACCGTGCGGGGGGCCATGCTGCCGAGGACATAATCCCTCAGCGCGGGGGATGAATCAGTATCGGGACATATCACGGTCACGGATGAGGAGGGTGATGAGCCTAGATAATCGGCCACCGAGGCGGCCTTGTCGTGACTCCCGCATACTATGAGCAGGAGTTTGCATCCTGCGTAGGAGTCGATGAGACGCCTCTCTGCCTTCGATATCCCCACGTCCGGGGGGAGGAAGGCGACGGCGTCGAATGGATAGTTCATGTGCCTCTTTATTTGGACACTACTACATAATGTCTTGTTTTTTTCTGTTTACATAATATGGATACATCCAACCAACAACCGAGTAAACAGAGTATTCCATTCATGCTGTCTGGCATTATTCGAACCTAAGGGCAAACTGAGATGTTGTCATCACCAGCCAAGGGAAAATGTCTACACAAGGTGAATTTAGACACTTCAGCATTTATGTGAACAATCGGGAAATGGATCGCAATCATGCTGGAATCTGGGAAGGACCCCCAGTACCCGGAACCAGATAGAAAGGTATTAAAAGAGGCTACAGATACTGCGAATCAACAGCCTCGTAGTGTAGTGGTCAATCATCAGGGACTCTGGATCCCCGGACCTCAGTTCGAATCTGGGCGAGGCTACCATCTCCTTATCAGTCACTTCTCTGTGGGGGAATCCCTTTTTATCCCCGCAACGAGGATTACCCTGTATGGAACCCGCCCTCCTGCAATCCCTGGTACTCGTCGCAATCGGCGGTGCCGCCGGTGCCGTGCTCCGTTTCGGCATGGGACAGGCCATCGATTCCTCACAATTCCCGTGGGCGACCTTCGCGGTGAACATAATTGGTTCCTTCTGTCTGGCTCTCATCATGTTCGGATGGCCGGACATCTCCCCCGAGTGGAGGGTCCTCCTCTTCACCGGACTCTTCGGCGCATTCACCACCATGTCCACGTTCACCGTGGACACCGTCACCATGCTGTACGACGGCAGGACCGGAGAGACGTTGCTGAACTTCGTCCTCAACCCCTGTATCTGCATCTTCGGGGCGTTCGCGGGAAGATACGTGGCACTCTTGTTGTGATCACTCGCCGATGGTCTTCTCCGTCCCGTCCGCGAGGTCCTTGAAGTAACCCTCGGCATCCTGCGGACCCTTGGCCATGAGGATGTCCCCGGCCTCGATCCTGACCTTGTGGTCGGGACCGAAGATGTAGCCGTCGTCCCTCCTGATGGCGATGACGAACATGGAGGAGTTGGTGCTCAGTGACAGCTCGCCGAAAGTCTTGCCGGCGAGGACGGAGTCCTCCGCGACCTTGGCGAGGCAGATGGTGGTCTCGGACTCCCTGATGGACATGGCGAGCACGGGGTGGTCGGCCAATCCCCTGATGACCGTGTCGGCGATGGATTCGGCCGCGTCCGCGATGTCGAGCATGGAATCCATCAGACGGGTGGTGACTATGGCCCTGTAGACCTCGTCCGGGGAGGCCTTTCCGACCTCCACGAGCTGGTCCTGGGTGCTGTCCACCAGGTCGGACATCTTCTCGGAGAGCATGACGACCTCCTCGGCGATCTCCACGTTGTTGTAAAGTAAAGATGAATAGGCCAGATCCACCATCAGGTCGGTGGTGTCCTTCAGCTCCAGGATCATCTGGTCGATGCGGGAGATCATTCGGAATCCTCCCCCCTGAGCTCTTCGGTGAGGGCCTCCTCGACCTCCGCATCGTCGGCGGCGTCCTCCTCGGCCTTGTCGTCGGGCACCGCCTCGGGGAACTCGTAGGGCTCCCTGCCCGAAGCGTAGGCGGATAACTGGTCGAGACTCTCGGCCGAACCCCTGGCGAAGACCTCGTCCCCGGCCCTGAGCTTGAAGAAGCCCTCGGGGTCGAAGGTCCATCCGTGGCGGTTCTTGACGGCGATGATGCGGCAGGCCGTCTGGGCCTCCACCGCAAGATCGGGTCCGATGGTACGTCCCTTCATGTCGGAGACGTCGGAGATCCTGACCATCCTGTACTTCTCGTCGCTCTCGTTGAGGATGTTGTTGATGTAAGGCCTCTTCTCCTGCGGGAAGCGGAGCAGGCTGGTGATGCTAGAGGCCGCATCGGAGATGCGGTCGGCGGCGAGACCCACCTCGAGGATTCCGGACATCTGCTTGGCGTCATCCCTGGAACGGGCGGACAGCATGACCCTGTAACGCATGGCGTACTTCAGGTCGTCCATGTCCTTCTCGAGCTTCCTTACCTCCTCGGCGATGCTGGAGCTGTTGAACCTCAGCGATGCGTAGGCGAGGTCGACTATGGTCTCCGAGGTGTCCTTCATCTCCGTGAGGAGTTCTAAAACGGTCATGTCCGCATAACGGAGCTCGTCGTCGTCCTGATCGCTCATGACGACCGCCCCGCTGCGTGTGAATTGGAAGAGGGTGTCAACTTCTGCATCCTGTCCTGTGTTCTAACGACGTAGTCTGTTAGGGTGTCCCTTATATATTAGACTGGCGCGGGAAGTTCACGCGTGCCTGATGCCCGACGCCTCCGCTATCGAAGCGTCCGTGGTGCACAGGTCCTCCGCGGAGAACTCGGTCACGGAGTCGTGCCCGGTCACCCTGACGAAGGTGCGTATCTCCCCGGCGAGGGCCTTCAGGAAGTTGGCCACCCTGGCCGCGCCCGCATCGCCGTCGAGGCGGAATTCGAGGACGGGATCCTGCGTGGCGATGCCCATGGGGCACTTGCCGCCGGTGCACGCCCTGTACCTCTGACATCCGAGGGCCATCAGCGGTGCAGAGGCCATGGCGACGGCGTCCGCGCCCATGGCTATGGCCTTCACCACGTCGGCGGAGGTGCGGAAACCGCCGGTCATGATGAGGCTCTGGGTCATCCCGTGCTCATCCATGTACTTCCTGGCTCTTATCAGTGCGTACACCGTGGGGACGGAGGTCGCGTCCCTGAGGAAACGCGGAGAGGAACCGGTCGCCCCTCCCCTCCCGTCGATGGTGATGAAGTCGCATCCCGAGTGGGAAATGAACTCCAGATCATCCTCTATGCGTCCGGCGGCTATCTTCACACCCACCGGTATGCCCTTGCCCCTCTTGCGGAGCATGTCCACCAGGGCCTTCAGGTCCTCGGGCGTCTCTATCCCGGGGAAGCGGGACGGGCTGTGGATGTCCTCCCCCACGGGCTTCCCCCTCATGGCCGCGATCTCGGGAGTGACCTTGGCGCCGGGAAGATGCCCTCCCATGCCGGGCTTGGTCCCCTGGCCGATCTTTATCTCGATGGCGGCGGAACCCTCCATGACCTCGTCGGTGAAACTGTATCCGTTCGGGGGATACTCGTAGATGTATCTGTAGGAGGAACGCATCTCCTCGGGGAGCACCCCGCCCTCGCCGCTGCACATGGCGGTACGGGCCTCGGCCGAACCCTTTGCAAGAGCGACCTTGGCGGTCTTCGACAAGGCGCCGAAACTCATGTGGGATACGAAAACGGGCATGTCCAACAGCATCGGCCTCTCCGCATCGGGACCTATGACGGTCCCGATGTCAACGTCCGCGGCATCATCCTTCGGGGGATGAGCCAGCTGTCCTCCCAGGATCAGGATGCTGCTGAAATCAGGGACCGACATCAGGGTTTCCATGGCCGCATCCTCACTCCTCCCGGACTCCGCCATGGCGTGGATGGAATCCATGACCCCGCCGTCGCGGCGGATGAGCTCGTTCCACGAGGGACCGGTCCTGGGGGCGGGAGAGGACTCGGCCTTGGGGGCGGGAGAGGATCCGACCTCGGACCCCTCCTCCGCCATCAGTTCGAAACAGCTCTTGTCGGAACCGCAGGTGGGACAGCACCAGTCGTCGGGGAGATCCTCGAAGCGTACCCCTTCGGCTTCCTCGTCGTATATCTCACCGCACATGATGCACACGTACTTTGACATGCGTTCCGCATCGTCTTCAGTTTATATATACCATTAAAATCTACGCGGGCTGACGAACCATGGTTTGAGGAGGTGTTTTTTTTGGCTGGGAAGAACGGTGTCGCAGATTTCTTCATCCGTTACCGGGGAGCGCTGAAGCTCGGCGTGAGCGCCCTGGTGATCGCAGGCACCGCGGACCTCTTCGCAGGCATTCTCCTCGGCCAGATGGAGGACTACCTCTACCTCATCCCCGGGATGATGATCCTCATCTACTCCGCCATCGGCATGCGCGGGAACATATTCGGGGCCATGGGCAGCAGGATCGGCACCGCGCTCAACATGGGTACCTTCGAGATCAGCTTCAGGAAGGGTACCATTCTCCGCGCCAACGTGGAATCCTCCATAGTCCTCACGCTGGTGATGTCCATCGTCATGGGCATCTGCACCTGGGGCGTGGCCGACCTCTTCTTCGACGGCAACCGCTCCGTGTGGGATTTCATATTCATCTCCACCCTCGGCGGGACCGTTGCCGGGCTCTTCGTCCTGATCTTCAACATCATCATCGCCTATGTGGGCGACAAGAGGGGATGGGATGTGGACAACATCACCGCCCCGCTAATCTCCGCCGTCGGCGACATCGTCACCATGCCCATGATCTTCGTGGCCACATGGTTGTTCCTCCAGATCGACGAAATGGAGAACTCCGAGACGGTCATGGTCATCGCATCCCTCATCCTCGTCGCGATCTCCGCCGTCCTCACCGCCGACGTCCTCAGGAACCGCGAGGTGAAGAAGAAGCGCAGGGACTTCTCCAGCGAGGCGAGGAGGATCGTGGTGCAGTCCCTCCCCGTGCTCCTGGTGTGTCTGATTTTCGAGATCGGTGCGGGTATCGCCATCCAGGACGAGCAGGACTCCCTCATCGAGTACGGGGTGCTCCTCATCATGCTCCCCGCGTTCCTCAACCAGGGCAACGCCCTCTCGGGGATGCTGACATCGAGACTGTCCTCGATGATCCATCTCGGTACCCTCCGCTCGAAGAACATCCCGCCCGCCGAGGCGGGGGAGAACTTCGTGCTGATGTACGTCTGCGCGATGATCACCTTCCTCTACATCGGCATGATCTCCTTCGGGGCCGTGCTCATCACCGGCAGCCACTCCGAGCTCCCCCTGTGGGAATGCCTGGCGATCATCACCATCGCCGGGGCGTTGGCGACGACCGTGCTGAACTTCCTCTCCTACTACGTCGCCATCCTCGCAGACCGTTTCGGCCTCGACCCCGACGACCACTGCATCCCCATCACCTCATCGGTCATGGACCTGCTCGGATCGATCATCCTCGTGGCCGTCGTGACGTTGTTCATCTGAGTCTGGCTCTTTTCTCCGCACAGGGTTTCCGACCGAAAACGGAAGGGTCTATGGGAAAAATGGGGCGTCCATCCCCGTCGCGCACGCGCACGCGAACGATTATATCAAACGCTGGCCTACGGCATCCAAGGAATTACCATGATCAGCAGAGATGAAGTGCTCGCTAACCTTGGAAAGTACGACATCAAGAACTCCAGGATAGGCGTGCTCGGATCCCACTCAGCACTGGACACCTGCGACGGCGCCCACACCGAGGGTTTCAGGACCCTCGCCGTCTGCCAGAAAGGCAGGGAAGCCACCTTCGACAGGTACTTCAAATCCTGCAAGGACTCCAAGGGCAACCACCTCTGCGGATTCGTCGACGAGACCCTCGTCCTCGACAAGTTCGTAGACGTCATGAAGCCCCAGAACCAGCAGTTCCTCATGGACACCAACACCCTGTGGGTGCCCAACAGGTCCTTCACCTCCTACGTCGACATCGACGCCGTGGAGAACGACTTCAAGGTCCCCATGGTCGGAAGCAGGAACCTCCTCAGGTCCGAGGAGAGGGGCGGTCCCCAGGACTACTACTGGCTCCTCGAGAAGGCCAACCTCCCCTTCCCCAAGAAGATCGAGAAGCCCGAGGACATCGACGGCCTCACCATCATCAAGGTCCACCACGCCCAGAAGAAGCTCGAGAGGGGTTTCTTCACCGCGAAATCCTACGAGCAGTACGTGGAGAAGTCCGAGGAGCTCATCAAACAGGGCGTCCTCACCCCCGACTTCGCCGAGCACGCCAGGATGGAGCAGTACATCATCGGTCCCGTCTTCAACCTCGACTTCTTCTACGACCCCATCAAGGAGGGCGGCGAGAAGATCGAGCTCCTCGGAATCGACTGGAGGTTCGAGTCCTCCCTCGACGGATACGCCAGGCTCCCCGGCAAACAGCAGGTCGAACTCGAGAACGACGGCATCATCCCCGAGTACACCGTCTGCGGCCACAACTCCGCCACCCTCAGGGAGTCCCTGCTGGACAAGGCCTTCGAGATGGCCGAGAAGTACGTCAAGGCCACCCAGGATCTCTACAAGCCCGGGATCATCGGACCCTTCTGCCTGCAGACCTGCGTGGACAAGGACCTCAAGTTCTTCATCTACGACGTCGCCCCCAGGATCGGAGGCGGCACCAACGTGCACATGAACGTCGGACACCCCTACGGCAACGCCCTGTACGGCGAGCCCATGAGCACCGGCAGGAGGCTCTCCAGGATGATCCGCGAGGGTATCGAACAGGAGAGAGTCGAGGAGATCGTCTCATGAGCCAGATACCCAAAGCATTCGCATTCCTCATCGTCGTTTGCATGGCGTTCTCGGCCATCGCCGTCATGTCCGACGTCTCCGACGCCACCGCCATCGGCAGCATCGACGACGACGGATTCAAGGAGAACCAGAGCGGCACCCTCACCGTGAAGGTCGCGAACACCGAGGGAACGGACATCGACGTCACCATCACCGTCCTCGACGAGGACGGCGACGTGATCAAATCCGCCACCTCCACCGTCGCCGACGGCACCCACGATGTCGAGATATCCTTCAAGCTCGGCGCCGGCTCCCATGACATCACCGTGAAGGCCACCGCCGTGCTCACCGGCACCACCGAGACCGTCACCGTCAGCCCCGGCACCGCCACCTACACCATCGACGTGGACAAGTCCATCTGGTCCGGATGGGTCCCGTACGTGGTCCTCGCCATCGTCGCGATCATCGTCATCCTCGTCATCGTGCTGTGGTACCGCGGACGCCCCAAGAGCAAGCCCGCCGTCACCTTCACCGACCTCGAGGAGGGCAAGACCGTCCCCCAGGAGGCCGCACCCGCATCCGACACCGGCAGGAAGAAGTACGAGGCACCCAAGCCCGCCAAGCAGGAGGAACAGCCCTCCACCGGCCGCATCAAATACAAGTCGGACCGCCGCAAGTAAACCTTTCATGGGGCCTCCGGGCCCCATTCCCTTTTTCTGGATTATGAGATAGCCAGACAACCGAGTTTTGCCGTAAACAACAACATTTAATTACTGATATCGCCGATATACGGTTCGATCATTATGGTTGACTTCGACGAAAATGATACCTTCACCGTTCAGGTCCTCGAGGCCATGAGCGCTCTGATCATCTCCGCATTTTCACTCGTTGCGGCTCTTGCCTGGAACGAGGCCATCAAGGCTCTCATCGCCGAGTTCCTCGGTGCTGACGACATGGTCGGACTCTTCGTCTACGCCATCATCGTCACCGTGATCGCCGTCATCATGGCCATCTTCATCACCCGCTCCATCCGCAAGGCCAAGGCTTCATCCAGGGCCAAGCACGAGAAGGAGTGAAATCGGTCAAACTCATTCCCTGCCCGAAAGGGCAGGACACTTTTTTCAACAATTATCCGGAGACCCCGCCCATCAACACGGTGGTCACCTATTCCGAAAAAGGAACGGATCAAAGCTTAAGCTTGGGGTCCTGGAGATCGATGAGTGCGACATTGCGCCTATCCATGAAGAAACCGATCTTCTTGTGGAGCATGATAGAAGGCGCATTGTCCTGACCGATCATGCTGTGGGCTACCTGTCCGCCCTGCTCCCTGCCGGCCCTGAGGACCTCCCTGAGGAGCCTGTAGCCGATCTCGTTCCTGCGGACAAAGGGGTCGACACCCATGTTCTCGATCCACACGAGATTGTCGCAGTCGGCTATGTGATGGAGCATCTGCGCGAAGATGAAACCGTAGATCTCCCCGTCCTCCTCGGCCACGAAGGAGAGGCCGCTGTCGAGGTAGGGACGGTAGTGTTTGGGGGAGGATGCCCCGAGATTGTCCTTCCATTCCTGAGGCAGGTCCTCCCATTTGTTCTCCAGGGTCTTGTCGAAGTACTCCCTGATGCAGGAGATCTCCAGCTCGCGAACGCGTTTCATGTCCTTGAGCTTCATGACCCTGAATTCCATACTCACATCTCCTCGGGGGCCTCGATGCCGAGACAGTCGAGGGCAGAGGCGAGCACGTAGCGGGTGCACTCCACGAGGGTGAGCCTCGCGTTGCGGAGGTCCCCGGAATTGAGGACGCTCACCTGGGTGTAGAACTGGTTGAAGGCGGCGGCGACCTCGTGGGCGTAGGCGGGCATGAGGTTGACCCTCTTGGTCTCGTCTATGGTCTTCAGGATGTCGGGGTAGCGCGCGAGGACCTTGGCCAGCTTCACCTCGTACTCGTCGGTGAGCTTGGAACCGTCGCAGTCCCTCTGGAAGTCCCCGGCCTTCCTCATGATGCTGCAGGCGCGGGCGTGGACGTACTGGAGGTAGGGGCCGGAGTTTCCGTCGAAGTTGAGGGCGTCCTCCCACTTGAACACGAGCTGCTTGTCGGCTCCGACGCGGACGATGTTGTACCTCACCGCTCCGGTACCGACGGCGCGGGCGATCTCCCTCATCTTGTCCTCGGAGAGGTCGTCGCGGCGCTTCTTGATCTCCTCGTAGGCACGGGCACGGGCCTCCTCCAGGAGGTCGTCGAGGTAGACGACGACTCCCTTCCTGGTGGACATGCGTCCCTGGGGGAGGGACACGAAGGAATAGAACAGGGGTTCGGGGCGTTTCTCCTCGCCCATTATCTCCAGCGCGGCGCAGAGCTGCTGGGACCCGAGTTTCTGGTCCTCTCCGAGGACGTCGATGACCCTGTCGGAACGGGAGAACTTGTCCTCGTGGTAGGCGAGGTCGCGGGTGGTGTAGAGGGTGGTCCCGTCGGCCCTGGTGAAGGTGAACTTGGTGTTCTTCCCCTTGATGCCGAAGTCCTTCAGCTCGACGTATCTGGCACCGTCCTCGGTCTGACCGGCGTACTTGGACGCGGAGAGCCTGTCGGCGATCCTCCTGGCGGCGCCGTCGGCTATGATTGCGGACTCCCAGGTGTACCTGTCGAGGGTGACGTTCATATCGGCGAGGGTGGCGTTGATACCCCCGAGCATGGTCTGCGCGACCTTGCCCACGTAGTCGATGACCTCCCTGTCGCCGTTCTCGAAGCGGCGCATCATATCGGCGACCTGCTCCTCGAGGGCGGGGTCGGCGGGGATGCCGTTGGCCTCGTCGCCGTGGATCTTCTTGGTGGCGACCCTGTAGGAGTAGACGAGCCTGTGGTCGACCTTGTCCCTCTCGTCGGGGTTCTCGGAGGCCATCATCTCGGCCTCAGCTTCCTCCTTGGTGACATTGGCGACACCCCAAGCGAGGGTGACGACCTGCTTCCCCACGTCGTTGACGTAGTACTCGGCGGTGACGTCGTGGCCGCGCATCCTGAGGCAGCGTGCGAGGGTGTCCCCGATGATGGGGTTCCTCGCCCTCCCCACGTGGACGGGGCCGGTGGGGTTGGTGGAGGTGTGCTCGACGTTCACCCTGACGCCCGAAGGGGGGCATCTCCCGATGTCCCTGCCCTTGGCGACACCCTCCTCCAGCACGCCGGTGACGATAGGCACCGGGTCGGCGGTGAAGTTGAGGTACCCGTTGAGGGGGACGACCGAGGCGATTCCTCCAGTGCATTCGATGGCGGAGGCGATGTCCTCGGCAATCTTCACGGGGGCCGCCTTGAGGGGCTTCGAGAACGTGAAGCAGGGTATGGCGAGGTCGGCGTTGTCGGGGACCTCGGTGACTATCTTGATATCGGCGGGCGCGCCCATGCCGTCGAGGACCTTCCTCACGGCGGACACGCAGGCTTCGCGGAACCTGTCCATGGCTTCCATGTTTCATTCCACCCTGTACCTGAGCAGTGCGGCGATGCCTCCGAAGGCACGGAGGAGCATCTCCCCTTCCTCGGAATCGGGAGAGATAAGCTGCATCGTCGAGTTGTAGAGTTCGGCCTGCTCGAAGAAATCGTCGACCAGGTCCTTGGATTCGGTCACCTTCGCGGATGCACCGCATTCAGGACACTTGATGTCGCCGTCCGGGTCGTCCACGGTCGCCTGGAACGTGTTGCCGCATCCGCAGGTGCAGGTGACCCTGTATTTCCTGAGCGAGGATGAGATGAGGAAGGTGTCGACGGCACCCATGGCAGCACAGTTGCGGACCATGTCCTCACCGTAAGCGGAGAGGCCTCCGTCGGATTTCCTGATCTCCCTGAAGAGCCTCTGCATGATCTCCTTCTCGGAGGTGATCTGCATGTCGACGATGGCACCGGCGGCGTTCTCCACCAGCTCCTTAAGACCGGATTCGTCGGTGTAACCGGTATCGAACGTGGGTTTCACGACCTTCTTCAGCAGCTCGTGGTGCAGGTAACCGTTCTCGGGGCTGCAGAAGAAGTCCTTGGTCATGCCGGGACCGCCGATAAGGATACCCTCCAGGTCCAGGATGGAATCCAGGAAGCAGGTGGTGGCGTTCTCGCCGACCTTCTTGAAGAACTCGTGGGCGGCGATCTCGATCAGCCTCTCGAAACGGACGGACGACTGACCTCCCTGGTGGTGCTTCGAGGGGACCAGGGAGTCGAAGTGCTTCAGCTCCTTGATCCTCGTTCCGGCGAGCATGCCTATGGTGGCCTCCTTACGGTCGATGACGATGAGACCGTAGTACCTCTTGTCCACGAGCATGGTGTCCAGGGGATCGGTGAAGAAGGTGGAGTCGCACCTGTAGAGGAACGCGGTGATGGCCTCGGGGGGCTCGATAGTGTACTGGACCATCTTCGTCTGGTCGCCGGCGCGGGGGACCTCGCCGCAGAAGATGACGACGCCGTTCTCAGGGATCGTCTTGAACGTCTTGAGCTTGGCGCCGATGGACTCGATGGCGCCGGTGACGTTCTTCATCGTGGTCTTGGACTTGATGTTGGTGGCCTGACCCTGCTCCTCGCGGAGGTATGCCGCGACATCGGAGATGGGCTTTCCGAACGGGATGTACACCGAGATGAGCTCGGTGCCCCTTCCTCGATAATTGCGGATCTCTTCCATCGCTTTCTTGAAATCGTAACGCGCTTTATCCACGGAATTAGTGTTGGCCATTTCTGACACCTGGTGTAACGATTTTATCCCATACGCGCATGCGTAATAAAAGTTGGTACTCAAATGGACAGAGAACTCGTTGTCGTATCGATAGGCGGTTCCATCCTCATCCCCGGTAAGGATGACGCCGAATTCATCACCAAGCTCGCCGAAATGCTGCGCAGGGTATCCTCCCGCGTGAACGTCGCCGTGGTGTGCGGCGGGGGCAAGATCGCCCGCTACTACACCGAGACGGGCAGGGAGCTCGGGGGTTCCGAATACGACCTCGACATGCTCGGCATCGGCGCCACCCGGCTCAACGCCGGACTTCTGGCACTCGCCCTCGGCGACCTCTCTTCCAAGGACATACCGACCACCATCGACGCGGCCGCCGACGCCTTCTCGCACGGCAAGATCCTCGTCATGGGAGGGACCGAACCCGGACACACCACCGACGCCGTCGCCACCATGCTCGCCCGCGAACTCGGCGGCAGGAGGGTGGTGAACGCCACCTCTGTCGATGCAGTCTACTCCGATGACCCCAGGAAGAACCCCGACGCCGTCCGTTACGACAAACTCACCATCGACGAACTGGAGAAACTCGTTTACTCCGACCACGGAGCGGGGAAATCCAGCGTCTTCGACCCCCTCGGCGTGCAGATCGCCAAGAGCGAGAAGATAGACATCATGATGGTTGACGGCAGGAACCTGGCGGAACTCGAGAAGGCCATCGCCGGGGAACCTTTCGACGGTACGTTCGTCAATTCCCAGTGAGCGGATCCAGGTCCTCGCTCTTCACCCATTCCAGCCCCAGCGATTCCCCGAGGGCCTTCAGCCTCTGGGCCTGCGGGCCTTTCATGGACTTCCTGTGCAGGTAGGCGATCTTCGTACCGGACGCTTCCGAGGCATGAGCCAGCATCTCGGAGATCTCATCGTCCGTCCTGCCTTCCATCTGATAGTTGGGGAGCATGTGCCCGAAATCCGCCTTGAATCCGAGGACGACCTCGGTGAACCTCGGGGCGTAATGTCCGCCCCCCACACCGATGAGCACGGGGTAGTTCTCGGGCTCCGCATCACGTATGACCTCGGCCTGCAGAGTGCCGGCATCCTTCCTCGACCAGTTGGACGCATCGCTCCCGATCTCGATGAAGAATGTCGGGGTCTCCAGCCACGGACCGTGGTGGGTTACCTCGAAACAGACGTTGAATCCGTCGAGGTTGCATTTGCCCTTCATGGCCCTGAGCGATGCGGACATGCAATGGGGCGCCGCACGGACGAGGGTGCGGTCCCTGCCGCCGTACATCGCCTCGTTGTAATTGCCGATGGGGTGCACCGTAAGGGCAGGCATCCCGCTCTCGGCAGAATGCACGGAGGGGAAGATGACGATATCCGGCCTGAATCCCATGGCCTCCGCCCGTTTGTCGAGGTCGTCCGAATAAAGATGCTTCGATGGAAGTTCCATCAGAAGGTCACCGTCCCTGCGGCGGTAAGTGCAGAGGTCATCCGATCCGTAATCGTCCCATCCCCCCTGATCCGAGAGGGATTCGCAGATGACCGAGGAGGCGGGATCCCTCCTGCAGAAGACGATTAGCCTGTTTAATGGATTCATTACACTTCTGTCTGACCTTATTCTATACAACTGTATTAATTGTAACCCACAAAATCCGAACAACCCAGGTGTTTTACTATGACAAAGACATCTCAGAGCGTGTTTAATGAAATAAAAAGCAGTGTTACTGTGAAACAGAAAATCCTCCTCCACCTGATGAGGTTCAACTGCAGCCCGGATACCGGATTCAACGTTGCATACGACCTCACTCAGGACGGGATCGCAGGTGTCGTGGGCATCACCCGTGCCCATGTTTCTGTTGAACTGAAACGCATGGTAGAAGACGGAAGACTGGTCAGCTGGAAGGCCCACATGCCCGGAAGCAGCATAAAGAGACTCGCCTACGCCCTCAGTTCCACCGGCCTCTCCGAGGCCAAAGAGGTGGAGGCGTATCTCCTGAGCAACGGTATCATACCCGATATGCTCCTCGACATGCAGAGATGCAACCCCGGAGACCTCTGGAACACCCTGAACGAAGCGGACAGGGACGTGCTCGGAATGGCCTGCGTTCTGCGCAGGCGCATCCCCCGCGCCGACCTCCCCCGCATGTCCGGGGGGACACTGCCTGTGGATCAGAACGGCAACATAGCCTTCCCGCCTGCGGCGGCCAAGAACTACCTGACCTACGCATCGCCATCACGCGTGCGCACCTGGCACAGCTGGGCGGCGGACTACTGGCTCTCCGCAGGGGAATACCAGGAGAGGCTCTACCACCTGACCATGGCCGGACGTATGAAGGAGGCCGGGAGATGCGTCTCCCTGCACCGCGACGAACTGCTGGACAGGTCGGACATCTCGCTCCTGAGGACCCTGAAGAGGGTACTCCCGGAACCCGAGAACGCCGTGGACGTCTTCGCCCTCGGGGCGGAGGTGGCCCTGCGCCTGGACGAGATCAACGAGGCCGGGCGCATGTGCGCCAGGCTCGCCTCGGTGTCCGAACTGGAATGGAGACCGCTGATGGCCGAGGTATGCCGCAGGGAGGGTAAGACCGAAGAGGCGAGGAAACTCGCCCTGGAGGCCCTGGAAATCGGCCCCGATGCGAAGGCGGCCCTGGTGCTCGCCAGGATAGCCCTCGACGAGGGCGATGCCGATGCTGCCGAGGCCTACGGCGACCAGGCCGCACTCGCGGTGTCCCATACCGGCAACAGCCGCGAGCTCCAGGACCTGCACAGCCTGAGGAACGACACGGAGGCGTGCAGAAGGAACTGATCAGAACACAGTGTTCTTCCTGAGGGAATCGATGTCCGAGATGTAGAGATCGCGGATGTCCTTGATGTTCCACTTGAGCATCGCGAGACGCTCGAACCCGAATCCCCAGGCCAGCACCGGGGTCTTGACACCGAAGGGTGCCAGGACCTCGGGGCGGAAAACCCCTGCCCCGCCGAGCTCGAGCCATTTCCCGTTGAAGAAGACCTCGAGCTCGAGCGAGGGCTCAGTGTACGGGAAGTAGCTGGGACGGACGTGGATCTCGTCGAATCCCATGCGGGAGTAGAACTCCCTGATGAGCGAGATGAGCATGTCGAGACTGGCGTTCTCGTCGATGACGATGCCCTCGATCTGGGAGAACTCCGGGAGGTGGGTGGCGTCGATGGACTCCTTCCTGAAGATACGCGAGATGGAGAACGCCTTCTGGGGCGCGTCGGGGTGCTCGGCGATGTACCTTATGCTCGAGCAGGTGGAGTGGGTCCTGAGGAGCGCCTGAGCGGCCTTCTCCTCCGACCATTTCCCTCCCCATCCGGTGGAACCGGTGTCCCCGCCGTTCTCGTGGATGGCGCGGATCTTCTCCACCAGGTCCCTGTCGTCCAGGGAGATGCTCTTGGGATTCTCCAGGAAGAACGTGTCCTGCATGTCGCGTGCGGAGTGGTCCTGGGGGATGAAGAGGACGTCCATGTTCCAGAACGCCGGCTGGACGTACTCGGAGGCCATCTCCGAGAAGCCCATGTCGGTGAACAGCCTGCGGATCTCCGCGCCCAGGCGGGTGAGGGGGTTCTTCTTGGCGGGATAGACGGCGGGCGCGAAGGTCTGCACATCGTAGCGTCTGTAGGCCGCGTCCTTCCACCTTCCGCTCTGGATGAGCTCGTCGGTGACGTCGGCCTCCTCCTCCTTGACCTCGAGGCCGGAACGGGCCGCCTCGACCCCGTCGGGGGTGAGGGATATCTCCCTGGCGGTGACCTCGGTCTCCTTAATCATGCCCTTGCGGCCCTTTAGGTCCTTGATTATCTTCGGATCGGCCTCGGACTCGGGCACGGGGGCCGCAAACATGCGGTTGACGAGCTCCTCGTCGGACATGACCGACGTGAGCATGCTCTTCCCGTTATCGTTGAGAGTAATTAACTTCCCCTCGGGGGAATCGGACATGGAGGCGAGCTTCTTCCTCATGAGCCAGCCCACCGCGATGTTGTCCTCCCCGGGCATCTTCTCCGCCAGGGCGGGGACGGTCATGGAGCCTCCGTTGGCCTCGATGAACCTAAGGGCGCGGCGCTCCGGGAGCCCGTCCTTCAGGGACTCCGGGTCGGTGAGGGAGTAGTAGCGGGTGACCTCCTCCTTCATGACCGCCAGCCCCTTGGACTGCAGCCATGAGGCGGATCCCACGACCTCGACCTCGAGGGAGAAACCCCCCGCCTCGACCAGCTTCGCGGGCGTACCGCTGCCCCCGACGGAGTCGAGCGCGAGCAGCAGCCTCTTCTCGTTGTAACTGAGTCCGGAAAGAATCTCGCTGTCCATGAAGAATCACCATTTGAATCCGTTGAAGGCCATCTTATCCACCAGCTCCTTGGCCTCCTCCCTCTTGGCCTGGTGGTTCTCTAGGAACACGTTTATCTTCTGGGTGAGGGCGACCTTGCACTCGCCGCAGAGGACCTCCCCGCGGCGGCACTTCTCGGCCATCTCCTTCAGTTTCCCGTCGTCGTGCTCGAAGAGGAAGTAGTTGTACTTGTAGACGGCGCACACCTCGGGGTTGCCGCCCTTCTCCCTCTGCTCCTCCACGCTCACGCACCCGCCGGTGAACGCACGGCCGACCTTCTTCTTGACCTGCTTGGGGGTGTCGGTGGTGTAGATGGTCGCGTTCTCGTCGGAGGAGGACATCTTGTCCCCGCCGGAGAGCCCGGGGGCCATCTTGCAGTAGAGCATGCAGGGCTTGGGGAATCCCAGACCGGGGGCGGCGTCGCGGGTGACCCTGAAGTGGGGGTCCTGGTCGATGCCGCAGGGGATGAGGACCTTGGTCTCCTTCCCCTCGATCTGCGTGGGGAGGAAGGCAGGGGCGGACTCCATGGCGGTGAAGAATATCCTGCCGATGTTGGTGTCGTTGCCGAACCCGAACACCGCCTTGGCGGTGGAGAACGTGGTCTTCTTCGCCACCGCGAGGGCCAGGGGATACAGTGTCTCGATGTTCTTGGTGTCGAGGATGAGCCTGGTCTTGTCGGGGTCGAAGCCCAGGGCGACGAGGTCCAGGGCGTTCTCGTAAGCGAAGTCGGTGGTCTGGTGGAGGGTGAGGTCCTTGAAGAGGAACTTCTCATCGTCCGTGAGCTGGAAGATCATGGGCACCTTGAAGGTGTCCTGCACCCACTTGTTGAATATCCACGGCATGAGGTGTCCGAGGTGGGTGTTGCCGGAGGGGCCCCTGCCGGTATAGATGTAGAACCTGTTCCCCTTGTCGTAATCGTTCAGGAGGATGTCGAGGTCCCTGTGGGTGTAGAAGATCCCGCGGCGCAGCATGAAATGGGGTTCCCCGTACTTCGAAATGCGGGCCATGAGCGCATCATCGATAGGTGCGGTGCCGAAACGTTTCATCAGCACATCGTAATCGATGTCGCCGGTCACCTCCCAAGGTGTGACCACGAAATCCTCTGCCATGTTCCGCCCGTACGGTTTCCTATTAAAAAACAATACGCGCACGCGCGCGGGGAAAAAAGCCATTTATAGGCGTCCCCATGACGCATCCATGTTCACGATCTTCGGCACCGACTGTCTCTACATCGACATCGCCGACACTTTCACAAAAAAGCTCCTGGCTCTTTCCGAGACCGACGAGAAGGGCAAGGAGTTCGCCGAGCTCTTCTCCAAATCCGAGGTCACCTACATGCTCAACGGCGCCACCGAGGAGAGCTGCTTCATCGTCAGGGTCCCAGACGATTACACCGCCGAGCAGATCCAGCTGATGGCCGACGTGGTCATCCGCACCATCACCGCCTTCAACGCCGCCCCCGTCACCGTGGACGGTGTGGAGCAGAAGTACAAGATCAACATCTCCAACATCCACGAGCCCGAGATCATCGGACTCAGGAAGACCCCCGGGATGTCCTCCTTCGAGGTCTTCAAACCCATCATCAACAGCTGGGCCGCTCCCGGCCGCATGAATCCCAACTTCGAGTGATTCTCAGAGTCCCTTCGGAGCCTTGTTGCGGAGCTCCACCCCGGACACGTCCGACTCGTCCCTCGTGGGCGTTCCGGGGAAATCCGCCTCGGGTTCCCTTTCCTTCAGGCTACCGAGCAGCGTCACGGGCATGAAGATCTTCCACTTCCTGGCGATGCTGGAGACTATGGTCGCCTCCATGCCGTAGAAGTAGACCACCGTGGTCACCGACACGACGAACATAATCATGGCCGCGGATATGCCGATGAACACCAGAACGGCCATCAGGTCCCTGGATGTGGACACGGCGAGGATCACGAAGATGAGGGCGGCGGCCACAGGGACGGCCATCCTCTGGATTGTGGAGACCGCACCGTTGTAGAGCTTGAAATCCCTGAAATTGGTGCCTATGCGGACGTTCATGCTCCTGAAGATCGAGACGGGCATCACGAGGACTGGCACATACAGCATGACGGTAAACATCATGAGCGATGAATCGGTCAGTGTGAAGTTCGATGTGTCGGAGAGGTTCACGAACGAGGGGTTGAACGAGATGTAGATCCAGAAGAACATCCCCACGGTCATGGAGAGCCCGATGGTGGTCATGAGGTCCCTGACGGGGAACCTCCTGCTGCGGACGTCCAGATCCGCCATGATGTTCCTGGTGTCGAGGTCGTGGGGGACGGAGAACAGGAAGGCGACCAGCTTGTACCTGATAGGGACCTTCTTGTTGGTGTTGACCGTCCTGATGTCCCTGAGGATGCGGTAGAAGATCAGCCTCTGGATTGCATCGACGATACTCGCGACGCCGGTGGCGCCGAAGCAGATGTAGGCCATGATGTACAGGTAGACGTACTGATGGTCCTCAGACGTCAGGAAATACGTTGCGACCAGGATGACGGCTATGATCACGAGGGCGATGTAGTTGCGCCTCACCAGAAGATAGATGAACCCCGCCACGACGAACGGGAGGGCGAATATCCAGATCTCGCTGACGGATGTCGCATAGAGGGCTACCATGCACGCGAGGAACGACACCGCCCACACGATCAGGGTGAATCTGTCGATGGGACGCATCACAGATATCCCCGCGGGGAGGTTCTCGGCCTTGCTGTTATGACTCTTCCTCATCATCTGGAATCCGTCCATGCGCGCAGGGAAACGGTGGCCCTGTCACCGGGGATCAGTCCTATGAGAATCCCCATCTCCGTATTGTCCTTGGTGTCGACCGGCCCCAGCACGCTCTCCTTGATCCCCAGCGCCTGGAAGGCTGCGGAGGCGTCCGGACGTGCGATGACCGCATCGATGGTCTTGTCGGATTTCACTTCCACCCGGAGGACACGGTTCTTCTTCACTGGGAACGAGAACGTGAGGACATTGTCGTAGCACGTCCCGGTGGGGCTGTCGTAGTTCAGCTCCCCCAGGAGGATGTCCTTCTTCTCGAAAACCGTCTCCTCCTTCTGGAAGAATCCCATGAATGAGGGTATGCATTGGAAGATAAAAGACTATCAGAACAACACGGGGAGACCCTCGAGGTCCGAGGACTGCTTCCACATGCGGGGATAGTGTCCTGGCTCCATCAATACACGGGTGACCCTGACGGCCACGCCGGAATCGGACGACATGACCTTGTCGGAGGACATCTGCATGTATCCTATGGCGATGAGCTCCCCGCGGACGGTGAGGACAGCGGCGAGGGCGTTCTTCCTGATGCCGGGGTCGAGCATGTGCACGCCCTTGACGGAGAGGTCGGCGCCGTGGCACAGGGCGTCCACGGACGTTGCCTTGGCGATGACCCAAGGCAGGGGTTTCACGAGGTCCTCCATGGGCCTGACGATGCGCCTGAGCTCGGCGTCCCTCCCCTCCTGCTGCCATGCGACGTACGCATCGGCGAGCTGCTGCAGAGTGGCGGAACGGGACTCCCTCATGCGGCCGGAACGGGTGCGGCGGAGCTCGGTCATGGAGGCTCCGCACAGCAAGGCCTCCCCGATATCGATGCAGAGGGTGCGAACATAGGTGCCCGCGTCGCAGGAGATACGGAACAGCACCTTCCTCCCGTCGATCTGGAGGATCTCGAGCTCCTTGATGCGGCGGATGCGGAGCTGCCTCTTGACGGCGGAGCGGACGGGGGGCAGCTGGTAGATGCGCCCGGTGAAACGCGACATGGTCTCCCTTATCCTTTCCTCGGGGACGTCCCCGTGGAGGGTCATCAGGCAGACGTACTCCTTATCCGACGACAGCACGACATCGGTGAGCCTGACGGCCCTGCCGGTGCATATGGGGAGGATGCCGCTGACCCCGGGGTCCAGGGTGCCTCCGTGACCTATCCTGTCGCAATGGATGGCGCCCCTCGCCCAGGCGGTGGCCTGATGGGACGTCGGGCCCTCGGGTTTATCCAGAGCGATGACGCCGGCGGAAAGAAGCTCGCCGGTGGAACGGTCGGACGGACGGATGCCCCAGCGGTCAGGTACAGCCTTGGGGTCCTTGACCAGCATCATTCGTACGCGCACGGCGTCGAGGATGCGCTCGAGGACCTCGTCGGGGGTGAGGTTGTCGGTGTCGACGATGAGGTCGTAGACGCTGAGGTCGTTGATGTCTATGTCGTAGTACATCTTGTAACGGCGGGCCTCGGACTCCTGTCTCTTGAGGGTCTCGGCCACGGCCTTCTCCAGGTCTATGTCCTCCCTGCCGCCGATGCGGGCCATCCTGACCTCGGGGGAGGCGTTCAGATAGACCTTCAGGGCGGGGATGTTGTTGCGCGTCAGCATGTAGGCCGACAGGCGCGATTCGAGAATGATGTCCTCCTTGGAACGGGCGGTCTCCACGATGCGGGCGTCGATGTCCGCATCGATGGAAGGGTCCTTCTCGGCGATCTCCCCCAATTCCACGAGGGAGATCCCCTTCTCAGCGGCCAGCTGGCGGAAGAGCTTGCCGAAGACAACAGCCTCCAGGCCGAGTTCCTCGGCGAGGCGGTTGCAGGCTGTGGTCTTCCCGGATCCGGGCGGGCCGCTGATGGTGATCCTCATGCTCCCGCGTTCCTTCTCTTCCAGATGGGCTTCCACTGGGGAGGTTCGATACCAGCCTCAATCATCTTCAGGCGCTTGGAGAGCTTGTAGTAGAGGATGATCTTGGTCTCGAGCTGTCCGATGGGGAGACTGATGAGGGAGTACACGAAGATCCACATGGGGATGTTCATGATGATGCCGTCGTTCAGTCCCGCGTATCCCCAGGGCATGTTGATGGTGAGGAGCTCCTCGGGGATGCCGCCCCAGCAGCCGGAGTCGTTGGAGACGAAGTAGTAGATCCAGGCGTAGATGGGGATGATGACGATCATGGTGACGGGCATCACGGTCATCATCGACATACTCTGTTCCTGAGACTTGGCCATCATCTTGGGCTGCATGGCCTCGTACTTCTTCATCTTGTTGAGGTTGTTCTCGAGCCTGGCCTGGCGGTAGGCCTGGGAGAACTTCCTCTGTTTGTACTGGCTCATGGCGGGACCGATGGGGTCGGTCAGCAGGCTCCTCAGCAGGGTGCTGAGGGTGATCATGACCAGACCCGCGATCACCAGGGTGGCGACGGGGTGCTGTCCGTCGAAGTTGATGACGTGGAACACCGTGTCGAGGGCGCTTCCGATCTGGACGCGGAACCCCATCACGACGAACATGATGATGAGGGTGAACAGCATGGCGAAGAGCATGCCCTTGGGCATGGGCGCCTGCATCGCCGCCTGCTGCTGCGCGGCCCTCATGGACTCGGGACTGCCGGGGTTGGCCATTCAGACTCACTCTCCGAGCAGACCCCTGAGGGTGGGGTTCATCTCCATCATCTGCTCCTTTCCGAGGGACTCGTAGAAGCGGATGACGATACCGACCGTAAGCAGCAGACCGGTACCGGTCGCGTTACCGGTGGTTCCGATCATATCGGCCACGGCCGCGAGCAGACCGATCAGGGCACCCGAGAGCACCGTGATGGTGGGGATGTACCTGTCGAGGATCCTCTTCAGGATACGCGGGTCGCGCCTGAATCCGGGGATCTGCATACCGCTGCGCATGATGTTCTTGGCGACGGATTCCGAACCGAGGTTGGTGGTCTCCACCCAGAACTTGGCGAACATGATCGAACCGATGACCATCACGGACAGGTAGATCAGCACGTGCGCTATGTTCTCCAGCACCGAATGGTCGTTGCCGTACGATACCGGGTTGAGGATGGGCAGCAGCCAATCCACCACACCCTGCGGTGTCGACAGATACCATGCGATACCTCCCGAGGCGGTGGTCGAACCGTCGGCGTAGTAACCGAGGTACTGATTGCCTCCGAGGAGCGGGATGCCCGAGAGGAAGTCGTTGGAGTAGAGGAGCAGGCACACCATGCTGATGTTGGCGAGCAGTGCGGACATCAGGATGACGGGGATGTTGCTCGCGTACATCAGTTTGATCGGATAGCGGCCTCTGGCACCTCTTGCATTGCCGTGCGATATGGGCAGTTCGATGCGGGTGCTCTCCAGGTATACCACGACCAGGAATATGATGAGCGTACCGATCAGTGCGATCAGCGGATTGGGCTGACCCAACAGGATCGTCTCATAACCACCGCTCGCCATCTCCCCGGCGTCGGTGTTCATGATGATGTATATCGCCTTGGGGATGGTACCCGCGGGCGGATTGGAAAGTGATACGGCCGAGGACGAGTCTACGGCGACCCAGTTGAGGGTTCCCGTGAATATGGCCTGCGACACGCCGGCTGCGATGAACAGCGAGATACCGCTTCCGATACCCCACTTGGACACGATCTCGTCGAACAGGAAGACGAGGTACGAGCCGATGAAGAGCTGCAGGATGATGATCAGCTTGGACCCGGCACCGCCGAAGTTGTCCTCCAGGGCAGCTGAGGGGATGAGGTAACCGAATACCTGGGGGATGGCCTCGATGAAGATCATCACGATGACAAGGAGCTTGAGAACGGACTGGTAACAGGCCTTGTCCTTGCGGTTGGAGAGGTCCAAACGTATGATCTTGGCACCGACGAACAGCTGCATGATGATGGAAGCTGTGACGATAGGCCCGATACCGAGCTGAAGGATAGTTCCCGAGGCCCCGGCCATGATTGTCCTGTACTGCGCGAATATATCCAGGGACTCGGACTGATCCAGTCCCCAGACGTAGACATTGGACATAATGAAGTACAGAATCAGGACGACCGCGACCCACATGATCTTGGTACGGAAGTGGACATGCCCTTCCGGCCGTTTGACTGCGGGGAGCCTGTCTCCTATAGGTTTCACCTTATAGAGCAGACTCGGTTTTTCCTCATCCATGTTGATTACACGCCCTTGGGGGATATAGACTTATAGCCAATAGTAAGCGGCCCCCTGACCGGGGGCCGCCATTTGGATTTATCTGGTTTACGTTCACTCGGCGATGGAACCGCCGGCTGCCTCGACCTTCTCCTTCGCCTTGGCGGAGGCCTCGGCGACGGTGACATCGACGGCGATGTCGATGCTGCCGCATCCGAGGAGCTTGTCGTATCCGGCCTCGGTGAGGTCGACGGTGTACTTGCCGCCCTCCTCCTTGGCGAAACCGGCGTCGACGAAGCGGCCGATGTTGGCGGCGAGCTCGGAGACGTTGATGGTGGTGTTGGCCTTGACGACGCACTGCGGTCTCTTGAATCCGCGGCGTCCCCAGTGGTTCCTGTCGTACTTCAGCATGCCGATCTTACCGGTCTTGCACAGACCGGACTGACCGCGTCCGCCGATCATACCTGCACCGCGGCCGGACTTCTTGCCGCGGCCGTGTGTGCGCTTGCCCCTGAACTTCTGGGTCCTGCTGGGCATCAGATCATCCTCCCGATGAGGTCGGAGATGGCTTCGCCGCGGTAGCCGAGAGCGCCGCCCTCCTTGAAGGAGTGCTTGTTGCCCTCGAATCCCTTGACGGGGGGGTGCAGGCGGAAGACGGGCTTCATGCCCTCGACGTCCTTCACCTTGCCCTCGCCGTCGGCGATGGCCTTGGCGAGTTCCGCGACGGTGGCGTAGCTGGAGTGGGCCGCGACGTAGGCATCATCGATGGCGACATCTCCGACGGCCTTTCCGCGGGCGTTGATCATGGCTGCGAGGGTCTCCTCGGTGGCCTCTCCCCAGGTGCAGTAGTCCTTGATCTTCTGGAGCATTCCCTTGTAGGAATCGTTCAGAGGGACGACGACGGCGTGGTTGGGGCGGTTGAGGCCGATGAGCTCCATGGTCTCGCGGATGTCCCTGCGGACACCGACGGTGGCGCGGACGCGCACGACGATCATGGAGGTCACTGCTCTCCCTCCTCGAACTCGGACTCGGCGGTGTTGAGACCGGTGGGTCCGGCGACGATGTTGAGCCTCTCCGCCTGCTCGTCGGTGACGCGCATGGTGGCGGTGCGGCGCAGGGCGTCGAAGGTGGCCATGCAGTAGTTGACCTTGGTCTTGGTGTTACCGGTGGCGAATCCCCAGGCGTCCTTCACACCGGCGAGGGTGAGCAGGGACTTGGCGACGTCGCCGACGGCGAGACCGATACCGCGGGGTGCGGGGCGGAGGTAGACGGTGACGGAACTGCAGCGTCCGATGACCTCGTAGGGGAAGGAGTGGACTGCACCGCAGCCGCACTCCCAGGAACCGCAGCCCCTCTTGATCTCGATGATGTTCAGCTTGGCGTTGTCGATGGCCTTCTTGATGGTAGGTCCGACTTCCTTTCCTTTGGCCCTGCCGACACCGATGAATCCGTCGCCGTTCCCGACGATGCAGGTGACGGCGAAGCGGACCCTCCTTCCGGAGTCGGTCATCCTCTGGACCATGTTCAGGTCGATGACCTCGTCCTGGAGGTCGGGGAGAAGGATGTCGACGATCTCGGGCTCGCGGAGGGGGAGCTTCGTGGCGAGGGCCTCGCTCATGGTGGTGACATCGTGGTTGAGAACCATGTGTCCCAGCCTGGTCTTGGGTATCCAGTCAATAGCCATTTCACTCAGCCTCCAGTTTCTGCTTCATGCTCTCGACGTCGGCGGCGATGGCCTCGTCGATGTGCTTGCCCATGAGGCGGTCGTCCTCGGGGAGGACGTCCTCGGAGCAGGGCACCTCGAGCCCGGCGTCGATGAGTCCCTTGGCGACGGCGAAGAGGACTCCGCCGTGCTGGGGGTTCTGTCTTCCGAGGTCGAGCACAGCGTACTCGACCTCCGCCTTGACGGCCCTGAGGCCGGCGGCGTAGCCGACGAGGTAGGCGGCGGGGATGGAGGAGCACGAGTGGCTCCAGCCCATCTTCACCAGCTGCTTGGTGTCGGCGGATGCGATTATCCTGTCGCCGTCCATCGCGAAATCCACGAACTGGACGGTGATGTTCCTGTTGGACCTGCGGACGACGGCGCGCGTCTCATGGCTCGCGAGGAGCTTGCGGCGTGCGTAGTAGTCGGTACGGCACTCTCTTCTTCTGCGGAACGCAACTTTGTATCTCGGTCCTGTAGCCATTTCAGAGATCCTCCTCTTTCAGGTTACCATCGGCCACCATGTGCTGTTTCAGGTTGCGCCTGGAGGTGTAGGAACCTCCCTTGGCCTTCCTGTAGTACAGGCGGTACACGGAAGGCGAGATCTTGCCGTCTGCGCGGAGCTGCTTGAGCTCGTCGCGGATGGGGCGGATCGTGGAGATCCAGCGGCGCTTGGAGGGAACGCGTGCGTTAGCTGTACCCTTCCTGCTTCCGGGACCCTTGCGCTTTCCGGTGGCTTTCTGTTCGGCTGCATGCCTAGCCCTGCCGCGGGATGTCCCGTTCTTGGGCTTGGCCTTGATCAATCCTGAGTCGATGGCGTTGCGGATATCGGCGCGGGTGATGCAGGCCTGGACCTCGTCGCCTTTGGCGGGGTCGATCCAGACGCGGTTCTCACCGCACTTGAGGATATCTGCGGCCAGTCTCTTCTGGTTCTTGAGGTCGGTCATTTATCACACCTTCCTCTGGAGTTTGTTGAGCACACGAATCCCGAGCTCTGCGGCGCGGGCTTCGATGACGAGCCTCTTCTTGACACCGACGGTTCCGCCGATGCGGATGGCCTGCACCTTGGGGTCGATCTTGTCGAGCGAGTCGGCGTTGTAGACCATGACCTCCTCGAATCCCGAGGGGTGCAGTCCGCGGACGGCCTTGGGGCCGCGGTAACCGATCTCGACCATCGGGGGCCTCCTCTTGAATCCCCTCCTCATCTTGGAGTGGATACCGCGGGGGCGCCTCCATTCCTCGCCGAGCATCTTGTATCTGTACCACTCCTGCCTCTTGAAGGCGGGGCGCTGGCCGGATTTGATGGCGCGGAGGGCGAGGGCGTTGACGGTGGCCTCGTCCAGCTCGGGCTTGATGCTGGGGGTGTAGACTCCGGCCTCCACGATCTCGGTGGCGGCCTCGGCTTTGGCGGTCTTGCCTCCCTCGAAAGCGTCCTTCCAGGACTCGACGGTCTTGGGTCCGACGCCGGTGAGGGCCTTGATGATTTCCTTGGATTTCGCTTCGTCGGAGACGGCGGCCTTGAGCTCGTCAACGGAGGTGATTCCGATGGCGGCGAGCTGCTCGACGTGCTCTTCCTTGAATCCGGGAAGGTCTTTGAACTCATTTACGGACATTTGATTCACCTCGATTTCTTGACGATGTAGATACCGTCCTCGAATACCCTCTTGTCGAATCCACCGCGCTGGGTGGCCTTCTCCATGTTGGCGGCGGTCTGGCCGACCTCCTCGATGTTGATACCGGTGACGGCGATGTCGGTACCGGTGACCTTCACCTTAGCGTCGCCGACGATCGCGGCGTAGCGGATGGCGTGGCCTCCCATGTAGTTTCCGACCTCTACCCTCTTGGCCTTGTCGTTGACGGTCACCTTCATGGGGAAGTGCGACTGCACGATCTTCAGCTCGTAGGCGTAGCCCTCGGTCACACCGCGGAACATGTTCCTGATGTGAGCGCGGAAGGTACCTACCATGGCCTTCTCTTTGATCCTCGGGTATTCGCAGCTGACGGTGACGTTAGCGCCGTTGACTGCGACGACCACGCGGGGGTGCGAGAAAGTTCTGCACAGTTCGCCCTTGGGTCCTTTGACCTTCAGGACGTTCCCGTCCATGTTGACGGTGACCCCATCGGGTATGGCGATGTGATCCTCGATTATCCCTGCAATTGTCATGTTCAATCCTCAGTACACGTAAGCAAGAAGTTTTCCGCCGATTCCGAGCTCTTTGGCTCTCTTCTGCGAGACCACCCCGTCGGTGGTGGTGAATATGAGGACACCGAAGTCCTGAGCGGGGAGGTACCTCGACTCGTACTTCTCGATGTCCACGGCTTTGACGGATGAACGGGGCTTGATGACCCCGCAGTCGTTGATTGCTCCCATGAGCTTCACGCGGTACACGCCGGCCTTGCCGTCGTCGACGAGCTCGAAGTCCCCGATGTATCCGTGGTCCTTGAGCACGCTGAGCACGCGGCCGATGAGTTTGGAGGCGGGCTTGATCTCGCACTGCGATTTACCGCTGAGGGAGGCATTCTTGATGACGCACATAGCGTCGTTGAGTGTATCGCTCTGCATGTCTTGTCACCTCACGAGTATTTCTTGAAGCCCAGCTCCGGGGCCATGTCCCTGAAGCACTGGCGGCACAGGTGCATCCCGTACTTCCTTATAATTCCGCGCCTGCGCCCGCAGCGGTCGCAGCCGACCTGCCTGCCGAACTGTTTCTTGGGCTTCATTCGATCACCTGAACGTTGTAGGTTTCCTTCATGTAGGCGATGGACTCGTCCCTCGCCACACGGTGGCACTTGGGGGTCTTCCTGGGGAGGAGGGCTCTCTTCTCGACACGGGTCCCGCCGACGCGGCGGATGACCACGTTGACATCCATTCCGAAGATACCGATCTCGGGGTCGTACTTCATGCCGTCGAAATCGGTGTAGTCGGAGATGCCGAAGGACATGTTGCCGTCCCTGTCGAAGGAGTACTCGTAGACGCGGTTCTCACGGATGAGAAGGGCGCGCTTGAGGAAGGAGTCGGCGGCCTCGCCGCGGAGGGTGACCTTGCAGCCGAGGGGCATGCCGACACGGATCCCGAGATCCCTGTTGACGGTCTTGGAGATGGTCTGGACGGATTTCTGTCCGGTGACCATCTCGAGGACCTTCTGGGCCTTCACGAGCTTCTCGCCGGCCTCGCCGACGCCGATGTTGACGGTGACCTTGTCGATGTGGAGGTCGCGCATGGGGTTGCTCAAGCGGATCCCTCCGGCAGGACGATCTCGGAGGCGCCGGTACCGATGACGAAGACGTTCTCCTTGATGGTGCGGGTGCCGTTCTCGAAGAGGACGACGTTGCTGGCGGGACCCTTGACGATCTCGACGGAGTCGACGGTCTCGACCTTACCGGCGTGGGAACCGGAGATGACGAGCACCTTGGCGCCCTTGGCGAGGGGGTACTCGCCGATGATCTCGTTGTCCGCGAGGGACAGCTTGACGGAGTCGCCGACGCTGTACTTGTTGGCGTCGAGGACGACGTTGCGGGATCCGGAGAGGTTGAGCTGGAGCTTGCCTCCGGAGACGCGGGTCTTGCCCTCGACACGGGCGATGATCCACTTGGCGTTGTCCTCGGGGATCTCGACGACGGTCAGTTTTCCCTTGGGGGTAAGGACGACGCGGTAGTTCTTTCCAGTCTTGGGCAGGGACACGACGTCCATGAGTCCGATGGGGGTCTTCGCGTCCTTGACGGCCCTGCTGTTGACGAGCAGGTCGCGGTTCGCGACGATCTTCTTGGCTTCACGGGCGGTGTCACATACCTTGAGCAGGTCCCTGAGGATGATCGTGGCCGGAAGGGAGGTGGAGACGGAGTGCGCTCCGGGCCTCTGCTTCGTGGCGTAGATGTAGGCCTTCTTGGGGATAGGCCATGCCTTGGGGACTGCGAGCCTCTTCATGTGGTCGCTCATTCAGTAGCCTCCTTGTTCATGATGATCTCCTCGCGGAGGGGATCCTCGAGATTGAGCTTGGTGATGACGAGGTTGGAAGCGTGCACGGGGAACGCGACCTGGGTGCCGTCGGCCTGTTTGACGGTGATGCCGTCGATGGTGACGCGGCCGGTCTTGGTGAACACTTCGATGACCTTCCCCTCGATGCCCCTGATGGACTCCTGGCCGCGCTTGACGACGACGGTGTCGCCGGCGCAGACGCGGACGGCCTTGCGGCCGTACTTCTGGGAGAGCTCGTCGGACAGGTGGGAGGAGAGCATCTTCCTCTTGGTGTGGGCGGGGGCGTTGTACTGCCTCTTCCTGGTCTTTCCGGTGTTGCTGGTAACCATTCTTCACACCTCACACGATGGTCTTGGCAGTAGCCGCGATACGGGGCCAGCGCTCGGCTGCCTCACGGGCCACGGGGCCTTTGATGTCGGTTCCTTTGGTCTCGCCGGTGTCGGTGACGAGCACGGCGGCGTTGTCCTCGAAGAACACCATGGTTCCGTCGGGGCGGCGGTAGGGGCGGCGCTGGCGCACGACGACCGCATAGACGATCTGACGGCGCATGGCGGGGGTCCCCTTCTTGACGGAGGCGATGACGAAATCGCCGACGCCGGCCTTGGGGAGCCTGCGGGTGACGCCGTGGTAGCTGGGGACGGTGATGATCTGGATGACCTTGGCACCGGTGTTGTCGATGACGGTCAGCTGGGACTGCTCCTCCAGACCCTGGATCTGGTGACCTGCGATTCCCTTCATTTCACTCACTCCTCTTCTCGATCACGGCGTAGGAGACGGTCTTGGAGATGGGGCGGCACTCCATGATCTTCACGGAGTCGCCGGCCTTGAGACCGAGGCAGGGCGCTGCGTGGGCGGCGATGCGGGCGGTCCTCTTCTCGTACCTCTCGTACTTCTGGTCGAACTTGTAGTAGTCGCGCCTCACGATGACGGTCTTGTTCATCTTGACGGTGTCGACTGTTCCCTCGATTATCTGTCCACGGACCGAGAGGGTGCCGTGGAAGGGGCAGTAGGGGTCGGTGCACTCCCCTTCGGGAGCGGCGACCTCGATTCCGATGTTCCTGATTTTAGCTGTCATTTCAATTCTCACCTAACCTTCTTGAGTCTGTTCTCGGGTCGGTGAAGGATTTTGTTTCCTTCGATTGTGATCTGCTCGCCACGGTAGGTAAAGCGGAACGAGTTCCCGGACTTGGGTACCATTCTCTCAGTTCCGGCCGATTCAATGGTGAACGTGTTCTTCGTCTCGTCGACCACTCTTCCGGATATACCGGAGAAGGGCGCTGACAGCACTTCCACGTCCAGGCCTATGAGTTCCGCCTTCATTACCTCGGCGACAGCGGTCATCTTCATCTCACCTCGGTGCGGAAGCCCATCTCCTTCAGGGCGGCGTCCACTTTCTTCTTGTGGTCGCCCTGGAGTTCGATGCGCCCGTCCTTGCAGGTGCCGCCGGCCGCGCATTTGCTTTTCAGCTTCTTGGCCAGATCGGCGATGTCGATGTCGTTGCCGTCGAAACCGTCGATGACGGTGACGGTCTTGCCGTAACGGCGCGTGTCCACCGCGATGCGGACGCTCTGCTGCTCACGTGCGAGTTCCTCGCACATGCAGAGCTCCATGGGTAGACCGCACTTGGGGCAGATCCCGGACATCAGAGCTTCTCCTCCTCTTTCTGAACGGTCAGAATGCGGGCGATACTCAGCCTGATGCTGCGGATAATGCCGGGGGAGGAGGGGGCGCCGCCCATGGCGGACACTCCCCTCTCGTGCATGAGCTCGGCGCGAAGCTCCTTGAGCTTCTCGTTGCGCTCCTCGGCGGACATGTTGCGGATGTCGGCGACTTTCAGTGCGGCCATCTCACTCAGCCTCCTCGGCGGGGGTCTCGGCGGCGGGGGCAACGACGGCGGAGGCGTCGACGTCGCGCCTGTCGGCGATGACGATGTCGGCAGGGAGCTTGGAGTCGGCCTGCATGATGCGCACGGTGACACCGATGACACCCATCTTGAGCTTCGCGACGGCGTAGCCCTCGTCCACGAAGAGGAGGGCGGGCTCGCCGCAGTACTTGATGGAGCCCTCTTTGAACTTCTCGGTCCTGTGCCTCTGTCCGCTCAGCTTTCCGGCGACGACGATGTAGCATCCGCGAGCACCGGCCTCCATCACCCTGCGGAGGGTGGCGTGTCCGGCGCGGCGGAAGTGCCAGCCCCTCTCGAGGGAGAAGGCAAGCTTCTCGGCCATGATCTGTGCGTTCAGGGAGGCGTTCTCGACCTCCTTGACCTCGATCGAGGGGTTCTCGAAACCGAAGTTCTTCTCGATGGCGTAGGTGAGGCTCTTGATGGTCTCACCGCGGCGGCCGATGACCAGCCCGGGGCGCTCGGTAGACAGGATGACGCGGGTACCCATGGGGGTCCTCTGGACGTCGAGTCCGCCGAAGCCGGCCCTGGAGACCTCCTTCATGAGGTACTCCTTGAGGAGGACGCGGCGTACGTTCTCAGCGACGAATTTCCTTTCAGATGCCATTTCACTCAACCTCCGAGATGATGATCTCGATGTTCACGGTGTCCTGGTTCCACTCGGTGGCACGGCCCTGGGCGCGGGGGCGCCTGCCGGGCATGACCTGGCCGCGGGCGACGGAGATGGTGGAGATCACCATGCCGTCGGAGTCCATTCCCTTGTAGTCGGCATTGGACGCGGCGGATTCGAGGCAGGCGAGGATGGCCTTGGAGACCTTCACGGGGTACTTTCCGGGGCCGACTCCGGGCTTGTGGGCGACGCGCTTGTTGTAGCGGTACAGTTTGACGGGGCGCTCGAGGGCGATGACCTCCTCAAGGGCGGTGCGGGCCTGGGAGACGGTCATTCCACGGACCATCTTGGCGACCTCGCGGGCCAGCTTGGGGGAGATCGGCTGCTCCTTGGAGAGCGCCTTGGCGGTGGTGTCGGGGTCGGAGACAGTTGTGTAACCTTTGTTAGTAGCCATATCTCCTCACCTCACTTCAGCGGCATAAACTTGGAAGACCTAGTCGCACCGACTCCGGGTCCGGAGTGCTGCGGAGCCTTCCTGTTGTACACGAACTCGCCGAGCATGCACCCGATCATCTCGGGCTTGATCTCGAACTCTACGAACTCCTTTCCGCTGTAGACGGCCACGCTCTTCCCCACGAAGGAGGGGACGATCGGGAGGTCGCGGCGGTGGGTGCGGACGGTCCCGGTGGTCTCACCGGAGAGGGCGTCGTAGACGAGCTGCTGCTCGTAGTTCAGGCCGCGCAGGTAGGTCCTGCGGGACCTGGAGGGCAGCAGGTCGAGCACCTGGTCGAAGGGGAGGGCCTTGAGCTCCTCGATGGTGAGCCCACGGTAGGTGAACTCCTTCTTCTTCCTTGCCTGAATCTGGGAGTTCTTCTTCCTGGATTTCCTAACGGAGGCCTTGTGGGATCCTCTGATCTTAGTTGCCATTTAGCTCACTTCCTCTTCTTGTTCTTCTTCTTAGGCGCAATGAAACCGGCCTTCTGTCCCGGAGGCGCGGTGCGTCCGTGGCAGTTGGGTCCTCCGACGTGGGGGTGGCTACCTCCACCGTGGGGGTGGTCGACGGCGTTCATGGCGACACCGCTCGTCTTCTTGTTGGCCTTGGCGCGGGAGCGCAGGGTAAGGTAGTTCTTACCGGCCTTGGCGAGGGGCTTGTCGGTGCGGCCTCCGCCGGCGACGATACCGACGACGGCGCGGCAGTTGGGGTTGAACTCCTTCAGGACACCGGAGGGCATGCTGAGGACGACGACGCGTCCCCTGCTGACGACCAGAGCGCTGGTTCCGGCGGTCTTGACGAACTTGCCGCCGTCACCGGGCATTCCCTCGATGTTGTGGACGAGGGTTCCCTCGGGGATGTTTGCCAGCGACAGGATGTTGCCGATGGCGACGTTCTTGGTACCGATCTCGACCTTCTGTCCGACGGAGGTTCCCTCGACGGCGAGCTGGTAGCTCTTCTTGCCGTCGTAGTCGATGACGGCCAGGGGACTGGTCCTTCCGGGGGCCTGGATGAGGTCGGTGATGGTTCCCTCGACCTGTTCGTAGTGGGGGATGCGGACATCGTCCACGTGGCGGTGCGAAGGGGACCTGTAGTGCGAACCACCGCGTGCGCGGCGCTGCGGAATAAGTCTCTTTCCCATTCATCTCACCTCAGAACACTCCGACGCGGCTTCCCACGTCTTCGGCGGAGTAGCCCTCCGCGAGCTCGATGATTGCGTGCTTCCCGTCCTTCTGGATGCGGGTCCAGACCTTGACGACCTTGACCTCGAAGGCCTCCTCGAAGGCGGTCTTGATGTCGGCCTTGTCGGCGTCGCGGTGGACGAGGAACTCGATCTTGTTGCCGTCCTGGTACTTCTGGGCGGCGGTGCCGGCCATAAGGTTCAGGGACTTCTCGGTCACGTACGGCTTGATGAGTATGTCGCTCTGCTTCATTCTGTCCACGCTCCGATCTCTTCGATGGCGGATTTGGTGTAGACGACCAGGCGGCCGGCGTCTCCACCGGGGGCGAGGAGGGCGGTGTTGAGGGTGCTGATCTCTTCGACCTGCACACCGGGGAGGTTGTTAGCTCCCTTGAACACGGCGGCGTTCCTCTCTTTATCAGATATTACTATAAGCACGGAGACAGGGGTGCGGTACTTGCGGCCCCTCATCTTTCCGCGGCCGGCGCGGATCTTGGTTCCGTCCTTGGCGCGGTCGACGTCGTAGCCAATTCCGATGGCGTCGAAGAACTGCATGACCTCGGCGGCGGTGCCGACCTCGTTCAGGGCATCCTCGGCGACGACGGGGAAGGTGACCTTGTCGTCGAACTGGTGGCCGCGGGCGCGGACGCACTCGGCGCAGGCGGTGCAGGCGAGGGCGGACATGCGGGCCAGCTTGGCCTCTTTCTTGTTGACCTTCTGCTCCCAGATCTTCTCGACCTTCGGGGGGTGGGCCCTGCGACCGGAGATGTTGTTGGGAGACTGGGTGGCGCGGCTTCCGTCGTGGAGACGCTGGACACGGGCGACACCGCGTCCCTTACCCCAGGTGCTGACGGAGTGCCTCATGCCGGACATCTTGTTGGGACCGTAGGGCTGCCTGCTGTTGGCGGCGGCGGCCAGGACGGCCTTCTTGATGAGGTCGGGCCTGTAGGCGGTGGCGAAGGCGGCGGGGACCTCGACGGTTCCGGCGGACTCGCCCTTCACGGAGTAAACAGTGGTTGTGGTCATTCAATCAGGCCCCCTGCTGGGACTGGACCGAGACGTAGGTGATCTCGGCAGCGCTCTGGTCGGCCTTGGCGGGCACCCTGGTGGCGTCTCTGAGGCGGATGAGCCTCTTGGCGGGGCCGGGGACGGATCCGCGGACCAGGATGTAGGCACCCTGGACTTCGCCGTAGTTGAGGAAACCGCCCTTGGGGTTGACCTCGTTGCCGTCGGTTCCGACGCGCATGATCTTCTTGTTCAGCTCGGTCCTCTGGTGGTAACCCATCTGACCGGAGGCGGGCACGGTGCTGCGGACGTAACCGGGGCGCTTAGGACCGAGGTTGGCGATTCCGCGGCGGTGCTTGCTGTTCTTGTGGGAGAGGAGCTTGACTCCCCACCTCTTGGTGACTCCCTGGAATCCCTTACCGGTGGTGATGGCGATGACATCGATCAGTGCGCCCTCCTGGGCGAAGTCGGTCAGGGCCACCTCTTTGCCGAGGATGCTCTTGGCGTACTCGACGCGGTCGGAGACGGAACCTCCGCCGATGCGGAGCTCCATCAGGTCGGGGACCTTCTTGGGGACACCCTTCAGCAGCTTGGGCTGGGTGTAGGCGAGGACGCGGACGTCCTCGATGTCGGCGTTCTCGTAGCGGGAGAAGTCGGGCGCGGCCCTCTTGGGGACGTGCACGCGGCGCTCCAGCAGGGGGTCGACGTCGTCGGACCAGACCTCACCGGAGGTCTTCAGTCCGTAGATGGTGGACTCGTAGAACCTCACCGCGGCGATCCTCATGGGAGGGACCTCGATGACGGTCACGGGAGTCTGGACCTCCATTCCGGAGGTCGTGCTCTTTGCTCTCTTGTCAACCGCGAAGACATGGGTCATTCCGGCCTTGTATCCGGCGAATCCCTGAATCTTGGGGGTTCCGCTGATCTCGGGCCAGGAATCCAACCTGGGTGTCTGCGATTTTGCTCTCTTCCTAGGGCCGTATGCCCTGGATCCCTTTCTCGGGCGTCTCATTTGCGGCATGTTATCACACCTGCGAGGGTATCTTCGCTAACCTCGCGATTTCAGACGAACGCCTCTACATCCGACCGTGGCGCCGCGTCCATCCCGAAAACGCCGTTCTCGGCATGGAAGGATTGTGGGTTGCCGGAGCATTGCCCGATGCGTCTGGTCGGACATAGGAATGTCCAATCTAAACGCGCGTAGCCGTATGTACTATAAAAAGAATGGCCTTCCCCTTATAGGGGATAAGAGGTTTAGAAAGCGGTGCGGTCCCTCAGAGCTCGCCTTTCTTCGCCTTGTCCTTGGCGCGCTTCTGACGGTCCTTCGCGGTGAAACCGGTGCACTGGAAAAGGAAGTCGTTCAGCTTGCGCTTGGAATCGATGATCTCCTCATCGGTGAGCTTGGAGGTGTCGGCGACGTTCTCGGTGGCGACGCCGAGGAGGGCCTTGGAGATGACCTTCGCCTCGATGCGGGCCATGACGCCGTACTTGGAGACGACGCGGTCGCCCTCGACGGAAGCGCTGCCGAAGACCTCGGCCATGATGTTCTTGAGTCCGTCCCCGTCGACGTTCTTGAAGAAGCCCCTTTTGATGTCGAATTCGGTCAAGTCAGCCAGTATCTCACATCCTGATGATGAGGTCGCTGTCGAAGGACCGGCCGATGTCGGCGGCGGTCCCGAGCATCCTCTCTGCGGCCATATAGCGCTCCCAAGTAGATTTACATTCGCATGACACAGCGAGGTCGCGGACGTCCTGGGAGTAGCTGAACCTCTCGACGGCGGCGAGGGCCTCCTGGTCGCATTTGCCGCAGTTGTGGACACCTCTCTGGGAACCTCCCCCGGAAGGGGACGACATGAGCCTCGCGTTCACTGTGCCAGACAGCTGTCTGAACACATCTATGAGGCTCCATATCCACGGGCTCCTGAACTCCCCCCTCTTCCACAGCCTCTCCACGACGGTGGCGTGCTGGACGTTCAGGGGGTTGACGGAGATCTCGTCGGAGAACGGATCCGCGAAACGGGCAGAGTTCACGGCATCGGCGATGGCGTTCGTCTCGTTCATGTAGGGGGGCTTCAGGAGGAGGTATGTCCTCACCATCAGACCCGCGTCCTTGATCCTCATCCCGGCCTCCTGGCTCTGTGCAGCGGTGAAGCCCTTGTGGATGCATTTGACGAGCACGTCCTCATCGGAGGACTCGAGACCTAACGCGACCGTGGTGTTAGACGGGAGGGTGGAGACGGAGTCCGCGGTGACGAACTCCGGACGGCTCTCGAACAGGAGCCTCCTGCATCCCTTGAACTCCTCGAACACCCTCTCCCTCACGTCCATGGGGATCTCGTTCTCGTCGAGGAACGACCCGGAGGTATAAAGCTTGACGAAAGGCTCGCCGTCGTACTTCTCGAGAACCGCATCCAGTTGGGAGTTGAGGTCCTCGGAGGTGACGTTGCTGAGGGAGGCGGAACGGTATCCGCACATCGTGCACCCCCCGCTCCCGGCCTTGGCCCAGCAGCACCCGTTGGTGCGCAGGATGGCCACCATGGCAGGGACGGTCTCCCCCGACGCCATGTCCTTCTCCTTCCAACAGGCCTCGGGCTCGTTGGGAAGTCTCTTGTTCTTCATGCCTCGCCGATAAGCCCGCCGATTTATAACTATGGGGTACGCGCGCGTGCGCCAACTTTATCTACGGTACCTTTCATGGAGCGGACAGGTTACCATCATGGCAAAGAAAATCATCGTTATCGGCTCCGGTGCGGCCGGCATGTCCGCCGCTTCCGCCGCCCGCGAGACCGATCCCGAAGCGGAGATCACGGTCTACACCGACGACGTGGACGTCGCCTACTCCCCCTGCATGATCCCCTGGGTCCTCGGAGGCAAATCCAGCTGGGACGGCATGATCATGCACACCCCCGAGTGGTACGCCAAGGAGAGGAACATCACCATCAGGACCGCCACCCACGTCGAGGCCGCCGCCTGGGACATGCCCCGCGGTGCCCCCGTCGTCAAGAACATCACCGTCGACGGCAAGACCGTCGAATACGACAAGCTCATCCTCGCCACCGGCGGCAAGGTCTTCATACCCCCGATCGCGGGCACCGACCTCCCCGGCGTCTTCACCATCCGCACCGTCAAGGGCGGGAAGGAGATCGAGGCTTACATCAAGGACCGCAAGAAGATCGTCATCGCCGGTGCCGGCGTCATCGGCCTGGAACTCGCCTACGAGCTCGTCGGGGCCGGGAAGGACGTCACCGTCATCGAGATGATGGACCAGGTCATCCCCCGCATCGCCGACAAGGACATGGCGGACCCCATCCAGGCCTACCTCGAGTCCATCGGCGTCAAGTTCGTCATGAAGGCCCCCGTGCAGGCGGTCAACGGCAACGGAAAGGTGGAGAGCGTCTCCTCCCTCGGTGTCGACTACCCCTGCGATGCGGTAATCTTCGCCACCGGCGTCCGCGCCAACACCGACCTCGCCATGATGATCGGCCTCGACATCGGACAGCTCGGTGCCCTCGTCGCCGCCCCCACCCTGCAGGCCTACAAGAACGGCAGGCTCGTCCCCGACGTCTACGTCTGCGGCGACGTCATGCAGTGCCAGTCGGCCGTCTACCCCGGCCCCACCATGTCCCAGCTCGGATCCTCCGCGGTCCGCGAGGGAAGGGTCGCCGGCATCAACGCCGCCGGCGGGGACGCCAAGTTCGGCCCCGTCGTCGCCCCCTGGGTGTCCGTCATCGGCGACATGCAGATCGCCGGTACCGGCATGTCCCTCGGACTCGCCTCGTGGTACGGTGCGAAGCTCGCCTCCGGCAAGGCCTCAGGCTACAGCCGCGCCCGCTACTTCCCCGGCCACAAGGAACTCACCGTCAAACTCATGGCCGACGCAGCCACCCACCGCCTCGTCGGTGCCCAGATCATCTCCGGGGAGGACGCCACCGGCCGTATCAACTGGATTACCTCCGCGGTCCTCAACGGCATGACCGCCGAGGAGTTCATCGTCCAGGCCGAGAACGCCTACTGCCCCCCGACTTCCATGGTCAGGGATGTAGTCCTCCAAGCCGCCGACGAGCTCGTCAGGAACCTCCAGTGATCAGATGGAGTACGGAGAGTACAAGCGCCTCTACGACGGCCTGCACACGGCCGCCGACGTCGATGCCTTCGAGGCCGAGGGCTACGACAGACGCCTCCTCGAGACGCTCATCAACCAGAAGACCACCCGCTACGTCCGCAAGAAGGCTTACATCCTCACCAGGGACGCATCCAAGATGCTCGCTGAGTGGAACGCCGGCAGGACGTTCCTGGAGATAGCCGACTCCCGCAAGATGCCCCCGATCCTGGTCGCCAAGACCATCTTCGAGAAGCACGGGACCCCCAGGAAGGTGTTCTGGGAGTACGTCAACGACCCCTCGCTCCTCAACTCGAAGCAGACCGCGAAAGAGCTCATCGAGGCCAGGGAGGCCGACCTCGTCTTCTCCCCCGCCGCCGATGCCCGCAGCCGCGAACGCGGACGCTGGGGGGAGTCCCTCCTCTGGGAGTGGCTCGATTCCCAGGGCATAAAGTACACCACCGAGAACGACCGCCGCGAGGAGGGCACGAAGACCCCCGACTGCCTGCTCGAGGAACCGATGATGTACAAAGGCCACAAGATCTTCTGGATCGAGAGCAAGGCCTCGTTCGGGGATGCCATCGAGTTCCGTTACAACGCCACCCGCCAGCTCATCCCCTACACCGAACTGTTCGGCCCCGGCGTTGTCGTCTACTGGACCGGACACGTGGACGGTCTGGAATGCCCCGAGGACGTCTACCTCGAGGACATCTCCATAACGAAAGAGAAACTGGAAAAATGCCAGGACTGAGGTGCTCTGGCACCCCAGCCTGACATGTGTTGTTTTGGAATCACTCGGCGATGATGTTCTTGGCGACCTCTTCGCGGAGGTCGTCCATCGTGGCCGTGCGCTCGGCATACGCGTTGTGCTTGTGGATGGACTCCTCGGAGTCGCTGCACACTTTCACGAAGGTGTTGCCGGCGAGGTGGGGATAGTTCTTCACGACGAGCGTGAGTCCGTTGCGGACGACATCCTCCACGAAACGGGTGTTGGTGTGGGCATTGATGACCACACTGCCCTCGTCCTCCCTCTTGAGGAGCTCGAAGGTGGGGGTGGAGACGGATTTCTCGGCGATATCGATGAGGTCGTCGGCCTCGATGTGGACACCGTCGTCGTGCTGGAGGATGATGGTACAGACGTTCCTCTGGTTGTGGGACATCAGGGGGAAGCCGGGGTTCTCGATGTTCAGCATCTCGCCGACGGTCTGCTGGGCGCAGGGACAGGCGGTCATGCCGGTCACCCTGACTCCGATCTTCTTCATGATGCCCTGACCGCGGTGACCGACGGCTCCGGCGAGGAGGATGCACGACTCGGTCGTGCTCCTTCCCGAAGGGGTGACGGAGGGGCGGAAATACTCCGCGGTGACATCCACATACACATTCTGGGCGTACTCGTGCTTCTCGAGGAGGATCTTCGCGATCTCGGTGGCGAGGTCCTCGAGGTTGGAATAGGGACGGGACACGCTCTCCTCGGCGACCGCCCTGAGAGCCTCGACGTTGCGGGACAGGTGGGAACCGCGCTGGCGGGCGGGGAGGTCGACGAAGATGTCGAAGCTGCAGACGACGACGCTGCTGTCAGGACTGTTGATTCCGGGACGTGCCAGAACGACGGGCTTGCGGACTCCGGAGACCCCGACCTTGGAGAGGTCGAACCCGGACGAACCCTGTCCGTACTGAACATCGCACATAAGTGCCATGAGAAAGGGGTAATGTATGGAATACTTAAACCGTAATTGCCAACCAATAAATAGGTTGATAACGGGATTCTTGGTAAGTGGTGTTTTTCCTGCGTCTCTCTTTTATGCGGTCAGGGGATTGGGAGACGCATGATCTGCGGATTGGACGAGGCCGGCAGGGGACCCATGGTCGGGCCCCTCGTCGTCGGCGCCGTATGGTGCACGGACCCCGAGAAGCTCAGGGATCTCGGGGTGAAGGACTCCAAGAAGCTCACGCCCCTCCAGAGGGAGAAGCTGTACGACCGTATCGCCGAGACCGCGGATTTCTGGGAGGTCGTGCCCATATCCGCAGCGGACCTCGATGACGCCATGACGAGGAACAACCTCAACGAGATCGAGATGTCCCTTTTCGCCAGGGCCATCGGGATACACCCCTGCGACATCGTGCAGGTGGATTGTCCGGAGGTGAACACCGAGAGGTTCGGCAACATCCTCTCCCAGATGGCCGGAGGCGTCGCCGTGGATGCCCGCAACAAGGCCGACGTGATCTTCCCCGCCGTATCCGCCGCCTCGATAATGGCCAAGGTTACCAGGGACAGGATGATCGAGGACATCAAGCGCGAGATCGGCATCGACGTTGGTTCCGGGTACCCGTCGGACCCCGCCACCAAGCATTTCGTAGAAAACTGGATTAATGAACATCACACTGTACCCCCTCATACAAGAGGGTCGTGGAAGCCCGTGAAGGACCTCATGACCAGGACACGCACCACCACCCTCGACGACTGGTGATCACAATGACTATGGAACCGCGCATCAGGGAACTCGTCGACAAAGTCAACAGGAAACTCGAGGGGGACGAGAAGATGAGAGAGGAGGTCAAGGACCTCAAGAAGACCTTCAACATCGACCTCGGTGAGGAGCAGTACTCCTTCCGCTTCGAGGACTGCAAGGTCTTCGATTTCAAATGCGAGCCCATCCCCGAGGCCGACGTCACCCTGTCCTCGTCCGTCGAGAACATGACCAAGCTCCTGGACGGCGACCTCCGCCCCATGAAGGCCTACGTCACTCGCAAGATCGTGGTCAAGGGAAAGATTCAGGACCTCATGTTCCTGAAGAAATTCTTCTGAAACTCATACCCCTCCCTTCCGGGAGGGACTTACATTCAACAAATCTTTTATAAAATGAGCCGTGTGGGTGTCTCAATAGCGAGGTAGGGTAGCCAGGATATCCCGTCGGGCTCATAACCCGGAGACCGGTCGTTCAAATCGACCCCTCGCTACCATCCCATTTTATTCCAATTAAAACAGTGGTCTGAGGCCTTGATTCTCATTGATTTTGATAAAGACTTGCATAGCATCCGCTGAGAATGCATCAAAATCTGGATTAGATCAAGCAGTTTTCAGAGCCGGACGGGGTTCTTTAGTTCCGAAGGACCGCCGATTTATTCACGGCCCCGAAGGCCTATGCCGCGGTTCCCGACA
>SUSU01000032.1 GCA_015063225.1 Thermoplasmata archaeon | reverse complement strand
GGTCGCCCGCCCAGCCCGACTGGTGGTACACCAGGGCCGCATCCGTCCTCAGGAAACTGTACGTGAAGGGTCCCATGGGAACCTCCAAGCTCGCCGCCGAGTACGGTGGATTCCGCGACCGCGGATCCAAGCCCAACCGCGCCGTCAAGGGAAGCAGGAACATCATCAGGAAGTGCCTGATACAGCTCCAGGAAGCCGGTCTCCTCATCGAGGCCGAGAACAAGCAGGGCCGCAAGATCAGCCCCGCCGGTCAGAAGCTCCTCGACAATGCCGCCAAAGAGGTGTTCGACGCCCGCAAGAGCGAGTGAAGGTGCTGAAGATGGCTGGAGATGATCCGGAATTAGAAGCGATAAGGCAGCGCAGGATGGCCGAGCTGCAGCAGCAGGCCGCCGCCCAGCAGAACCGCAGCCAGCAGGAGGAGCAGGCCAGGCAGGCCGAGGCCCAGAAGCAGGCTATCCTCCGCAAGATCATGCTCCCCGAGGCCCGCGACAGACTGGCGAACGTCAGGCTCGTAGACCCCCAGCAGGCTGCCAACGTCGAGAACCAGCTCATCCGCCTCTACCAGAGCGGAAGGCTGCAGACCGCGGTGACCGAGCCCATGTTGAAGGAGCTCCTTCAGTCCATGGCACCCCGCGAACGCGAGATCAACATCACATTCCAAAGGAGAGAGTGAAAATGTCCAGTACCAAGCCCCCCGCGATGAAAGAGAGGCTCAACAAGAAAGTCAAGCAGAACAGGCGCGTCCCCGCCTGGGTCATGATCAGGACCAACAGGCAGTTCCTTAGGCACCCCAAGAGGCGCTCCTGGCGCATGAGCAAGATTAAGGAGTGATTCAGATGGCAGACGAACTCACCAGAATCATGATCATCCCCCTCCGCGGAGCCAAGCAGGCTCCCCGCTCCCGCCGCACCGAGCGCGCCGTCAAGGACGTCCGTGCCTACATCATGAGGCACATGAAGGTCGACGCCGAGCACGTGTGGATCGACAAATCCGTGAACGAGAAGCTCTGGGAGAACGGTATCCGCAACCCCCCGAGCAAGATCACCGTCCAGGCCGTCCGCTTCGACGACGGTCTCGTCGAGGTCTCCCTCGTTCAGCCCGCCAAGGCCGAGAAGAAGGAGTGATCCCGATGGGGATGAGGCTGTCTAGGACCGAGGGTACGTTCAACCTGGGCGTCTACGCCAAGGCCTCCGACAGCCTCGCCATCGCCGCCAGCGGCTCAGAGCCGTCCTTCCTCAAGGACCTCTCCGAGGCGCTGGATGTTGAAACCATAATGATAACGGCGGGAGGGGCCCGCGTCGTCGGGTCCCTCGTCGCCCTCAATTCCAATGGCATAGCCATCTCCAACATGGCCGAGGACGAGGAGATCGCCCCCCTGAAGGAGAGGCTGCCGGTTCTGCGTCTCCCCGACGAGATCAACGCCGCCGGGAACAACATCCTCGTCAACGACCACGGGGCCATCGTCACCCCCGATGCCGAGCCCCGCACCGTCAAGAAGATCTCCGAGATCTTCGGCGTGGAGGCCGTCCAGGCGACCATCGCCGGGTGTTCCACCGTCGGTTCCGTGTGCATCTGCACCAACAAGGGATGCCTCTGCTCCATCGATGCCTCCGACGATGACATCGCCCTTCTCCAGGACGTCCTCAAGGTGGAGGTCATGAGGACCACCGTCAACCACGGCGCGCAGTTCGTGGGAGCGGGGATCGTGGCGAATTCGAAGGGTGCGCTCGTCGGTGACGAGACCACACCCATCGAGATGGGACGCATCGAGGACGGACTAGTCCTCTACTGATCATTTCAAAAATCGAAAATCCAGACTCCCTCGTAGTCCTGGATGTCGCCGGAATCGAACTCCACCTCATCGCCGACGTATGCGAAGTCCTCGGTGTCCCTCCCCTCCGAGAACGCCTGGATGTTCGAGAGGGGCAGCGTGATCCCTCCGGCCTTGAACTCGGAGGGGACGACGATACGGGGCCGGGTGAGGCTGATGAGCTCGTTGACGTCGTTCATGGGCAGCGTGGAGTACTCCCCGACGGGGACGACCATGATGTGGGCGCCGCTGATCTTCTCGATGACGTCCTGGGACGGGATGGCACCGAGACATCCGCAGAAAACGACGCTGACGCCGTCCATCTCGAAACGGCAGATGGAGTTCTGCCCGTCATCGTACATCGAGGTCGAGGGGAAGGCCTCGAAGCGGAAACCGCGGCAGCTCTGTTCCCCCAGACAGGAATTGTAGTCCTGGTGGATGCCGCGGATCACGCGGAACGCGTTGCGGGCGAAGGTGTTGTGCGTGCAGACCACCACGTCGGCCGAGGTGTTAGGGGGGAATATCCCCAGGGATTTGCCGTCATGGGGGTCGAAAACGACACGGACATTGTCATCGGAGAACAGGAAACACCCGTATCCGAACCAGCGCATCAACACGCCCCCACATACTGCGCAGGCGATATAACTGTGCCGACTCGCGCGCGAAAGTATATTAACGCATATCCCGAATTTCCACCGATGGCCAAGAAGCTGATACTCGTCGTCGACCGCGACGACGATTACGGGGAGAAAGGGAAGGTGGAGACACCCGTCATCGGCGTCGACGCCTGCATCCGTGCGGCCACGGAACTCGCCGTGGCGGATCCCGAGGACTCCGACGTGAACGCTCTCTTCGCAGCCATTAACTTCTACAAGGAGAGGATGGCCGAGGACAACCCGAAGGACACCTTCGAGGTCGCCCTCATCTGCGGCGCCTCCCGCGTCGGCTACGAATCCGACCAGGCCCTCGTCCACGAGCTCGAGATGGTCTTGGACCAGGTCCGTCCCGACAGTGTTGTGCTGGTATCCGACGGTGCGGAGGACGAATACGTCTACCCCGTCATCGCCAGCCGCGTGCCCATCGACAACAAGAGGAAGGTCTTCGTCAAACAGGCCCCCGGGGTGGAGGGTACCCTCTACATCCTCGGAAAATACATGAAGGACCCCGACAAGAAACAGCGTTTCATCGCCCCCATCGGTTTCGCCATCGTAGCCATCTCGATGGTCTACCTGATCGCGAACGTCCTGAGGGCCACCGATCTCGAGAATTTCTTCCTCATCTCCACGGGAACCCTCATCCTCTTCATCGTCGGTGCGATGGTACTCGTCTATTCGTACGACATCATCGACCGCATCAACAACGTGCTGAAACGTCTAGTGAACAATTCGAAGGATGCCTCGGGACTCGTGTTCGTCATCGTCGCCGCCATCCTGGTCGTTGTAAGCATCGTCATGGGCATCTATTCCCTAGACACCGTCTACACCTACCGCGACACCCAGAGGATCATCCTCTTCATCGCCAACGCCCTGTGGCCGTTCCTCTTCGCCCTCATGGTATACCACTTCGGGGCCGTCCTGAACGGCTACCTCAACGAGGGTTACGTCCGCTTCGGCAGCATCGTGGGATGCCTGTACATCGTCGGTGCCGGACTTCTCCTAACAGGGATCGCTGATTTCCTGCTCGTCTACACCGATGTGTACACCGGTAACAACAACGATTCCATCATCGAGTTCGTCGCCGGCATCGTATTCATCGTCCTCGCGGTCGTCATCCGTTCGAGGCTCGCCCGCGCATCGGAAAGACAGGCCGAGTGATATCTTGGACTTCTCGGAATGGGAACCCACTTACAGGCTCATCTGCGAGGACCTCTCCATCGACCCCGCCTCCGACGAGGCGTCCGTCCGTCTCCTCGAGGCCGTGACGCCGAATCTTGACCTTGACGATGAGGACGCCGTACTCCCACTCATCAAGCCCTCAGCGACCGTTCTCGGAGCCTCGGATGCCCTTCTCGAAGACATCGCATCCCATCCTCCCGAGGGGACCGTTATCGCGGCGGGATCCGCCTGCCGCGGGGTGCTCGACGCAGAGATAATACCTGACATCCTCGTCACCGACCTTGACGGCGACATCGACGCCCAGCTCGAGGCCTCGTCCAGGGGGACGGTGACCCTCATCCTCGCACACGGGGACAACTCCGAACTCGTGGCCCGTTACGCCCCCCTCTTCAGGGGCAAGGTGGTCCTCACCACCCAGAACAGGCCCCACGGTAATGTGCTCTGCTTCGGGGGGTTCACCGACGGGGACCGCGCCGTCTGTCTTGCACGCCATTTCGGCATAAGACGCATCATCCTGCTCGGTTTCGATTTCGATAACCCCTCGTTCAAGGACGGTTCCGACCCGGCTATGAAGGCACGGAAACTCCGCTGGGCCGAGAAGATAATCGATCCCTCCTCCCCCGACATAGTATGGCCTAAACATTAAATCGGCCATTGCGATTGAGCGGCGTTAAGATGAATTCGACCGCCCTGATCCTGATTATCCTTCTCATAATCTACGTTCCCATATGGATCTGGGCGCGCCGTTCCCCCAAAGCCCTCGAAAAAGGACTGGAGACCTGGGGCCCGGCGATCAAGATCAACACCCGTCTCGGGATAAAGGTGATCGACAGGGTCGCCCGTCACCGCCGTTTCTGGCATGCGATGGGCAAGGTTTCGCAAGTCGTCGCGTTCATCCTCATGGTCCTGATGATGATTATCATGGTGAACGCCGTCATCAGGCTCCCCGTGGCCATGCAGGCAAAGGGCATAGGGATCGAATACGCCCTCGCCCTGCCGGGGCTCAACCCCCTGATGCCCTTCTGGTTCACCCTCATCGGATTCATCATCGCCCTCGTGTTCCACGAGATGGCCCACGGCATCCAGAGCAGGGCCAACGACATCGGCGTCACCCACACCGGCCTGCTCTACGGGGTCGTCCCCCTCGGTGCGTTCGTGGAACCGGACGAAGAGGATATGGACAAGGCCTCCCGCCGCGCCACCCTGGACGTCTATGCGGCGGGTATCACGGCCAACTTCTTCATCGCCGTCGTCGCATTCCTTCTATTCGCCCCGGTGATGCTCGGGACCCTCGCCTCCCCGTACGAGGACAATGCAGGAGTCTACAGCAACACGGAGGAGGACGGCATCCCCGCCGGTGCGATCATCACGCAGGTGGACGGTTTCGACTTCGTCTACGAGGATATCAAGGAACCTACCGACACCATGTCCATGTGGGGCCTCGCCGTCCCTGTCACCGTAACATATGACACCGAGGACAAGGGCGGCCTCACCAAGGTCTTCAGATGGGGCGTCTATATCGCCTCCATCGTTGACGATTCTGTCGCCGAGAAGATCGGCATGGAGAAGAACGACATCCTCATCAGCATCGAGGATTCTTCGGGACTGCACTACCTCTACTCGAACACCGCCTTCACGGACTATATGTCGGGCACCAGGCCCGGAGACGAGGTCACGCTCCACTACTACCGCGCATCCGACGATTCCTACTTCGATACTGCGGTGACCCTCGGCAAATCCGGCGGAAAGGGCTTCCTCGGCATCGGGACGACCACCGCCGGCATGTCTCTCGTATCACCCGACGACATGATTCAGATCGCCGTCAACCCGTTCTTCAGATACGATTCCCTGTCCGACAAGATCCAGGGCATGCTCGCCTATATCGCACACCCCTTCCAGGGCTTCACCCCCGTCCCTGAGGCCATCCACTGGTGGTACGATGCCCCGTTCGCAGGCTATTGGGTTCTGGTGTCCGTCATATATTGGACGTTCTGGTTGAACATCCTCCTCGGCATCACCAACGCCCTTCCGGCCGTTCCGTTCGACGGCGGATTCATCTTCCGCGGCTGGGTCGACAAGCTCCTAGAGAAGATGGGGAAGAAGGATACAGAGGCCCGCGAGAAGCAGTCGGACGAGATCGCCAGGAACGTCTCGAACGTGATGCTCATCCTGCTGGTCCTGGTAATAGTGGCAACCGTGATCTGAAGGGAAGAATCCAGTCTTGAAAAATTACCGGGAATGAATCCAAAGGGATATGGGATAGGATAGGGACCCAGGGGATAGCTGGGTGAGGATTCATTCCCGGTGTGCATCCCAGCACACCAAGACTGGCAATTACTCGATTCACGCCTTGAGTATATATAAACAATTGAACTCAATCTGGTAAAATACCCTACAAATTAGTTTATCATATTGATTACCATATTGTTTACCAATATAAGCAGCCAGTAATTCAAAATTATAATATTGTATCATAATTATACAATAGTGATAAAAATAATATGAACGGTTTCGAATCTATTAATACGGGCACGCGAATCCACACGCATGTTCAATCCCGAGAAGGACCTAGCCCGCATCATCATCGAGTGCCTAGGTACCGAAGGATTGTCGATCAGCTCGCTCGACAAGAAGCTTTCAGAGATGGGGATGAAGGACCACAGGCTCGTTCTCACAGGATACCTCAGGGCCATGAACGACCTCGGCTACCTCCGTATGAGGGATGTCCCCCCTGCGAAGATCTACCTCCCGGCTAAGAAGCTCCCGGAGAACGTCTACCAGGCCGTTGGAAGGCTTTCACGCACCAAATCGGGCATCGATGCCGACGAGCTCATACTCTACACCCTGTGGAGGCTCTTCCGCCGCCCCGTGTTCGAATCGGAGTTAAGACTCGCAGGCACTTTCCGCCCTGTCGGCAAACTCGCCGATACCCCCGCCATAGAAGAGAGCCGCAAACTCCTCCGCAAGGCCGGCAACGTCGTCCCATCCGGGAACGCGTACGTACCCATCAACGAATATCCCGATCAATTCGAGGACATCCTGACCTCTATAGGTCTCGACAGCTTAGATGCATGGCACCTCGTGCTGCAGACGAAACAAACCACTTTGATGTGATTCGGTGATAACAATGCCCACCATTGACCAGATCGTCGAGGCCATCCGCACCTACCCCGGCGTAACCCGCAAAGCCCGCATCCACGAGGTCGTCGACCTCCTGCCGGTCGACAGTTTCACACACGTCATCGCGTCCGAAGGAGAGGATGCCGCTGTCATCGACGGTGCCGGGGACTACTGCACGCTCTTCGCGGCCGACGGAATCATGGAATCACTCGTCAAATCCGACCCCTACATGGCAGGCTATTTCGCCGTTTTAGTGAACGTGAACGACATCGCGGCCATGGGAGGAAGGGCTACGGCGATGGTCGATATCATGTCCATGAGCAACGAGATCATCTGCGCCCGCATGCTCCGCGGCATGGAGGAGGGGGTCAGACGCTTCGCGGTGCCCATCGTCGGCGGCCACACACACCCCGACTGCTCCTATCACGCCCTCGACATATCCATCATGGGCACCGTCAGGAGGGATTCCGTCGTGCTCTCCAGCACCGCGAAAGCCGGCGATGACCTGGTGATGGTTATGGATACCGACGGCCACTACCCCCAGTCCGTCCCTTACGCATGGGAATCCACCCTCGCGAAGGACCCGAAACTCGTCAGGAGGCAGATGGAGGCCGCCGCAGAGGTGGCCGAGAAGCACCTCGTACACGCCGGGAAGGATATCAGCAACCCCGGTTCCGTGGGAACCGCAGGGATGATGCTCGAGACCTCCGAGAAGGGCGCCGTCATCGACATCTCCAAGATCCCCCTGCCCAGGAGGGACGACGACCTCATCAGGTGGCTGCTGGCCTACCTCGGTTGCGGGTTCGTATATTCCTGCGACCCCGCACATTCCCAGGAGGTCATCGAAATCTTCAGGAAGGCCGGCTGCGACGGCGCCGTGGTCGGCAAGGTCAACGATTCCAGGAAGGTCGAAATCGTCCTCGATGGCGAGACCCGCACCCTCTTCGATTTCGAGAAGGATATAATCACCGGATGCAGACCTCTCAGACACAAGAAATGAGGGAAAAGTGGCAGGCAATCGGAGGTGGACATCGTCTCCCGCCGCAGGTTGACCGTCTCGATTCTCAACCCTGCTAACCCGCAAACGTAAGTAGCTCAGGGTAAGGCTGCTCCCGTCAGGGCCTGACCCGTTCCCCCCGATTGGCCCCGTGTCTGCGACCCTCCGGCCGCATCCGCGGGGTACTCCCACTCTGCAGGACAAAGCTTCATAGTTTCTCAACGAGCCTGCAGGTTCAACTCAGCCGCCCCCCGAAGTCCCTCCGCTGAAGACGATTTCGGATGTAGGGCACGCCTAGCTCCCCGGCAAGCCTGCCGATACGCCCGATGGGGCGAGATTATAAAATTCTTTACTGGAATGATAACCGAAAAACACGTTCGATGACGTCGGAACCGTGGGTATCAGTGTTCGACCTTGATGCACGAACCGTGCCCCGTGGCTATGAAATTGGGGCGTATCGACTTGAGCGCGGACTTGAGCTTGTCGCGCTTGGCGTCATCGGATACGCGGGTGGAATCGATGGCCTCCACCTCCGCGTTCCAGTCCCCCAGATCCATCTTGGAACGTCCGCTCTTGACGATCACGTCGGAACTGTAGATTATCCCGCTGGTGGAATCGTAAGCGATGAGACCGTCCTTCCCGTGGATGTCCACAGGGAATCCGAAGAAGGTGAGGTTGACTTCGCCGTGAGTGAAGGTGCTGAGGTGTTCGCACACAACCACGCGGGGGTTCAAACCGAAACCCACGAGCTCGTTCGCCATGAATCCCGTCCCGAGGACGGTAATCTTGGGATATTTGCGCTTGAAAAGCGCTATCCCGCCGCACTCGTCGGCCTCCATGTGCGATACGAAAAGATAATCGAGGGGCCTTCCGCCGAGGATCTCCTCGATATGGGGGAGGATCCATTTCGCCTGCGAATAGACGCCGGTGGCGAACATCACGGAGGGTTCGGTGGCCAGCAGATACTGGTGGGCGGGAAGGTTCATGTTCCCGGCCAGATTGGTGAACTGGTAGAGTTTACCGTAGATCGGCTCGGCCATGCGGAATGTAACGCGGTTATCGTTTAAAAGGACTATCCGCACCAAATCAGTTATAACTGCGTTACCGATAGAGGTCTATGGAGCCGGCACTTGAGCTGAAAAACGTATCCGTGATGCGTTCGGGGAAAAGGATCCTCGACAGGGTCACCCTCAGCATCGATGTCGGCGAGAACGTGGCCATAATCGGGCTCAACGGCTCTGGGAAGACCACCCTCCTCAAGCTCCTCAGGGGGGACATCTACCCCTACGATGACGACGAACCCTACTCAATGCGCATTTTCGGGGAGGAACATTGGAATGTCTTCGAGCTCAGGGGGAAGATGGGTGTCGTCTCCATGGACCTCCAGGACCGTTTCAACCCCCTCACCACCGTCAGGGAGGTCATCGGTTCGGGATTCTTCGGTTCTCTCGACATATTCCGCAACATGGCCGTCACCGAGGCGATGGAGGAGAAGATACTCTTCCGCGCCACCGAGATGGGCATCGAGGACCTTCTGGAAAGGAAGATCGAGGGATTGTCCCTCGGTGAGATGCGCAGGACCCTCATCGCCCGCGCCCTCGTCACAGACCCCAGCATGCTCATCCTGGACGAACCAATGACCGGCCTCGACATCGTCATGAAATCCCGTTTCCGCCGTATGTTCGACATCCTCACGGAGACCGGGGTGAACATAATCATGATCACTCACGACCTCACCGACATCCCCCACAAGGTAGGGAGGGTTATCATGATCCGCGACGGGAGGATATTCAACGACGGTCCGAAGGAGGAGATGCTCACCTCCGATAAGGTCTCCGAGGTCTACGGGGAGAGGATCATAGTGGAATGCACCGACGGCATCTACAGGATGCACGAGGATGCCCCGCTGTGACGGCTGACCGCCCTCATTCGTTTTTTATAAAACGCGCGCATAGAGTAAACTATGACCGTCTACTGCTCCGAATGCGGTTCCGTCATCGAGGACGGAGAGGATTTCTGCGTCCGCTGCGGTGCCCTGCGCCGCTACGCATTCGACATGGACGACGACGGCAACCTCACCGCCGTGGACAGCAACGCCCCCCGCATGTGCCCCAACTGCGGATTCACCAACAGGTTCAGCGACAACAACTGCGCCGACTGCGGGGCCCCCCTCCCCCGCCTGACCGCACGCAGGAGCGCCAGGAAGCTGATGACCGAGGACTACATCAAGCTGGCCATCGGGCTCATCGCCGGTGCGGCCGGGATATGCGGCATCGGACATCTCCTCTACCACCGCTACTCCAAGGGCCTGATGTACCTCGTGCTGTCCTCCGTGATCCTCTACGTGGAGCTCTCCATAGGGTTCTCATCGTCCTACCGCTTCATGTTGCTCAGAATCATCGGACTCTACATCTTCTTTAGCAGCAGTTTCGACCTGCTGCGCCTCGCATACTACACCGAACCCCCGTCTGACCGGAAGGGGGGAGACTGACGGGCGACGACTGGACAGAGAAGTACCGTCCGCGCACGCTCTCCGAGATTGTCGGGAACCCCGGCGCCGCCGAACAGATCCGCAAATGGGCGGAACAGTGGGCCAAAGGCAAGCCGACGATGCGTGCCGTCACCGTCACCGGACCTCCCGGGATAGGCAAGACGTCCGCCGCCGAGGCCCTCGCCCTTGACATGGGATGGGACATCGTAGAGATGAACGCCTCCGACCAGAGGAACGCCGATGCCATCCGCAACGTGGCCCTCACCGGTTCCAAATTCAGCACTTTCGGCGCCGACGGGTCCTTCCTGAGCACCGCCGACGGCAGGATGAAGCTCATCGTCCTGGACGAGGCGGACTGCCTGTACGGCAACGCCGACCGCGGTGCGATGCCCGTCATAAACGAGCTCGTGAAGACCTCGGACCAGCCCGTGATGCTCATCGCCAACGACGGATACGCCCTCAACAGGAAGAGTTCCACCATCAAGGACCAGACCCTGCAGGTGGCATTCAGGAGGCCCACCGCCGCCTCGATTGCCAAAGTCGTACGCAGAGTCTGCGCTTCCGAGGGCGTGGAGATCGAGGATGCCGCCGTGATGAAGATAGCGGAGAACGCCTCCGGCGACATTCGCGCCGCCCTCCGCGACCTCCAATCCCTGGCATCCGCCAAGAAACACGTCACCGAGAAGGACGCCTCGGTCCTCTCCGGACGCGAGGACCGTTCCGAACTGTTCGATGTCGTGGGCGCGATATACCGCCGCCGCGAC
>SUSU01000031.1 GCA_015063225.1 Thermoplasmata archaeon | reverse complement strand
CAGCTATTTCCGGCCTAGATTGGCCTTTCACCCCTATACCCAAGTCATCCAAACGATTTGCACATCAGAACTGGTTAGCTCCTCCACCTCCGCTTCCGGAGGCTTCAAGCAGCTCAGGCATAGATCGACCGGCTTCGGGTCTCCGCGCCATTGACTAAAGGCGAGCACACCTTGCCCCTCGTAAAAACTGCGGGCTATCGGTTTCCCTTCGGCTTCCTGATTGAACAGTTAACCTCGCCAATGACCAGAACTCCATGGATCGGTTTTCTAACCGAACTACACAACACTGGTCCACGATTACTCGCTTCTTCCCTTTCATGCCATGTAAATCTATAACCGTATGGTTTCAGGTCTTTTCATCTCCCGTTAAGGGTACTTTTCAGATTTCGCTCACGCTACTACTGCACTATCGGACTAGAGTTGTATTTAGAATTGGAGGCAAGTGTCCCCCATCTTCATGCAAGATATCCAACTTACACTACTCTGGAAACTCATCAATCTCCATGTCGACCTTCCTCTAAGGGGCTATCACCCTCTATGGCGTGTCTTTCCAGACAACTTCGAGTATCTCGATTTAGGAGTAAACGAGTCCAAAACTCCACATCTCCCAAGGTTTTCACCAAGGGATTCGGTTTGTTCTCTACCGCGTTCGATCGCCTTTACTAACGGTATCTCGGTTGATTTCTTTTCCTGCGGGTACTAAGATGCTTCAATCCCCCGCGTTCCCAATCATTACTGATCATTCCGAAGAATAGGAAGTCCCATTAGGTGATCGTCGGATCATAGGCTTCTTGCACCTTCCCGACGCTTATCGCAGCTTGACACGACCTTCATCAGCACTCTAGCCGAACCATCCCCCATACGGCGTAGCAACGCCGCTGGCGTATGATCTAGCACACGTCCAGGTTACGTATGATCGGTTGTCATCGGGCTTTGTTCCGCTCTCTCTTCCTGTGTCGGAGCCCTCTACCTCTTCCCCGGGTGAGTTCCTCTCACCGGGTGCATGAGTCTGAAGTCGCTCTTGCGGCTTCGGTAAATTCCCCTCAAACCTAGGTCATATATAAGACTTGGGTTCGAGATATTTCCGAAATCGTTCAAGAACGCCTTTCTCAGCCCGCCTTATCAAGGCAGACCACACGATGCCTCGCATCGCGCAAGACTCATGTAGCCACATCTTGTATTTAAAACTAGGTGTTCGGACTTCACGGAAGGAAGAGCGTAAAGACCAACTCGGGTATCAATTGCCTCATTTTCACAAGGTCCGGGTAGTAAATGGGCAGTCTGTTGTCGGAGTGGACGCGGCGCCCCAGCAGTTTGGAGATGACCGAGGTCTCGGTGATCCCGTCCACCTTCCAGCACGGACGCTCCCCCTGGACGTCGGTGGACACGAATACGGGGAGCCTGAGGGTGAGCTTCTCCTGGTCGTCGGTGACCTCGGCGAGCCTGTCGATGCCTTCCTGAGGGAAGGAGATGACGTCCCCCTCCTTCGTCCGGTATGTGAAATCGCCGTTCTCGATGTAATCCATGAGTGTACGGCGGTTGACCGGTATGTTGCTGTTCAGACCCGCGATCATCTTCGTGACGTCACGCGGGTCGTCCTCTATCCCGTAGGGCACGCTTCCCCATCCCCCTTTTATTATTATATTATTATCTAAGATGATTATTAGAGGATTAGAGGAACAATCGTCTCCGCGCATCATATTATAGGCGGCACGCATACACGCGGACGTGGACGAAAGACTGCAGGCCATGCTGGAAAACCACCCGTGCTACAACGAGGCCGCCCACCGCACCTCCGCACGCATGCATCTCCCCGTTGCACCCGCATGCAACATCCAGTGCAACTACTGCAACAGGAAGTTCGACTGCGTCAACGAGTCCCGTCCGGGAGTAACCAGCGAGGTCCTCACCCCTGAACAGGCCGTTTCCAAAGTGGCCTATGTCAAGGAACGCATCCCTAACCTGTCCGTAATAGGGATTGCGGGACCCGGGGATCCCCTGGCGAACGAACAGACCTTCGAGACCCTGAGGCTCGTAGGAGAGAAGTTCCCTGATCTCACCCTCTGCATTTCCACCAACGGCCTCGCTCTCCCCGAGAACGCGCAGCGCCTTTACGACCTCGGCGTGAGGTTCGTCACCGTCACCATGAACGCCCCCGACGCGGACACCGGAGCGAGGATCTACTCCCGCGTCATGTACGGGGGGAAGCAGTACACCGGCACCGAGGGAGCGGCCATCCTCCTTAAGAGCCAGATGGCCGGGATCAAGGCCTGCGCGGACCTCGGGATGCTGGTGAAGGTCAACATCGTCATGGTGCCCGACATCAACACCGACTCCATACCCGAACTGGTCAGGAAGGTGAAGGCGCAGGGTGCGTACATAGTCAACATCCTCCCCCTTATCCCCGTCCCCGGGACGGCGTTCGGGGACCTGCGCGGACCCACCCCCGCGGAGAGGAAGGAGCTCATGGACAGATGCTCGCTGGATGCCCGCATGATGCGCCACTGCCGTCAGTGCCGCGCGGATGCCATCGGTCTCCTCGGAGATGACCGTTCCTCCGAGTTCTCCGGATGCGGTTACGGCGACGGCAGCGGCTGCGGCCCCTCCCCCGGGACGGACATCATCGTACCCACGGACCCCGCCGGGAAGCATACCGTCGCGGTCGCCTCCTCCGACGGCAAATCCCTGGATTGCGGCTTCGGCTACGCACCGTACTTCTTCGTGTACTCCGTGAACGGGGATGATGTGGGATTCGTGGAGAAGATCTCCACATCTGGCTTATCCGAGAGTACCGTCGGCGGAGGACACCGCGGGAGGATCGAGGCGATCGCCGATCTCCTGAAAGGATGCGATGTCGTGGCAGTCACGGAGATAGGGGACATGCCCCGCTCCGTCCTCGAAGGGCGCGGGATGAGGGTATTCACAGGTTCGGGGAACCTCCGTTCCGCCGTCATGGATGCCGCCCGCGACTGACGTTCTCCTCCCCTTTTTCTTTAACTATTTAACCTGAGTTCGACAGTTGGACACGGATTCCGTGTCTATCCGTCGGACTGCGTGCCCGTCCGTCAGACGGCGGGCTTTTCCGCCCGAACGAACCCCGGGCGCGGATCGCCGGCCGATCCTTGGGGGTTTTGGGAGAGGGCACGGGCGAGGATGTTCCTGGCCGCGTTCACGTCCCTGTCTATGTTGAGTCCGCATACGGGACAGACATGCACCCTCACGGAGAGGTCCTTTTTGACGTATGCTCCGCATCCGCTGCATGTCTGCGACGTCCCCCTCGGATCCACGAGGATTACGGAACAGCCGGCGCTCTCAGCCTTGTCTTGGATCCTCCTCCTCAGCTCCCCGAGCTTCACGTCGTTGTACCTTTTCGTCATCCATCTGTCCCTGGCAATTCTCCGCAGCTGCGCTACGGAGAGGTCCTCCATGGCGATGGTGTCGTAGTTGTCCGCTATGTATCTCGATATGTTCTCCGTCGTGTTCCTCCGGCGGTTGTCTATCTTTTCGTAGATGTGGTTCAGCACCGCCTTGGTCTTCCTGTATCCTTCCGTTAAAGCTGACAAGGAGCTCAGTTTCTGTTGTACCTTCTTCAGCTCCTTCTCCTTCTCCAGATAAGCATATTCTCCCCGGAACACCGTTCCGTCGGAGAGGGCGGCTATGTTGGATATCCCGATATCCACGCCCACGGCTTCCTTCCTCCCTTCCCTGGGTTTCTCCGGGAGGGGTTCGTAGGATATGCACGCGTAGTACTCGTAATGGGTGCCCGCATCCTCCCTTACTATGGTGCAGGTCTTCACGTCCCCTTTGAGCCTCGTCCTCTGGTTGTAGCATCTCAGCAGGCCCGGGACCTTCCCAAGCCTGAGCATCCTCTTCCTGCATCCCTTGGAGTTCCTCCCGATGATCACCGCATAATCCCTGCAGGAAGGATAGGCGTACGAACAGAACTGCCCCGGGTTCTTGTACCTGGGGTAGCGGGGACCGCCCTCGGTGACGGTACCGTCCTCCAGATCCATCATCCCGTGTGCCTTGTCGTGTCTGCCGAGGGTCTTCTCGCAGGCGGATATGGCGCGTTTCGCGGTCTCGTTCAGTGTTGTGGAGTAGGCCTCGGATACGAAGGCCCAGTTGTGCCTGAACCTCGTCCCCAGTTTGTTGAGGTCGAAGACCGTCGGCAGCTTCCCGTTCTTCTGGTGGAAGAGTTTGCAGGCGGTCACGAAGCAGTTGTAGACCAAGCGGTTCGCCTCGATCTCATGATCTATCGCCTTCCTCTGTTCGGAGGTCGGTTCGATGCGGAACCTCAGGGTCTTCATGGACAGAACCACGCGGTCCCGACTATATAATGCTCCCCCGGGGAGTTAACCGAATACCGCCGAATACCGAAAACGTCCCCGGGGGAAGATTGTGCGGACAGCGGTGAAAACACCTTTTCCGATAGTTATCGGAACCGTTCATCCCTCTCCCGTTTCCACTTATAGATTCAACAGAGCCAGACTGCGGATTCTCAGTGAAATTGTATGTATTCTCCGCTGTTTTTGGTCCTCGGGGCACATATTCCGTCGACAGTTATCTGAAACGGAGCCTAAACCCTTCTCGATGACGCATGGAACGGTCCTTTTCGACATAACTGAGAACGGGAAGAACAATGCGCGGAACGGCATCGCAGCCGACGAATTCCTCATCGGATCTTGGCGTAATTGTCAAAGTCAAGCTATTTAATAGAGAAGGGAATCGCAGTGCCAGTAACAGGAGCAGACTCACATGGAAGCTCAGGAACTCAGAGAAGCGTTCATCAACCATTTCAAATCCAAGAACCACGCACAGATCCGCAGTGCATCGCTGATCCCCGAGAACGACCCCACCGTCCTCTTCACCACCGCCGGCATGCACCCCCTCGTCCCCTACCTGCTCGGACAGAAGCACCCCGCCGGGACCCGCCTCTGCGATTTCCAGAAATGCGTCCGCACCGGCGACATCGACGAGGTCGGCGACGCGTCCCACCTCACCTTCTTCGAGATGCTCGGCAACTGGTCCCTCGGCGACTACTTCAAGCGCGAATCCATCCCCTGGAGTCTCGAGTTCCTGACCGGGTTCATGGGCATCAGGATGGACCAGCTGGCCGTCACCGCCTTCGCCGGCGACGAGAACGCCCCCCGCGACGAGGAGACCGCCTCCATCTGGAGGTCCCTCGGCATGAAAGACGACCAGATCTTCTTCTACGGGAAGGAGGACAACTGGTGGGGCCCCGCCGGTCAGACCGGTCCCTGCGGACCCGACACCGAGATCTTCTTCGACGACGGCCGCCCGAAGTGCGGTCCGTCCTGCGGTCCGTCCTGTCACTGCGGCAAGTACACCGAGATCTGGAACAACGTCTTCATGGAGTACAACAAGGATGCAGACGGCAAGTTCACCCCCCTCAAACAGAAGAACGTCGACACCGGGATGGGCCTCGAGAGGGCGCTCAGGGTCATCAACCACGTAGAGACCGTCTACGACACCCCCCTCTTCAAACCCATCATCGCCAAGATCGAGGAGCTCTCCGGCAAGAAGTACGAGGACGACGTGAAGGCATTCCGCGTCATCGCGGACCACCTCAGGGCCTCCACCTTCCTCATCGCCGACGGCGTCGTCCCCGCCCGCATGGGCGGAGGATACATCCTCCGCAGGCTCATCAGGAGGGCATCCCGTTACATGTCCGCCCTCGGGATCGAGGGGGTGCACATGGCCGAGGTCTCCGACGTCATCATCAGGGACTACTCCTCCGCCTACCCCGAACTCTCCGAGAACGCGGAGAACATCCGCACCACCATCACCAACGAGGAGCAGAAGTTCCACAGCACCCTCAAGAAGGGTCTGAGGAAATTCGACCAGATGGTCGCCGAACAGGGAGATTCCAAGGTCCTCAACGGCGACAAGGTCTTCCAGCTCTTCGACACCTTCGGTTTCCCCATCGAGCTCACCAAGGAACTGGCCGAGGAGAGGGGATACCAGGTGGACATCGATGAGTTCAACAACCACTTCAAGCAGCACCAGGAGACCTCCCGTGCCGACACCAACCAGGTGTTCAAGGGCGGTCTCGCCGACGCCTCCGTGGAGACCACCAAGCTCCACACCGCGACCCACCTCCTGAACGCCGGACTCCGCAAGATCGTGTCCGCGGACATCCGCCAGAAGGGATCCAACATCACCGCGGAAAGGCTCAGATTCGACTTCAACCTCGACAGGAAGGTCACCGACGAGGAACTCGCCCAGCTCGAGAAGTTCGTCAACGATGCCATCAAGGCCGACCTCCCCGTGGTCTGCGAGGAGATGACCCTCGACGAGGCCCGCGCAAAGGGTGCCATCGGAGTGTTCGACTCCAAATACGGCGAGAAGGTCAAGGTGTACTCCATCGGGGACGTCTCCGTGGAGATCTGCGGAGGACCCCACGTCCAGCACACCGGCGAGCTCCAGGGATTCAAGATCCAGAAGGAGCAGTCCGCCGCCGCGGGCGTCCGCAGGATCAAGGCCGTCGTCGGCAAGTTCGACTGAAACTATAACGGCGGCGGGCGACCGCCGCCATCTTTCTTTCAAAAGCGGGTCCGCAGGACCAAGATTATGATAAGAGTGGACTGTGCGAGATTTGAACTCGCGACTTCTGGCTTGCAAAGCCAGCGATCTACCAGCTGATCTAACAGCCCAACAGATTCCCGACTGCGCATTTATTGTATAAAGATTTCTGAACAGGTATCGGTAACGGCTCCTGGCAAAGACTAATCTATTAACCTGGCATATCTCGGAACGATGACCGATGTCTCACGTGAACCTTTCTCCTTCTTCTGCAAGAAGATAAGGTTCGGCCTGTTCGGAAAAAGCCATGGTCCCTGCATAGGCTGCGTGCTGGAAGGGATTCCCGCCGGCACACCCATAGACGAGGAAGCCGTCGCGGCGGATCTCGAACTGAGGAAACCGTCCAAGGGGATCGGCACCGACAGGAAGGAGGCCGACAAGGCGGTCTTCGTCTCCGGCGTGAAGAACGGCGCCGCCGACGGCACGCCCATCAGGATAGAGATAGCCAACGGCAACACCGACGGCTCCAAGTACCTGGAATTCGAGACCACTCCCCGTCCGGGCCACGCGGACATGCCGGCACTTCTGAAGATGCCAGATTTCGACATCCGCGGAGGAGGACAGTTCTCCGGCAGGCTCACCGCCGCAATCGTGGCTGCGGGAGCGGTTGCGAAAGGGATGATAGAATCCAAGGGAATCAAAGTGGGCGCGTTCTGCCGCTCCATCGGCAATGTCTCCGATGATGGGGAGAGGACAATCAATGATGCGTTCGCTTCCAGGAAGTATCCCACCCGCGGATGCACCGCCGAACTGGATTCCCGGATGAACGATGAGATAATGGCCGCCCGCAGCGACGGCGACAGCGTCGGGGGGGTCGTGGAATGCATCATCACCGGACTGCCCATCGGATTCGGCGGGATCTGGTTCGAATCCCTCGATGCGGAGATCGCCGGCGCCGTTTTCGGGATTCCCGCCTGCAAGGGCGTGGAATTCGGCAAGGGTTTCGGCATCACTTCCATGAGGGGTTCCCAGAGTAACGATGGGTACCGCATGAAGGACGGACGCATCGTCACGGAATCCAACAACATGGGCGGGATAGTCGGCGGCATGGCCGACGGACAGCCTGTGGTATTCAGGGCCGCTTTCAAACCCACGCCGTCCATCGCCAAGAAACAGCACACGGTCAACCTCAAGGAACAATGCGATGCCGACCTGGAGATCAAAGGAAGGCACGACCCCTGCATCGCACCCCGTGCGGTATCTGTTGTGGAAGCGGTCACCGCCCTCATAATAGCAGACCAGATGGAGAGAGGATTATGAGCGGGGATTTCCTGGACAGAAAACGCGCCGAGATCGTGGAATACGACCGCGAACTGATGAATATCCTCAGGAAGAGGCTGGACGCCGCTGTCAAGATAGGGGAGTACAAGGCCGAACACGGCCTTCCCGCACACAATCCCGAGGTCGAGAGGAAGGTCATCGACCGCTATCGCGTCCTCGCCGAGGAACGCGGGATGGATCCCGACACCGCCGAAGCAATCTGCAGGGCGATAATGGCGGAATCGGTCGCCAACGAAGAAGCCGTCATCGGGAAGAAGTGACGGAATAGGTGACCATCGTGTTGATGGATTTTGCCCAATCAACACGATGGAAGTTCACTGTTTGTAATCAGGATCCAGATAGGCACCGTTGACCCCATTGGTCACGAGTGCGCGGTATTTCTTCTGGACGCCGGTGACCGGGCGTTCCACCCTCTTGACCGAGGCCATGCGGGCCTTGATCTCATCATCGGAGAGCCTGACGTTGATCTTGCGGGCGGGGATGTCTATGTCGATGACGTCTCCGTTGCGGAGGGCTGCGATGGGGCCTCCCTCGTAAGCCTCGGGCGAGACGTGACCGATCGCGCCTCCGCGGGTGGCTCCGGAGAACCTCCCGTCGGTGATGAGGGCGACGGTCTCCCCGAGACCCATACCCTGGATGATGGAGGTGGGGGAGAGCATCTCGGGCATTCCGGGCGCTCCCTTGGGGCCTTCGTACCTGATGACCACCACGTTCCCGGCGACAACATCACCCTTCTTAATGGATGCGATAGCCTCGGCCTCTGAATCGTAGCATTTGGCGGTGCCGGTGAACACCATCATCTTGGGACTGACAGCGGCCTGTTTGATGACGGATCCCAGGGGAGCGATGTTGCCCTTGAGGATAGCGATGCCGCCCTGCTTGTGATAGGGGTTGTCGAGGGGCCTGATGGCCTCCGGGTCTGCGATCACTGCCTCGCGGGCAATATCCAGGACGGATTTCCCATCGTTGCAGGTGGGTGCGTCTTCGAGATGATCGATGAGCCTCTTCAGCACGGCGGGGACGCCGCCGGCACGGTCGAGGTCGGCGATGTGGTACTTCCCGGCGGGCCTCAGACTGGTGATGTGGGAGACCTCGCGGGAGATCCTGTCGAACTCGTCGAGGGTGACCGGACATCCGAACTCCTTGGAGATGGCGGGGATGTGTAGGGCGGTGTTCGTGGAACCGCCGATGGCCATGTCCACGGCGATGGCGTTGCGGATGGAGTGTATGTTCACGATGTCGCGGGGTTTGATGTCCTTCCTGACCATCTCCACGATCCTGCGGCCGGTGGCGCGGGCGATATCGAGCTTCTTCTTGTCCAGGGCGAGGGATGTCGCGCATCCCGTGAGGGACATTCCCATGGTCTCGGTGAGGCAGGCCATGGTGTTGGCCGTGAAGAGACCGGAACAGCTCCCGGCTCCGGGACAAGCGTGGCACTCGGCATCGTGGAGCTCCTCCTCGCCGGCCGCGCCGACCTGGACCTGTCCGATGGCCTCGAAAACGGTCTGGAGATCCGCGGCCTCACCGTGGACCTTTCCGGGTTCCATGGCGCCGCCGGTGACGATGAGAGCAGGTATGTTCATGCGCCCTGCGGCCATGAGCATGCCGGGGGTGACCTTGTCGCAGTTCGACACACCGACCCAGCCGTCGAGCGCATGGCCTTCGACCATGACCTCGCAGCAGTCGGAGATGACCTCGCGGGATATGAGGGAGTACCTCATGCCCTTGTGACCCATGGCGATGCCGTCGCAGACCGCTGGGGTGCCGAAGATGAAAGCGTACCCTCCGGCCTCCTCGATACCCTCCTTGACCGCCTGGACGATCTCGTTCAGGTGGATGTGCCCGGGAACTATGTTGTTCCAGGAGTTGGCGATGCCGATGAAGGGTTTCTCGAAATCCTCGTCCTTGAGACCGTCGGCCCTGAGGAGGCTCCTCGCGGGCGCGGCGTCTATGCCGGTCCTGACTGCGTCGCTGCGCATGATTGCTCACCGTGGTGTGGAAGTATGGAAAATAGAAATAATTGGGGGTTGACCCCCAATGGGGAGTGTTTGGAGTTTCAGATGCTGCGGAGGACGATCTCGATGTTAACGCCATCGGGGACCTGAATCCTCATGAGCTGGCGGAGGGCGCGGTCGTCGGCATCCAGGTCGATGAGGCGCTTGTGGATCCTCATCTCCCAGCGGTCGTAGGTCTCGCTTCCCTCTCCGTCGGGGCTCTTGCGGCAGGCAACCTTGAGCTTCTTGGTGGGGAGGGGGACGGGGCCGCTGATGGCTACGCCGGTCCTCTCGGAGATGCTCTTGATCTGGTTGCAAACACTGTCCACCTGAGCAGGGTCGGTCCCGCTCAGGGAGATGCGTGCGCGCTGCTGTACCATGATATTCCAGCCTTGTTATGGTACCGAAGGATTAGGGGGGAGTTGCCCCCCATCCTTTCGGGGGTTTCAAGCCTTCTCGTTGACTTCGATGCAGACACCGGCGGCAACGGTCTGACCCATGTCACGGATAGCAAAGCGTCCCAGCGGGGGGAACTCTTTGGCGGACTCGATGACGAGGGGCTTGGAGGGCCTGACCTTGACGATGGCGTTGTCACCGTTCTTGATGAAGGAGAGGTCCTCGAGCTTCTTACCGGCGCGCTGGGCGGTGACGATCTCGGTGATCTGGCACGCGACCTGGGCGGTGTGGATGTGGAAGACGGGGGTGTATCCGACGGTGATGACGGAGGGGTGGTTCAGAACGATGATCTGAGCGGTGAACTCCTTCGCAACGGTCGGGGGGTTGTCGACGGGGCCGGCAACGTCTCCCCTCTTGATGTCGTTCTTGGCGATTCCACCAACGTTGAATCCGACGTTGTCACCGGGAACAGCCTGCTGCATCTGCTCGTGGTGCATCTCGATGGACTTGACCTCACCGGTCTTGTTGGAGGGCATGAAGATGACCTTGGTCTTGGGCTTCAGGATACCGGTCTCGACGCGGCCGACGGGGACGGTTCCGATACCGGTGATGGTGTAGACGTCCTGGACGGGGAGCCTGAGGGGCTTCTCGGTGTGCTTCTCGGGGACGGTGAGAGCGTCCAGAGCGGCGATGAGGGTGGGGCCCTTGTACCAGGGGGTGTTGGCGGAGGGGGTCTTGATGTTGTCGCCCTCGTAAGCGGAGACGGGGATGAAGGGGATGTTCTCGACCTTGTTTCCGACCATCTTCAGGAGCTTGGACATGGCCTCGACGCACTCCTTGTACTTGGCCTCGTCGTACTTGACGGCGTCCATCTTGTTGATGGCGACGATGATCTGCTTGACACCGAGGGTGGTAGCGAGGAAGACGTGCTCCTTGGTCTGGGCCTGGGGACCCTCGACGGCGCTGCAGGTGATGATGGCGGCGTCGGCCTGGGAGGTACCGGTGATCATGTTCTTGACGAAGTCACGGTGTCCGGGGGCGTCGATGACGGTGAAGTAGTACTTGTCGGTGTAGAACTTCTTGTGGGCGACATCGATGGTGACACCCCTCTCCCTCTCCTCCTTGAGTCCATCCATGACCCAGGCGAAGTAGAAGGTTCCCTTACCTTTCTCCTCGGCTTCTTTCTTGTATTTCTCCACGATGTGGGGGTCGATGGCACCGGTCTCAAGGAGAATCCTTCCGGTGAGGGTGGATTTTCCGTGGTCGACGTGCCCGATGATGACAAGATTCATGTGTTCTTTCTCTGCCATTTTTGTCTCTCCTTTTAAGGTAGTGACCTCAGTTTTTGAGCCATAAGGCTGTTGTTATTAAATGGTTTGGTTCTGGCCCCCGGCCAGCCGGGGGCCTGTGATGGTGTACTGCACCCGGCTCACATGCCGGAGTAGTACTTCTCATCGTAAGGTTCGGGGTTCAGGCCCTTGCGGGTCCTGATCTCGGTGACGACC
>SUSU01000030.1 GCA_015063225.1 Thermoplasmata archaeon | reverse complement strand
AGGCGACGACCAGTTTGGACTTCTGCCTGAGGAGCTTGGCCATGTGGGCGTTCTCGGTGTTCCTGATGGCACCGTTGATGATGGAGACGGTGATCTCTCCGTCCTCCATGGCCTCGATGTCCTTCTCCTTTCCGTCGACGGCGATGGGCCACATGACGATGTCGGCCATCTGGCCGATGGAGAGGACGGTCTCGTTGGTGTCGAGGATGGACACATCGCATCCACCGCATCCGGCGCACCAGTAGATGGCGACCTTGATCTTGCCTCCCGGAGGGGAGGGGATCAGGGCATCGGCTCCCTGGGGGAGCTCGGCGGCCTTGTATTCGACGTGGCCGGCCTTGGCAGGGGCCGCGGCGGGAGCGGCGGCGGCTGCGGCAGGGGCGGCCGCGGGAGCGGCCTTGGCCTCCTTTTCGCTGAGGTAAGCGTTGGAAGCGGGGGCCTCCTCCTTACCCTTCATTCTCTTTCCGAAATGATCTTTGAACCATCCCATTGTAATCACTCCTCTGCGGTTTTGGCGCGGTCGTTCCTCTCCATGGCGGCGAGCTTCTCGGAGGCGACGGGGGTGGGTCCGAGGGCCCTGATCTCCTCGACGAAGTCGGTCATGACGCGCTGGAACTTCTCTCCCTCGGAAGCGGAGACCCACTCGAGGTGGAGACGGCGGGGGTCGAAGCCGTACTGCTCGAGGACGAGCCTGAGCAGGGCGATTCTGCGCCTGGCGCGGTAGTTGCCGCCGATGTAGTGGCAGTCGGCGGGGTGGCATCCGAGGATGATGACTCCGTCGGCACCTTTGGAAAGGGCGCGGAGGATGAACTCGGGGTCGATACGGGCGCTGCACATGGTCCTGATGACACGGAAGTTGGTGGGCATCTGGCGCCTTCCGACACCAGCGTTGTCTGCTCCCGCGTAGGAACACCAGTTGCAGCAGAAAGCGACGATAAGGGGCTCGAAGTCTGCCATTTGAATCACTCCTTCACCATGAGGGGGCGCTCGAGGAGAGCGTCGATCTCAGCCATGATCTGCTTGTTGCGGAACCCGCGCTGCTCCATAGCACCGGAGGGGCAGGCAGCGACGCAGCATCCGCATCCCTTGCAGAGACCGGGGTTGACACTGGAGATGGGACGGCCGGTAGCCTCGTCGATGACGATGCTGATGGCGTTGTACTCGCAGCATCCGACGCAGGTACCGCAGCCGTTGCAGGCGTCGGCGTTGGAGACGGATGCGATGATACCGTCGGAGACCAGGTGGTCCTTGGTGATGATGGTGAGCATCCTGGAGGCCGCTCCGGATCCCTGGGCGATGCACTCGTCCATGAACTTGGGCCAGTGGGCGGTACCGGCGACGAAGACACCCTCGGTGGCGAAGTCGACGGGCCTGAGCTTCTGGTGGGCCTCGAAGAAGAATCCGTCCTTGCTGATGGGGACCTTGACCATGATGGCCAGCTTCTCCTTCTCCTCGCGGAGGGGAGCGATACCGATGGAGAGGGCGAGGACATCGACGGGGACGTCGACCTCGGCTCCGAGGGTGGCATCGAAGGCCTTCACGCACTTGCCATCATACTCGGGGAGCTTGTTGTCCACGGGGTAGCGGAGGAAGCGGACGCCGAGCTTGCAGGCCATGTAGTACATGTCCTCGCGGAATCCGTAGGTCCTGATGTCCTTGTGGATGATGGTGACGTTGGTGGTGGGGTCGTTCATCTTCAGCTGGATGGCGTTGCGGATGGCGGCGGAGCAGCAGACACGGCTGCAGTAGCCGACATCGTCGGACCTGGATCCGACGCACTGGATGAAGGCGATGTTCTTTCCGGAGTACTTGGCGGGCTCCTTGGCGACCTCCTTCTCCAGCTCGACGTAGGTCTTGACCTTGGGGTCGGAGCCGTAGTTGTACTCGACGGGCTTGTACTCGCCGGCACCGGTGGCGAACAGGATGGTTCCCACGGGGTAGGCGCTGCCGTCCTCGAGCTTGACGTTGAAGTTACCGACGAATCCGGGGATCTCGGTGACCTTGGCGTTGAGGTGGACGGTGATGAGGCTGCACTTGTTGACCTTGGCGATGGTGTCGGCAAGGAAGTCGGCGACAGCGACTCCGTCCTCCTTGTGGACGAAGTTCTTGGCGAATCCGCCGAGCTCTCCGTCGCGCTCGAAGAGGTGGACCGGGATGCCCTGGGCGGCGACGTCGAGGGCGGCGGTCATACCGGTGATTCCACCGCCGATGATACCGGCGGCCTGGGTGACGGGGATGTCGGATCCCTCGAGAGGCTCGAGGAGAGCGGCCTTGGCGATGGCCATCTTCACGAGGTCCTTGGCCTTCTGGGTGGCGGCCTCGGGGGAGTGCATGTGGATCCAGGAGCACTGGTCACGGATGTTTGCCATGTTGAAGAGGTACTTGTTCAGTCCTCCGTTGCGGCAGGCCTCGCGGAACAGGGGCTCGTGGGTCCTGGGGGTACAGGAAGCGACGACGACGCGGGTCAGGTCGTTCTTGACGATGGCCTCGGAGATCTCGTTCAGACAGTCCTGGGCGCAGGCGTATTTGGTCTCGTGGGACTCGACGACGCCGGGGAGGGTGGCAGCGTACTGGGCGACCTCGGGGACGTTGACCACGGATCCGATGTTGATACCGCAGTGGCAGACCCAGACGCCGATCCTGGCCTCTTTGCCGGAGACGTCCTTCTCAGCGGGGTAGACCTTGGGCTTGCAGGGCTCCCAGGAGGGGTCCTTGACGATGAAGGCACCGGCCTTGGCGGAGGCTCCGGAAGCCTCGGCAACGGAGGTCGGGATGTCCTTGGGGGCGGCGAAGGCACCGGTCACGAGGACACCGGGGCGGGTGGTCTCGAGGGGCTTGTAGACGGTGGTCTTGGCGAATCCGTACTGGTTGAGCTCGATGCCGAGGGTATCGGCGAGCTCCTGGGCTCCCTTGGGGGACTCGAGTCCGATGGAGAGGACGACCATGTCGAAGACCTTCGACATTCCGTTGCCCTCGGCGTCGGTGTAGTTGACGGTGATCTGCTTGGTGACGGGGTCCTCCTCGAGGTTGGAGACACGGGCTCCGCGGTGGAGGTTGATTCCGTACTCGTTCTCGGCCCTGATGATGTAGGCCTCGAACTCCTTACCGTAGGACCTGATATCCATGAAGAAGATGTCCTCGTCGACCTGTCCGTGCTCCTTGGTGATCATGGCCTGCTTGGTGGCGTACATGCAGCAGACGGAGGAGCAGTAGGTCTTCCAGGTGCTCTTGTGGCTCCTGGAACCGCAGCACTGGATCCAGGCGACGGACTTGGGTCCGCGGGTTCCTTCTCCGTGCTTGTCGGCGACGCCGAACTTGTCGTAGACGATGGTGGAGGGGACCGGGATGTGTCCGTCGAAGGGACCGGCAGCACCCTCGAGCCTCTCGTACTCGAGAGCGGTGACGACGTTCTTGAAGCGGCCGTATCCGTACTCGGTGGCCTGCTTGGCGTCGAAGGGGTCGAATCCGGCGGCGACGACGATGGAGCCAATCTCGAGAACGACTTCCTCATCCTTCTCGTCGTAGTGGATGGCGTTCTTTCCGCAGGTCTTGGCGCAGACACCGCACTTGCCCTCAGTGAGCATCTTGCAGTGGTCGGCGTCGATCAGGGCGACGCGGGGGACAGCCTGAGCGTGGGGGATGTAGATGGCCTTCCTGGTAGTGAGACCGTAGTTGAAGGCGTCCGGGATGCCGCGGGAGGGGCATTTCGCGACACAGTCGCCGCAGGCGGTGCATGCGGTGGGGTCGACGTAGCGGGCCTTCTTGAGGACGGTGACCTTGAAGTCTCCCTCTTTGCCATCGACCTTCTTGACCTCGTGGTAGGTCAGAAGGGTGATGTTGGGGTGGCCGGCAGCGTCGGCCATCTTGGGGGACAGGATACACGCAGAACAATCGTTGGTGGGGAAAGTCTTGTCGAGCATGCACATGGTGCCGCCGATCGTAGGCTTGTTGTCCAACAGATAGACGTGGATGTTCCTGTCTGCAAGGTCGAGACTCGCCTGAATTCCGGCGATTCCTCCTCCGATAACAAGTGCAGATTTGGTCGTCATACTTTTGCCTCCTATACAACAGAGTTGTAGGAATAGGTATTGGGATGGCCACGTCCATTAAAACACTTGTTCAGAAATATTTAAATAACATTCTGCAATTTATTAATGGTTTTCTCAAATCCCATGATTTTGGGAGCAAAAAGATTTTAGGTAACACAAAATCCAATATGGCCAGTCAAAAAAATATGGCCGAAAATGGGTTTATTACAAAAAGCTAAATCAACTAATTTATAAGTACCTTAAACGCATACGAATTAATTATTCGTATGTTTTTAGATTTACCTAAATTATTGTAATACTGGATTAATTATGGATAATCTATATATAGAATAATAAACAGACCTTAATTGCCGTCAAAATGCTGGCTCATTGGGATACGGATGAAAATGATACAACCTACATCCAATTCCGTCGTTTTCCTACCACAAAACGGAGATAAAACGGCACCTCTTTTTTCCGACGGAGTCTACCTCAAAACTTATACCGATTGAGCCTGTTGGAAGCTTGATGACTGTCAAAGCGCAACGCGGCAGAAGGCGTTACATCGCGTTCGACGTGTCCCCGGGAACGACGGCGGAATCCCTCGCCCGCGGACTGCCTAGGGGCCGTTTCAAGGTCATCCAATGTGCCGAAGGGATGGCGATCGTCAGATGTCCCGACGGCGAGACCGAGGCTTGCATAGCCGCGGTGAGAACAGCCGACCCGGGCTCCGTTTCCAGGCGCACCTCGGGCACGCTTCGTACCCTCAGGGACCGTTATTCCGTCCTCCGCGAGAACGCCCCTCCCCGCCCTCCGCGCAAAGGCACGAAACCCCCGCAGATCCGTCAGGAAAGGACATCTGCTGACGCTTCTGCTGATGTTTCTATAAAGACTAAATACTGAAGCGGGAATCGCCCCCGCGAGGTAATGAAATGCAACCCGGACAGATGGCATACGACCGCGGGATTACCGTGTTCTCCCCCGACGGAAGGCTGTTTCAGGTCGAGTACGCCCGTGAGGCCGTGAAGAAAGGCTCCACGACGCTCGGCATCAAATTCAAGGACGGAGTCCTCCTCGTCGCCGACAAGCGCGCTACCAGCAGGCTCATCGAGCCCGAATCCGTTCAGAAGATATACCTGGTCGACGAGACCATCGGCTGCGCCACTTCGGGACTCGTCGCCGACGCCCGCATCCTCGTGGACAAGGCGAGATCCCAGGCCCAGAACTACAAGATCACTTTCGGCGAGAACATCGCCGTCGAGAAGCTCACCAAGGTCATCTGCGACTACGAGCAGAACTACACCCAGTACGGAGGCGGCCGCCCCTTCGGCACCGCCATGCTCATGTGCGGAACCGACGATCTCGGCGTCCACCTCTACGAGACCGACCCCTCCGGTGCCCTCGTGGCCTACAAGGCCAGCTGCATCGGGCTCGGACGCCCCGCCGTCATGGACTTCCTCGAGAAGGAGTACAAGGACGACATGACCTACTCTGCCGCCCTCAAGCTCGGGCTCAAGGCCCTCGAGACCGCCATCGAGGAGGCCCCCAAGGCCGAATCCGTGGAGATCGGCGTCTGCATGGTCGGAGAGCGCTTCCGCATCCTCTCCAACGAGCAGAAGGCCAAGGAGATGGGTGCCCCCAAGGCGACCAAGTCCAAGGCCGCGAAGAAAGAAGAGTGAAGCCCCGATGGTAGACCTAGACGATGCGATAATCGCCCGTCTCGACAGCCACGGCGAACGCTTCGAGATCCTCCTCGACCCCAAGGCGATGGACCTCATCAAACAGGGCAAGGAGGTCGACCTCGCGGAGTATCTCGCCGTGGAGGACATCTTCAAGGAGGCCCACAAGGGCACCCACCCCGAGACATCCAAGCTCACCGAGGCCTTCGGCACGGACGACGTGCTCACCATCGCACGCCGCATCATCGAGAAGGGCGAGGTGCAGATGACCGCCGAGCAGCGCAAGGAGCTGCTCGAGTCCAAGAGGCGCAGGATCATCGCATTCATCGCCGCCAACGCCATCAACCCCCAGAACCACCTCCCCCACCCCCCGACGCGCATCGAGCTCGCCCTGGAGGAGGCCAAGTTCCACGTGGACCCCGTCCGCCCCTTCGACAAGGAGGTCGAGGAGGCCATGAAGGCCCTCCGCCCCCTCATCCCCATCAGGTTCGAGAAGAGCAGGATCGCGGTGCGCGTCAAGGCGGACGATTACGGCCGCTGCTACTCCGACCTCACCTCGGTCGGCACCGTGGAACGCGAGGAGTGGACCAAGGACGGCTACTGGATCGGCGTCGTCGAGATCCCCGGCGGACTGCTCGACGACATCACCGCCAAGCTCAACCAGAAAACCAAGGGCACGGCTACCGTGAAGCTGCTGGCCCAATGACATTCACAGAAGTGATACAATGGAAAGAAAGAATCCCAGAAGGCTCGTGCTCCCCGGCGACGACATCGCCGACGCGAAGGAGTACAAGCCCGGAGAGAACACCTACGAGTGCGAGGACCGGATACGTGCCGGCATCCTCGGCACCGTGGACTTCAGGGGCAACATCGTCTCGGTGATGCCCGCCGGGGGGAGGTACCTCCCGAAGATCGGTGATACTGTCATCGGTGTGATCAACGACGTCGGACCGTCTAACTGGATGATCGACATCAAATGCCCCTGGCCTGCGCCCCTGCATGTCAGCGAGGTCCCCTGGAAGGTCGAGTTCGGGGACACCACCACCTACCTCACCGTGGGTGACGTGGTCCTCATCAAGGTCCTCAACGTGGACGAGTCGAAGAAGATCTCCGTCACCATGAAGGACTCCGGCCTGCGCAAGATCGAGGGCGGACAGCTCATCGAGATCGACCACAACAAGATCTCCCGCGTCATCGGGAAGGCCGGCTCCATGATCTCCATGCTCAAGAACATGACCGACTGCCGCATCACCGTCGGGCAGAACGGACGCATTTGGATCGACGGGGATGACGAGAACGCAGCGGTCGCCGCAGCCGCTATAAAGAAGATCGAGGCCGAGGCAAGGATGCCCAACCTCACCGAGCGCATCGAGGAGTTCATTGCCGAGAAGCTGCCCGGAGCGGAATCTTACAGACAGAACGACGATGATGAGGAGGAGTCCGAATGAGCGGGCACACAGATATGGTATTGGTCAATGAGGAAGGCATCCGCATTGACGGAAGGAAGACCGACGAGAAGAGGAACATAAAGATCGAGGCCGGCGTCCTCAAGAACGCCGACGGTTCCTGCTACCTCGAGATCGGTAAGAACAAGGTGCTCTGCGCCGTGTACGGACCCAGGGAGTGCCGCATGAGGCACCTCCAGGACCCCACCAAGGCCATCATCACCGTGAAGTACAACATGGAGACCTACTCCGTCTCCGACAGGAAGAGGCCCGGGACCGACAGGAGGTCCGTGGAGATCTCCAAGCTCATCAGCGAGGCCCTCAGCGCCGTCGTCATGACCGAGCTCTACCCCCGCACCACCATCGATGTCTACATCGAGATCCTGCAGGCCAACGCCGGCACCCGCTGCGCCGGGCTCACCGCCGCATCCGTCGCCCTCGCCGACGCGGGCATCCCCATGAGGGACATCGTCCCCGCCATCGCCTGCGGGAAGGCCGACGGCAAGGTCCTCCTCGACCTCAACAAGGAAGAGGACAACTTCGGACAGGCCGACGTCCCCATCGCCATCGTCCCCAGCACCGACGAGATCGTCCTGCTGCAGATGGACGGCAACATGACCCGCGAGGAGCTCGAGTACGGCCTCGACATGGCCTTCAAGGCCGCCCACGAGGTCGCCGACCTCCAGAAGGACGCCCTCCTGAGGAAATACACCAACAAGAAGAAGGAGGCATCCGAATGAGCAACAGCATCGTCTCCCAGATCAAGCGCGACCACATCATGAACCTCCTGGCCGAGGGGAAACGCGAGGACGGAAGGCAGTTCGACGAGTTCCGCAAGATCGAGGTCGAGACCGGCCTCATCGAGTCCGCCGACGGTTCCGCCAAGGTGAAGCTCGGCGACACCATCGTCATGGCCGGCATCAAGATTGTGCCCGGCGTCCCCTACCCGGACGCCCCCGCCGACGGTACCCTCACCACCGGCATGGAGCTCATCCCCATGGCCCACCCCGAGTTCGAGTCGGGACCCCCCAGCGAGGACGCCATCGAGATGGCCCGCGTCGTCGACCGCGGAATCCGCGAGTCCGGCATGATCGACGTCAAGAAACTCTGCATCAAGGAGGGCGAGAGCATTTGGATGGTCTTCCTCGACATCTATGCGATCGACCACTGCGGCAACCTGTTCGATGCCGCCACCATCGCCAGCGTCTGCGCCCTGCGCACCGCCAAGATCCCCTGGAAGCAGTACTTCCCCGAGATGGAGAAGGAGGACGAACCCCTTCCGGTCACCTGCATACCCATCTCCGTAACCGAGCACAAAATAGGGAACGATTTAATAGTAGACCCTAATTTTGACGAGGAGGCCATAGCTACGGCCCGTCTTACCGTGACCACGGACGAGAACGGGAACTACCGCGCAATGCAGAAGGGCGGCAAGGGCTCGATAACCCGCGGGGACCTGTCCCTGTGTCTCGACCGCGCCGTAGAGATTGGCAAACAAATCAGATCAATCATCGGGTGATTACCAATGGCAAAGAGAACCCAGAAAGCCGGCACCGCCGGACGCTTCGGCGCCCGCTACGGTGTCGTCGTCAGGAACCGCGTCAAGTCCATCGAAGCGCATCAGAAACAGTACCACGAGTGCCCCACCTGCCACCACAAGTCGGTCAAGAGGGTCTCCTCCGGTATCTGGGAGTGCCGCCACTGCGGATACAAGTTCGCCGCCGGCGCCTACAGCCCCAACCTCAAGAAGACCACCGCGGTCGTCAAGGGCGCTGCCGCTCCCGCTGAAGCCACCGAAGCCGAAGAGTGAGCCAGATGTACAGATGCGTGCAGTGCGGTGAGCCCAACAGGTCCACCAGCAGCATGGGTCTCCAGTGCGACAAGTGCGGATCCCGCATCTTCGTCAAGGAGAGGCCTAACATAAAGAAGGAACTCGGGTCGGACTGAGATTGCCTTCCGCCGTCCTGCGCACGGACTCGGAACCCGGTGCGGTTTACGCCGCCCTGGAGCCCGAGATCCGCCGCGCACTCCCCCGTACCGAGACCACCATATCGAGGGAAGGGGACACGGTGACCATAACGGTCGAAGCGGCGGACACCTCGTCCCTCCGTGCCTCGGTCAACTCCCTATTGGAGTGCCTGACCGTAACACAGCGCATCAACTCAGTCACGAAGGAATTCACATGAACTCCATCAGCCCCCAGCTCCAGAACCAGATCAACCAGTACCAGCAGCTCCAGCAGCAGCTGCAGGCCGTAACCACCCAGCGCATGCAGATGGAATCCCAGCTCAAGGAGCTGAAACACACCTCCGAGGAGCTCGCCAAGGCCAAGGGCGCCGTGTACCGCAACGTCGGCGGCATCATGTTCGAGGTCACCGACAAGGAGGGCCTCGCGGTCGAGCTCGAGGACAGCGTCGAGACGATGGAGATCCGCGTGCGCGGACTGAAGAACCAAGAGGCCTCCCTCAAAGAGAAGTACGAGGCACTCGGCCAGTCCATCAACGCCGCCATGGGCAACGCCCCTGCCCGCCGCCGCGACAGCGACGACGAGGAAGACTGAAACACTCACCGGGGTCCCCGGACCCCGTTCCCCCCCTTTTCCCGCCCCCGGGCGGAATCGTTATCCGCATACTCGCCGTTCTCCCCCGTATGCCATACATCGAGGTGAGGGGTTACCCCAAGGACGAGGAGGTCAAGAAACGCGTCGCCCAGAGGATCAAGCAGGTCTTCGCGGAGGAATGGGGATGTCCCCCGGACGCCATCAGCGTCTCGATCGAATCCATAGCCCCCGAGGACTGGGAATCCAAGGTGACCGGACCCGTCATGGAACCCAACATGGACAGGATGTACATACTGGACGGGAAGGCCGTCCGCTGACGGGGCGCCCCTCTTCAGATTTTTATAACGATTACCCGCTATACCGGGCATGGAAGATGTCCTCAGAGTGGAGAATCTCCGTAAGACCTACGGCGACCACGAGGCAGTGAAAGGGATATCGTTCTCGATCCACGAAGGCGAGGTTTTCGGTCTCATCGGCCCCAACGGCGCCGGGAAGACCACCACCCTCCGCATGATCTGCACCCTGCTCACCCCCAGCGAAGGACACATCAGGATCTGCGGGCACGACACCGTGACCGACGGACCGGAGGTCAGGAAGATCATCTCGTACCTCCCCGAGGACGCGGGAGCGTACAAGGACCTCACCGGAAGGCAGTACATCCGCTTCACCGCGGGTTTCTTCGCCGACGGGGAGGAGTTCGAGGAGATGGTCGCTAGGGGCATCGAGATGGCCAACCTCGGCGACAGGATAGACTCCAAGATCGACACCTATTCCAAGGGTATGATGAGGCGCCTGCTCATCTCCCGCGCGGTCATGCCCAAACCCAAGCTGGCGGTGATGGACGAGATCACCTCCGGCCTCGACGTGATGAACGCCTACCGCACCCGTCTCCAGGTCAGGGGACTGGTGGATCAGGGCGTCACCGTACTGATCTCGAGCCACAACATGTTCGAGGTCGAATCGCTCTGCGACCGCGTGGCACTCATCAACAAGGGCGATATCATCCTCTGCGGGACCCCGCAGGAACTCATGGAACAGACAGGTTCCAAGAACCTCGAGGAGGTCTTCATCAAGACCGTCGGTGCGGACTTCGACCTGGAGGAGTCCAAATGAACCACCTCCTTAACATCACCAGGAAGGAGCTGAAGGAGCTCCTCACCCCGGGATCCCTCATATCCATCGTGTTCGTGGTGATTCTTTTCATGGCCCTCGGACAGGGGATGAGCGGCGAGACCGAGAAGGCATCCGCACCGAGCGTCATCGGCGTCATCTACGAATCCGACAGCCCCGATACCGACACGGCATACGGGGACATCACCTACAGGAACCTCGTGCAAGGGGCCTACATCGCCCTGTACGGCACCGATGTCGACCTGGACAACATCCACGACATGGAGTCCCCTTACGGCGATTCCAAGGCCATCTGCAAGGAGCTTTCCGACAGGGGATACAAGTACGCCGTCGCCGTCCCCAAGACGATCTCGACCAACATCGAGGATGAGAAACCCACCCCCATCCCGGTGTACTACGTGTTCAAGGACGGAGGGGTGTTCAGTACGGTATCCGCCGCTTCCGCAACCAGCCTCATCATCTCGATGTCGGACATCATCGCGAACAAGGCCATCCAGGACAAGGCCGGCGTAGACCCCGTCATGGCGGCGGTCGTCGCACAGCCTCTGGCGACCGGAGGGAACGCCGACCACACCCTCATCAACGGCGAGGTATACGACGGCATCACGCCCTCCGAAATCTACAACGCGCAGATGAGCCAGTCGATGATGATCCCCATTGTGGTGATGATCGTCATCACCATGGTCGGGTCCGTCATCATCACATCCATGGGGAGCGAGAAGGAGAACAAGACCCTCGAGACCCTCCTGACCATGCCCGTGAGGCGCACCACCATCGTATCGGGGAAACTCCTCGCCGCTGCGCTCATGGGACTGATCTACGGGATATTCTACCTCATCGGGATGCTGTTCTACACCAACGGCATGACCAGCGGACTGACGTCGTCGGTCAACCTGGACGATTACGGCCTGTCGATGACCGCCGGCAGCTGGGCAATACTCTTCGCCATCCTGTTCCTGGCCATATTCACCGCCCTGGGAATGTGCATGATCCTCGGCGCCTTCACCAAGAACTACAAGATGGCCCAGACCATGGTGATGCCCATCACCGTGCTGGCGATCATCCCCATGATG
>SUSU01000006.1 GCA_015063225.1 Thermoplasmata archaeon | reverse complement strand
CCGATACCGACCCCGATACGCTACTGCTCTGGCTGTCGGAGAACATGCCCTACGAATGCCACACGTCCGGGGACCTCGTGCGCGTCTCCGAGAGGCTCGCCCGCGCCGATGTCTATCTGGGCAGGGTGAAGCGGAGGATGGTATACGGATTCATGAGCTACGCCGTGGACATGATGGTCCAGGGGGTCCCGGAAGCGCTACGCAGCAACGAGATCACCCGCGACCGCCTGCGTTTCCCCACCTATCTGGTGAGGATGTCCCGCACGAAGGGTTCCCGTGCCCTCAGGGCCTCCGCATCCGCGAAGATCGGTGCCTACATGCACACCTCCGGGACCCGTGTCGTCAACGACCTCCTCCCGCAGATACGTATGGTCTTAGAATCCGACCCGGAGATGAGGAAGTTCTACGCCAGGGAGATCAAGCTGGAGCCCGAGGAACTCGCTTTCCTGCTCGGTGTCACCCCCGACAAGAAGATCGTCAAGGAATGCTATGCCGAGGAGAAACCCCTCAAGGAACCCAAGACCAAGGCCTCGAAACCCAAAAAGGCCAAGGCCGAACCGGTTCCCGAACCCCCCAAGGCCCCCGAGCCGCCCCCTGCACCCGCACCCGAACCTGCTGCCGAACCCCCGCAGGAAGAGAAGAAGGAACCCGAACAGCGCGGCACCCAGAAGAGCCTGTTCGATTTCTGAGGCATTTCCATGGATGAAGGATACCGCAGGACCCTCGAACGCCAGCAGTACCGCCTCTACAAGGACCACGCCGCCGTCAAGCTCTGCGGATGGATGAAGCAGTCGATGCTGCACGGCAGGAACTGTTACAAGCAGGATTTCTACGGGATCAAGAGCCACCGCTGCCTGCAGATGACCCCCGCCATCAACGAATGCACCCACCTCTGTCCGTTCTGCTGGAGAGTGGAGGGGAAGGACTTCGAGGTCAGGGACTGGGCGGAACCCAAGGACATGCTCGACAACCTCATCGCCAGGCAGAGGAAGCTCATCTCCGGCTTCAAAGGCGACGAGAGATGCGATCCGAAGATGTTCGAGGAGGCCATGGAACCCAACCAGGTGGCCTGCTCCCTGGCCGGGGAACCCACCGAATACCCTTACCTCTCTGAATTCTTCAAGGAATGCCATTCCCGCGGAATGACCACGTTCCTAGTCACGAATGGCACCAATCCCGACAGGATCGAGGCGCTGGAGACCCTCCCCCGCATGCTTTACGTCACTGTAGCGGCACCGAACGAGGAGATCTACAGGAAGGCCTGCCGCCCCAAGATCAGGGACGGATGGGAGAGGATAATGAAAACCCTGGACCTCCTCCCTTCCCTGGACACCCGCACCTGCATCCGCCACACCCTGGTCCAGAACTACAACCTCTGCGACCCCGAAGGTTACGCGAAGCTAGACAACCGTGCGGAACCCGACCTTATCGAACCCAAGGGATACGTCTTCGTCGGAGGCTCAAGACAGAGGCTCACCATCAACGAGATGCCCGATTTCTCCACGATCAAGGATTTCGCCGTCCGTCTGGGCGAATTGACCGGTAAGACCCTTCTCAAGGAGAAGGCGGACAGCAGGGTTTGTCTCCTCGGTACTCCCGAGATAGATTTGGATGTCCGCAGGGCCTGGGAGAACGGTTATCCGTCATCGCCGAGGATGGACCGCCTTCACGGGAAAATATGAAAAAGGGCCTTCCGGCCCGGTGTTTTGACCTTCAGAGGCCGTAGTAGAGGTAGATTATAATCGCGATGTGGATGACCGCGAAAAGATAGACCACCTTGAACTTGGCCTTGCGCGTCTTGTGGTTGAACAGGTTCATCCCGATGATCGCGCCCCAGGGTGCGATGGCACCGGCTCCGATGAGTGTCTTCTCGGGGGTGCGCCACTTGCCTTTGATAGCCTTGTACTTGTCGATGCCGTACATCGCAAGGACTATGACGTTGAGGACGGCGAACAACAGGATGATGATGGCGCAGTTCACTTGCGCATCCTCTCGACGAAGGCCCTCATCTCCTGGCTGAGGCCGTTCTCGTCCCTCTCGCTGCTGTCGGGGAAGAAAGAGACGTCGGTGATCTGGTAGTCGTTGCCGACCCTGGATGCCTGGTTGGCGCCCTTCTCTCCCTTGTACATGCAGCAGATGTAGAGGCTGGTGCTCTTCGAGTCGAGGACCTCACGGTGGGTGTTGATAAAAGAGGTCATTTTCGAATAGGGCTTCCCGGCGTGGACGCCGGTGCCGAGGATGATCTTGTCGTAGCCGCTGAGCTCGATATCGTTCTGTTTCTTGAGGTCGAATATATCGGCTTCGAGGGCTTTTGCGAGGTTCTCGGCGGTGGTGCGGACGTGTCCGCCGATGGATGTTGCAAAAATGATTGCAGTTCCTGCCATGTTGGTACATGCTGAAATTCTGTAATATATCTTTCACAGTTTTTCCGCGATAAAACCCAGAATTCATTAAGAATCAAAACGGACGAGTTGGCTTGATAAACAAAAAGTTACCAATGGATTGATAGTACTGAAAAAATTAATTATAAATACTGTTGGTGGAGTGCTTATAAATCATGAGCGAGGTTTACTTCAACGGACCATTGACGATCTGCTCTGGGATCCAGTACAGGATAAGATTGGAGAACAAGCTCAGACGTCTTCTCGATGAGGACATAATCCTCGGTCCGATGGATGCTTCCATCAGGAAATGCGTGGAATTGGGGAAGATTCCCGCGGAACTTCTCGACACATTGCTGGAAATCTCTCAATTCTGCGATGTAGCCTACACCAATCCGGAATTCGATTCCCCTCCTGAATCGGTAATCAAGGAATGGTCAGATATTATCGATAAACTCTGATTTCGGAATCATGATTATAACCAACATCACCGATTCTTCCACGCAGATGGCACCGCCGTCTGCGGAGGAATCCCGGTGAAAGGTACTGGCAGCGCCGCAGCTATCCTGATTGTAATCATCCTGGCCGTAACCGCAGCAGGCATCGCATTGTACAACCCCGCTCAGAACGGGAACGACGACCCCTCCGACACAGGCCTTCCCGAGTTCACGATCACCGGCGAGACCGACCTCCCGGGCAATTTCTTCGTCTCTTTCGTGTACACCAAGAACCTCATCATGTTCGACGGCAAGGGCAACATCGTCTGGTATCTCCACAAGGACCTCCCGGACGGAGTCTACGCCGGAACCTGGGATTTCAAGAAGCACATCATCGACGGTAAGGTCTACTACAGTTACCACGACCAGAAGGTCGGTGCCGACCATTACGGACTGCCCGGATACGCTCCCGGGGAGAGGGTGATCCTCGATTCGGACTTCAACGAGGTGAAGAGGATAACCTTCGAACAGTCCGACACCGTCGACAAGGGCCATCTTCTGGACGGCCATGACTTCCTTATGATAGATATGAACCATTACATCATGTCGGGATACATCAAGGATACCGTCTACAACGTGCCCGATTATCCCGAGGGTCCCTCGGTCGTGTACTCCTATCTTCAGGAGGTGCAGGACGGTGCCGTGGTCTGGGACTGGAAGAGCATCGATTATCCCGAGATATATTCCCTTACCGTTGAGGACGCCACATACAATGCGGATGATTTCGGGAATCTTACCACGGATGCCCCCGATTACGTCCATTTCAACGCCATGCGCCTGAACGACAACGGCGACCTCGTCTGTTCCTTCCGCCATCTGAACACCATCATGTGCCTCGACCGCGATGCCCAGACGGATGCGATCAAGTGGATGCTTTCCGGAAAGAACGACATGTTCGGGCTTTCAGATGAGGAGAAGACGTCGAGTCAGCATTACGTCACCGTCGACGGGAACACCGTCACCGCATTCGACAACCACAATATCACCGAAGAGACCCGCATCGTTACCTACACCCTCGATTTCGCCGATATGGATCTCGAATCCTTCGATTCCTGCCGTATCGACGGGAAGTTCTCATCCGCCTGTGGTTCGGCACAGCGTATCAGTGGGGACATGTTCATGCTCGGCTGGGGAAAGTGCGAGAACGACAACGTATGCATGTGCGTCTACGATTTCGCTGCAGATAAGGAGCTCATCAGGATGCAATTGGCGTCTCCGGAGAACTTCACATACCGTTGCGTATACTACGAGTGAGGCATTTTTTGCTGATTTTGAATCATATTAAAATAATTAATAAATTAACGAAATTACTTTAATTAATTTAGAATAATTTATTATTTCAAAATCTAAAGCAAATATGAATTATAGATTAATCAGAATCACGGATCATGGACTGTGATGTCGTGGTCGTAGGCTGCGGACCGGCAGGTTCCGCCGCATCTTTCTTCCTCGCGTCACGCAACATATCCACCATTTGCATCGACAGACTGCCCGATGCAAGATTCGAACGCTATCATTCGATATGCGGTGAATGCATCTCGGTGAAGGGATCCAAAACAGCGGGCATAACTCCCGATGAAATCCGTAACAGGATCAAGGAGTTCAGGCTCGATTGGCCGGGGGGCAGGAGCTCCCGCATCAAAATTGACGGCCTGATAATCGACCGCGTAAAGGTATTGCAGCGTCTCCGCAGGGATGCGGAAGAAAAAGGCGCACATTTCATCTCATCCTCTGTTGTCGAAGTAAAAAAGATACCTGAGGGATTCGAAACGGTACTCCGTGACGGGGAATCGATACAATCTCGCTACATCATAGGAGCGGACGGCGCATTCTCGATAGTCCGTAAATATCTGTTCGAATCCAGACCCGAGAAGATCCTGCCTGTGGAGATGCGTGTTCTGAATTCCCCGCCCGAATTGCCTGAGACAATCAGATTCACTCTGAAGGATAAGGGCGGATACTACGGCTGGGATTTTCCCTACGGAACGGGAAGATCCGTCGGAGCCGTACGCGGATACCTCGAGGAGACCGAAGGACTCCACGGTGCGAGGTACATCCCCATAGGATGGCCCGACACGTTCGTCAAAGACGGGGCTGTTCTGATCGGGGATGCGGCAGGAATGGTCAATCCCGTTTCCTTCGGAGGACTGAGGATCGCGTTCGAATCCGCGAAGCATTCCGCCGAGGCCATCGCATCCGGCGATCTTCAGAGATATGAGAAGTGGTGGAGGAAGTCCCCCTTGTCCGACAGGAGGTACATGAGACTCTCGGAGCTCTTCGCTTCCTATGATGCCGCACAGTACGAATTTTTCTCGAGACATCTCGGAGGCGGCTTTTGGTCCGGAGGGATTGTGTCTGTACTAACCCGTCCAAGGTTAGCTTGGGCCTATTTCGGATGCCTTATGGCAATCAAAAATGGATGGTGATTTTTGTGCATTCACAAGCGTACGCTGTGGCGAATCAAAGCCCTGAATCGAGTAAATACTCGTCTAGGATGCCATTTTGCCTTAGAAACCGTTCTAGGCCCATTTCTGAAGATGCGTGTTTTGAAGAATCATTTTATTTGATAAAAATTAATGAAATAACGATATATGATTAATTAATAAATGGATAATATGAATCGAAAACACAGTGCAAATGAGATTAGATATTTTGATAAAATAATAAATGAAGTAACGTGAGATACATAATTAATTTCAATTAATATGATAAACTGACAAAAAACCGAAATGCACCGGATCCTGAAAAAAACAAGGTAAAGAGTATTCAAGAAAAATAAAGCAAATTACTTTACTAAATTAATTAATTTAATATAAATAATAAAACGATGAAAAAATGCAATTTTCAGAGTAAAAATCACAAAAAAAGGGGCAAAATCAACATGAATCAAAAATCTACAGGTAAAAACAACGGAATCTCACACTCAGCAAACATAAAACAAGGTTTTCACATCGAATTCAATTATAGGTTCGGGGTACCGTCTTTGTCAGAGATTTTTGAAAAATGCAATATTTTGAGAAAAAATGATAAAAATATTCAATAATCCGTAAATCCCCGAAAAACCGTTTCTAACAGCAATAATCAGTCGACTGTTAAACAGTGCTAGATGATAGCACGCTTAAAATCAACACTAAGATCAAAATTTAGGAAAACGAGGTATTTCCTAAATTCTGGATTGGGTGCATTTTTGCCCATCACTCACAAGGTCTTCGGCTCGGATCCGCGGTGTGTAAACAAGCGGTAACCGTAACGGTCTGCAGACCTGACGACGAACACGACCGCGATTACGACGGTGATCAATTCCGTCACCGGGATTGAGGCCCACAATCCCACTAGACCGAACGAGGCCTCGAATAGAACAAGAATGGGGACGAGAAGCACCAATGCCCTTAGCCCGGATACGATCGCCGAAAGAAGGCCATTGGATAATGATGTGAAGAAGGATGACACATACATGTTCAATCCCATGAACAGATACGCGATGGAATGTATTGCGATGCCCTCGACAGCGATCTCGTGCAGATGATCGTTCCCTGCCTCGAACAGGGAAACCACTATGCCACCGAAAAGCTCCATGAAGGCGAAAACAAAGACCGAGAACACCAATGTGAAGGATATACTCGTGCGGTAGAGCAAAGACATGGTATCCCGGTCGCCTTTTCCGTAATTGTAGGCCATCAGAGGGGCGACACCGATGGAATAGCCGATGATGATCGCCATCGCGAGGAATTGCACGTAAAGTATGATGGTAATCGCAGAAACACCGTCGGGTCCCACCAGACTCATCATGTAGATATTCAGAAGCAAAGTGCTGATCGAACCCGATATCTCGGAAACCATCTCGGAAACACCGTTAGAGCAGGCTTTTCCCACGACAGCAGCATCTTTGGACGGTGTAGAGAAGCGTAAAGAAGAATTTGATCCGGGTCTGAAGAAGTAAATGCCGATGAGGGCGGGGAAAACAGAAGATAGACCACTTGCGACAGCTGCACCGGCAACACCCCAACCGAAACCCATGATGAACAGTAAATCCAGGCCGATATTCGCTAATCCTGCGGATATGGAGATTATGAGCGATAATCCGGGCCTTCCAGCTGCGATTATGAACTGCTGGAAAAGGAACTGGAGAATCAGGAACGGAGAGAACAGCACCCAGTAAGTGAGGTAATCCGTCGTCATCGGTTTCAGAACTTCATCTGCGCCGAGAAAAGAGACGACGTTACCGACCATCAGCAGACATATGACGGTGATGACCAGGCTAGCTCCGATGGCGGTGATTGTTATCGTGGTAAAATTAGAATTTGCCTCGCTTGTTTTACCCTCACCTATCTTCATGCCCACCAATGCGACTCCGCCGGAAGCGAACATGAATCCTATCGCGGAAAATAACGAAAAGACAGGCATAGTCAGATTAGCTGCGGCCAATGCATCGGTACCCAAGGTATTCGAGATGATCAACCCATCAAACATGACATAGGATGATGTGAAAACCATCATGATGACGGTCGGTACGGCAAATCTGAGGAACGAACGCGAAGTCCTGATTTTCCCGAGGCCATCATCCATGTTTTCTTCCACAGTCATCCCGATTGCTCCGCAGGAAACAAACCGACATTGCATTCAGTTACAAAAAATGATAATCAAAGTTGAATAAATTATAATTAGTTAATAATTCTATAATTTAAGTTACTAAATTAATTTTTAACTAAAATTACTAAATAGCAATTTACCCCAAAAATCAATTAAAATATTATTATTAATTAATTAAGTAATTAATGTAATTTAGTTAATTTTTATTAATAAAAATAAAACACAAATTACCCGATGATTTACAATTAAAAATAATAATTAAAGAATTAAATTAATAATGTAATTTATTTTATTTTTATCAAATTAAAAGAAAACAGGAAGGTAGTGTACCCGCAATTAACTGGTGTTTTGTCTATAAGAAAAAGTCATTAGTTCTCGCATGCTCCAGGCCCTGTCCGTCAGCCCCAATTCCATGGCCGGTGTCCTCTTCCCTCTCGTTCCGCTTAATGTCGAATGCGGACGGTAGATATTGTAGATCCCCACGAAAACGAAGGAACCCGGAAAGAATGCAGCCACGGTACAGTACAGGCGCGTCATTCTTACTCCATGAACGAGAGGGGCTGGCTGAGGAACGGCTCCACCAAGAACAGATGGATCGTCACACCGGCCGGAAGGGCTATACTGGACATCTTCACCGACGAGGATGACATGATCCCACTGAAGGATGTCTTCGAGACGTACAGGGCGGATCGCTGCTGCATGAGCATGGCATTCGATCCCGAGGAGATGTAACAATCGTAACATCCGATTGTTGATATCCCGTCCTTTCGTTTTCTCAAATATGAAGATGACGAAAGAGGACCTCGATTATTTGCAGGGGGAACAACACCCCCTTGACTACTTCAGCCCAGAGGATTATGAAGCATGGCAATCTATGTTCATTAATTCCTGGAGAGTAAAAAGGCGGAAGAACAGACCCGAATACGACGACAGAGCCTATATCGACATAGGAGGCGTACTTGATGCGATAGAACCCATTGTTCATAATGTGTATCGTCTTCTGGCTAGCTACGGGCTTCACAATCCTGAAGCCGCCAAAGAGATAGTGGACTACTGTCTTGACACGTTCTGTCCGTATCCGCTTCGTGATTTAGACTACGAACCGGATGATGAGATGAATGGGATATCGGCATTCTCCGACTGGATTATATGGGATCTCTCGGATAAACAGAATCCCAGATTCAAAGGATTCAGAAACAATCTACCCCAGACGGAAAGGTCTATGGCCGATGAGGATGCAGAGCAGTTCAAGACCATGACCAGAGAACAGACGATAAAACTCATCGGACGGTTGTGCAAGAGAAAGAAGACATGGGACGGTGCACTTCTTGTCCATCTGTCCGAAAAGGACCGTCGGGAAATGATAGCACTTGCCGAATCCTACCGCAATGATCCCGATGATACAGAGAATGAGGGGGAGTGAGATGGGAAGAGGAGTAGAGATACACTACGAAGCATGCGGATTCAAAAAGGAACTGATGTACGGCGGGGGATTCCTCAGCTGTCCCGACAATCCGGTGATGAGGGATGAAATTCTCAGCGGCAGATACGGGAAGAGACCGAAGAGGATACTCGATAAGAATCCCGATGCGGGCTTCTACTGCTACAGGCCGCTCTTCCACTGCAGCTGCAGGAACATCTCCGACAAGGATGATGTCTCGATAGGTAATATAAAACCACTCGCCGGCCGAGTATGAAATGCGACCTTTGTGGAAGGAAGATGTGGGAGATCGCTGAACTTTCTGATTGTCTTCATTGCCCGAAGTACGGAGAGCAGATGATGTGCCAGCATACAATGATGTGGGGGTGAGTGAATAATAGACTTCAAAGATATTGCTATCATAGAGGATATTATTTCATTTATCTAAAAAATAATTAGAAAAAAAAGTGAGGATTTGGAGGAAGAACCTCAGTTCTGAGATTCTTCCTCCTCGCTATCCTCGGAAACCGATTCGGCCTCATCGGCTTTCACGGCGGATATCATATCCGAATCATCCTTCTCCAGGGTAACCGCGATGGCGGTCAGGAAAGTGGCGGCCATAGCCATGATAATCACGGTCATGATGAAACCGTCGTCCAGAGCATCGGCGACGTACTTCATGTCGTTCATGATGCGGTATGCGATGGTCTCGAGGATGTTGGTCCCGGAATCGATCTCGATGACGTAGTTGTGGTAATTGCCGCGGACGACCTCCTTGATGTAGGCTCCGACGATGGCATTACCGGCGATGATCCCCAACATGCGGACGGCGATGAGATTGCCGATGTGTTTTCCCATGGATTCCGCGGGGACGACAGCCTGCATACTGCAGATGATCTGGTTGACCAGACATCCCAACCCGATACCGAACAGGAACAGGCAGATGGAGAACTGGGTTGTCCCCTGGTCGGCGATGAGGTGGGTGACCATCAGAGCGATGGTGACGATGGAGGAACCGATGATGATCCACGGCCTGACGCCGGTATCGAAGACCTTGTGGCTTCCGTAGATGGAAGGCGCGGCGGCACCGGCGATGAGGAACAGGAACATGATGGTAGCCTTGTAGATGTCGAAGTCGTAGTAGGTAAGGTACAGCTTGAAGAAGTACTGGATGAGACCGAGACCGCACAGACTGAACATAAACATCAGAAGGACGAGGGTCTTCTGGAAACGGGTGCTCCCGACGGGCATGACCGGGTCGGCGGACGAACGGCTGCGAACGAAATACAGGGCGGCGAGGGCGATTATGAAAGCGGCCGCGAGGGCGGATTCAAGGCTCAGAAGCGGGAAGTAGACCTCCACATACTGGGTGTAGAAGGCGGCCGTACCGAAGGCGGCTGCGGCGAGTATGAGGCCGACGACATCGCATTTCGAACGCACATGGGCTTCCTCGGGGAGTGTCTTCGAGGCGACGATGAATCCGACAATCATAGCGATGGAGAAGACGACGAATCCGAATCTCCAGTTGAACTGCTCGGTGAAGAAGTATCCAACGCCGGTCCCGAAGAGCGAACCGATCGCGAAGGCGGCGGTCATGAGCTCGTCGGCCTTCCCGCGCCGGTGGGGGAAATAGAACTTGCCGACGGCGGTGAATGCGAGTGCGAGCATTATCCCCGCACCGGAACCCTGTACGAACCTGAACGCCACGAGCATCTCCACGGATACCGATATGATGCACATCATGGACCCGAAGACGAAGAGGAACGGGGCGAGGATGAGCATGGGTCTGACACCGAGATTATCGGTGAGTTTGCCTCCGATCGGGATGAACGCGACCTCTGCTATGATGTAAGCTGGTACTATGTGATCCACCCAGTCGGACTCGGGAAGGTCGCCGACGGACCAGCTGGCACCGAACCTCATGAAAACCCATCCGGCGGCGGATGCGAGGACGCACAGGGCGAGGCCCCACATGGCTATCGCGCGCTGTCTCTCGGCGGCCGTCATCATATTATGCGCCTCCATGAGAGGAATGCGAGGACGAATATCGCGGCCAGACCAGCGGCGGCCGCGGCCATATATTCCGTCGGGACGCTGTGCTCGGTGGCCTCGCGGGAGGATATCACGGAGTCGACGTAATCGTGGACTTCGGAGCATTTGTGCTGTTCCACGGGGTCGTCGGTGATGTCCCTCACCTCGATGTCGTTCCAGCAGATGAAAGCGATTGCCAGGGATATGATGAGCTTGGTCTCGTCGGAGACGATGTAGCTGGGGATCATCGCCACCAGATGTGTCAGGTCGAGTGTGTATCCGTCGTTGGGGATGTCGAAGTGCGTGGTGTCGTCGTCGACCGGCACCAGCCTCGCATAGTTGTATCCGTGGGCGTCGGTGTTATAGGAGACGTTGAACGCACTGGTGAACGAGATGTCGGGTATCTCGGTGCTCGTAAGGGACTCTATGACCTCGATGAGGTCCATCATCCTGTTGCTCGAATCCATGATGCGGATGACCAGTTCGGGGAGTTTGCGGTTGGAGATGGAGAGGTCGACGTCGGAGACGATGGACGCCCAGATGCTGTCCGCGAGATCCGCGGAGACAACCACGAAATCGAGGTGTTCCGTCAGAACTGGGTCGATCTCCCATGTGGACGAGGTGCCCATTACCCTAAGACCCTCGAATTCGAATCCGACGCCGAGGTCGATGTAGAAATCACCGTCAGAAACATGATGGTCGTAGGAGACGGTCATGCTCTCGGTGTTGCCCGCCTCGTCCTCGTCGAACGTGATGCTGAGGTCCAGGTCCTCCTTCTCATCCAATACCAGCTTGATCTCCAGATCGGATTTCTCGATCTCCCCGGTGGTGAGATTCACGGTCGTCTCGAGACTGATGTCCAAGCAGAGGTCTATCCGCATGTAGACGTGTTTCTGCGTCTTCTCCGGCCCCGGAGCCGTGGCGATGGTGCGGAGCAGGAGTTCGAGGGCGGTCTCGCCCTCAGCGGCCACATAGGTGCCCTCCGCGGGGAAATTGCCCTCGGGATCCGCCTCAAAGAGGAACGTGGCATAACTGGTCACGTGGTCTTCGGTGATATGGTAGCGGGTATCCTGTGTGACCGTCCTCTCGAGGGACAGGTTGATCTCGAAATAGGGCTCGATGTTGAGGGTGTACCCGTAAGGCTCGGCGAGACTCTGGAGCATATCGGTGATGTGCATCGTGAAATGATCCATGAAGAACTGATCGATATCGTCGTAATCAGCCTCGGAGGTGGTACCGTATACGCGTCCATCCCCGTCGGTGGCGGAAGATACGGGAGAGGAGATGCATGAGATGACAAGGACGGCCAATAACGCGGTCGCCGCCAGACCGCCCTTGTACAACATGGGAGGACGTTCAAGAATGACGATATAAAAATGTTTACTACTAACGACAATGATTTGTAAGACCGATACGGATACTGGAAGCATGCAGAAGACGGTGGTTTCAGAGGCCGCGGACATACAGGACATATTACAGCAGGCCGTCTGGCTCATGAGCGATATGGGTGCGGATTTCGCCGACGCGAAGTCCCAGACCGTCAGGAACACCGGCATCTCCACTATCAACGGCGACGTCCGCCAGCTCGTCAGGAAGAGGGTGGGCGGCGTATGTCTCAGGGCGTGGATCAACGGCAGATGGGGGTACGGGAACTGCACCTCATTCGACAAGGAATCCGTCATCAGGGCGGCCAATGATGCGGTGAAGAACGCCCGCGGCGACGGCAGCGAGTTCCTTAAACTTGAACCAGTGGTCGTGAGGAAACACCTGAAGGCCGATGTCAGGATCCACCCCGATAACGTGGATCTTTCCGATAAGATCGAGGCCGTGCGCACCATCGATAAATCACAGAAGATTGACGACAGGATCATCAACACCACCGCCGCGTACGCGGAGGAGATCAAGGACAACTGCCTGGTGAACTCGGTGGGTTCCGACCTCTCCTGGCAGGAGGTCCGCACCATTTGCAGGGCGCATTCCATCGCCTCCGACGGCGACAACATGGAACAGTACTACGACGGCCCGGACGGTTCCCGCGGATTCGAGACCGTCAAGGACCTCGACCTCGAGAGACTGGGAAGGGAGACCGCGAAGGAGGCTGTGCGTTCGTTGCGCGCGGTACGCTGCCCCTCCGGGAACCTGACCGTGATATCCGACCCGATGGTGACCGGATTGCTCGCCCACGAGGCCATGGGACACGCCTCCGAGGGAGACGAGATCACCAAGAGACGCTCTTTCCTCACCGATGCGGTCGGGAAGGAGGTCGCCTCCGGGATAATCTCGATGTACGACAACGGCACCGTTCCCGGCGCCCACGGATCGGTTCCTTTCGATGACGAGGGCACCCCCTCATCGTCCACGAAGATCATCGACCACGGGGTCTACACGGGGTACATGCACAGTCTGGAAACGGCCGCGAAACTCGGTCTGGCTCCTACCGGAAACGGACGTGCTGAGAACTTCGGGAAGAGGACCTGGGTGAGGATGACGAACACCTATTTCGGACCCGGGGAATGGGACAAGGACGAGCTCATCGCGGATACCAGGGACGGCATCCTCACCGACAAGATGATCAACGGCATGGAGGACCCCGTCGGAGGATGCTTCGAGGCCAAGGCCCTGAGGGGGTACATCGTCAGGAACGGCGAGATCACCGATGTCGTGAAATCCTTCACGCTTACCGGGAAGTCCCTCGACATCCTGAAGACCGTCGATGCCCTCTCCAACGAGGTGATCCTCGACGGCGGGATGTGCGGCAAGGGCATCGAGGATTGGGTCAGGGTATCATCCGGCGGCCCGCACATGCGCGCCCGCATGATCGTGGGGGGAGGACAGTGACCGTCAACATCGATCCCAAGGCGATGTACGCCCTGAAGGATTACAGTCAGGCCGAGGTCTACGTCTCCAAAACCCGCGTTCATACCGTCTACATAGACAACTCGCGCATCAGCAACATCGAGACCAAGGATGACACCGGGATGATGTTCCGGATGATAAAGGACGGACGCGTCGGGAAGGCCTCCGTCACCCTGGATTCCGAGGATTCCATCGATGACTGCCTCGCCATGGCGGACACCGTGCTCGGCTATTCCCCGGTGACGCAGAACCCCAACGATTACCCCTGCCCGGAACAGGCGAAGATTTCGGCTCCAGATGTCTTCGACCCCGAGGTAGAATCCGCGGATGCCGCTATATTGAGGGATCTGGCTCAACGTGTAATCGATGCCACTTCCTCCTGCAAGACCGCTGAGGTGAAGATACCGCGCGCACAGATAAGACTCTCCGTCACCGAATCCCGTGTCATGAACGGGAACGGCGTGGATGTGGGGCACAGGAGCACCCTCGTCTATGGACATTTCACCTCCATGTGCGTCCGCGACCATCCCGGCGAGGGGATCACCACCTTCCACGGAACGCATCTCACCCTCGACCCCGATGCCATCGGCACCGAGATTGCGAGACAGGCCTGCGATGCGGCAATATGCAGAGAGTTCAAGGGCCACGTGGAGATCCCCATGGCTCTCTGCCCCGGTGAGGGATCGAGCATGATCCTCAGTTCCGTGGGCTCCGCGGTACACGGGGAGAGCGTCCGTTACAAACGCAGTCCCTGGACGGAGAAATCCGGCGAGATCGTTGCATCTGAATGCCTGAACATAACCGATGATCCCACAGTCAGCGCCCCGCTGTCCTGCGTTTTCGATGACGAGGGTACCCCCGCGTACAGGAAGGATGTGATCGAGAACGGTGTCCTGAAGGGATTCCTCAGGGATTCGTTCTGCGGGAACAGCACCGGGAACGCCATGAGGAGATCGAGCGTGGAGCCTCAGGGAACCTACGAGAGAACTCCGACAATAAAGCCCCTCAATCTGAGAGTGAAGGCAGGAACGAAATCGAAGGAGGACATGATCTCTGAATTCGATGACCTCGTGCTCGTAGACAAGTTCGCCAGCCCCGAATGCGACGAACTCTCCGGTGCTTTCGGCCTCAACGTCCGCTCCGCCACCGTTTATCACAGAGGAGAACCCGTGCAGATCATCAACAACGCGCTGATGGCCGGCAACATGTTCGACTGCCTGAAGGACATCCGCTGCATCTGCAACGACAGTGTGCAGACGGGAGTTGTGGAACTGCCGACGATCTGCTACGGCGGAACCGAACTCATCGGCAACTGAGAAAACCTATCGACCCGTGGAGAGGGGTTCAAATCCCCTCTCCATACTTTTTCCTTAATGAGAAGACCAATTATGTTAGTTTTTTTGTGTTGAGGGTTGTACCACAAATAACTAAAGTAAAACACCACAAATAACTAAAGTAAAACACAACCCAGGCAGAAACGAACGGAAGGACGCGGGACCGCCCGTGCCTGACTGTCGAAATGAGGTTTAACACAGGTTTTATACAATCAGGACGATTTGTGAGCATGGCGAAATACCAGTGCGTCTGCGGATACATCTACGACGAGGATGCGGGCTGCCCCGAGAACGGAGTCGCCCCCGGCACCAAGTGGGCCGATGTACCCGATGACTTCACATGCCCCGACTGCGGTCTCGGCAAGGATGATTTCGAGCTCATCGAATGAACCCGAAACCCCCTTAAGGGGCATGAGCCCCCTTCTTCTCACTCTATGATGTAAGTGTCCCCGGAGGCATCCTTATCGATGTCACGGGTCTCGTTCTTCGGAGGAGCCAGATTGACGGTCTGAGTCACTTCACCGGAGGTCTCGAAGGAGACGTTGTTCTTATTCATGATCTCGATGAGGGTGCGCACGTGAACGGCCTGACCGAAGTTGGCGTACTGCTTCTCCGGAAGGAGCTCGTCGCGGGGACGCATGACGTTGTCGAAATCGAGACGGCGTATCTGTGTGCGGACGTTGATGCCGTAGATCCTACCCTCGGTATCGAAGAGGGGACCTCCCGACTGACCGCGGTAGCTGGGGGTGGATGTGTCCACGAAGATCCTGTCAAAACCGTCCTGCGTTACCCCCTCCACGATGTCGCGGGTGTGCATGCCCTCTGTGGGGTAGAAGGTGAGGGGGAGAACGCCCGGCGGGATGGAGAAGTTATTGGTCTCTTTGTTGAACTCGGATCTGACCTCGGTGAATGCGAAACCGAGCCTGCAGACGCTGGTACCGGGGGCCATGGACTCGGGGGTCCTGAAGACCGGGAACACGGTGGCGTCCTTCACGTTCTCCAGCTTCATCAGGGCGATGTCTATCTGCCTGTTGACGTACACGCGGGACATCCTCACATCGTCCTTCCCGAACCAGAAGGAGTGGTTGACCACCCACTTCAAGTCGGGCTCAACGCTGCCGGGGTTGGCGTCGTTCATCTCCTTGGCCTCCTTGATCTTCTTCTGGTCGGCCTGGAACTTCACGAATGAATCGAAGAGGTGACCGGCGGTGAAGGCCCAACCGTCCTTGTTGATGAGCACGTAGGTGCCCACCTGTGTGTCGACGGTACCGCTGGCGAGGCGGGCGGAGACTATGAGCGGGCGTGTCCAGTTGCGGGCTATCGTACAGGCTTTTGCGAACATCGTATCACTGATGGTTTTTGAAAGTAAGAGGGTCAGTAGACCTTGTCCCTGGGGACTCTTATCGGTTCGGCACCGCAGAACGGGCATTTCGGAAGCAGTACCTCCTCGCCCTTATCGTCCTCCTTCATGAGGACGGGGCCCTTGTAGGATTCGACGAGGTAGATTTCCTTAGAGAGGGCGGCATCGTACATGTCCTTGCAGCAGCATGCCTCGATATCGACATCGGAGATCTCGAGCTTGAGGATGGGGCGCGCGTTGAGCTTCTTCCTCCTCATCTCGTCAATCTCTGCCTCGATCCTCTCCGCGTCCTCCTCGGCGCCCTGTATCCTCATACCGGCGGCGAATCCCATGAGGCGGAGGGCCTCGTAGAGGTCCTGTTCGACACCGATGCCGTGCCAATACATGACCGATGCGTGGTACATGGCACGAGGGTCCATCTCCTTGACGGCCTTCATGAGGAGTTCGAATCCCTTGACGGGGTCCTTCTCGACCCCGGTCCCATTGACGTAGAGTATGCCGAGGTCGCGGATGGCGGGCATGTATCCGTCGTCGGCTGCAATCTTCATGTACTTGGCGCCTTCCGCGGCATCCTGCGGGCGTCCGACGCCGGTGATGTAACCGATGGCAATATCGTAGGTGCTCTCGGCTCCCTTGTCGCTCATGCTGCGTCATCTCCGTTGTTGTCTTTATCCTTGATGCCCATGGCCTCGAGGATCTCGGCCGCTTCGGGGTTCCCGGAGAGCTTGGAGAGCCTGAGCCATTTAATGCCCTCCCCCCTGTCGGCATCGGTACCGTCGCCGGCGAGGTACATCCTGCCGACGAGATACATCGCGTCGGGAACGCCTCCGGAAGCGGCCTTCGCCATGTATTCGAAGGCGTCCTTGTGATCGGTATCCGATTCTAGATGGATGATCGCCAGACGGAAATCCGCCTCGGCATCGCCGAGCTCGGAGGCCTTCGTATACCATTCGATGGCCTTGGGGAGGTCCTCCGCGGTACCGGTGCCGCTCTCAAGGCAGGCGCCGACCTGATACATCGCATTGCCGTTCCCGGCCTTGGCAGCCTGGAGGAAGAGCTTGTACGCCTTCCCCTCGTCCTTCTCCACGCCCTCGCCCGTGAGATACATGCACCCCAGGGTGTTGCGTGCTTCCGAATTGCCCTGGTTCATGGCCTTACGGATGTATGAGGCGGCCTTCTCCGGGTCCCTCTCAACGCCCGCTCCGTCGAGAAGAGCCAGACCGTAGAGGAGCATACCGTCGGGAACACCCTCGTCGGCGGCGTCCTTGGCATAGGATGCGGCCTTCTCGTGGTCCATGTCGAAGTAGTCGCCCTCGATGTACATCCTGCACAGGAGGGCCTTGGCATCGGGGCTGTCGTTTTCGGCTGCCTTCTCGATAAGGTCATATCCTTTGCCCTTGTCGAGCTCCTTCTCCACACCGAAAAGATAGCAATAGCCGAGGGCGTACATCGCCCCCGCGTTGCCCTGTGCGGAGAGTTCCTCGATATCCTCCATGGTGGCGTCTATCGGTCCGTCGTCGGTTTCGAGCACGAAGCTCAGTTTCTCATCGTCTTTTCCTTCCATGGCGGTTAACCCTCCTGTTTTCTGCCGGACGGGAAGCGGTCATCTGCCGGAGCTCCTCGTTGATCCCTTCCGTGTCCGGATACATCTTCTCGTAACGTTTGAACTGCGCATCGTGGGGATTCCTGTCGAAGGGACGGTACCCGATGCGGTTGTGGACGATCTCGTGGTAGACCACGTAATCGACGATCCTGTCGTCCACGTTCAGGTCGTCGAATATGCAGGAGATCACTATGAGCCTCACGATGGTCGCACAGTATCCCAAACGGGTGTAGGTGGGCCTCTTGGTCCATACGAACACCGTGTTGTCGATGTCCGGGGGAAACACCAGCCCGGCGTCCATCAGCCTCTGCACCGAATCGTAGAGGCTCCTCTCATTCCCCTGTCCGTCGTGCGTGATGCTGCGCATCCTGCTCATATAGACGGGACGGGTGCGGAGGACGAACTCGTCCGTCCTCGCGTATTGCGCGAAGGCACCGTCGAAGCAACGCTCCTTCGTCTTGATGAAATGGAGGGCGCCGCTGACGAAATCCTCTATGACGTAATCGGGGGCCCCCTTCAGATAATCAGATATGAAAAGCCGGAGCTCCTTCTTCCGGAAACTCCACTTGAAAGACAGGTCCTTCATGGCCACGTAATCCGCCTCCAGGGGGGTGAACCCGTAACGGGGGAAGACCCTCTCCGCAATCGTGATAAGTCCCGGGTCCCCGTCGGCCATGTGCGAACCCATGAAGAAACAGTTTACATAGTTTACCGCATTTTTTAGACGGAGTGATTCGATGTACTACAACAGTTTCAAAGGACTGAGGGTCTCGGCCCTCGCATTCGGCGCCATGCGCCTTCCGGTCATCGGAGGGAACGATGCCGACATAGACCGTGCCGCAGCCAAGAAACTCGTAGATGACGCGATGGCCGCCGGAATCAACTACTACGACACCGCATGGGGCTACCACGGTGGGAAATCCCAGATAGTCCTCGCCGACTGCCTGAGGGACTACGACCGTTCATCCTACTTCCTGACGAACAAGTTCCCCGGATACGACCTGTCGAACATGCCGAAGTCCAAGGAAATCTTCGAGAAACAGCTCGAGCTCTGCAAGGTGGACTACTTCGATTTCTATCTCATTCACAACGTCTGCGCCATGAACATCGACAAGTACCTCGACCCCAAGTTCGGGATCAAGGAGTACTTCGCCGAGCAGGTTAAGAACGGAAGGATCAAACACCTCGGATTCTCCCTCCACGGCGAGATGGACGTCCTCGAGCGCTTCGCCGTGGTATACGGGGACATCATGGAGTTCTGTCAGCTCCAGGTGAACTACGTCGACTGGGAGTTCCAGCACTCAAAGGAGAAGGTGGAGTTCTGCAGGCAGAGGGGATGGGCTATCATGGTCATGGAACCCCTCCGCGGAGGCAAGATCGCCGACATCGAACCGTCGCTCCTGGCTCGTGTGAATTCAGTAGGTAAGGAGAGGACCCCCGTCCAGTGGGCGTTCTCCTTCCTGCAGAGCATCCCCGGCATCCTCACCACACTCACAGGAATGTCGGACGCCGACCAGCAGACCGAGAAGATAAGCTATTACGCCGAACCCGACGTCCTCTCCGAGAAGGAGTTCGAGGCCATCGTTGCGGTCGGCAGGGACATCGTCTCCAAGACCTCCGTCCCCTGTACCGCCTGCCGCTACTGCACCCCCAAGTGCCCCAAGGAGCTCGACATCCCCACCCTCATCTCCAGGTACAACGAGATGCTCTACAACAGGGACAAGATCGAGTTCGTCACCACCTTCGCGATGATCGGTACCCCCAAGGACAAGTGGATGACCGCCTGCATCGGATGCGGGGCATGCAGCAAGGTCTGCCCGCAATCCATCGACATCCCCAAGGTGATGAAGGACTTCGCCGAGGAGTACAAGAGGCGCAGCGGCGGACTCTGATCACTTCTTGCGGCCGAACTTATCCTTAAGACGGCCGACAACCTGCTTCCCGGTGACGGCCTCCTTCTGCTGGAGCTTCAGAGCGTAGCTCTTCTCGCACCACACGTTGGAACCGTCCTCGAAATCCCTGCCGGAATAGTACATGGCAGTGGCGGCGGTGGACGGGGTGGGGGTGAAGACCTGCACCTGCTCGGGGCGGGTGTGGAGCTCGTTCCTGCAGAAGGAAGCGAGCTCGTTCATCGCCTTGATACCGCAGCCGGGCAGGGCGGCCATGAAGTAGTACGTGAGGTAGTAGTCCTTGTTCTGGCGCTTGCAGGACTCGTCGAACATGTCCTTGAAATCCAGGAGGACGTTCGCCTCGGGCTTACCGATGAGCTCGAGGACCTTCGGGTCGGTATGCTCGGGGGCGACCTTCAGCTGTCCGGAGACATGGTCCTTCACGATGGCATCCACGTATTCCTGGCCGTGACCCTCGTCGAAGACTACCATGTCGTAGCGTATCCCCGATGCGACGAAGACCTTCTTCACGCCAGGGATGGCCTTTATGCGGTCCAGCAGCTCGATCTGCTTGGAGTGGTCCACGGGGAGATAGGGGCAGATGCGGGGGAACAGGCACTTCCTGTCCTTGCACGGTCCTTTCGCCTTCTTCATGGGGCAGTCGATGCCCCACATGTTGGCGGTTGGTCCGCCGACATCGTAGATGATGCCGTTGAAACCGGGGAGCTTGGAGATCCGCTCCGCCTCCCTGACGATGGAGTCCGCGGAACGAGAGATGACGGCGCGTCCCTGGTGGACGGCGATGGCGCAGAAGGAGCATTCCCCGTAGCAGCCGCGGTGGGTGGTGATGGAGTTCTTGATGGTGTCCATCGCCCTCACGGGACCGTCGGCGAGGTAGTAGGGGTGGACGCGGTACTCGAAGGAGGACTCGTAGATCGCGTCAAGTTCCTCGGTGGTGACATGCCTCTGAGGGGGGTTCTGCACCAGATAGCGGTCGCCGTTCTGCTGGGAGAGGCCGATGGCCGAGACGGGGTCGCAGTTCTCGTAGAAGATGTGGAACGCTTGCATGAAGGACCTGCGGTTGGCGATGCATTCGTCGAACGAGGCGAGCCTCCCGTAGAGGAACGGAGGGTCGCGGGATGCGTAGCAGATCCCGCGGATGTCATGCCAGTCCTTCTTGTCGCGGAGGCATTGAGCCAGTTCGAGATTCGCGAGCTCGGACATGCCGTATGTGATGCCGTCCGCCTTGGCATCGAAGAGGATGGAACGGCGGACGGAATCCGACCAGAAATCGTAATGGACGACCCTGCGCAGGGAGGCCTCGATACCGCCGAGGAAGATGACGGCACCCTTGAAGTAGCGCCTGATGAGATTGGAATAGGCGATGCAGGCCCTGTCGGGACGGCGGTTGTTGACGCCCCCGGGAGTGAAGTCGTCGTCCTTGCGGAACTTGCCGGAGGGGACGTAGTTGGCCACCATGGAATCCACGCAGCCCGCGGAGACGGACCAGTAGAGGGCGGGTTCGCCGAGACGGGAGATGTCGGCATCGGTCTTCACATCGGGCTGACAGATGATGCCGACCTTGAAACCGTGGTCGATCAGCCAATGTCCGAGGAGGGCGGAGCCGTTGTAGGGAGAATCTATGTAGGTGTCGCCGGACACGAGAATGATGTCGAGCTGATGCCATCCAAGCGCCTGCATCTCCTCCGCCGTCGTTGGTATGAACAGATTATCCCCTCGCACACCCGTATGCGTACGCGATTTAATAGTAGCGGGGGTTCGGTAGATATACTGATTCGGGGATGCTCGTGCATGCAGTCGTCGGACGCCCACCTCGAGAAGGCACTATCGGAATACAACGCCCGCATCTCGGAACTCGAGAACGGCCCCGTCACATCCGACCTCGTGGACGCACTCCAGAAACGCGGGAAGGTGCTCACCCTCCTCGGATACGGTGTGTCCGCCGCCGAGGACTTCATCGATGCCGCGGAACATCTCGATTCCCTTCTTGAGGATGGAAAGGACGTGCTCCCCGACCTCTGCCTGCGCACCTATGCCGCCCTCGGTTCCGTATACGCCGATGACGACGATGCGGACGCCATGAGGGAGATCTACGCGAAGGCCGCGGCCTTCATACCCCGCCTCACCGACCCCGTCTCCTGCGCACGCACCTGCTTAAGATGCGCGGAGGACCTCTGCGATGCCGATTTCCAGGACGATTGCGTCCCGTTCGCCGAGGCCGCACTCGCATCGCGCCGCGCCGAGGACAGCAACGGCAGGAACATCTGCTTCGAGGCGCTCTGCCTCGCCGCGGACCTGAAGATCGACGATAAGCAGTACCCGCGCGCCGCGAACCTTCTTAACGAGGCCGCGAGACTCGGCGGGGAGTTGCTCGATTCTGGGGATCTTTACGACCCCACCGCCTACGCATTCTGTTTGGTCAACCTCTGCGAGTGCCTCATGGAGATCGATGACCGCGAGGCCGCCCGCATGTACACCGATGCGCTCTCATCTCTCCTGGACGACAAACAGTTCTCCGACCGGATCGATTCTCAGGATCTCTCCGACCTCCACGGTGCCGTGGGGAAGAACCTCATGGAACTCGGTTCCGTGGAGGAGGCGGAGAAACACCTGCTCAGACAGGCTGCATTCAGCCTCAAGGGGGACGATTCCATCCTCAGAGAGGCCATACAGCAGAAACTCGACGGGAGCAGGTGAAGATAATGCCGCCCGTGCGGGCGGCGGTGGTGTTTCTCAGAAGGGCTTGAACTTCTCGGGCGCGGCGCAGGAGACGGCCATGTAGAAGTTGAACAGAAAATTGAACAGGGCAACTATTCCGATCAGCCAGTGCCAATAGTCTCCGCCGATCATCTCCTCGTTCGACAATCCGACGAACAGGAAGATCAGGGCGGTGGTGACCAGCAGAAGAGTGAGGTTCTTGCCGGTGCCTATGACGATGGACCAGATTATCGCGAACACGAAGGCGATTCCGAACGCGATGCACTCGAAATACCCCATTCCGTATCCCGTGAGGAAGACCGCGGCACCCACAAGAGCGAAGACTGTGAATCCGAAATTCGCCTTGCAGAACCACGCCCATGCTCCCACTCCGACGATCATCAGGCCGATGACCATGAAGAAATGAGCCGAGGGGTCTCCTTTCTCAAGCAGCTGAGATAACGCCAAAGGCAGCGATACTACCGCCACCAGGAAGAACCCGAGTGTTCCCGGATCCAACAGTTGATTCTCGTTTTCTGACATTTTATTCCTCCCGACCATTACGGTCGGAACAAGAACGATGTGGAGACTATTTACACATTGTGTAGGAAAGTGCTTGAATTTGTTGAGAAAAACAATAATAAAAATGAATCCTCAATAATTATGTTGATAATGTCGATAAGCCAGAGAACGATTATAGGGACGTGACAATCCCATCCAACTGCATAATGCAGACGGCATATTGGTTTAAATTGGATTTCATACGGGAAACGAACTCCAATCCATCCAACAAAGGAACCCGGTGCAGGATCACTCTGACACGGACCGCAGGTACCGACGGTCACGAATCACGAAACTGCAGAAGGGATCGACAGCGTTGTTGCATAACATCGCTCGTTTCATATACAGGCCTAACATGGGTCTTCCGATGGCCCTGTTCTGTACCAATTGCGGTTCGTTAGTGCGTCCCGGGAACGTGATGTGTGTGAACTGCGGCTACCGTTTCGACGGTGAGCCCTGGACGCCCAGGAACACGGCCCCGCCTGCGGAGACCCTCACCGAGGAGAACAAGGACGCCCCCTACCTGCCCTACGAGCCCCGCCCGATGCAGCTCGATATCATCGCGGATATCCGCAACGCCCTCGAATCCCACAGGCACATCGTCCTGGAGTCCGGTACCGGTACGGGGAAGACCATCGTATCACTCGCAGGCGCTCTGGAGTACATCAAGCGTCCAGAGAACCACAACATGAAGATCATCTACATCACCCGCACCAACTCCCAGTCGGACCAGGTGATGAAGGAGCTCAAGGCCATCTCGGCCCTCCACCCGGTGTCGGGGATCACCCTATCGGGGCGCAACAAGTCCTGCCCCCTCCTCATGTCCCGCCCGGATTTCGCATCGCTCTCCCCGAGCGCCCTCTCCACGCTGTGCAGCGACAGGAAATCCCACACGAATCAGGGCAGGGCGGGAGGATGCAGCTACTACGCCGGCGTACAGGAGCGCGCGGAGACCATCGCCAAATGGGCGAAGGGATTCTTCCCCAAGGCCGACGAGTTCGATGCCTACTGCAAGAACGTGGGCATCTGCCCCTACGAGTCCCGCAAGCTCATCATGAAGGAATTCGACGTCATCGTCGCCCCCTACATCCACATCATCGACCCCGGGATTCGCGCGAGCCTCTTCCAGAACCTCGGTCTCGACGAGAAGGACATCATCCTCATCGTCGACGAGGCTCACAACATGATCGAGCACGCGAGGGAGATGGAGAGCTTCTCGATCCCCATGCGCCTCGTCGCCTCGGCTTTCGACGAATGCATCGCATTCGAGAACGCGTACGTTACCGAGGACGTGGGCCTGAAAGACTTCATCCGCGCCATACGCTCCTCCATGTCCGCCATCGCCACTGAACGCATCGCGTTCGGGAAGAAGGAGGCGCTCATACCCGCGAGGGAGTTCGAGGACAGGGTATGCAAGGCGCTCGGCACCCTCCCTGGTTCCATCGATGACATGTCATCCGGATTGATGGAGCTGGCACAGAAGCGCATGGATGCAATCTCGGACACCGAGAACCCCTCGTCCCCTCTGTGGGATCTCGCTGTGAATCTGGAGAAATGGGTGCGCTCCCCCTCCGACCGTTACGTGAAATCCATCAAGGTCAACGACGACGGGGAGTACCTCTCCGCGGCCTGCATAGACCCCTCGGAGATCCCCCTGTTCTTCCGCAAGCTGAACGGTTCCATCCACATGTCCGGAACTCTTCAGCCCATCACCCAATATGTCAGGGTCCTCGGTCTCCCGGACAACACCATACCCCGCAAATACCCCTCCCCGTTCCCGGCCGAGAACCGCAGGACGGTATACTACAAGGACGTCACCACCCTCTATTCCGAACTGAGCAAGAACCCGGGCATGTACGAGAAGCTCCAGGACTGCATCGTCAGCCTCTGCGACACGGTGCATAAAAACACCATGGTGTTCTTCACCAGCTACAGCCTCATGAGCAAGTTCAGGAACTACCTCTCCCGCCACATCACTAAACCCCAGTATTGGGAGGAATCCGGGAAATCGAGGCAGACCATGCAGATGGTCAACTCGTTCCGCCGGGAGAAGGACGCGGTATTCTTCTGCGTCATGGGCGGTTCCGTCGCCGAGGGCATAGACTTCCCCGGGGACGAGCTGGAGTTCGCGATCATCGTGGGGATCCCCTATCCCCCGCCGACCCTCGAGTCCGACGCCATGAGCAAGATGTTCGACTCCAGGTTCGGATCCGGGAAGGGATGGGAGTACGTTAGTTCCGTACCGGCCCAGAGGAAGATCCGCCAGGCATCCGGCCGTCTGATAAGGAAGGAGACCGACAGGGGACTTACAGTCATCCTCGACAACCGCGCCTCCCGCTTCGCCAAGATCCTCGAGGCCGAGCCCACCGACGACCCCGTCGGAGAGGCGAGGAAGTTCTATTACGGCGACTGACGGGTTGACAACATCTTTATTGTTGAATTCATGGGGTGTCTCATGAGCGCTGCGGAGATTGTTACGGACATCCGGCCGTGGATATTCTCCGCCGCGATTCTCGCCTTCCTCGTCGGCGACATGGGATCATGGGTGCCAGACGTCCTCGTGGTGGTACTCCTCCTGCAGATAACCGCCTCCATGATCGGGATAAAGCTGGATCCCAAGGAGATGAGGAACGACATCCGCAGGATCATCCTCTGCATAGTGTTCTGCTTCGGACTGAACACGGGCCTTTCGCTGGCGATAGCCTACGTGTTCCCTTCCGACGACTTCGGACTGTTCTGCGGATGGGTGATGGTCGCCGCCGTACCCTGCGCCGTGAGCTGCGTCACAGTAGCCCTGACGATGTACGGCAACAGGGTGCTCTCCGTACTGGGATTGGCGGGAGTCTACTTCGTATCCCTCGCGGTTACACCCGTAATCACCGCAGGATTCATCGGCGATGCGGTCCCCCCGCTTGAGATTTTCAAGTACATCGTCCTTTTCGTGGTGATCCCGCTCATCGCCATCATCCCGCTGAACCGCATGAACATAGGGAAGACCTCCCGCGCGGTGTTCATCAACGTCATGATGTTCATCCTCGTCATCCTCTCGATTGGCAGGAACAGCGATTACATCACCTCGAGCCTCGACATCGTCGGATGGATCGTGGTCTTCGCCGTCCTGCGCACGTTCGTGCTCTCCGCAATACTCATCCCCGCCCTGAGGAAGTACGGTTTCCCGAGGGGGGACGCGATAGTGTACAACTCCATGGCAGTCTGGAAGAACACCGGGCTAGCGACATCTATGTGCCTCATCCTCATCCCCGGCATGCCGCAGGCCGCGGTCCCCTGCGCCGTCTGCCTGCTGGTGGAATCCCTGTGGTATGCCGTGGCGAACGGTATGATCAACAAGTACTGGGAACCGGAGATCGCCCGCAGCCCGAGATGAATCAGTCCTCGAGCTCGAGGATGGCCTCGGGGAGACCCTGCTCCGCCGCGAGGGAGAACCACCTCTGGGCCTCGTCCATGCTCTTCATCACACCGAGCCCGAGTTCGTAGATGAGACCCATCTGATACTGCGCCTCGGCGAGACCCGAATCGGCGGCCTTCTTGAACCAGCGGTAGGACTCCTCCTCGGAACAGAAGACGCCCTCCCCGCGGCGGTAGCGGAAGCCCATGTCCATGCAGGCACGGAGGTCGCCGGCGCAAGCGCGGGAGAGTACTGGCACAACGTCATCGTCCACGTCCTCGAGGTTCACGCAGACGGGGAAATCCCCGGAGGTGTTGACGTCCTCGATGTTGCCGTATCCGATGACGATGTCCTCGAAAAGGGCATTGAGATAATCGAGGTCCTCGCCCATGCGGCGGGAGATGTTGGACACGATCTCGGAAGCCTTCACGGCATCGGATTCCATCAGCACGCTGACGAACTCGTCGGGAAAACCCTGCATGACGCGGGACAGCGTCTTACGGTCGGAATGGGGGAGGCCCTTCTCCGCCATGAGGGCGAAAAGATAGTCGGAATCGTTCAGGATACCGATGGGGTTGCGTCCGTGGAAGACGTCCCTGAATATCCCGCTGCGATCCATGGTAACTGCATCACTCCAAAGGATAAAATCCTGGGCCTGGCGGGAGCATCCGTACGGTAGTTTTATTACAGATTCTCCCTTAGGCGGGGATAAGCGGAAGTGGCTCAGCGGACTAAAGCGCCGGTCTTGAAAACCGGTGGGAAATTCCCTCGGGAGTTCAAATCTCCCCTTCCGCGCCATCCATCATTGTTCCCAGGGCAGTCTGTTGCAGAAGTTCAGAAGAAGCGGCTGCAGCTCGTTCGTACCCGGGATGCGGACTATGAACCCCACCGTGTACACCTTCTCCCCGTTCATCTCCCATTCGTCCACCGGACCCACCTTTATCGTGTCCCCGTGCTCCTTCTTCAGGAAGAGATAGATCTCCCGCTTCGACATCCCGCGGAACTCGGGAAGAGCCCGGAGGAAGGGGACGATCTTCCTTATGTCCACATCCGTCATCTTGAAATCGTCGTCGATCCTGTAATCGTCGTCCATTTTTCGGTCCTGCCGCGAGGGGCAAATCATTTCCATCTGGTTGGAGGATAAAAGACTGGCTGTTGCATGTAACAACCACAAAACAAAGCGGGAACGGTAATGTATCCTAACATCGTTTTATGTAGATAGTGCCCGATTACATTACATGAAATGCATCAAAGAGGGAACGGGGGCCACCCTGCCCGCGTTCGCCATCGCACTGGCCATGGCCGTTGCGGCCATAGCGTTGTTCTCCGTTTCCGCGGATGATTCGTCCGCAGATACGCCGACGAATTACAGTTATTCCGGGGACATCGGCACCATACACTACGAGGTGAACGACACCGTGCTCACACTCACCGGCACCGGTGCGCTCCCCGACTACAACTACCTCCAGCACTCCCCGTGGGAATACACCAAGCTCACCTCCGTGGACATCGGTGACGGAATCACTGTGATCGGCGAAGAAGCCTTCAAGGACCAGTGGGACCTCAAAACCGTCACCATCGGCAAGGGTGTGACCGAGATCCACATCCATGCGTTCCAGGGTTGCGGCGGAATAACCACCGTGAATATGAATGCCGTCAACCTGCGCGACATCAACCTCGATGCTATCAGAGACGTTACAGGGGTCACCGAGATCAACTTCGCCGATGATATCACGAGCATCCCTGCATTCGCCTACTTCTCGACGGGCATCAAGAATGTCACCATCCCCGCCAACGTCACCCACATAGACGAGGACGCCTTCTTCTCCGCCACAGCTCTCGAGAAGGTCACCATCAAAGCCGTCGACATGCAGAGGGATTCTACCGCCTCGGTGTTCTGCTCCTCCGCCACCTTCTCCGTCGAATTCGTTTCCGGTATCAAGACCATCCCCGCCGGGATATTCGCGGAATGCTGGAATCTGACCTCCCTGACAATTCCCGACACCGTTACCACCATCGGTGACTCCGCATTCATTGTGTCCGGAATGAAATCCCTCACATTACCCGATAGCGTCACCACCATCAAGGGTTATGCTTTCAGGGGCTGCAACGGTCTCGAGACCGTCGACCTCGGTAAAGGCCTGACAACAATCGGGCCCTCCGCATTCACCGAATGCAGCAAACTGAAGACCATAACCATCCCCGCCAGCGTCACCCACATCGGAGACGGCTGCTTCGATGACACCTACGCACTCAAGGAGTTCAACTGCTACGGGAAGCCCACCAACACCGTCGATTTCATGTTCAACTGTATGGACCCCAGCGAAGCCAACATGAAGGTGTACTTCGGCCCCGAATCCGTCATCCCGACCGGATGGTTCGCTTACAGCGACAGATGCGAGTCCGTCGTATTCGACGGCACCACCATCATGGAGAAGGCGTTCACCGATGCGGGGAACAAGGGCCTCAAGCAGATAACATTCGGTAGCAACATCACATCAGTCAGCAACGATTCCTTCCGCGGATTCTCCTTCTACGACACCGACGGCAAGAAGATCGACCTGACGCCCGAGACCGTGCAGGGCTGCACCTTCGTGGCCAAGGAGCCCCGTCAGTTCTATCTCTCCGATCAATCCTTCGTCCCCGACGGGGACGGCGAATCAAAGATGGACCTGCCCGAGATATCCGTCGCTGCGGTTTCAGCTGTCGCCATCTTCGCTGTTCTGGCTCTTGCCCTCGTCGTAAGACGCGAGTAAACATTAACGCCACCCCCAAAGGGGCGGCAACCAAACCCTTTTGGAACTTTTTCACATCCGACTTTCAATGGGAGTAGTCCCGTAAGACGAGGTACAGTCACGTAATAACGGGGACATTCATCACCAGGCCGAACAGGTTCATCGCCAATGTCCGCATAAAAGGGAAAGAAGGTGAACCAGAATCCGTGATCAGATGCCACGTGAAGAACACCGGCAGATACCATAAGCTCCCCTATATCGTTGAAGCAGTTCGATTATTCCTGCCAGAGGAACAATTATATTTATTCAGAATTATTTGGATATATCCAATAAATTTGGAGTGGTATCCATGATCATCAGGCGCGATTCTTATTTGGAACACCTGAAGAGGCTTCGTTTCAAAGGCGGAGTCAAGATAATCACAGGCGTGAGACGCTGCGGAAAGACCTTTCTCCTGTTCAACCTCTATCGCGACCATCTGCTTGATACCGGAGTTCCTGAGGATCATATCCTCACATTCGCATTGGATTCCATAGAGAATAAACCACTGCGTGATGCAAAGAAACTCTACGATGAGGTATGCGCAAGAGTGAAAGATGAATCCGAGTATTATGTCCTTGTCGATGAGATCCAGCTCGCTCTTGATTTTGTCGATTTCGTCAACGGGCTTTCGAACATGAAGAATGTGGATCTGTACATCACAGGTAGCAATTCGAAATTCCTATCGTCGGACATCGTTACGGAATTCAGGGGCAGAGGAACGGAGATTCGCGTTCGTCCCCTGTCCTTCTCCGAATACTTATCGGCGACCAGAGGTGATGAACGCAAGGCCTGGCGCGAGTATCTGACATACGGAGGGTTGCCTGCAACCGTAGGCTTACCAGAAGAAGACAAGATCCAATACCTGACCGAACTCGTAAATGTCGTTTATATCAGAGACATCGTCGAAAGGAAAAGGATCCAAATGCCCGATATCCTGGAAACCGTTTTCGAGATACTATCGTCCGCCGTAGGCTCCCTGACCAACCCCAACAGGGTCACCAACATACTGAAGGACCATAAAGTAAAGGTGGAGGACAATACCGTCACCAATTACATCGCCTACCTGGAAGATGCGTTCCTATTCGAGAAATCGAAGAGGTTCGATCTCAAAGGGAACAATTACATCGATACACCGTCGAAGTATTATGCCGTGGACCTTGGTCTGCGTAACGCCGAATTGGGTTTCAGGCAGAACGAGTACAGTCATCTCATGGAGAATGCGGTTTACAACGAACTCCGTTCCAGAGGATACAACGTGGATGTAGGGATAATCGGCATAAGGGACTACATCAACGGGACGAGGGAATACAAACAGCTCGAGATCGATTTCGTAGCCAACAAAGGCGGAGAGAGAATCTACATTCAATCGGCATACAATATCGATGACCCTGACAAAAAGAATCAGGAACTGAGGCCGTTCCTGAAGGTGAATGATGCGTTCATGAAGATCATCCTGGTTGCCGATGATGTTCCGCCCCACTTGACCAAAGAGGGAATCCGGATAATGAATGTCCTCGATTTCATGAAGGATCCGGAAAGCCTCAGAACTATATGAATGATAATTTATTGGCTATATCCAATAAATTTGCAATGGAATGAATTGATACTGAATCGGGAAAAATCTCCAAGATCGGCTTCCTGTCCAACAAATAAATGGTGGATGGAAAAGAAACACGGCAAGTCAAAACATGATATACGAACAAATCGTAATGGGAACCTTCATCGAGAGACCCAACAGGTTCATCGCCTACTGCGAGATCGACGGTAAAATAGAGAAGTGCCATGTGAAGAACACCGGCAGATGCAAGGAGATTCTCGTCCCCGGCACGGAAGTATACCTCGAGAGGGGAAAGAACCCCTCCCGTTCCACCCCCTATGACCTCATCGCCGCGAAGAAAAGGGGCTTCATAATCAACATAGACTCACAGGCCCCGAACGCCGTGGCGAAGGAATCCATCGAGAGGATCCTCGGCCCGTGTAATATCGTCAAGCCGGAATACACGCTGGGGGAATCCCGCTTCGATTTCTACGCGGAACAGGACGGAATGAAGGTCCTGATGGAAGTGAAAGGAGTCACGAAAGAAGAGGATTACAAGACCTGTTTCCCGGATGCACCTACGGAAAGGGGGCTCAAACACGTAAGGGAACTAACTCGTCTTGTGAAACAGGGGTACCGCTGCGTCGTATGTTTCATCATCCAGATGGAGCGTGCGGATTCATTCTCACCGGATTATCCCATCCACGAGGAGTTCGGCATCGCTTTGGAGGAAGCGGCGGAAGCGGGTGTGGAGATACTCGCGTTCACCTGCCGCACAAAGCCGGATTGTCTGGAACTGGGGAATCCCGTCCCCGTAGTCTTCAGAGAATGAAGCCCCGGGCGATGCCCGGGAAGAAGTTTCAGTGCTTGTCGGGGTCGACGATGTCGGCGACGGCGTCGAGGTACATGTTGAGCGCCTCCTCCTGGGAACGGATGGTCTGCATCAGGATGTAGACGCTCATGAGCTCGGGCTTGGGATTCTCCGGAGTGGGGTTCTGGGCCTCGGCGAGGATGGCCTTCAGAAGCGCCCCTCTCTTGACCTTCTGGCTCTCATCCTGGTAGGACTTCAGGGAAGCCATCGAGGAGGACCCGTAGGTGGTGGCGTTGATGAACTGCATGGCGGCCTCGGCTGCATCGGGATAGAAGCTGAAGTCGACGTCCTCCACCATCCTCTTGAAGGATTCGTAGAGCTTGTTCATGTGGAAGTCGTACATGTCGATCTTGGACATCCCCGCATCGGAAGCGATGCCGGAAGGACTGTACATGTCGGCGAGGGCTTCCATGGGGATGTCGGATTTCATGCGGTACTGGTCGACGATCTCCCCGGGGCGGGTGATGAGGACGTTCTTGCGGGCGGTGAACATGTCGATGGTGGGCTCCAGCAGGCGGTTGTGGCGGATGATGGCCCTCATCTCGTTCCTCTTCTTCCTCCCTACCTGACTGAAGTAGGTGACGGCGTCCATGGCACCGAGACCGATCACGAAGGCGAGGGTGTTGTCGGCCATGTTGGCGAGGTGGGTCTCCGTGTCCCCCCATCCCCCGGAATACGCCAGGAGGAGGACCTCGAAGATGACGAACACCACGAGCAGGATGATCGACGAGAAGAACATGAAGCTGATCGCACGGGAGGTCTCCCTCTTGGCGGCGCTCCTTGTGGCGGGGGCGGAGGTGCCTGTGGCGGCGTAGCTCCTCTCCTTCTTCGGCTTGCTCTTCTTACTGCTCGCTTTCTTATCCTGCTTCTCCTGGGCCTTCCTCAGCTGTTTCTCCCTGCGCGAACGGTCCATCGATGAACTCACTCGAGGTCCCCCCGGATGATACCCCTGATGAGTTCCTGGGTCTCGCGGGCGGGACGGATGGTGTTGACAAGGTATACCTTACAGGATTCGAGGAGCCTCTTGAAGAACTGCGCCCTCAGGGTGGTCCTGAAGGGGTCCCTCACGAGCTGGTGGGGGTTGCAGAAGTCGTTCCTCATGAGATACTCGAGGGCGCAGTGCGGGTCGTACTCCTGGACGTCCTCGGTCTCGTCCGGGTCCCTCTGAAGGAGGATGATGTAGCGGAGGCTGCAGGAGCTGATGACCGATGAATCCCCGGTCACCCAGCGGATGTTAGCGATTCCCCTTCCCTTGTTGTCGAACTTGACGTTCTCCACCAGGGGCTTGAACTCCTCCCACACGTCGCCGATGTCGGCATCGACGTAGCAGTTCTTCTCGGAACCCCTGATGTGCGGACGGCCGTCGCCGAAGGTGACGAAGTACCAATCGTCGGAGATGAGGCAGGAGTTCTTATCCCTCAGGAGACCCCACGACTGGGTGGTCTTACCGGTCTTGGAGGGGGCGATGATGGTGACCCCCACGTCATCGACGCTGATGGCGGCGCCGTGGACGGAGTAGATGCCGTGGATGCCCTCGAGGATGTACCCCGCGATGCCGAGGGCGATGCTCTTGACCCATCCGTAGTAGTCGAAGTTGTACAGGAACGCGGTGCAGGTCTCGGGGTCGAACTCCACGTGGAGTTCCTCCTCCTCGTCCCTGACACAGTAAAGCCTTCCGTGGGAGCGCATCCTCTCCGAGGCGGAGAAGAGGTTGTCCCTCCACATATCGATGTGGTCGCGGTCGTAGGTGTGGAGTTCGATGATGAGCCCGTTGATATCGGCCTTGTCGCTGAAGAGGATCTGTTCTCCGTAATTCTCGAGGTTGGCGCGTACATCGTACGGCGTGATCAGCTGGGTCTCGTAAGCCATGACCGAGGATGAGCGATTGCCTTTATAGAACATTCGAGGGAAGGGAACGCAGATGAACTCCGACGCGGGCTGCGGGATGGCCAGAAAAATAAAAGAGCCAGAATGAGAAGGATGCGGCCTCCGCAGAGGCCGCGGGGTTTTATCAGAACATCTTCTGTTTGGTGTTGTCGATGCTGACGAGCTCGGCGGAGCCGTTCTCGAGGGTGAAGAACTTGAGCTTCAGGTTGTTCTTGGCGTAGGCCTCGACGACCTGGGGCATGAGCTCCTCGGCGACCTTCATGAGCCTGTCGTCCTCGACGAAGGTGGCGGTACCGGACCAGCGCATGAACTCCTTGCCGAGGTCGGCGAGGATCTCGCACTTGGGGTTGGCCTGGAGCTGCTTGTAGACGTCCTTGAAGTCCCCGACGGCGAAGTACACCTTGTCGTCGAGGAGGGCGTGGAACCCGAGGACCCTGGTCCTGGGCTGGTCGCCGTCGGTGGTGGCGAGGATGAAGGATCCGGCCCTCTTCAAGAGGGTGGAGATGGCCTCGGCGGGGGTGAGTTCCAGGGGGCGGGCGAGCTGTCTGATCCACTCCTTCTCCTTGTCGGAGACCTTGCCGTCCACGGCGCAGGTCATGAGGCAGAGCATGATGATGTCGTCCTTCACGGAGTCGTCGAAGACGCCGAGGATATCGACCATGGTGTCGACGATCTCCTTGTACCCGTCGGCGTTGCTGAGACCCATCTCCTCGAAGATGGCCTTGGCACCGTTGTAATCGACCTCCCCTCCGTTGAGGTTCTCGAACATCGGCTTGAGGAGGTTGAACTCGGCCTCGGAGAGGACCCCGTCGGCGGCGACGGAGGCGAGGATGAAGTGCAGGTAGGCGTTGATGGCCGCATGACCGTTGGAGAGTTCGGTCAGGGCGGTCAGCACGTCGGTCGATTTCTTGTTGAAAACGGCGGTGAAGGTCTCACCGTCGAGGTCTTCGATGTATTTGCACAGTTCGTCAAACGATGCCATAGGTATCGTGAGCGAAATCGCATAAGTGGAATAAATATCCAACTGATAAAAAATTCCACATGCACGTCCCGCGAGGGACAATCCTCCTGACGGAAGGTGGACGATAAGGGCCTGACTGAAACCCCTAAATAAAGGAAGCAAGTACCGAAAACTACCGTGTCACTTGTTGGCACATAGCATACGGTGGAAACGATGAACTTCTGGAACAAAGAACTTGAAACCATGCCGACGGAAGACCTCAGAAAGATGCAGATGACGCTCCTCAGGAAGGAACTCCGCACGATGTACGATTCCTCGAAGTTCATCCACGACCGCATGAAATCCGTCAACCTCCTGCCCGAGGACGTCGATTCCGTCGAGAAGCTCGCTCTCATCCCGCCGATGAGGAAGACCGACCTCAGGGACACCTATCCCGACGGACTCTTCGTCCGCCCCTACGAAGATCTCGTCCGCATCCACGTCTCCAGCGGCACCACCGGCCGCCCCACCGTGGTCGGGTACACCCAGAAGGACCTCGACAACTGGACGGACGCGCTCTGCAGGGGCATGACCTCTTTCGGGGTCACCAGGAAGGACATCTTCCAGAACATGCACGGCTACGGGCTGTTCACCGGCGGCCTCGGTGCCCACTACGCAGCAGAGAGATGCGGTGCGACCGTCATCCCCGCCGGCACCGGAAACACCGACAGGCAGATCCAGCTGATGCACGACCTCCACGTCACCTGCCTCGCGGGCACCCCCAGCTACTACTTCCACATCGCCGACGTCTGCGACCAGAGGGGCATCGACATCAGGAAGGACATGAAGGTCACCCGCGGACTTGCCGGCGGCGAGCCGTGGTCCGAATCCATGAGGCAGAAGCTCTACGAGAGGACCGGCATCAAAACGTACAACTGCTACGGCGCCTCCGAGTTCTACGGACCCATGTTCACCGAGTGCGAACAGCAGGACGGATTCCACGCATGGGCCGATCTGGCTCTTATCGAGATCCTCGACAAGAACGGGGAGCAGTGCGCGGAAGGAGAGAAGGGAGAGATCGTCATCACCATGCTCCAGAAGGAGGCCTTCCCGCTCATCCGCTACAAAATCGGGGACATCTCCTCCATCACCTGGGAGAAGTGCGCCTGCGGCCGCACCCACCCCCGCCTGTCCCGTCTCTCCGGAAGGGCGGACGACATGCTCGTGGTCAGGGGCATCAACGTGTTCCCGTCGCAGATCGAGAGCGTCATCGGCGAGATGCCCTTCCTCGCCCCGTTCTACCACATCACCCTCACCAACGAGAACTACATGGACAAGATGGTCGTGGACGTGGAGATCTCCCCCGAGTACCTCACCGATGACCCCGTGAAGCTCAACGGATACTCCCTCGAGGTTCAGGCCCGCATGAAGGAGATCCTGAACCTCAAGACCATCATCAAGATGAACCTGCCCGGAACCCTCGAGAGGTTCGAAGGCAAGGCTAAGCACGTCACCGACAACAGGTCGTGGGACTGATGGCGTCCGACGATTTCGAGAGGTTCGTGAAGGAGCACAGGGAGGAAATCCTCCGCATCCTCGGGGAGGATGAACCGAAGAGGACTGCAGAGGACATCAGGGATTCCTTCGCGAAGGCAGCATCCGACATGCTCAAGGTCATGGCCGACCCCGAGGTGCAGAAGCACTTCTTCAACGGCTGCATGGAGTTCATCCAGTGCATGGAGGCCGCCGTCAAGGCGATGCCCCTCTCGGACGAGATGAGGAGCACCGTGGAACAGGCGGAGAAAACCCGCGACACCACGGCGAAGAACGCCGCGAAGGCCGGCGTCAAGGCCACCGCCAAATCTAAACTGGAGAAAGTCAGCATAACCCCCAGGAAGAAGAAGGCGGAGCCGAAGGAAGAATGAGAAAGCCCCCGAGGGGGCTAAGTGATTTGAGTTCAGATGTCGCGGAAGGAGACGCTGTACTGCATCTTCTTCGCGCCGAAGTACTTCTGGACGTACTCGGCGGTCTTCCCGGGAGCAAACTGCTTGCAGGAGAAGACGTCGATGAAGGCGCGGTCGGTGTCCTCGGCGAAGTGGCCGGAGATCATCGAGGTCTCGATGAGCTGACACAGGGAGTAGCCCATGACCTTGGGCTCGGAGCCGAAGTAGACCACGGTGGGCTCGCCGTAGCGCTTCATGTCGATCTCTTTGGCGAGGTCGATGGCGAACTGCCTGATGGTCTCCCCGTCGGAGATCTTGAAGTGGTCACACTCCCCCAGATCGATGCTGACGAGGAGTCCCCAGTGTTTCTCGTTGTTGTACTTTGCGATTGCTTCCTCATCGGAGAGGAGCGGACCTGCGTAAGGGCTCATGGAATACATTTCCAATCCTCATAGCACCGATGGCGGTGCTTAATCATTCATCGGAATCTGATATTTCAAACAATCCCCGGTAACAGTCTCTACAGGGACTTTTTTATCACATGTTGTAACTGCTCCGACAATCAGGGGAGCAAATGTCGAGCGTATTCGAGGTTCTGATGCTGCTGTGCTTCGCCGTCTCATGGCCGTTCAACATCCGCGCTTCTTACCGTGCGCGCACCGCGAGGTTCAAGAGCGTGATGTTCGAGGTCATCATCGAGATCGGATACGTCTTCGGGATGCTCAACAAGGTTGTTAACGACTCCGTCAACTACGTCTTCGCGTTCTACATCCTGGATTTCGCCCTCGTCGCCATAGACCTGTGCCTCTACATCAGGAACAGGCGTTTGGATGCGATGCGGGAGCAGGAAGGCTCGCGCGAGGGCGCGTAATTATAACAGGGAAGCGCGATTCATCCTTTATGATTGTCGAGAGCGACGCATTCGCGAACGGCATTATCGCCGAGAAGTACGGTAAGAGGGGATCCCAGTTCGGTGCGGACCGTATGCCCGCGCTGTCGTTCCCCCTGAGGATCAGCGGCGCCCCCGCGGGTACTGCATCCTTCGCCGTGATCTTCGACGACCCCGACTCCGTACCCGTCTGCGGGTTCAAGTGGGTCCATTGGCTCGTCGCAGGGCTGAAGGAACCCGAACTGGAGGAGGATGCCTCTCGCAAACGTTCCGACATCATACAGGGCGTCAACAGCTGGTACCTGCACGGTATCGACAGCAAGGAGGAGGCGAGCCGCTACGGCGGACCCGCACCGCCCGACCGCCCGCACACATACGTCCTGACCGTCCTCGCACTGGACTTCGTGCCCGCGCTGAGGAACGGATTCGACGCCGCGACCCTCGAGAAGGTCGCCGGAACCCACATTCTAGCCAAAGCCGTGCTGAAAGGCACATACGACAACTGAAATCTGGAGAGATTCATATGACCGACCCGTCCGCGAAAACGTGTCATGATGCCGAGGAGATCTTCGGCAGGGCACAGGAACTTGCGATCGCCGAGAAGACCGAGGAGGCTTTCGAACCCTACCTCGAGGCCGCCGTGCTCGGCTGCGTACCCGCAGCGTTCATGGTGAGCCAGCTGTACTACAGCGGCATCGGTACCCCGGAGGATGAGCACAAGGCTCTCACATGGGCGTACTCCGTCTCGGACTTCTTCCATCCCGCCGCCTCATGGCTGAAGGAGGCGTTCCCGGACGGGCTCCCCAAGGACGAGGATCTCCTCTCCATTTTCACCGAGGAGGCGAAAGCGGGCAACCCCGCAGGCATGCTCCTCGCAGGCCGCTTCCTGGAGAACGGACGCGGCGCGGAGATCGATGTCGATACCGCGTATTCGCTCTACTGTTCCGGCGAATCCCTCGGCAACCCCTACTGCACCGCCGCCAAGGCCTCCTGCCTGACCCGCGGTGCCGGCGTGAAGAGGGATGCGGAGGCTGGCGCAGCCATTTACAGGGACCTCGCCGACCGCGGATACATCCCCGGCATGCTCGGCTATGCCGAATGCCTCGAGAAGGGCATAGGTGTCAAGAAGGACCGCTCCGCCGCGCTGGAGACCTACAAATCCGCCTCCAACGCCGGATGCTCCCTGGCCAAATACCACATCGGGAGATTCTACCTCGACGGGATCGGCGTGGAAGAGGACCGCAAGGAGGCCCTCACATGGTTCGAGCTCTCCGAGAGCGCGGGAGACCCCTACGGCATGTTCGGTGTCGCTAGATGTACCCTAGCAGGCGTCGTCAATAACGTCAAGGAGGGCGTCGGTATGCTCGAGGCCGCCTTCGAGGCCGGATGCACCGATGCGGGGCTGATGCTCGCACAGATGTACGCCAAAGGCGGCAGGGTCGTCAAGAAGGACCCCGCCATGGCCGCAGAGTACTTCAGGCTCGCCGCCGTCCGCGGCAACCCCGTGGCCGAAGCCGTAGTGGCCCGCATGTACGCTACCGGCGAAGGCGTCCAGAAGAACAACTCCGAGGCCGTCAGGTTCTACATCCGCGCCGGACTCCACGGCAATGTGGAAGCACTGCACGAAGCAGGCAGCGCCTACCTCACCGGCAACGGCATCACTAAGGACGAGGAGAGGGGATTCCGCATGCTCTCTATGGCCGCAGAGGAAGGATACATGAAATCCGCCTACCTCATCGCCAACTGCTACGCCACCGGTAAGGGCGTCCCCAAGGACCGCAAGAAAGCGTTCGAGCTCCACAACGACCTCGCGGAGAAAGGATACATCAAATCCATGGTGTTCGTCGGCGAATGCCTTTACAACGGCGACAACGTCCAGAGGGACCCCGTCAAGGCCGTGGAATGGTTCTCCAAGGGCGCCGAGGCGGGCAACGTGTTCTGCATGTACTGGATGGGCGATGCCTGCGAGTACGGCAACGGCATCGAGAAGGACACGGACAAGGCCATGGAATGGTACGAGAAGGCAGCCGACAAAGGACATGTCCTCTCCCGCAAGAAGATCGAGCAGCAGAAGAACCTCGAGAGCCCCTTCGACGGATTCATGAAACAGGCCGAGGCGGGCGATGCGCAGTCTATGTACATGATCGGGATGTGCTACGAGTCAGGCGTACGCGTCGACAAGGACCCCGTCAAGGCACGCGAGTGGTACTCGAAGGCCGCGGAAGCGGGTAACGAGGCCGCCAAACGCGCACTCGAACAGCTGGACCAGAAGGAACAGCAGACACCCCAGGAAGAACCTGCGGAGAAAGAAGAGGAATCCCCCTCGGAATGAGGGGAGAAGTTTGATCTGGAATCACGCCCAGAGATAGAACAGGGCGATGGCGGCGATAATGACTATGCCGAAGGTGATGAGCGGGAGCTGTTTCACGACTTTGCCCTGGGTCGAGTTGTCGGACCACGGTAACATAGTCAAGGTATCAATAGGCTCTTATAAAAAGAGAACACCCTGTCGGTCCATATGACGAGGGTGTTCGTATCCATCCCTGTGGGCAATGCGTCCGGTCTGGAACCGCTCTACCGCGACCTTTCGGGAAAACGCGGTGTGAGGACATCCCCCAAGTTCCAGCTCCATATCACGCTCTGTTTCATCGGGGAGATCCCCGAGGAGAGGGTGGAGGAGGTTGGGGAGATTGTCTCCGCCTCCGTGAAGGGCATCAAACCCGGGAGGATAACCCTCAAGGGCGTGGGATGCTTCCCGAACCCCAAACGTCCCCGCATACTCTATGTGGGACTGGAGACCGGCATCCCCCTGGAATCCCTGGCATCGGAGATCAGGAGGAGGCTGTCCACCAACGGCATACCCTTCGATGAGAAACCCTTCAAACCCCACATCACCGTAGGCAGGATTCAGGGGCCCGCCGACCTCTCCGTCCTGATAGGGAAGTACCGCACCACGGAGTTCGCCACTTTCATCGCGCACGACGTCATGGTCATGGGCAGCGAGCTCTCCCCCGAGGGAGCGAAGCACACGATCCTCAAGAGCTGCGAACTCCGTTGAATGAATGATTTTACAAAAAAAAATCCCCCTCCCGAAGGGAGAGGGTAAGGTATTTGAGGGTCCGGGGACCGGACCCGTGAAAGGTTTCAGGCGCTCTTGCCCCTGAGGACCACGAAGGCTCCGATGGCGGCAACGGCGATGATGGCGGCGGCGATGGCCGCGTAGATCACGATGTTGCTGTCCTTGTGGCTGGAGGGCTCGATGTGGGGTTCGAAATCCTCGGCGTAGACGATGGAGTAGTCGCTCATGGCAACCTTGAGGTACGTCTGCTCACCGATCGTGACCGGGGTGGAGGGGAGGGTGATGACCCTTCCGTACTGGTCGACGTGCTTGAGGACGGAGTCGGCGTTCTTGACGGGGACGTAGATCTCGGAAGCGAGGGCCTCACCGCTGTTGAGGACCTTGACGAGGAATCCGTTGTGGCCGTCGTACTTGGTGGCCTGGAAGGTCACGGAGACGGGGGTGCCCACACTGGCGGAGCCGGTGAAGGCGACGCGGCCGGCGTTCTCGAAGACGAAGATGGGCTTCTGCGCACCGAGGTCGGGCATCGTGAAGGAGACGGACTCGGAGGTGACGCTGTTCTCACCGGCCTTGACGTCGGTGATGGGGGTGGCGGTGACGGTGGTCAGCCTGAGGTCGTCGGTACCGATGTGGCGGACGTAATGCCACTGGCTGTCGTAAACGTCTCCGATGATGCCGCCGTTCTCGTTGATGAGCATGATGACGTCCGAGGCGACGGGATAGTTGACCATCTCGGCGATGTGGGCGTTGTCCATGATGAGCTTGTCGTCGATGTAGATGTTGTAGGTCTCGGCGACGGCGTAGAGCTTCACGGTCTCTTCGAGATCGGTGATGGTGACGTCGAAGGTCCCGTCGGTGGCCTTGGTCAGGGTGATGTTGGCCATCTCGGGGGTGCCCTCGAGGGTGTAACCGGGCAGGGCGACGGCCTTGTAGGTCATGCCTTCGGCGGTCTTGGTGGCCAGGAGGAAGCATCCAATGAAGTCGACATCGACGGTTGTAGAGTCGAAGGAAAGCTCTCCGGGGCCGATGTATCTGCCATCGACAGCGGTGGCGGAGACGCCGACTGTACCGTTCTTCGTCTCGGAGGGGGTTCCTGAGACGGGCGTGAAGTCGAATATCTCGAAGACCAGCTGACCGGAGTAGTTGTAGACGATGGAGTTCACGTCGGTGGGCGCGCTCAAGCCGAGCATCATGACGACGGGGGAATCCATGGCAACCTCCGGCCAGAAGATTCCGTCGGAACCGAAGTCCCTGGTGAGCGTCTTGGTCTCGGAATCGTAGGACTGCTTCATGAACATGACGTTGCCGAAGACATCGGTCAGTTCGAGGTCGAAGTCGTAGATGATGGGCTTGGGCTTCACATTGTTGTAGAGATCGAGAACGACGGTGATGTCACCGATCTCTCCGTCGGTGGATGCGAGGAAGGAGCCGGGAGCGGCGTAGGTGCCGGATACCTCGATGTCCCCGACGGTGAAGGTGTGGGTTTCGGCATCGAAGTCGCTGGAGGTGCTCTCGATGACCATTCCGACGTACTCGACGTAGAACTCGTCGTAGCCGACGTAGTCGAAGATGGGGGTGAGCTTGTCCTTGAAGGTCAGGTCGGCTCCGAAGCCGTCAATGAAGATGTCGGCGATGACGTAATCATCACCATAGATGAATGCCTCAACGCTTCCGGAGGCGTTGGCGGTCAGGAAGGAGTCCTGGGCCTCGGCGTTGACGACGGAGAAGTACAGGTCCTCGGCGAGATAGATACCGGAGACATCTTCACCACCGCTGTAGGGGGTCATGAAGAGGTAGCCGGTCTCGTAGACGAGAATGAGGCCGTCCTCCCTGTCGACGGATGCATTGATCGAGAGGTCGGAACCTTCCATGACCATGTCCCCGACGAGGTTCACGTCAATCTCTCCGACACTGGCGGAGACGGAGATGAGGGTGGACTTGATACCCATCGAGGAGAGAGGGGTGGCTTCATCATCGATCATGTCGAGGAAGAAATCTCCGGCGTACTTGTCGGCGTTCCAATCCTCAGCCTTGATGTCCTTTGCACCGGAGAGGTACTGTGCCGCAAGCATCTCGAAGATGTCGGCGGGGCTAGGTTCGCCGGTGAGCGGCATCTCGAAGTCGAAGTCCTCGGGGATGAAGTCGAATCCGTACGCGACGGAGACCTCGACATCGGAGAACTCGAAATAGGTGCCGTCGTATTCGGGATCCGTCGGGTCGGGAGAAGCGTAGATCCTGTCGAATCCGGCGTGGGCCTCGACAATCGCAGAGAGGTCGTCGAAGGAGATGCTGCCGCCGAGGTCGAAGCCCTTCACCGTAGCGACGGCCTCTCCGAGGGTGATGTCCGAGAAGTCGCCGAGGTCGAAATCGAAGGAGACGTCTCCGGAGAGGTCCACCTGATAGGCTTCGTCATTGGTGGCGATTTCGTCGAAGAGGACGTAGAGGTCGGTCACTTCGGCGTCAATTCCGATGTCGGCGTCAATTCCAAGGGGAACGGAGTTGCCCTCGGCATCGATGGCCTCGATGTCGACGGAAAGATCTCCGTCAACGGATACCTCGAGGGAACCGGATTCGGCCATGAGGTCAATGACGTTGTCGCTGTAGGCTTCGACGGAGAGGTCAGCATCGGCACCGATGTTGAGGGTGTAGACCTTGTCCTTCTCGGGGTACTGCTGGACGGTGGCGTCCATAGCGAAGTCGATGTCAAGAGTGGCGTTCCCAGCGACATTGTCCGAGCCCTCGTCGGCGGAGAGTTTGATCTCGACGCCGATGTCGAGGTAGGAATCGTCGTTGAAGGTGATGACGGAGAAGGGGTTCTCGAGGTCGTCCTTGACGGTGAAACCCTTGGAGATCTCGAATCCGAAGTTGACGATGAAGGGGTTGCCCTGCATCATGGAGATAAGGCTGCCGGTCTTGGAAAGCTCGTAGGACAGGGAACCGCTGAAGTAGACGACGTCGTCGTCCTCGGCGACCGACTCGTAGATGGCGACGTCATCGATATCGGTGACGGCATCGGGCAGCTCGCTGACGATGACGAGGGCAGCATCCTCCTCCACAGAGATTGCGGCGAATCCAGTTGTGCTGGAGAATCCGAAGGACTGCATGGGGTAGACGATGAGATAAGCATCCTCCTGGATGACAATCTTCTTACCCTCATCGAAAACGTAGTTCTTGTCCAGGACGAACATCTCGCCGGCTCCGACGATGATATCCGCGTGAACTTCCTGAGTCTCGGCGGGCAACGCCTCCTCAGTCATGAACATGGAACCAATCTGCATGAGAATTTCCATGAAATCGGGTTCCGGGTCGGGGTCAGAATCGGCTGTGGAGACGTCCCCGTCGTCGAAAACGGCAATGGGGACGGCCATTGCGAAGGCCATGACCACGGCAAAAGCGATAATCAATTTTTTGTTCATAGAAACACACCCGTGTTTGCGGATAGTAATGCGCTTGTGATTACTTAAAGACTGATGTACACAATCGGACATCCGTCAGAAACTGGCCATCTGGATAATAGAGCCAACATCCCGATTACTATTGATTTGACGGCTGTTTTTGTTGCGTACTCACGGATTGCAATATGAGGGTTTAATAAGCTCCCGGGCGAAACCTCCGCGTGGTCTCATGACTCACGCATTACGCAACAACAGGAGGGGAGGCATCGAAGGCCTCCCGATGGAACTCCTCATCATCATCGTCGTAGCGACGATAGGAGTGGGGATTCTGATAGGGTGGATGAACGACCTGCAGGGGCAGGAACCGGAGACGTACGGAGACATCAGCAGCGACGTGACGATGGTGTCCGTGAAGGATTCCATGTACACCGTCAACGGCGACAGCACATGCGCGGACACCAGCTTCGACATGACGGTACACGTGGTCAACGGCAAGGGGGACGGTATCGAGAACGCCGTAGTGAAACTCACCGGATTGGGGATAACAGGGTCATCCACCTACGGACAGACCGACTCGAACGGGGACATAACCTTCAAAGGACTGACCGTGAAGACGGTCCCTGCGGAAATCGGGTACATAACGGCCAACATATCCTCCGACATCGGGGACACCGAACTGAAGATCCCGGTGGTGAAGGGCTGATGGACGGGAGGGGGGTCCTGGGGCTGCCGCTGAGGATAGCCATCGCTTTCCTGATAATCGCCCTCTTCGCCCCCTCCCTGGTGAACGCGGCGGAATCTTTCAGGGACGATTCCGACATGGCTGAGATGCGCAACGAGGCGGATAAGGCTGAATCCCTCGCGGAGGAACTCTGGTTCGCGGGGAAAGGAAGCACTGGGACGGTCGAACTGCACATGCAACAGGGTTATTCGTTAACCTTCGGAGGAACCGGTGCGGATGCCTGGTCGTACTCTATAATGAAGGGAGATTCCGTCAGGGAGAAACATTTCATGGAGACTCCCGACGTGAGGTTCCTCGGTGAGGTTTTCACGGCAACTGGCTCATGTGTATTAACTATGGAATGCACATCCGATGAAGAGGGGAATTACGGCATCAGGACGGGATACGCTTGATGGAGTTCCTGACCTCGAGGGTGACCCTGCTCGTATGTGGTGCCGTGCTCATCGGCACCGTCGCGCTCCCCTTCGGAGACCTGCTCGAATCGGACGAGAACGACGCGAAGGAGGTCATCGCACATTCCGCGGCATCGATCATCGACATGTACAGGGAATCGGGACTCGACGAGCTGACCGTGAGGGGCACGGAGATCCTGCCGTCGCCGTCATCGTACATCACCGCGGACGGGCACACGGTCATCCTCCATGCGGACGGCCGCGAATACACGGCGGCCACGGGTTCAGTGACCGAGGGGATAACGATAACCTTCGGGGAGACGACCACCCTGTTCTTAGAGGACGGGAAGGTCAGAGCCCGCCGAACGTCTCGGCGACCTTCTTCACAGCCGCTGCGAACCTGTCGATGTCCTGACGGTTGTTGTACAGGTACACCGAGGCGCGGGCGCTCCCGTGGATCCCGCGGGAATCGAAGTAGGAGTGGGCACAGTGCATGCCCGAACGGATCATGATGCCGTCCATGCTGTCGAGCATCATGGCGACGTCGTGGGCTCCGAGGCCCTCGATGTTGAAGGAGAAGACCGAACGGCGTAACGAGGGGTCGGAAGGGCCGACGACGGAGAGTCCCTTGACATCCTCGACCGAGGACATCATGTACTCCAGGAGTTCCGAATCGCGGCGGCGAATGTTGTCCATCCCCACCCTCTCGAGATACTCGACGGCCGCCTTGGAGCCGATTATGCCGGCATAATCCTGGAGACCGGCCTCGAAACGGTCGGGGACGGGGGCGACTGTGAAGGAATCGTAGGTCACGAGACCGACGGTGCCCCCTCCGTAGTTCGGGAGGGAGAGTTCCTCGAGCATGCCGGGCCTGCCGTAGAGCACGCCCATACCCGACGGGCCGAGCATCTTGTGCACGGAGAGAGCGTAGAAATCGGCACCCATGTCGCACAGGTCCACCGACAGGTGGGGGGCGGCCTGCGAACCGTCGACGATCACGACGGAACCGTAATCGTGGGCGATCTCGACGACCTCCTTGACGGGGACCTCGCAGCCTGTGACGTTGCTCACCTGACCGACGGAGACGACCTTCACGTCCCTGCCCATGGTCTGTTTGAAGGCCTCGATGTCGAACACCCCGTCCTCTCCGGAGGGGGTGTGCCTGAGTGTCGAACCTACGGTGTCGCGGAGACGGAGCCAGGGTACGTAATTCGAGTTGTGTTCCACGTCCGTCGTGACGACGGCGTCGCCCTTCTTCAGGCCCAGTCCGAACGCCACGGCGTTGAGTGCCTCGGTGGTGTTGCGGGTGAACACGAAATGGGAGGGATCCTCCCCGCCGAGGAAACGGCAGAAGGCCTCGCGGGTCTCGTCGACGCGGACGGAGACCTCGTTCGACATGTGGTGGACGCTGCGGCCGCCGCAGGCGGGATACTTCGTATAGTACTCCGTCACCGCGTCGATGACCTGCTGCGGGCGGAGGGACTGACAGGAGCTGTCGAGATAGACGCCCTTGTCGGTCGCCATCGTGGGGAAATCCTTCCGCAGCGATTCCATGTCCATGATGCTCCATACCGCGGGTTTTATAAAAGGCATACCCGCGCCCGCCCGTACGCACCTATATACAAGCGGCGCGATGGGGAACCATCATGTCATCGCTATCGACCAAAGTGGGAAGGCTCTCCCTCGAAAGGCCCGGGATGGTCGCCTCCGGAATCATGGACGAGACCGGGCCCTCGATGATCCGCATGCTCGAAGCAGGCGCCGGCGCAGTCGTCACCAAATCCGTCGGTTCGGAGCCCCGCCCCGGACACGCGAACCCGTGCTTCACCGAAGTGGAGGGGGGACTCGTCAACGCCATGGGACTCCCCAACCCCGGAATCGCGGAGTTCAAGGCCGAGATGGACGTCGCCGTCCCCAAGGGGAAGATCGTCGGTTCCATCTACGGCGCATCCGCGGAGGAGTTCGCCATGCTCGCCGGCAAGATGGAGGATTACGGTGCCTGCGCGATAGAGATGAACCTCTCCTGCCCCCACGCCAAGGGATACGGCATGGAGCTCGGCACGGACCCCGTCATCGTGAAGGAGATCTCCTCCGCGGTCTCGTCCGCGGTCTCCATCCCCGTGTGGGCGAAACTCACACCCAACACGCACATCCTCACGCAGATAGCGAAGGCCGCCGAGGACGGAGGATGCGACGCAGTCGTCGCCATCAACACGCTTAAGGCCATGGTCATCACCCCCGAACTCGGGAAGCCATTCCTGAGCAACAAGTTCGGAGGGCTTTCCGGACCTGCCGTCAGACCCGTAGGGGTCAGGGCGGTCTACGACCTCTACGACTCGATATCCATCCCCATCGTCGGGGTCGGAGGCATCTCCACATGGAGGGATGCCGCCCAGTACATCATGGCCGGGGCCTCCGCGTATCAGATAGGTTCCGCCGTGGCCGACCAGGGGCCCGAGGTCTTCGGCAGGATAAACGGGGACCTCGTCAAGTTCATGGACGAGTACGGTTACTCCTCCGTCGAGGACATGAGGGGGGTCGCACATGAGTGAGGTCGTGAGGATAGCCTCGGTCACGAGGGAGAACTACGACACCATGACCTTCTCCTTCCCGCTGAAGGCCGACGCCAAACCCGGACAGTTCGTGATGGTGAGATGCGAGGGTTCGGAGGAGATCCCCATGTCCCTCTCCTCCACCGCCGGAGGCATGAAGTCGATCACCGTCAAGGCGATCGGTCCCTCCACGAAGAGGTTCCACGAGCTCAAGGCCGGGGACATCCTCGAGGTACGCGGACCCTACGGCAATGGTTACACCCTAGAATCCGGGAAGAGATACCTCATCGTCGCCGGAGGCGTGGGGACCGCATCGGTCATGCCCGCCGCCGAGATGTTCGGCTCCGACCTCATCATCGGCGCGCGCACCGACAAGGATGTCATCCTCCTCGACAGGGCGAAACAGTCCTGCGAGGTCTCCATCTCCACGGACGATGGCAGCATGGGCTTCCACGGCAACGCCGTACAGCTCATGAGGCAGAAGCTCGAGAAGAAGAAGTACGACTGCGTCATCGCCTGCGGACCGCCCATCATGCTCAAGTTCCTGTACCTCGCATGCAAGGAGCTCGGGATGGAGTGCCAGCTGTCGCTCGAGAGGCACATGAAATGCGGCGCCGGCGTCTGCGGATGCTGCGTCATCGACGGCCTCCGCGTGTGCAAGGACGGCCCCGTCTTCACCGGGGAGCAGATTGCCTTCATGCCCGAGTTCGGCACCGTCAGAAGGGACGAGTGCGGAGTGGTCATCAGGAAGTGACGCATGTCCGCCCCCGAGGGTTATTTCACCGTCTACCACGGAAGCCTTTCGGTCAATGTGCCCCGCAGTCTTTTCAAGGGGACATTAGCGAAGGTGGACGCGAAAGAGGCCGATTCCTTCTACGAACTCGTCCGCTCCCGCTACCCGTGGATCACCAGGAACTCCTTCGACGTGATGATGGACAAGGCCCGCACCGAGTACCTCAGAATCAGGGACGAGGAGACCGGAGGAATCTCCACAAGCCGCAGATTGGCCTCCGAAGGGGATAAGAAAGGGGCGATCTCTCACCTCCGCGAGCACCTCGAGGAGGACCCCGAGGACGCGGACGCATGGATGGAGCTGGGAAAACTTCTGTGTGAAATTGGGAACACCGCCGAAGGCTACAAAGCGATCAACGAAGCTAGAAAGCATTACTGACAAATCGCGGGAATAGTCCAGTTTTGTGATAAACCGTTTATACTACGCGATATAACAGGTGTCCAATCCATAGGTGATACTAATGGACAACTGCATCAGAAAATACCTCGCTGAGTTCTTCGGCACCTTCACTCTCGTGTTCTTCGGTGTCGGAGCCGCTCTCTACGCAACCGGCTACGGGTATGACCTCGTCTGCTGTGCTCTCGCCTTCGGTCTGACCGTCATGGTCATGTCCGTCACCGTCGGCAAGATCTCCGGATGCCACCTCAACCCCGCCATCTCCATCGCCATGTTCCTCGACAAGAAACTCTCCGTCAAGGACCTCATCGGCTACATCATCTTCCAGGTCATCGGCGCCATCATCGCCGGTCTCCTCCTCACTGTCATCATGATGGGTATCCACGACCTCAGCTTCGGAGATACCATGAAGTACTGGATGGGAGGCGCCAACAGCCTCGCCGGTGTCAACGACACCGCCTGGATCGGACTCCTTGTCGAGATCATCCTGACCATGTTCTTCGTGCTCGTCGTCTTCGGAGCCACCTCCAAGAACAGCGGCGCCATCAACGGCGGACTCTACATCGGTCTCGCCCTGACCATGGTCCACCTCGTCGGTATCAACCTGACCGGAACCTCCGTCAACCCCGCCAGGTCCATCGGTCTCGCCATCTTCGTCGACGGTGCGTTCAGCGACCTCTGGGTCTTCATCGTCGCCCCCATCATCGGAGGCATCCTCGCCTGGGTCGTCTGGAAGTTCATCCTTTCCGGCGAATCCTTCCCCGAGGAATCCGCTCAGGAATCCTCCGAGTGAGCAAACATTATCAGGGGGCGTCTAGCCCCCTCACCGCCTGTTTTCAACACCGTCCGCGACCGTCGGAGGATTGGCCCATTTTTTCCTCCGGACTAAAGGTATTTATAAATGCTTTATAAATCGGGAAAACAGGTGATTGTGTTTGACCAACATGGAAATCCAGAACGTCGTTGCCTCCTCATCGCTCGGACAGGAGCTCGACCTCAACCACATCGAGGAATGCCTCAAAGGTGCCGAGTACAACCCCCAGCAGTTCCCCGGTCTCGTCTACCGCATCAAAGAGCCCAAGACCGCCACCCTCCTGTTCCGCAGCGGAAAGATCGTCTGCACCGGCGGTAAGAGCAAGGACGAGGTCATCAAGGCCGTCGGAAAGGTCATCAAGGATCTCGAACAGGCAGACATATTCATCACCCAGGAGCCCGTCGTCGAAGTCCAGAACATCGTCGCCTCCTCCGATCTCGGGGACGAGATCAACCTCAACACCGTCGCCATCACCCTCGGACTCGAGAAGGTCGAGTACGAGCCCGAGCAGTTCCCCGGTCTCGTCTACCGTCTCGACGACCCCAAGGTCGTCGTCCTCCTCTTCAGCTCCGGTAAGATGGTCATCACCGGCGCCAAAATCCCCAACGACGTCATCCGTGCCGTCGACAAGATCGCCGAGGAGCTCCGCGACGCGGGGCTCATGAACTGAGAAGGTCACCTAAACTCCGCCCCCGCCCGCGCGGGGGCTTTTTTTTTACAAATAATCAGAACTCAATCCCTGACATCCTTCGCGTTCTTCATGGACATCGCAACGTCATCGCCAGGGACATGGCCATCGCCATGCCCGCACCGAGACCCTGCACGGCCCCCAGTACTATGACGACACCAAGGCCCAGTTAGGGCTTGAACCCGCAGACGCCGATGGCCAGCGAGGAGAACGTGAAGACCGCGATGCCCGTCACGAAGATCCTCTTGTATCCCCGGTTCGTGCCGAGTTTAGACCAGAGGAGGATGAAACTGCTGAGCATCATCGTGTAGATCAGCAGAACCCAGGAGATGTTGCTGGTGTCGTGACCTCCCTCTCCGAACTCCTCGGCCATCGTGGGTATGCAACGGAGACGATGGTCGCATCGAGGGAGGTCATGAACACTCCGAGAATGAGAGCCGTCAGGGATCTTCTCACCGCCCGTCAGGGATGTCTTGGAACCAGGGTCCGCCATATGGCGAGAAAAGCGGTGTTCATTGTCTTATGCTTACTGACAAAAACAGTCATTTCGAAATGATTTGAGTGCCCCGGTCCCCCGGGGTTAATGTGTTTATGACGAGGTGATTCTCCCGACCGAGGGATTCCCCTCAACCAGGGCATCGACGACGATTACCTCCTATACGTCGTAACTCGACTGGGTTCCTGACACCGACGACGTTGCCGTGACATAGAACGTCTCGGAACCGTCGACCATAGGGGCTGTGAAATAGAAGGGCTGCCCGCTAGACACGTTATCCGTGGAAAGGCTCCCGCCGTCCGCCGAGACATCCGCCCTGTATTTCGAACCGTCGGACACGGTACCAATCAGCCTTATCTGCGAGGTGGTGCCCTCGACCATATACATGTAAGACTGGAGGAACTGTGTCGTGGTGGTTATCGGTACGACGTGGATGGTGAAACTGTCGATGTGCTCTTCCTCCATACTAAGGTCCATGTAGGTGATTTCTAGGACCGTATCTGATGTCGGAGTCCCGGTGATCCGCTTCCCTATGTTCTCATGCCATACAAGTCCGTTCGAATCACCTATGAACTCACTATAAGCAAAATCATAAGGATCGGTTTCCGAGAACGCGATATCCACGCTCCCTCCCTCGTAAATCCATATGTCGGTCAGGTCGGGGACGTACATCACCATGATGCAATCACGGACCGGGTTGGTTGCAGTACCCGGGGTTGTCGTCGGCACGACATGGATGGTGAATGAGCCGATGTGCTCTTCTTCAGTGCTCAGATTCATCCAGGTAACCTCGACTATCGTATCGGACATCGGGATTCCGGTAATCTCGGCACCATACTCAAGATGCCTCTCGAGTCCGTTCGAATCCCCTATGAACTCACTATAAGCAAAATCATAAGGATCGGTTTCCGAGAATGTGATATCCACGCTCCCTCCCTCGAACAGCCAAATGTCTGTCAGGTCGGGGACGTACATCACCATGTTGCATTGGGGGACCAGATCGTTTTCCGTACCCGGAAACGGATCGGCATTTACGCTATCGGAGAAGATGACGGCGGATACCGATAACGACAAGGTCAAAAACAGGACGATAAGGGATGACGCCTTCATCCGATGACCCCCGAAAAGTCCAGTCCAATAACGCCGATACCGGCGGCCGCGAGCACACATCCCGCTATCGCAATGATTGCTGACCTGGTCTTGAACCCCACAGCAGCCATGCCTATTCCGATAAGAGCCAGAGCGGCCGAAGCAGATGCCAGATACATGTCCGGTCCTCCCTTATCCTCCTTCGTGAACTTAGGATAGATCTGCATATCCGAGTTAACGGGTGCATCCGTTAAGGATACGGAATAAGAGGGGTCGGCATACCATCCTTCGAAAACATATCCCTCCCTTACGGGAGGCTCGAAGTCGATAACGGATCCCGCTACGATGTATCCCGAATAAACGGACCCGTTAACCTCGTAGCTGACCGAATACGATACGGCGTTAACGGATTCGAACATGGCGCAGAATCCTCTCGTTTCAGTGGCGGTCATCCCATCCGAATATCCTTTCCATCCGATGAACCTGTAACCGTCCTTGGAAGGCTGGTTGGGGAGGGTGATCCTATCCCCGGCCGAGAACGTGCGTACATCGTAAGGCACACGGTCGACGTAGAACGTTATCGTGTACTCCTCCGCCGATTCCGTCCATGTGGCGTAAAGGGTCATATCCCCCGTAACGGGATAATCCCAATCCCATGCGTACTGCAGGCCGCTGTCGGAATACCATCCGGAGAACACACTGCCGTCCTTAACGGGATCCGCAGGGGCGTTAGCGGGAACGTAGTAGCTGTCTGCCGCAGTCCCGCCGTTAGCGGGTCCGTTGGAGACCGTTATCGGGTCGATGGCGTTACCGCCGTTGGTCTCGAAGGAGATAACTGGATATCCCAAAAGACGGACGTTAAGGCCGTTGGTGGCCTCCTCCCCGTCGCCGTTGTACGCGGTGAACTCCATTGTGTAGGTGCCGGGGACCTCCGGATAGACATGCATCACCCTGTAGGTCCACGTATCCGACCCCGAATCATAGGTGGAATCCACGGATGAGGTGTCATCCGAGAGACTGTCAATCGATGTTCCGTCCCCGAAATCTATGAGATAATGGTCGCAGTTCGATACCCCGGGGATGTCGAACGTTATCGCGAACTTGTGGTGCTCGTCCGTATCGTAACCGTTATCAGCCGACGCTAAGGGTGCGGCGGTCGCCGCCATCACCGATAGCGTCAGCACGATTAATACTAGAGCCGTCGGCAAATGACGGCAACCGCCCTCTGCCATGGTATCAGCTCGAGGTTATCCTCCCGACGGTGGGGGTACCGAGGGACATACCGGGCACGATAGTGACCGTTAAGGTCGTCGTAGCGGTGTTTGCCGTTACGGCGGAATCGGTACAGGTGACCGTAACGGTGTGGTCCCCGATCTTTTCCTGAGAAAGGGTGTCCGCTATCGTTATCTTACCTGCAGAGTCGATGGAGATATCGGTGCCGACCGTAAGGGTGGAGCACGTTATGGAATAAGCGACCTTCTTCTGACCCGCATACAAAGTGGCAGTCTGGCTCATGGTGGCTGAGTCCTGCCCGTTATCCAAAGATTCGGAAGACGTGGCCGCGTAGAGGACCTTATCGGCATCCGAACAGGAGAGCACGAGATTGGGGTCGACGTACACCTTAATCTGTGCCGTTGCGGTGTTGGCGGAGATAAGGGAGGAGGTGTACTTCACCGTTAAGGTGTAGACACCGGCCGCGGGGACCGACTTTACGGTTATCTTCCCGTTAGCGGAGTTGATCTGGAAATAGGAGCCCTTATCCTGAGTCAGGGACCAGCTTCCCGCTACCTGGTTGGTCTCCCCGTGGGTGGCAGTCGAGATAAGGGTGTTGGCGGCCAATCCCCCTACATATCCGTTAAAGGTGGAGGTCACGGAGGCGGTGACCTGGTCCTCGACCTTAACGGTCACCGTACGGGATACCGTCTGGTTTGTCTGGGTGACCTTGAAGTTCTCCGTTATCACGTAAGTCCCCGTAACGGTACACTTGCCGCTGACGGCACCTGTGCTGGAAACGGTGATCCCGTTAAAGGCGGTGCCCGGCGTAATGGAGGTCTGGGAACCGCCGTTGAAGGTGTATTTGGCGGATTGGAGCGAATAGGAGATCCCCGTCGTGGTCGGAGCCACTACGGAGATGTCGGTCTTGTTGTTTATCGCGTTGACCGTGACCGCATCCATCGATGCAGATGTGTAAGTCCCGATGACCAGAGGGGTGGTGAACGTCACGGAAGCGGGATAACCCGAAGCGAACGTCATGCTTGCTGTAACGGTGTAAGTCTGCTGGCTGTTGGTGGTCTTGGAGACCGTACCGCTGACCTTACCGGTGGCTGTATCGAAGGACAGGCCGGTGTTGGCGTCAAGGGTCTTCCCGTTACCGCCGTTACCGATGGAGAACGAGACGGCCTTGTAGGCATGGTTGTTCCCTGCACTTACAACTGGGGTCTGAGCCGTTATCGTCTGTCCGTCGTAGAAGGAACCTCCTGCATAACCCGTCGTGAAGGAGGGGCTGAGAACATTAACGCTGAACGCCGTTATCGCGGTCTGCGAAGGGTTGGTGGTCACGAGCCTGACACCGACGTAGGACTTCGCGGAGGAAAAACTCTGTCCCACTTTGATCGATACGACGACCTTGTGGTTGGAGGTGTCGAGGTGGGCGGCTGCATACACGGCGTTGGCAGCGTCCGTGCCCGACGAGACCGTCGAACCGTTGGTGACGGAGGCCGACCATCCGGTCGTGGAAGCCGTTATGGCCGAACCGCTCACAACTATCGATAATGCAGGGGACAGGGTGCTGGTGTAACTGTACTCCGTCTCCCAGGTGGTGCCTTTCGCAAGATTCACATCATAGGTCCTTAACGATGCCGCGTCGGAATCGCTCGCGGCCATCGGGACCAAACAGACCGCCGCCAGCAATGCGACTGCGATGACGGCGGTAATCCTATCCCGTATCTTTGATTGATGATCCATTCGAATCCCTCATATCCGGGTGGAAAAAGGCCCGATCCCGGGAGCACCGGCCCGATTATGAGCCGGTGGAGTGGATTCTCCTGATGGGTTTAAGAATCTGTCTGATGCAATTAACAAGTACGCAACAAACAGTCAACAGAATCCGGCAAGGGAGGCGGATGCAGTGACGACAGAATCCGCAGCCTGCAAACTCGATAATAAAGGGATAGATGGAGTCGGGAGGGAGAGTTGAACTCCCGTATGCGGATCTGCAGTCCGCCACATAAGCCGCTGTGTTACCCCGACTTAATCCAGCGTAATTAAGGACCCTATTAAACCGTTTCTATCCTTTATTTGAAAGATATTGACTGCGGATAGCCGTGCCGGTACACCGAACTGGATGATGAACGACCCGTCCATCTCCCCAAACGGTTCAGTCATGCAAAAACCGCAAATGAACGGGAACGTTCCATAACAGCTGTCGGCCCTTGTTAGGAACGGGTGCCAATAACCTTAATAGTACAGAATGCGCGATGCGGGCACATGGACAAACAGGCGTCATCGATCCTTGTCATCGCCGTCGTCCTTATCGCGAGCACCGCAGGAATCACCTGGGCACTCGCGAACAACAACGGCGATACCGATTCCGATACGGATACCCTCTTCCAGGTCTCCCTGCTCCAGGGACTCATGTTCGGGGATTACGAGGGATCCATCACCATCGAAGAACTCAAGAACCGCGGAACCGTGGGCATCGGCACGTTCGACGGCCTCAACGGGGAGCTCATCATGCTCGACGGCATCGTCTACCGTGCCGCCGTAGGTCCCGGCGACACATGCCTTGTGACGGTCGTGGATGATTCCGAGAAGGTCCCCTTCGCCAACGTAGCGAAGATGGAAGCCGACATCACCTCGACCGTGTCCTCCACCAGCCTCGCCTCCATGCAGGCCGCCCTGACATCCAAAATATCAGATTCCCCCAACTCGTTCTATTTCGCGACCATACACGCAACCTTCCCCGCCATTACCGTCCGCAGCGAGCTCGCCCAGACCGAGCCCTACGAGCCCCTCGTGAATGTTCTCGCCACCGACCAGAGGGAATGGACCGAATCCGACATGACCGGAACCGTCGTAGCCCTCTACTGCCCTGCCTACATGGACAAAGTCAACACCCCCGGCTGGCACCTGCATTTCATCTCCGACGACAGGCAGTTCGGAGGCCATGTGCTGAACCTAACCGTCACCGACGCAACGGTCGAGCTCAACCAGCTCACGGACTTCGTCATGATCACTCCCGATTCCGACAGGTTCCAGGACTTCGACCTCAGCGTCGACCAGAGCGACGACATCCACACCGTAGAAGGATAATCATACCTAAAACACGACCCTGCCGGATGTGTACCGGCAGGGAAACTTTTTCCAGTTTTTCAAAGGCTGCATATCCTCTAAGATGTGATGCCGCTCGTTTTTTCCAAATTAAAAAAGGAGAGTTAAAGGGTTTAAGAGGGACTGTGGACCCCTCATTCAGCACCGGCGGCGGGTGCGGGACTGGCGGAAGTGTGCTTCCCGACGAACCACACAATGGCGAACACCGCGATCGAGAGGGGCAGGGAGATCACGAGGGCATCGCAGAAGGCGATGGGGCCGGTGAACAGCACGGCCTTGCCGGTGATCCACTTGCAGACGGGAAGGAAGACCGAACTGGACTGATTGATGAACAGAGCCCAGAAGAGGTACGACACGGTACCTGCGGTTATGCTGCAGATGGCGGCCCTCTTGTCAGTGATGCCCTTGGCGTACAGGCCGTGGACGTAGGACGGGAGGAGAGCGGCGGCGGTCATCCCCATGAAGAGGGAGGTGGCCTTGGCGATGATGTCGTTGGGCATGATGTAGCAGTACACGACGACCAACACCATCATGAAAGCGGTGACGATCCTGTTAACCCTGATGTTCTGGGAATCGAGGACCCTCCTCTCCTTCCTGTTCTCGATGAGGGTGAACAGATCGTATCCACCAGCGGCACCGATGGTGTGCATGAGTGCGCTGATGGTGGAGATGCTGGCACATACCAGGGAGAGCAGGAACAGGCAGATGAAGAAATCGCCGCTGAATCCGCCGGCGAAGAGCTCGAGGATGTACTGCGGAACGATGAAATCGGTACCGAGACCGAGACCGGCGACGTACTTGCTGGCGGCGAGTCCGTGCTCGTCCATGAAGTAGACATTGCAGAGGGCACCGCAGGTGTAGGCGGACCCGACGATGAGCATCATGAAGATGCTGCCGACGATGAGCGACCTGTTGAGCATCTTGTCGTCCTTGGCGGACATGAACCTGACGATCAGCTGGGGCTGGGTGAGGACACCGAGACCGACACCCATGAGGAAGGTGGTGACGACGAGCATCCATTCCATGCTCCCGAGTTCCGCGACGGAGGTCCATCCGGTGAACCCGTCGAGGACGCCCGCGGCGGCGGAGACGTCTATGTTCTCGAGTGCGGAGAACGCGGGGGTGACCCCGCCGAGGGTGGAGAAGGTGACAACGAGGATTACGGCCATGCCGGCGAACATGATGCCGGCCTGGAGGGCGTCGTTGTACATGACGGCGATGATTCCCCCGTACACGACGTAGACACCGACGATGACGGCCATGATGATGAGGATGGCGTCGTAGAGGTCGTTCAGTCCGGTAAGGACTGCGACGGAGTTGACGCCTCCTTTGAGGACGGCTGCGCAGTAGATGGGCATCATCACGATGATGAGGATAGCGGTGAAGGCACGGATCCCCTTGGAGCGGTACATCTTACCGAGGAGATCCGCGAAGGTGGCGGCGCCGAGTTTGCGCCCGATGCGCCTGGTGCGCGGACCGAAGATGAGGAATGCGATGAAGAGACCGACGAACAGGTTGAGGAAGCACAGCCACATGACGGTGAGACCGTGCGTCGCCGCCTGACCGCCGAAACCGATGACGGCGGAAGCGGAGAGGAAAGTCGCCCCGTACGATAATCCGATGATCACCGGGCTGGTCTTGTTCCTTCCGAGAAGGAACTCACCGTTGTTCTTCGTGTTGCGGTAACCGTAGAGCCCGAGGAGGATGGTGATTACAGAAAAGACCACAAGCATGGCGCCGAAGATCGGCAGGGACACGCCGTCGGCCATCAGTCCTCACCCTCATCATCGTCAGAGAGGCCTTTAGCCTTCAATCCCACGTAGCAGCACAGGATCACGCTGATGAAGCATCCGATGTACGCTCCGATGATCCACGGGTCCGTCAAACCGAAGAAACTCATTCTATCAATCCGCGTGCTAATTGTTAGCACTTAACACACCGTACTTCAATGTGATATATAATCCGAACGGGAAAAACATCACAATTCGCAGAATTGGCAGTTCGATTTGGCGCAATCAGGATTATCGATCTTCCATTTCAGCGCCCACATCTTGAGTTCGTGGATGACGTCCATGAGCTCGCGGCTAGCGGGGGTGAGACGGTACTCGCTCCTGATGGGAACACAGGAGGAATCCACCCTGTTCTCCACCAGTCCCTCCGCCTCGAGTTCCCTGAGGCGCTCGGTGAGGATCTTGGGGGTGACGTCCTTCATAGACCTACGGATGTCGGAGAAACGCTTCCATTCCTCGCCCTTGTTGAGCTCACAGAGGATCAGTACCGCCCATCTGCGGGAAAGATAATCCATTGTGCGGTAGACGGTACAGCTGTGGTCCATGATATCGGGCGACCATGAGCGGTTAGATATTTAGTATCTTTTCTAAACCGAGTGATTATCACAGATTATCACGAGGATTGGGCTGATTTCCTGCCCCTGAGACGCAGACTCGCCGCCACCGACAGTATGGGGAGTTCGATCAGTGGGCCGATGACCAGCATCAGCATGACTATGGGCTGGTCCGGGAAGACCATGACTGCGATGGCAAGGGCCAACGGGGAGTTCCTCGCCATGGTGGTGAACGTCAAGGATGTGCAGTCGTCATAGGGGAAGGACAACATCCTGGAAACCATATGAGCCAGAATGTAGTTTATGACGAAGAAAGCGATGAGTGGGAGAAGGGTCTCGGCCAACAATCCCAAATTATCGGAGAGGACGGTGCTCTCGGCCGCGAACATGACCGCGATAGCAAGACAGAGGAAGAAAAGCTGAATCGAATCCGCCCTGGAATTCACTGATTCCGTGATCCTGAGGACGGGGGCGCAGCTGGAGGCGATGATTCTCACGACGGCGGCCGCGGCTAGGGGGATGAGAATAATCCCCATGTCGATGAACATCCTGAGCATATCGAAGGATGCGTCAGAACCCACGAACAGTTCTATGTAGACCGGAAGAAGCAGGACCTGGAGGACCAGGTTGAACGGCAGCAGGGAACCGCTGAGGGGGACATTCCCCTTGGCGATCGAGGTGAAAACGAGATACCAATCGGTACAGGGCGTGACGAGGAGCATTATCAGCCCGATCCTCGCATCGACTGAATCCCCGAAGAATCCGATTCCGAGGAGATATGCGAGAACGGGGGTCCAAACGAAGTTTATGAGAAGTGCAGCGAACAGGAAACGCCTGTTTGAAAGAGACCTGCCGACATCCCCGACATCGATGCAGAGGAACACCGAGAAGAGCATGACGATGAGGAACGGTTCGATGAGCCAGGATATGGATTCGTCGGCACCGGATATACTGCCTGCGGCCAGACCGGCAATCGCGGCAACGACCATTAGCAGCGGGTGCAACCAGGCAGCGTTCACAATTAGGAAGCGATGCGGTCGGATAATATGTTTTGGCTCTTTGACGTTTCGGGTAGGAACCCATAGTCAAATCCTGCGCTCCGGGATTACCCATCACAGCATTTCGGGCATATACCGGCCCCGGTTTGCAACCCCAAACCACGGTTCAAAATGATTATCGCCGCATTCCTGTCCCTGGACATCCTCAGCACATTAGGGATGTACATCGGGAGCCGTTTCGGCGCAAACAGGTCCAAGACGGCTGGCTACATAGGCGGCTTCATCCTCATCGCACTCGCCGTATGGACCGTTGCGAAGAACATTCTGCTCGGTTGACCGATGACAATCCGATTTCGGGATAGTGCTATCTATCCGAAGAGCATCCTTGTTGCCTGATGATAATCGCTACCACATACTGGAACGGCGAAATCTTCCAGCATTTCGGACACACGCAGCAGTTCAAGCTCTACGAGATCGAGGACAACAAGGTCGTCTCCTCCCGCGTCATCGACAACGGCGGCGCAGGGCATGAGGCCCTCACGGTCTACCTCAAGAACCTCGGCGTCTCCAAGCTCATATGCGGAGGAGTCGGAGGAGGAGCAATCATGGCCCTCGGCAGGATGGGTATCGAGACCTATCCCGGCAACAGCGGTGACTCCGACAAGGCCGTCGAGGCGTTCCTCGCGGGTAACCTCTCCTCGAGTACCGACCCCACCTGCGGCCACCACGACGGCGGTCACAGCTGTCAGGGCGGCTGCCACCACTAAACTTTTAGGGGTGTGAAACACCCCTTATTTTTCATAAGAGCCAGATTTCTTTTGTAGCATAGGTTACCAGCGTGTTGGTGAGGCGTAGGTGACCTCCGTGTTGATGGGGACCGTCCGAGCGGACTTGCCCCCGTTTACACCTAGAACGGCCCAGGTAGCCGCATCATCGACGAAGGGACTTACCTACCTTCAGCATGCTATTTTTGCCCCTGGGCCATCCCAGGCACCGTATCGGGCTTCCGACCCTCCGGAAAAGCGTGTACGGGAGACCCGGAACGAATAGTGACCAACACGGCGGTGAACTACACGTGATCCGGCGGGGATAGGTGACCTCCGTGTTGATGACGGGTTAGGTTACCAGCGTGTTGATGGGAAAAAGGAACCGGGCCGGAGCCCGGTAATGGGTTTCAGAGATCGTTCCTGTCGGAGGAGGGGAGGGTGCCGTCCATGTACTGCTCGTAGCCGTACAGGTCGAGCAGACCGTGTCCGGAGAGGCAGAACACGATGTCCTTCTCCTCCTTCTTCTCCTTGCACTCGAGGGCGACGTCGATGGCGGCCTTGAGGGCGTGGCAGGATTCGGGAGCGGGGATGATGCCCTCGGTCCTGGCGAACATGAGACCGGCCTCGAAGGTCTGCGTCTGGTCGTAGGAGCGGGCGGTGATGAGGTTCCTGTCGTAGGCGGCGGAGACCAGCGGAGACATCCCGTGGTACCTGAGTCCTCCGGCGTGGATGGCGGAGGGGATGTAGTCGCTTCCGAGGGTGTACATCATGAGGAGCGGGGTAAACCCGGCGGTGTCCCCGTAGTCGTACTTGTACTCTCCCTTGGTGAGGGACGGGGCGGCCTTGGGCTCGACGGCGATGAACTGGGTGTCGGCGAACTTCCTTCCGGCCATCTTCTCACCGAGCATGGGGAGGACCATTCCGGCGAAGTTGGAGCCTCCTCCGGCGCAGGCGATGACGTAGTCGGGGTCGATCTCGCCGATGTCCATCTGCTGCATGGTCTCGAGACCGATGACGGACTGATGGAGCATGACATGGTTCAGCACAGATCCCAGGGAATAGCAGGTGTGCTCGTCCTTGGCGGCCATCTCGCAGGCCTCGGAGATGGCGATACCGAGGGAACCGGAGGTGTCGGGGTGCTCCTTGAGCACCTTCTTCCCGAACTCGGTGTACTCGGACGGGGAGGCGTAGATAGTGGCGCCGTAGGTGTTGATGATGGTCTTCCTCAGGGGCTTCGCCATGAAGCTTCCCTTGACCATGAAAACAGTAGTCTTGATGTCGTAGAGGTTGGAGACCATGGCGAGGGCGGTTCCCCACTGGCCGGCACCGGTCTCGGTGGTGAGGGTGTGGATACCGGCATCGGCGTTGTAGAACGCCTGAGCGAGGGCGGTGTTACCCTTGTGGCTTCCGAGGGGGCTCATGTCCTCCCTCTTGAAGTAGATCCTGGCGGGGGTCTTCAGAGCCTTCTCGAGCCTGTACGCCCTCTGCAGGGGAGCGGGGCGGTTGAGGTAGATGAGGTTGTCGCGGACCTCCTCGGGGATGTTGATGAACCTCTCCGTGGAGCCCTCCTGCCTGATGATCTCCTTACAGAAGATGGGCTCGAAGTCCTCGGGCTTGGCGGGCTCTTTGGTCCCGGGGTTGATCGGGGGTTTGATATCGGGGACCTCGGCGGCGAAGTTGTACCATTTCTTCGGAATGTCTTCCGGAGAGAGATTGATTCTAGCATCCTTAGGGATAGACATGCCTGGTCAATCTGATGTCTATAATATATACATTAGTGTATAGAAATATACATTATTACTCAGATTCACCAATAACGGTCTCTAATAAGAAAGAAACGGGACGGAATCCGTCGTCACAGGATATCATAGCTGAATAGGGGTCCTTCATCCACCCGTCGAAGAAATTGCCCCCTCCCTCGGCGAGTTCCCTGACATAGGGGAGCATCACGCGCCAGGCGGCATCGCACATACCCTCGGGCTTCGAAGCGTCATGGGAGACGAACACCATCCCCTCGAGCATGTCACAGGCGTGCTCGATGGGGTTCTCGAACCGGGAGATGAGGTCGTCGTGGCGGATGATGCGCATGACGGTTATCCTGACGTCCTTCATGCCATGATGATGGAAACCGCAGGATATAAACAACCACAGTCAACGATTTATCGGGCATCAGCATCGCAGGGGCATGGACCCGGAGGAAGGCAAGGTCAGGATCACCGTGAAGAGGAAGAACACCCTCTCGATGCCTAACGTCGTCCTCCACGTCTCCGTCGACCACAAGCACGTGGGGAAGATCACCGTCAACGGCACCATCTTCTTCGACGTAGAACCCGGGGAGCATTTCGTCGAGGTGTCCGTCTTCCACGGCATCCGCACCTCGGGAACGTTCATGTTCAGGGAGGGTACGGTCCTTCAGATCTTCGCTAAGCTCGGGAAGCTCGAACTGTCCGTATCCGATCAGTGACCCCTCTTTCTTTTTCCCGCGAAGGACGAACAGGTCAGCAGGTACATCAGCAGGGCCACGATACCCAGGATACCCATTATCATGTAGCAGTCCGAGTAGCCGGTGCCGGAGAGGACCGCCCCGTACGCAACGGGTCCGATGATGTATGACAGGTCTATGAACACCTGTACGGTGGCGAGGGCGGTACCCTGTTCCCTCGGATGAAGGCCCTCCACAGCAATCACCTGGCTCGATGACATCACCGTGCCGAGCGCAAGGCCGATGAGGAAAGCGGAGACCAGCAGGACGGCACCCACGGAAGCGAAACCCATGAGGACCATCCCGATGGTAAAGATGATGAAGGTCGGGATGAGGACGAGGTCGGGTCCGATGCGGTCGTACCTCCCCATTATCAGTATGCGGCTCACCACGGTGGCGATTGCCAATACGATGTAGAAGACCGCGGCGTAGGATTCGATGCCCATTTCGATGCCATAGGGGGCGATGAAAGTCAGGACTCCGGAATACGAGATCAGGAAGACGAGGGTGATGACGGATATGGGCAGCGCACCGAGGACCGCATTATGCTGTGGGACATCGGCGGATTCATCGAGATTGTCCTCGGGCGGGGTATCCCTCCCCATCGCGAGTGCGCATACCGCGGACAGAGCGGAAGCCGCCAATCCCAGCATGAAGACCTCGTCGTAGAGACCCTCGTTCACCATCACGATGCTGAGGAACGGTCCGAGTGCGCAGGCGAGGCTGTAGCTGAGCGTGAAGTAACCGAGTCCCTTCCCCCTGACCGACTCAGGCAGGTCCGCGGTCACCCTTGCGAATACGCAGAGTTCCGCGACGCCGTAGGTGAACCCGTGAACAACGCCGATAAGACATACCGCGGTCACATCATCGGTCAGGAAATACAGGACGGATATCCCCGTACCGGCCGCCATGGAGAGGAGGCATAAGCGGTTGGGGCCGATGAGCCAGATGCGGTTTCTGAGCAGTATCCTCCCGGCGATATCGCCGAGGATGAACACGCCCGCGACGAAACCCGCGAGGGCTGCGTCCGTCCCCATGCGGTCCATGGAATAGGACGGCGTGGCGGAGAAATGGGCGAAAAACACCAACGTCATGAAGAAGCATGAGGCCGCTGCAGCGATGAAACGGCCCGTGACGATACCGGCATTCCCGCCCATCGGATCAGGTCTCAGGATTCGCGGTAATGCGACAGCGCCATCAGGTTCTCGTTCGGGGTCTGCGGAGGAACGCCGCACTCGGGGGTGACGATGTCGAAACCGACCTCCGCGGAACGCTTCGCCTCGGCGATCACATCCGCAGGGCCCTTCTGGAGGAGGGTCCCCACGGGGTTTACACATCCGAGAGCGAGGGTACGGCGGCCGATGAGCTCGATATACCTCTCCGGGTCGGCCGAGGCCTCCAGGGAGATGCCGTCCATGCCGAGGGCGGACAGCCTGTCGGCGACGTCGAGGGTGCTCCCGCAGGTGTGGGTGGTGCAGAAAGAATGTTTCTGAGCGCTCTTTATGACCTTGGGAAGATAGGGAGCGAAGACGGTATCGAAACACTCGGGAGGCACTATCTCGGAAGAGGCTTCCTCGATGATCATCACGTCGTCCGAGACCTCAGCGAGGGCAGATGAATAGACTTCCATGTGGGGAGTGATCGCATCGAGCCAGGAGGTAACGGTCTCGGGTTCCATCATGAGCGCCATGAGGACGCTCTCCATCCCGAGCAGGTTGTTGATGCAGGCCACGGGGCCGTTCATCCCCGATACCAGGAACAGTTCCTCATGGCCGGAGAGGATCCTCCCGGCCTCGAGCACAGTGGTTACGCGCTTGCTCGAGACGAACTCGTCGGGGGAGATGAGGTCATCGGGAACGGGGACGAAACCGTAATCGGTGCGGTACTTCGAACCCCTCACGGAGGGCTGCGAGGACGAGGTGCCCTCGAAGATCTCGCATCCGAAGGCATCCGCATCGACGGTGATGCAGAACGGGATGCGGGCGGTGGCGAAACCGAACATCCGGCTGGGCTGAAGGGCCAATTCCGCCATCTTCGTGGCATCGAAATTGGCCTCCGGCCAGGAAGCCCCGCAGGCCTCCATCTGACCGACGGTGCCGGTCTGAGTGAAGATCGCAGGGGGATGAGTGTCCCCGCCCTTGTCGTCGAATATCCTGACGATCTCATCCTTCGTATTCATGGATACGAATCTCGCAAATCGTAGATAAATGATGCTGAATCGTTAAATACGAGTGGACAGAAAATCAAACAATAATCACGGTTGGTTCAAATAGTATTATTAGAGGCCGGACCGTACTCGAAAGTATGAAAGGCATCGTCATCATCGGATACGGCTCGAACGAACCCGACTCTGCCGAAGTGGTCAGGATGCAGGCCGGGAGGATAAAGGACACCCGCACATACCCCGTCTACTGGGCCTACACCCGCGTGAACAGCCCTTCCGTGGACGAGACCCTCAGCCAGATGGCGGAGGACGGTATCGACGAGGCCGTCGTCATACCCCTCGTCATCTCCGAAGGCATGGTCACCACGAAAATGATCCCCGATCTCCTCGGCATAACCTACCCCGAAGGGGAGGTGACCGTAGATGGGCACATAATCAGACTCCGCATGGCAAGGGCCGTCGGAACCGACCCGCGCATCGCCGAATACATCGCAGAAGCAGTGGAGAAGAACAACGCGAAGAAGGACACACCCATCCTCGTCATCGGACACGGCTCCAAGGACATGAAGAACCCCGAGATCGTCTCGGCCCTGGCGGACAGCCTGAAGAAGGCCGGTTACTCCGACATTACCGCCTGCTTCAACGAGTTCAACGACCCGACCGTAGAGGACGCCTTCGCCTCCGCACTAAGTAAAGCGGACGACCTCGTCATCGCCGTCCCGTTCTTCATCGCGGAAGGGGTGCACGTCACCCGCGACATCCCGCCGAAGATTGGACTGCCCGAAAGAGGCACCGTCGGCTGCGTGGACCATGACGGAAAAAAGATAATGGTTGTCCTCACTCAACCCATCGGACTGTATCCCTGTCTGCGGAACATCATCATCGACCGCGCCGACGAGATCCTCGGTAAAGACAGGCGACCGGCCGGGGACTGAACGATTTGAGCGGTTCGAGACGCAGGAAAAAGACCTCCAAACCCATCGGCGGGCAGGTGCTGTCGATGGATTACTGGGAGGGTTTCTACGCATCCGGGCCCGATGCCGCGGTCGAACTTACCGACATGAGCCAGTCGTCCTTGGGATATACGGTCTACAGACTGTCCGACGGAAAGGTCCTCAAGCAGGGAACGATGGATTATCGGGAGGATAGCACCCTCTCGTCCGTGAACATGGAGATCTCGGATGTCTGTCCTTTGGGACTCACCCTCAGGCTCAGCGATTCCGTCGAGACCCCCGACAGGCACGCCGAGATTCAGAGGCTTCTCCAGGAGGGGGACCGCCTTCAGCTGTTCCGCGTGAGGGACCTCATCAGGCGCCTCCTCTCCAAGGGGATCATCCCGTTCGGGGGACCAATCGGTGAGCAGGACCTCTACGATGCCGATTACGAGGGATTCTACATGATGGAGGACGGGAACATCCTCTACTGCCGCGACAGCATGGATTGGGACCCTTCCAAGACGGGCCGCATCGCCGACGGGGCCGTCTCCTACTGGGTAGTGGACCCTTCGTCGTTCTCGCTCCCTCCGCAGAAGGAGCAGCTCTACGGTTTCCTCAGGGGAGACCGTTTCGCCGAGTTCGCGGAATCCCTTTATTCGAAGCACGGACGCGTAAGATCATGCATCGGGAAATCCGGCGATGAGATGTTCTCATGGTTGATGGATGCCGCCGAAGGGGATTCGGGCGCGGCCGCGAGGGCGTCGCACAGGCTGAGGATCACCGTAAAACCCGCGGTCTGAAGCATCAGATACCGAGAGGAATCTTGTGGAAACGCAGTGTCTCCTTATCTCCCGCGGCTAGAGCTACAAGCTCGGAGATGTGCATCACCGGGATGCCTCCCTCGTACGAATCGTACTTCACCTGGCACATGGGACATCCCACGACTATGAAATCCGCTCCGGAGGATTCGGTCTGCCTCTCGGCCATCAATGAAACGGAGACAGGGGCGCTCTTTCCGCAGCACCCCGTCGTCTTGTTGACCACCTCGCACCCGAGGGCGGTGATGACCTCCCTCATCTTCGAGGCATAGCTCATCGACGCACACCCGGGCTCCATCGACACTTTGTATCCCTCTGAAAGATGAGGGAGTTTCCCGAGATGCCTGTGGAGGAACTCGATGATGTGCTCGCACGCGATGTTGTCGGTGTTGAGCTCGTCGCTGCATCCTCCGCACAGCGTGACCAATTCCGATCCCGCGGCCTTCTTCCCCATCTCCAGCCTGTAGGAGTGGCGGACCATCTCCCCCAGTTCGCGCACCATGACGGGATGCATGCAGCAGGTCCAGCCCTCGAGTTCCTTCGATGTCCTGCCCACGGAGGTAACGGCCACCCTTGCGGCGTGCCTCAGGTAGGGGAGCTTCCCGTTCACGATGCAGCCGGGCATGATGCTCACCTCGTCGCCGTCCCACCCCGGGTCGACGGGGTTCTCGGCAGGGAAGGTGGTGGTCCCGCGGGCGTTGAAAGCCTCGGAGGGATGGACGTCCTTCGCAAGGGCGATGAGGTCCCTCATGACCGCATAGGGATTGCTGCGGCGGCACACCTGCGAACAGTTGCCGCAGGCGATGCATTGGGTTATGTCCCCTTCCCCGGAGATCATCATCTCCATGGGATCGAGCCCCCCGTGTTTCAGCGAGGGACAGACCCTGCTGCACTTCCCGCACCCTATGCATTTACGGCGGAGGTTCTCCACCTCGGCCATGAGGTCTACCATGGATGGGTGACCTATGTGGCGGTATAAAGAACGCACACAAGGATGATGGACAAATCACTCCGATGAAGCGAGCATCCTGTCAATGTTGCGTTTGAACTCATCCTTCAGCGGAGGGGGGACATATGTGAGTGCTTTTTCAATAGTAACCTCACCAGATTTGATATCAGGGAAGTAGAGCTCGGCTATAGAGCGCGCATAATCTGAATCTACCTCGGCTTTTACCTCGGCTTTTACTTCATCCCTCAAATCACGCCGTAAGGACTTTACCAACCCATCGTAGAGTTCACCCATCTCAACGCCTCTTTTTACGACGCATTGTCGGCCTGACTCTTTAATTCTTCCATCGTGTCGGACTCCTCCCTCCATCGGTTTCGCAATTCCGAGAAAGCCATCGAGAATGCGGGAATATAGCAGTACTCAATCCGTAAGACTAGAGATATCGCAGACATATGGAGAAATCAGATGGAGGGGTAATCGGAGAACATCAGCAAAACCCCATGTGAACCCATCCGTTATATACGAACTTGGGAATCGAGTAGATGATTGAAATGAGCGCAGAGAACCGCGAAATAAGGGCCGCCCTGGTAGGCGCCTGCGGACGCATGGGGACCATGATCGTCCGCCGTCTCATGAACACCGAGGGCATCACCGTGTCCGCAGCATTCGACCTCGTAAATGTCGGGAAGGATGTCGGAGAGGTTGCAGGCATCGGGAAGATCGATGTCCCCGTCTCCGACGTCAAGGACCTCGCCTCCGTCCTCAAGGAATCCAAGACGGACGTCCTCATCGACTTCACCGTCGCCCCGGCCACCGCCGCCAACGCCCCGGTCGCCGCCAAGGCGGGAGTGAACCTCATCATCGGCACCACCGGACTGTCCGATGAGGTGAAGGCCGACATCGCCAAGGCCGTCGAGGAGAACAACGTGGCGGCCGTCATCTCCACCAACTACTCCATCGGTGTCGGGGTGTTCTTCAAGCTCGTCAGGGAGGCCGCGAAGAACCTCGGCCTCGACTACGACGTGGAGATCATCGAGGCTCACCACAACCAGAAGAAGGACGCCCCCAGCGGCACCGCCATGACCACCGCCGAGATCATCCAGGAGGAGCTCGGAAAGAAGGAGATCGTCTGCGGGCGCGAGGGCGTCTGCCCCCGCGGAAAGGAAATCGGAATGCACTCCATCAGGGGAGGGGACATCGTCGGCGACCACACCGTCATGTTCATCGGCAACTCCGAGCGCATCGAGGTACGCCACCAGGCCCACTCCAGGGAGATTTTCGTCGGCGGCGCCGTCATGGCCGCCAAGTGGGTCGTCTCGCAGAAGAAGGGCAAGGTTTACGCCATGACCGACGTCCTCGCCTGAAACTCCGGCCGGGGTTACACCCCGGCCATAATTTTCACATCTGGCTCTTGCAGTGTATAGATATGTTCACCGACCTCGGGGACGTAAGGATCAACTACGAGCGTTCGGGCTCGGGGATCCCCGTCGTGCTGATAACGGGCCTGGTCGGCGACACCGGTTTCTGGTCCAAGACAATCCCCCTCATGGAGGGGTGCGACGTGATCACCCTCGACAACCGCGGCGCCGGGCTCACCGAGTGCCGGGGAAGGTTCTCGTTGGAGGACATGGCCGACGATGTCGTACGCCTGATGGACCACTTGGGCATAGCATCAGCGCACGTCCTCGGGTGGTCCATGGGATCCCACATCGCGCTCAGCATGGCCGCCAGGTATCCGGACAGGGTACGCACGCTGACCGTCGCATCCTCGTACCTCCGCCGGCCCGCGAGGACGTCGTACATACTCGATCTCATGGCCCGCTGGTACAGGGACGAGGACATATCCGAAGAGGCCGTGGCATCGTTCATGAACGTCCTGCTCAGGACCGAGGGGTTCTTCAGATTCGCGGAGGAGAACGGGAAGGGCGTGAGGAACATGAGGTTGGGGCCGAGGGAGGCTATGCTCATGCAGTTGGAAGCGGCCGCGGGATACGATCCTGTGAAGGACGTCCGCCGTGTGAGATGCCCGGTCCTCTCGATACATGGCCTGGAGGACATCATGTCGTCACCCGCGGACGGCGATGCCATCGCGGACGCGCTCGGATGTAAGGACAGGATCCGCATCCAAGGAGACGGACACCTTCTTCGTCCCGCACTCTACATCCCCGAATATCTGAGGTTCATCTCCTCGCACTGAGAAGGGCATTCGCGGTCATGGCGGTTTTATGATGGCGATTGGCCGGGATTCATTCTGATAGCCGCATTTCCAACCGGGCCGTATCCCCATCGGACGCAAACGGTTATCTACTGTGAAAGCAGATATTAGATTCAGAACCTCGGACGGGTCCCTTTCGGGACCCTAAGTGGTTTCCTCTACACTCACCTCATGATGAGTGCGAGAAGCCCGACGATCAGCCGGGCTGCTCCGAGGACCAGGATGATGGCTTGCTAGGCAATTTCCTGGTCCTTCCTTTCTTCAGGAGTGTTCTCACCTCCTTTCAGACTCTCAGGACCGGAAGCCCGGTCCATCAGAAGCCCTGTCGACCGAGCTTCCTTCCTGGCACATGCCAAACTATCGGATAGGTTATAATCCTTTTCACCAGAGTTAACAAAAGAGAACATATTCTTGTCAACACTCACGAACTGTGTGTTCAGTACACAATGGCAAACGGTTATCTATGGATGATACAGATATCAGAATGGAACCCCAGGTGGTTTCCTCGGCTCATCTCACGATGAGTGCGAGTAATCCGACGATAAGACGGGCTGCTCCGAGGACCAGGATGATGGCTTGCTACGCGCTTTCCTGGTCCTTCCTTTCTTCAGGAGTGTTCTCACCTCCATTCAGATTTTCAGGACCTGGAGCCCAGCGCATCAAGAAGCTCTGTTCACCGAGCTTCCTTCCTGGCACATGCCGAACCGTCGGGAGGGCTATAGTCCTTTTTGCGAGAGTTAACAAATCACAGCACACAAAGGAAAACAGACCGGACAAACAGCCATCCCAGACCTACAGGCTAAGAGGGCGGGTTTTTAAACAGATAAAAGATATCAATCCCGTTACACCGGCCAGCATGCCGCAGTGTCACACGAAGGTGACGGACATGAGGACCTATGATGAATTCCTGAAGGACAGGACCGAGAAATGCGTCAGGGACGGGAGGATCCCCCAGGACCTTTTCGAGAGCAACGATGTCAAGAAGGGGCTCCGCGACCGTAACGGGAAAGGAGTAGTAGCGGGGCTCACCCGCATCTCGCGCGTCGAGGGCACGAGGAAGGTCAATGGGGAGGTCAGACCCGTCCGCGGGCGTCTGATCTACAGGGGGTACAACGTGGAGGACCTCATATCCTCCCAGGGGGATGAGCTCGGGCTCTTCGAGAAATCCGCATACCTCCTCCTTTTCGGGGAGATGCCGGACGCGGAACAGCTGAAGGAGTTCCGCGGTTTCCTCAACGAGCAGATCGGTCTGCCCAAGGGGTTCGTGAGGAGCGTCATCCTCAGGGACAACGGTTTCGACGTGATGAACACCCTCTCGAGGGGCGTGCTGAATCTCGCCATGTACGACGACACCCTCGGGAACCACGACCCGGAGGACAACCTCAGGCATTCCATGAACATAATCGCGTCGATGCCCGCCATCGCGGTCTTCGGGTACCGCGCGCACGCCCACTACGGGCTGGGGGAGGCCCTCACCATCAGGTCCCCCGACCCGGAACTCACCATAGCGGAGAACATCCTGAGGATGCTACGTCCCGACGGGAGGTATACGAGATTGGAAGCACTCATACTCGACAGGGTGCTCGTCCTCCACCAGGAGCACGGGGGAGGGAACAACTCCACCTTCACCGCCCGCGTGGTGTCCTCGGCCGGTTCCGATACATATTCGGTGATAGCCGCCGCCATACTGTCCCTGAAGGGACCCAAGCACGGAGGTGCCAGCTACATGGTCGGGAACATGATCGAGGACATCGAGAAACATGTATCCGACATATCGGACGAGGGGATGGTGTGCGATTACCTCCGCAGGATCGTGGACGGGAAGGCCTTCGACCGCTCCGGTCTGATATACGGCGTGGGGCACGCGGTGTACACCATCTCGGACCCCCGCGCGGAGATACTCAGGGGATCCCTCGGGGATCTCGCCAGGGAGAAGGGCAGGGAGAAAGAGTTCGCCATGCTCAACATCATCGCCGACAAGGGTCCCGCGATAGTCAACGAGAAGCATAACGGGGGGCCGAAGTGCGCCAACATAGACCTGTACAGCGGTTTCGCCTACGACCTGCTGGGGATCCCCAGGGACCTCTACACGCCCATGTTCGCGGTGGCGAGAACCGTGGGGTGGTGCGCGCACCACATGGAGGAGACCATATCCTCGAACAAGATCATCCGCCCGGCGTACCTCAGTCTCATCAGCGACGACTGAATACACGGCGTGGATCACCTACCCGAACTTGATTGGTATTCCGCCGACCGCGCACATTCGAATCGATAAAATCGTTCATTGCGCGAAATAGTCAACGATACTCCTCGAAGTCTCGATCTCAAGCTTCATAGAGCAACCTCATATCGGATTCGATGGACCTGAGGAAATAAGGTTTCATCCCATTCTTAGAGACAACACTGACCTCTTTCCCGAGACAATCCTCCATATCCATCAGGAAACCTCCGAGAGCCAGTAAATCGCACCCCTCGCCGGGAACGACGCAGAAATCGAAGTCGCTGTCGTCGATGAAAACACCACGGGCACGTGAACCGAAAAGGAAAACCTTGGCGAAACCATAAAGTGGTGCATACATCCCCACCAATGATCTCAAATCGTCCAATGTGAGATCATCTGAGACGAGATATTCGGAATCGTCATCGATTACCACAGGTTCCCTCCCGGTACAGACATCATTCGGGATGCATAAGGAGTAGGTGCATGCACTCCAGATGCCGGCAGTCGCAATATGGTGCGGACTGCAGAATCAGTCGTGCGTGAACACGCATCCGACGTGGTCGGCGTCCTTCTCCTCGATCCTGACGAATCCGAACCTCTCGAACTGGACGGAATCGCCTTTCTCACCGAGGAGGGAGGACTCCACGAGTCCCTTCACGACGTTCCCGTCGGGCATGGCCACGGTACAGGGGACGGAATCCCTGCCGACCCACTGGACGGCCTTCATGCCGTACTTCCTGATGTCGGAGACCTCGTTGCCGTCGTACTTGGCGGGGGTGCCGTAGGAAAGGTTGCAAAGGTCCTTGAGGCGGATCCTGCCGTCCTTGGCGAACACGGAGGAGTCCTTCTCGGAGATGAACACGGTGTAGGGGGAGGGGACATCGAACTCCCTGAAGCCCGCGGAGGGGTCGTCGGGGAGGAGGGGAGCCCTTCCCTTGAGCTCAGATGTGCCTGAGATGTCGTAACGGACGGGGTCCTCCACGAAGAAGTACCTGTGGGACACGGGATCGATGATGCTCCTGTTCATGCCGTAGAGGTTGTCCCAGGAGAACTCGATGTCGACGGATTTTATACCGGATTCGACCCAGTACCTGCGGACCGCCTCGGGCTTGATGCCGCGGCGTGCCAGGGCCCTCACGGTGCCGGTGCGGACGTCGTCCCATCCGGAGTACTCCCCGGCGCGGATGCTCTGCTTGATGAGCGATGTCTTGAGAACGGTGTCGGGGATGTTGACGAGACCGTAGTGGAGGTACTCGGGCATCTTCCAGCCCATGTAACCGAACACGTACTTCTGGCGCTCGGTGTTGTTGAGGTGGTCCTTCCCGCGGATGACGTGGGTCATCCCCATCAGATGATCGTCGACGGCGACTGAGAGATTCATCATGGGATACGCCTGGTACTTGGAACCGGTGCGGGGGTGGGGGGTGTCCACCAGCCTCAAGGCGACGAAGTCCCTGACGGCGGGGTTGGGGTGGGCGATGTCCGTTTTGACCACGGCGATGGCCTCTCCCGGGGCGTATCCGCCGCTGAGGAGCTTGTCGTAGCGTTCCATCTGCTCGTTGACGGGGAGGTCCCTGCAGGGGCAGGCCTGCTTCTTCTCCTTCTTCGCCCTCCAGTCCTCGGGGTCGCAGGTGCAGACGTAGGCGTTGCCCTGCTCGATGAGTTTGCGGGTGATATCGTAGTAGAGCTCGAACCTCTCGCTCTGGATGTACTTCTCGTGGATCTTCACGCCAAGCCAGTCGAGGTCCTCGGGGATCATGTCGTAAGCGTCGGGGTCGATCTTCTCGGGGTTGGTGTCCTCGAAGCGGAGGATCAGTTTCCCCTCGTAGCGTTTGGTGTACTCGTCGTTGAGGACGGAGACACGGGTGTGTCCGATGTGGAGGGGACCGGAGGGACCAGGGGCGATCCTCATGACGGTCTTCCCCTGCTCCACGTTCTTGAGATCGGCGAGCTCGTAGGTGCGGACCTTTTTCTCCTTCTTGGCGAGGGAGGGATCGATGGAATCGAGTTCCGCCTTCTGGGCCTCGGGGGACATGGCGTTGACGTCCCCCACGATCTTGTTGATGAGCTCGGTGGTACCGGGGACGTCGGAACGGCATTCCGGGTGGGTGCCGAGGATCTTGCCGATTATGGCCTTGGGGTTGGCCTGTCCCTTGAACTGGACGGCGTTCTGCAGTGCGAGTTTCCTTATCTCGTCCTCGATGGCGGACATAATGTTGCGGACCATCGGGGGTGGGCGTATAAATGTTGGCACGGACCCTCCCCATATAGGGAGGTCCCGGCAACATGTGCTTATACGGCGGTGCAGTGACGATATCATGCTCGGGGAGTCCGTGTTCGACAACGCCCGCGGTTACATCATGGACCTGTTCGGGGGAGATGCCAGCGGGCACGATTTCTATCATTCCATCAGGGTGCACGATACCGCGGTGGCTATACAGCATTCCGAGGGAGGGGACATCGATATCATAAGGCTTGCCGCGCTGCTGCACGACGCCGACGACCGCAAGCTTTTCGATTCCGCTGATCATGATAACGCCCGGAAATTCATGGACGACAACGGCATACCGGATGATGTGCAGGAGAGGGTCGTCCGGATCATCTCCGAGGTCTCGTTCAAGGGGAGGGATTCGGTGGTACCGGAGACCCTCGAGGGGAGGATCGTGCAGGACGCCGACCGTTTGGATGCCATAGGTGCCGTGGGCATCGGGAGGGCTTTCGCGTACGGCGGGAGCAGGGGGCGCCCGATGCACGTGCCGGGGTCCGTTAGTGTAGAGGATATGGATGCGGAGACGTACTATTCTCGCGAGGGCACGACCATCGACCACTTCCACGAGAAGCTCCTCCTGCTTAAGGACATGATGAACACGGATACCGCGAGGAGGATCGCCGAGGGAAGGCACAGGTTCATGGAGGTGTTCCTGGAGGAGTTCCATGCGGAGTGGGACGGGGTGCGCTGAGGATGGGTTCTGTTGCAGATTAAAACCGTGTGCTGGCACCTGCGCCCTGGGAAGATCCGGATTATGGATTCCTTTCCGGATTCTGAACTGCTTGATAGCCACCGTTCTTCCGCAATGTTCCGCAATGGTTCCTCAATCGTACCCTAAATGTCTGCATTATTGCTGCAATCTTCCGTTAAACTTCCTCAATCTTCCCAAATGATTCCGCAATATGGTGATGCTCTTCTCTAATGTGATACAAGATGCTTGCTATACAAAACAATAAACGAAACGAGCAGACTTACCCATAAGGTTCCGGAGAAGTTTTCGAACAATACGTGTCGCAAATTAGGCGGAGACGTTGCAGACAATCCCGATGTGCAGGAATCGGTTTCTATCAGTATTTCGATTCCTGCATCATGTCCGTCAGAGTCAAGCTTTCCGATATAGCGGATGCCATTGATTCCGGTCAGGAGGCGTACATCGATCTCGACACCGGGGAGATAATCTATCGTTTCGATGGATTCGATGATTATGAAGAAACGGACGACGGGCATGACACAGTGTGCATCTTCTTCGAATACAATGTCGGATACAGAGCCATGGAGTGTTTCATCGACGGCATCGAGGATGATTCGAAGGCGGAGATGCTCGGTCATGCAATCTCCGGAAATGGGGCATTCGGGAGATTCAGAACGGCTGTGGAATGCCTAGGGCTTTTGGATGAATGGTATTCCTTCAAAGAGGATTTCATACTGAGGAAGGCCCGTGAATGGTGCGAGGACACAGGGGTAAGTTATAACGAATGACATCGCACAACATCCCGCATACTCCGGCTGCAACAATCTCAAATCCGTCTGGCTCCCCACCGATGTGGAATACACGGGATACTCCGTCTTCCGCCTCCGGAATGAAGGTGTAATCCAGGGGGATGTGAGACCCACCTACCGGTGAGGAAGAGCCGCGGGAAACGCGGATACGTCGTCCACGGCGTATTCAGGAGGAATATGCTGGCTCTTATGGAGGACGAGGACACGTGGAGGAAGGATTACGGGCGGAGGGCGGTCGTGGAATCCTGCAATTTCATGATCAAGTTCACTACGGGCGACCACATCGATGAGAACATTCCGAAATCGCGCGAGAACAAGGCGCTCTCGAAAGCATCTCGTTCAACATCTCCAATTCGATAAGACTGGGCTGCGATTGGAGGCTTAGCGTATGATTTCAACGGGACCCACGACTGGCAAGCACCCGGAAGTCATCCTGACAGCGGTTTGTTGACAATAGTGCGGAAATGGTACGATAGGGATTATCTATGCAGTGTCCGGTTCCGTATGCAGGATGATGATTCCCATTCTCCCGGGAAACCGATTGACGGATTCCCCGATATGGGGACCTTCCGGAGGCAACACATGAACCCGATGCCATATTTCTCGGTGGTAGTGGCCGCAGCGATCATCATCACGGCCGGCGCCATCTACACCTATATCACAGACGAGGACGAGGTCTCCATGACCATAACCCTCGAGGACGACATCACGTGCACCATAGACGGGGAGACCTATTCCTGCGGAACGGACATCCGCGTCACCACCGACCACAGGGAGCTCTGCTTCCGCATCGACGCACCCGTCGCGGCACCTTTCGCCTATACAGGGAAGTGGACCTCCGGCGATTCCGTCGTGACCGCTTCCGGTACCGTGGAAGAGTCCTTGTACACTGAATTCAAGGTTTCCTTCGACCGCGGAGATTACGAAGGGAAGTTCAACGCGAAGATACTCGACACGGATGACCTCTACCCCATAGACCTCACCTTCTCCTTCGACGAGTCCAAGTTCAAGGTCACCTCTGGCGGCAGCACCATCTCCAACGGTCAGGTGTTCAGCTTCGCCGGCGATTCCCAGGTCCTCGTGGAATCCCTCGTCGGAACAGTCGACATAACCTACAGGGGTTCCTGGTCGGATGACAGCGGAGGCTCCGGCGGCGCTTCCGGAAACGAACTCGGGACGCAGACCATCATCTACATCACGAACTGCGCCTACTTCGGCAAGATGACCGGTTCCATGGAGATCTACTGCTGAAATCATTTAGGGGGAGTGATCCCCCTTTTCATCCCTTACTTTCAATCCCTCCAAGAATGAGCCGGATGGGCATCTGTGAGGACACTCCGAAAGCCACCAGACAGGAGATGGATGAGGAGACCTTAGGGCACAGATGGAAGAAAGGAAACAGTATGGAAAAAGGAAGGGGACGATGTTCCCATCATCCCCTTAAAATGTTTACTCTGCGCCTCTGGCACGCTTCTTCTTGATGCTGTACGCCACGATGATGGCTATCAGTATCAGGATGAAGAGCAGACTGATGGCGGCCCACAGGACAAAGCTCTTGGACCCCTCTATGATAGACACTTCCTGCGTCAGTCCGCCGGTGTCGGCGGGGTCGAGGATGTATCCGTCGGGGAGGACCACGGTCACGAGGTAGTCCCCCTCGTCGCGGAACTCCACGGGGTTTCCGTCCATGTCGGTGACGATGACGTCGCAGGGGGTCCTGTGGCCGGTCTCGTCCTCGATCTCGACATCGATGGGCAGGACACGGCCGCGGTGCTCGTACTCGGTGGTGTTCCAGATGACCTTCACCATGTGGAGCGCCACGGCGAGGGTGCCGTTGTGCATGACGATATCGTAGTTGACATCCACGGGCTCATCGGCGCAGAATATCGGATAATCTCCGTAGGGGCTGCCGGAGCCGTAGGTGGTCACGAGGTCGATCATGCACGTAAGGCTGCTGGCGTCGTCGTTGCCCACGTATCCCCTACCGGTGAAAGTGAACTCCGGCATGGGCTGGTAGGTGAGCCAGGTCTTGTCGTCGACGTACACGTCGAGCTGCACCTTGGTAATCGTGAACTGGATCTCCTCGAGGAAGTCCTCGCAGTAGAGCTTGGTCGCGCGCAAGTACACGATGCCGGAGTCGATTGCATCCTTGACCTTGGGGATATCGGACTGCCAGGTGATCTGGTCGAGACTGTACTCCACTGTGGACCCGTCGGCGTTGAGGACGGTGAGGACATCATGCCACTGTCCGTCGTAGGCGCCGCCGTAGACCGTGTAGGAGAAGTTTATGGTGGCTAGGGCGATCCAGTACTGCACGTCCCTGACCTCGCTGGTGAGGGTGTCGGACCACACGTAGTTGGCGGTGTCCTTCAGGGTCAGGTGGGCGGTGTAGGTGCCCACGTCGGTCGCGGTTCCGTCTGCGACGGTGTAGTAGTCGCTGTCGGCGTAGGCAACCTTGGCGGTACCGTCGTAGTAGATGGTTCCGTACTCACCAGGAGCGGCGGGCATGTCAACAGTCAGCGGGTTGATGGTGAAGCGGCCCACACCGTCGAAGCTGAAGGTGTAGTTGTCCGCTCTGAAGGCTCCGTTGTTGCCCACCTGCAGGGTGCCGACACCGATGTCGTTGGTACCGAGGTTGTGGGTGAGGGCCGCGGGTGATCCGCTGAACCAGGCGACCTCTCCGGGGGCCTCGCCGTAGACGACGTAGGTGAACTGGGGATCGTTCTGTCCGTAGACCTTGGAGACCTGGTTGGCTACGATGCTCAGGCTCCTCTTCTCTATGACGAAGGGATAGGTGAGGTCTGCGGAGGTTCCGGTGGAGCTCCAGGCGTTGTTGGTCTTCTCGTTCAGCTTGATGGTCACATAGTAGGTGCCTGCATTGGACTGCATGTTGTTGGAGACGGTGTACAGGTTGCTGGTGGCGACCGTGTAGGTCTTGAGGGTACCGTCGTAGACGAACACGCTGGCATCGGCGGCGGGGGCGTCGATGTACCTAGGCAGGATGCTCATGGTCTGCTCGGCACTGTAGTCCACATCGTAGTTGGAGGAGTCGCCGCCGATGATCTGCCAGGTCCTCACGGTGACGGTGTAGTCGCCGGCGTTGATGGGGTTGACGTTCGTGGCGGTGGCGGTGTTGTACCTCAGCTGGACGTAGACGGAGTGGGTGGGGGCGAGACCAGTGGCGGTGTACTCGAGCTCCTTGGGGGTGCCGTCGTACTGGAAGGGTTCGTGGGCCAGGATGACGATGGTCACGAAGGCCTTGCTGACGCTCAGGGTACCCTCGACCTTGCGGATGTCGTAGTTGGCGGTAACGTCGTTGTCGGAGCCGTCGATGACGGATACGGTGAACGGGTTGACCGCGGAACCAACATCGGTAACGGTTCCGGTGGCGGTACCGCTGACGGTGTGTCCGGCGACCGGGGACCCGGTCACGATGAGGTCGGGGACGGTCAGGGCGATGCCGTCGTAGGTCTTGGAGGCGCTTCCGGAGGACACCGTGAGCTTGTACTTGTCGATGGTGACGTTCACGGTCTCGTCCACGGTGTCGTAACCGAGGGCGGTGATGACGTACCTCACGCTCCTGGTGCCGGCATCGGTGAACTGGGGGACGGTGTCGGAGAGGGCCCCTCCGTCCACGGCGTACTGGATAGCGGCACCGAGGGTGGTGACGCTGAGGGTCAGGGCGGCGTGGGCGGTGCCGTCGTAGGTTCCGCTGTACACGGTCTTGGTGTAATCGATGTCGAAGGTCCTGATGATCAGGTCCGCGGACATGGAGGCGATGGGCTCGTAGTTGGCGGTGACCTCGAAGGTCACGGTGGCGTGGTAGACATCGATCTCGGTACCGGTGTTATTGGTGTAGACCGGGGTGATCTCCGAGGGGAGGGCCGGGGTCGCGGTGATCTCCAGCATCTTCGGGGTGCCGTCGTAGCGGACCTCGGTGTCCTGGAAGACGATGGTTCCGGAATAGACGGCCTTCCTGATCTCCAGCCTTCCGTAGTTGTACTCGAGGTCGTAGTTAGCGGTGACGTCGTTGTCGGAACTGTCGCTGATGGTCACGGTGAACGTGTTGTCGGCGGTTCCGAAGTTGGTGATGGTGCCGGTGACGTCGGCCGCGAATGTGTGGCCGGAGACCAGAGCATAGCCGTCGTTGATGACGACTCCGGACTCGGTCAGCGGGGTGGTATCGTAGGTCTTGTAGGCTCCGGCGGAGGTGAAGGACACCTTGAGCTTCGAGACGTTGGCGACCTTGTAGTCGTTCACGGTGTCGAAACCGAGGGCTGTAATCCTGTAGTACACCTGGAGCGAGCCGGCATCGTTAATCGTGGGGCACACGTCACTGAAGACGGATCCGTCCAGCGAGTAGGTGACCACGGCGCCGGGAGTAGTGGCTACGACCGTGAGGGCATCGTGGGCGACGCCGTCGTAGATGCCGGAATATGCCGTGGCGGTGAAGGACATGTCGAAGGTCCTGATGATCAGGTCCGCGGTCATCGCCTCGATGGCGTTGTAGTTGTCGGAGACCTCGAAGGTTACGGTGGCGTGGTATGTGCCGATATCGGTACCGGAGTTGCCTGTGTAGACCGGGGTGATCTCCGAGGGAAGAGCCGGGGTCGCGGTGATCTCCAGGGTCTTCGGGGTGCCGTCGTAGCGGACCTCTGTGTCCTGGAAGACGATGGTTCCGTTATAGGTAGCCTTCCTAATCTCCAGGGTACCTGCGTTGTACTTCACGTCGTAGTTGGCGGTGACATCGTTGTCGGAGCTGTCGAGGATGGTCACGGTGAACGCGTTGTCGGCGGTTCCGTAATTGGTGATGGTACCGGTGACGGCGGGCACAACGGTGTGTCCGGCCGCGATGCTATATCCGTCGTCGACGGTGACGGTGGAGAGGGTCAACGGGGTGGTGTCATAGACCTTGTATCCACTTGCGGAGGTGAAGGACACCGGGCGCACGGAGACCTGGGCGGTGACGGAACCGTCGACGTCGTCCTGCAGCGGAGCTGTGATCCTGTAGTACACGAGGGTGCTTCCGACGTCGGTGACAGAGGGGCACACGTCGCTGTAAGCCACACCGTCCAGAGAATAGGTGACCGACGGGTCGGCGATGGACGGATCCACGGTTATGGCGAGGGCGGGGTGGGCGGCGCCATCATAGACGGCGTTGTACGCCGCGACCTCGAAGTCCATGCTGAAATCGTGGATGGTGAGGGTGGCGGACATGGGGAGGATGGCTACGTAGTTGTCGCTCACGGTGAACGTGGCGGTGGCGTTGTAGATTCCCACGGCGGTACCGGTGTTGCCGGAGTACGCCACCGTAATCTCGCTGGGGAGCTCGTATCCCGCGTCGACGGTGATCAGCAGGGTCTTCTCGCTGCCGTCGTAACGGACGAGCACCGAGTCGAAGTGGATGTGGTTGAACTCCGCCTTCCTTATGTCCAGCGTACCCTTGTT
>SUSU01000005.1 GCA_015063225.1 Thermoplasmata archaeon | reverse complement strand
CCAAGATGAACATCGAGAAGCTGCTTGACATCAAGATCAACAGCTGCGAGAAGTTCCGCCAGTCCCTCAAGAACTGAAAAAACACTTAAGGGGGGTTCGCCCCCCTTTCACGCTACTGGGAGTAGGAAGGAGGATACCGCAAAAGGGCCTGATAACTGAAGCTGACACTAGGTTATTTGGTTCTGCGCAACAAGGTTCACTCTTTGCTTCTCCTTCAGCAGCGGCTGTCCCCGGAAAACTCGTTTTCCTCCTTTATCCGGGGACCGCCGCATTATAGCTGAAGCGCGAGGTTTGATTATGTCTGAACAAGTCGATATGTCTGATTCCTCTGCGTCTTCCGGCGGTTTAGTCAAGAGTATCAATTGGAAGCAGGGTGTCATCATCGCGATGGGTGTCCCCATCCTGATTGTCCCCTCCATTGCAGATCTTTCTGTTACGCTGTGGGCGCTTAGTATCGTCGTATGGGTTGTGTCAGTCCTGTCCGGGTTCTTCCTCAACCTCACACTCGGTGAGATGTGCGCCACCTTCGGTGTCGCCGGTATCGGTGGATCCATTCAGTACGTCTTCCGCAACGACGAGAAATACAAGAACAAGAAACTGAACCTGGGCCGTATGATCGGCTCATTCGGTGCGTGGAACTATTTCGTTTGCTGGGTTCCCGTCATCCCCATTTTCACCATAATGTGCGGTGAGTACATCCTTACCATTTTCGAGTTCGAGATGAGCACCCTCGTCAAGACCGTCTACTATCTCGCAATCGGAATCGTCATGTACGCCGCCATCATCCTGATGGGCCGCAACGGTCTCGAAGGCGGTGCCAGGGTCCAGATGATCCTCACCGTCATCACCATCGTCCCCATCCTCGTCATCGCTCTCGCCCCTGTGATTCTCGGTCACTTCGACCTCGGTCTCGTGACCGGAGAGTTCACCCCCACCAACTGGGCCTGGGACGGCAACGGAATACTGATCGTTCTCGGTACCCTTGTCGTCGCTCAGTGGTCCGCCGTCGCTTGGGAATCCGCAGCCACCTACGGCTCCGAATACAAGGACCCCGCCACCGATGTCCCCAAGGCCCTCATCGCCTGCGGACTGATCTGCCTTGCGATGTACTTCCTCATCTCCTTCTGCGTCTACGGCGTCCTCGGACAGGCCGAGATCGAGGCTAACGGCGCCACCTGCCTCCAGGCTGTCGCCGAGCTCGCGTTCGGTCAGTACGGCGGCATCATCGCCGTTGTCCTCCTCATCGTCGGAATGGTCATGATCGTTCAGACCGCCTTCCTCGGTGCCGCCAGGACAATTCAGGTCATGGCCACCGACGGCAACCTGCCCCTCGTCTTCTCCAAGACCAACAAGGCCGGTGTCCCCATGAACGCCATGTTCTTCGAGACCGGCATCGGTGTGTTCGTCATCGTCGCTCAGGTCACATCGAGCCAGATCCTCGCCATCTCCGCCACCGGGTTCTCCATTGCGCTCGGACTCGCTTCCCTTTCGTTCATCATCGCCAGGAAGAGTCCCCGCTTCAAGGATGTCCCCAGGGCATACAAGGTCCCCAAGGCCCTCTACTATTGCGCTTACGCGATGGTCGTATGGGAGTGGTTCATGCTGTTCCCCGGAATCATGTACTACCTTTCCGTCATCGATGGATTCGGCATCTCGTATGTGTTCATAGGAATCGGGGTCTGCTTCGGTTACATCCCCGCATGGTGCGTCCTGCAGTGGTGGAACCACAAGCACCACCCTGAGGTCGTCTGCGGTATCAACTTCGACGTCTCCAAGGACGCCGAGCCTACTGTCTCCGAGTGAAAAAACCCTTTTGCCTGCGGGCGACCGCAGGCCGTTTTTCATAACAGCCGGAATCTGTTGGATGGTCTGTTTTTCGATGTAACAATTACTACATATAGTGTAATATTATGAATCATTGGCTTTATTATTATATTGACGAGACAATACTTTATTAAATTGGATTGTTATATTCTACCTGTGCCAAATCCAGATGACGTGTATTGGAATTCATTCCTTCCTGCGTTCTTTGACCGCATGAGCGTCCAGATGAGAAAGAACATGTCTGCTATAGTCCAACCTTACGGTTTGACCCACAGCCATGCCATCTATCTCATCGCACTTCAACTTCAGGACGGTCAGACCCTCGTGGGTCTGTCCCGTTTCCTCGATCTCGATACCGCCAACACCAACCGCGTGATCAAGGTCCTCAGGGAGAAGGGGTTCATCTACGATGACCGTGAGTCCGAGAGTTCCAAGAAGTACCGCATCTTCCTCACCGAGAAGGGGCACGCGCTCGCCAAGGCCGTGATGGACAGGATCACCGAGCTCAACAACAGTTATTTCGAGGGGCTGCCCCGCGAGGACATCCTCAACATGCGCAACACCCTGATCCGCATCCTGAACAACATGAATCTGGATATCGACAGCTACATGGCATCCAAGTACGACGATCCGTTCTACACCCACCTGCACATCGTGCCGTCCGATGACGATTATGACACGATGCCCATCACCGCGGGGCAGAAACACGCCGTCAAGCAGGCTAGATAAGTACAACTAGTAGCCTGCCCAAATATCTTAAAATATCCAATTGTAATGCATCGACGGAGGAGAAACAATGAGCCGTATTTTCGCCATTGTAGAGAGCAACGATAAGGAAGACAACACGAATTACCTTGTCAACCGCATCCTTGACGGTGCGATGAACCTCTCTACTAACATTATTTCTCTTCATTACGTGCAGAAGCTGCACCTCGTCTACGACCATTACAAGAACGGTTCCGACAGCGATGATTTCTCCGAATGGGTCGATGACATCCGCGGGTCCGACGTCTTCGTCGTGGGAATCAATTTCGAAGGCGGCAAGGTCTCCGAGAAATTTGATAAGGTCCTCAACCGTTTCTTCACCGAGAGCGAGGAGCTGAACCTCAAAGGCAAGAACGTCATCGTCGTCGTGGTGAGCGATGCCGCGGGCAAACAGGTCCGCGATTTCGTCATCTCCATCAGGGAGCGTTTCGTCCAGGCCGGCATGGTCTACGTGGACGACCTCATCTACATCGAGGAGAACGGTTCACGCGCGAGGGACAACACCTCCATCGACAACGAGGCCCTCATCATCGGCGGCAGTCTCCGCACCAACTGGCGCACTTACGACGACAAGGCCGTCCGCTGAGCTTTTTTCGCTATCCATATCTACCCCGGCGTTTATTCCGGAGTATGCAACTGACAAGGGATGAACAGGCCATCCTCGACGGAGAGAAGGGTGCCGGTGCCCAGAAGGCCATGGAGCTCGTCACGGCTCTCGCCAAGGTCTACGGTGCCGACAGTCTCGTCGACATCAAATCCGCCCATCTTTCCGGGGCATCCTATAAGACCATCGGGGACGGCGGTCTGAAGTACCTCTCTGACCTCGTCGACGGGGGCGCCAAGGTCTCCGTCCCGTCCACCCTCAATCCCGTGGGGATGGACAGGGAACGCTGGAAGGAGATGCACATCAGTCCCGAGTTCGCCGAGAAGCAGCTCCGCATCATAGACCTGTACGGTAAGATGGGGATCAGGAAGACATGTTCCTGTACCCCGTACGCGGGTCCGAACGTGCCGGGGTTTGGTGACCACATCGCGTGGGCCGAATCCTCCGCACTGTCGGTCGCCAACTCGTTCTTCGGCGCCAGGACCAACCGCGAGGGCGGACCCGGTGCGCTGGCGGCCGCCATCCTCGGCAAGACCGCCAACTATGGATACCATCTCGATGAGAACCGCAGGCCCACCTGCGTCATCGACGTCGAGGACATGGGCGGTTCCGTCTTCGATTACTCCATGCTCGGACAGGCCGTCGGCATGGCCATGGGGAAGGGCGTACCGTACTTCCGCGGATTGAAGGACATCACGATCGAACAGGCCAAGGCGCTTTCCGCGGCCATGGCCGCCGCGGGTTCCGTGGCCCTCTGGCACGCCGAGGGATGCACCCCCGAGGCCAGGAACGGACTGGACGTCGAAGGCCTGGAGCACATACACATCGGGAAGAAGGAGTTCGATGCCTCCTACGACAAACTCAACACCGTGGACGATGTGCAGCTGATAGCCATCGGATGCCCCCACCTCACCGTGAAGGAGATGCACGACATCGCCGCCATGCTGAAGGGCAGGAAGAAACGCAACAAGGACGTGGAGATATGGTTCTGCACATCCGAGGAGGTCCGCGCCCAGTGCCCGGACGATGTGAAGGTGATGGAGGAGTTCGGACCCGTCCTCGCGGACACCTGCATGGTGGTCGCACCCATCGAATCCACCTTCCAGAGGACCGCCACCAATTCGGCGAAGGCCGGGAACTACCTCCCCACCCTGTGCTCCCAGAAGGTCCTGTTCTCGGACATCTCCGACCTGCTGAAGGTGATAGAATGATCATGAAGGGAAGGGCGATATCGCCCGGGAAGGCTTCCGGCAAGGCCATCGTGTATCCCGAGGCATTCAGTTTCCTCGGAGGTGTGGACGGGTCCACCGGACGTTTCAACGTCATGGACGGGGACATTACCGGGAAGGTCTTCGTGTTCCCCAACGGTAAGGGCTCCACCGTGGGTTCCTACGTGGTGTACGACCTCATGGTCCACGGCCATGCCCCTGCGGCCCTCGTCAACAGGAGCGCCGAGACCATCGTCACCACCGGAGCTGTCATCTCCAGCGTCCCGATGGTGGACGAGGTGGACATCTCGCTCATCCGCAACGGCGACGATGTCGTCGTCGACGGTGATGCCGGGACGGTCGAGATAGTAAATGCCAGGGAGACGAAATCAGTTACCTCGATGGTCGTCTGCGGCGGGAAGATGCTAGTCCTTACCCGCAGGGCGGACGCCCATTCGTTCCCCGGGAAGAGGTCCCTCGTGTCCGGCAGGCTGGAGGACGGCGAATCCCTCAGGGAGGCGGCGGTCCGCGAGATCAAGGAGGAGACCGGGCTGTCCGTGACCTTCAGGGACGAGATGCCCGATATCCGCGTGCGCGAAGGGGATACCGTATGGTGTGTCCGTCCGTTCCTCTTCGAGGCCTCTTCGTCCGATGTCGTCCTCGACCCCGAGAACGCCGGGTTCGAATGGGTGCCCATAGGGGATTTCGATGCCGCGGATGCGGTCGAGGGCACGGATGCCGTCGTCGCGTATTTCCGCAAAAAACTCTGAAACAATCAAGGCCCCTCCCGGAGGAGGGGCCGTTAGTGTTTTATCAGATCTTGCTCGAGGAGACACCGACGATAACGGTGGCGCCGCTGATCTCCCAGTCCACTACCTTCTCGCCGGCGGGGCTGTCGGTGAAGGTGATGGTCTTGGCGCGGACCTCCTTGCAGATGTTCTCCTGCCAGGATCTGAACAGCTCGGTGAGGTGGGCGTCGGCCTTGACGTCGCAGAAGATGTACTCCTCCACATTGAGCCTCATGTCCTTCCTCATCTGCTGGATCCTCCTGATGAGGTCCCTTCCCCAGCCCTCGGCCTCGATCTCAGGGGTGACGGTGGGGTCGATGAAGAACTCGCCCTCACCGAAGGGGATGGGCTCCGCGGCGATGGGGCAGTCCTTCCCGGGCTCGAGATAGTCGGCCTCTTTGATGTTCGCCTGCTGGACGAGGATGTCGTTGAAGATGCGGACGGCGGAGTTCACACCGGCGTCCTGACCGCGGATCCAGATGGCCTTGAGGGGCCATCTCTTCTTGCTGCCCATCTTCTCCCTGGCGTCGGCCACGAGGGAGTTGAGCTTCTGGATGAGGGCCATGCTGTGCTCCAGGTCCTCGTTGACGAGGGAATCGTCGCATCTGCTCCAGTCCTCCATGTGGACGGAGAGCTTCTTTCCGCCCATGGCGGAGTAGATCCTCTCGGTGATGTGGGGGCAGATCGGGGCAAGAGCCAGGGTGACGGACATGATGGCCCTGTGGAGGGTGAAGTACGATGCCGTCTTGTCGTCGGAGCTCTCCTCGTCCCAGCTGCGGTCCCTGATCAGGTGGAGGTACCAGCGGGAGAGGTCCTCCATGATGTAGTCGGTGAGGGCGCGGGCCATCTTGTGGAGCTCGCGGGACTCGATGGACTCGGTGACCGCCTTCTTCATCTTCTCAGTGCGGGAGAGCATCCAGAGGTCCTCGTTCCTGAGCTTGCCCTTCATGGATTCGAGGGAGTGCATGTCGGGGTCGTAGCCGTCGATGGACATGTACATGCTGGCGAACACGGCGACGTTCCAGAGGGTGTTGAGCACCTTCCAGGAGTCCTTGGGGCCGAGGTTCTGGAAGGGGGTGTCCTCCCAGGGGGCGTTGGCCATGACCATGTAGTACCTGAGGGCGTCGGCGCCGTACTGGGAGATTACCTCCTCGGGGGTGATGACGTTACCGAGGGACTTGGACATCTTCCTTCCCTTGGAATCGAGCATCCATCCGTGCATCATGACCTCGTCGTAGGGGGCGCGGTCGAAGGACACCACACCGGCGGCGAGCTGGGTGTAGAACCATCCGCGGGTCTGGTCGTGGGCCTCGACGATGAACCTCGGGGGCCACCACTTCTCGAACTCGTCCTTCTTCCTGGGGTATCCGAGGTCCGCCCATGCGGCGACTCCGGAGTCGAACCAGACGTCCATGACGTCGGGGACGCGGTTCATGGTCTTTCCGCACTTGGGGCATTTGAAGGTGACCTTGTCGATCCACGGCCTGTGGGTGTCCATGCCCTCGGTGTAGCCGTCGCCGTCCTTCAGCTGGTCGTACTGTCCGATGACCTTCTTCTCGCCACAGGAGCATTCCCACACGGGGAGGGGGATTCCCCAGAACCTCTGCCTGGAGATGCACCAGTCGCGGGCGCCGTCCACCCAGTTCCTCTCCCTGCCGGAACCTGCCCAGTCGGGGACCCACTTGACGCGCTCGAGCTCCGAGAGCATGGTGTCCTTGACGGCGGGGACGTCGATGAACCACTGGCGGGTGTTGCGGTAGATGATGGGGGTCTTGCACCTCCAGCAGTGGCCGTATCTGTGCTTGATCTTGGATGTGTTGTAGAGGACTCCCTTCTCCTTCAGGTAGGCGATGACCTCGTCGTTGCTCGCCCTGACCTTCTTGCCGGCGAAGAGGGGTACGTCATCCGTGAACCTCCCGGACTCGTTGACGGGGCAGAAGGGGATGAGGCCGTATCTCTTCCCGGCCTCGAAGTCGTCGGGACCGAAACCGGGTGCGGTGTGGACGCATCCCGTGTTGTCCTTCTCGACGTAGTCTGCGTTGATGACGGTGTAGGTGTTCTCGGTGCGCCTCAGGCCGTCGCCGATCTCGAAGGGCGGGACGTAGGCGAGGCCGACGAGGTCCTTCCCGGACTTCTCCTCGAGGACCTCGAACGAGGTGTATCCCCCGGCCTTCATGACGTACTCGGCCTGGGATTTCATGATGATGACCGTCTCGGACCCGGAATCGCCGGTCATCCTGACCTTGGCGTAGGTCTCGTCGGGGTGGACCGCGACGGCCATGTTGGACGGGAGGGTCCAGGGGGTGGTTGTCCAGATGAGGATAGAGACGTCCTTCTCGTCCTTCAGGGGGAACCTGACCATGACGGAGGGGTCGGTCTCATCGGAATAGTCGATCTCCGCCTCGGCGAGGGCGGTCTCGCAGCGGGGGCACCAGGTGACGACGCGGCTGGAGTCCTTCAGGAGTCCCCTCTCGAAGGCCCTCTGGCAGGTCCACCAGGCGGATTCCATGTAATCGAGCTTGAGGGTCTGGTAGGGCTTCTCCCAGTCCATCCAGACGCCGAGCTGTTTGAAGGCCTCGGTCATGGTGCCGTGGAGGCCGTAGGCGAATTCCTGACAGGTGCTGACGAACTTGTCGATGCCGATCTCCTCGATAATCTGCTTCTTGGAATGCACACCGATCTTCTTCTCGACCTGGACCTCGATGGGGAGTCCGTGCATGTCGAAACCGGGCTGGTCGCGGACGTTGTATCCGTTCATCCTCCAATATCTGATGAGGGTGTCCTTGATCGTCTTGTTGACCGCGGTACCCAGATGGATGGAGCCGGTGGTGTACGGGGGGCCGTCCACGAAATAGAAGTTCTCTCCCTTGGAGCGGGCTTCCTTGGTCTTCTCGTAGGCGTGTTCCTTCTTCCAGAATTCCTGCACCTCTTTCTCGAGGGCGGGGGCTGCATAACTACCTTGGATCTGCTTTATCATCGCATGTCCTCTCACGGGTTTATCTTTCCCGATGGAGGGGCCTATCTGGCTATTTGATATAATGGTTCGCTGTCAGAGGCCTTTCGAGATGTGCGATATCGCGAGGGATGCGAGGGTGAGGCCGAACAGTCCGGGCACCGTGGGGAGGGATCCGATGACGCCCTTCCCGTGCTCGTCGGTCTCCCTCTCCAGGGACGGGGGTTCCTCGTCTGAATAGACCACGGTTATCTTCGTCTGGTCGATGTCCTTCAGGTTCTTCCTGAGGCTGCGGGCCACGGGACAGACGCTGGTCCTGTCGAGGGTGGAGACGTGGACCCTCGTAGGGTCGGAGTGCATGGCGGCGCCCATGGAGGAGAAGACGGGGATACCCTTCCCGTAGGCGAAGCGGATGAGGTCCGCCTTGCAGGCGAGGGTGTCGATGCAGTCGAGGAGGACGTCGCATCCGCCATCGAATATCGAGGGGAGCGTCTCGGATGATATGTGGCAGGACAGATGCCTAGCATCTATGGAAGGATTGATGGATCTGGCTCTCTCCTCCGCGCACTCGCATTTGGGCCTTCCTATGGTGTCGCGGGTGCAGAGGATCTGACGGTTGAGGTTGCTCTCGGAGAAGGTGTCCCCGTCCACGAAGAGGATCCTCCCCACGCCCGCCCTGACAAGGGCCTCCGCTGCGTATCCCCCCACCGCGCCGCATCCACACAGTACAACGGAGGCGTTCCGGAGCCTCTCGATCCCGTCGTCCCCAAGGAGCAGGCGGGTGCGGGAGTACATGTCTTCGCTCAAGCTATCGACCTCAGGTTCTCATTGACGGAGGAGGCGAGGTCCTCCGGCGCTACGTCTAGTATACCAGCGAGCTGTGATATGAAATCCTCCATGCCGGCGAATCCCTCGGGGGCGTGGGGGGCATCGGACTCCAGGAGGAGCCTGTCGGACGGTACGGCCCCAACGATGCGCCTCACTGATTCGGGTTTCTTGGCGAGTATGCGGGGATTGACGGAGAAATAGCAGTTCAGGGCCGACAGGGGCTTCACATAGCTCTCGGATTTGAAAGAATGAATGATCGCGGGGATCCTTCCTGCGTGTTCCGTGAGACAATCGACGGTCTCCTTCTCCGCCCCGAACATGTGTATATTGACGGCCCTGCCCAGGGAGGAGGCGATGTCCAGCTGTTCGCAGAACACTGGAATCTGTTCCTTCAAGTCGCCGCGGGAGGAGTCGAGACCTATCTCGCCCACCCCTGCGGAAGCATCGTCAGCGAGAAGAGCCAGCAGTTTGTTTCTCGATTCATCGGTCCATTGGTCGCAGTACCAGGGGTGGACTCCGTAGAACCTCTTCAGGCCATCGCGGCCTATGCTCTTGAGCAGGTCCCATTCGGACGGTTCCGCCGTGCAGGAGAACAACAGTCCGATGTCCTTCCCGGGATAGTCCCCTCCGGTCTCGTGCAGGTGGAGGTGGGCGTCGGAGAACATCAGAACCAACTGTCGAGGGAGGACTGCATGCGCTTCTTCTCGGATTCCTTGCGGGCCTTGTCGATCCTGTCGAGGGCGGAGTTGACGCGGTCCTCCGCGAAGTCGTAGGACGTGAGCATGTCGACCACGTGCTGCCTGTCGGCAGGCTTGTACTTCACGCTGTAGTCATCGGCTCCGCTGGGGTCGAGGAAGATGGACCTTATCTCGTCGACCTCCTCGATCTCCTCGTGTATCTTGGGGAGAACGTGCTCGATGGAACCGTTCTCGCGGATGAACTTCAGGGCTTTCTTGGGGCCTATGCCCTTGATCCCGGGGTTGAAGTCGGTGCCCATGAGGATGCACATGTCGACCAGCTGTTCCCTGGTGATCCCCAACCCCTCGAGGAAGACGGGGGTGTCGATGATCTCCGTCTTGATCTCCTTGTACTGCTGCCTGCCGGGGACCTTCCTCCTGCCGGTCATGGTCAGGTTGCGGACCAGCAGGGGGGTGCCGAACAGAAGCGAATCGAAATCCTGGCTCGCCGCGGCGTAGACGTCGCCCTTGCGGCACATGTAGGATGCCTGCTGTTCCCCGTCCGACGGTGCCTGGACAATGGGGAACCCGAGGTATCCGATGAGTTCCATGGAGGATTCCCTGACCTCCTTGGTCATGCGGGAGGTCTGCTGGGCCTTGGTGCGGGCGGTCTCCATGTCGCCCCTCTCCACGGCCTCGCGGTACTCCTCCTCGGCCTTGTCGCGCCTCTCGGTCCTCTCCCTGAGGGTGTCCTCCTTGAGACGGTGGGGTTTGCCGTCGAAGACGAACACCGGTTCGATACCGGCCTCGACGAGGTTGGCGGTGCGGTGGAGCAGTCCGGTGAGATGGGAGGTGATCCTCCCGCTGGAGTCGCAGAGGGGCTGCCCGTCGGGCTGCCTGATGGACGACAGGAACTGGTAGATGACGTTGTAGGAATCGATGGCTATCTTCTTCCCGCTGAGGTCCGAGAGTTCTATGTTCTTGGGTTCGGCGAGACCGGAAAGATTGACTCCCATCGGGATCACTCCGCGTTCGGTCCGAATCCTTTCCATTCGGCGATGTCCGCGGCCATGTCCCTGGACTTGAACAGGGCGGTGCCGGCAACGAGGACCGTCGCTCCCGCATCGGTGCACATCCTCGCGGTCTCGGAGTTGATTCCCCCGTCCACGGATATCTCCAGACGGGGGTTGTTCTGTTTCCTGTACTCGGAGATCCTCTCGATCTTCGGGAGGCACTCGGGGTGGAACTTCTGTCCCCCGAACCCGGCGTTGACCGTCATTATCAGAACGAGGTCCACGTCGGGGAGGAAGGGTTCGATGGATTCTATGGGCGTTCCGGGGTTGAGGGTGATCCCCGCCCTGACGCCGGAGTCCTTGATGAGTCTGATGGCCTTGGAGGCGCTCTCGCCCGCCTCCACATGGACGGTGATGAGGTCGCATCCCGCGTCGACGAAATCCTTGATGTAGCGGTCGGGCCCCTCGATCATCAGGTGCGCGTCGAAGGGGAGGGACGTCCTGTCGCGGATGCATTTGATCACCGGCGCCCCGAAGGTGATGTTCGGGACGAGCATGCCGTCCATGACGTCGAGGTGCACCCAGTCGGCCCCGGCTTCCGTAACGCGTTCGGTCTCCTCGCCCAGTCTGGAGAAGTCGCACGAGAGCATCGAGGGTGCAATCTTGGTCATGAGCGGGGGTATGCCGCGAAACGATTTATTATGTTCTCCTTGCGCACGGGCGCGCGCCCGCAAGTATAATATCGGTTCTTGCCCTATTACGGGGCATGTCTGGTACAGCGGGCCACGGGGCCAAAAGCGAGATCTGCGACGTCGAAGGGTGCGACAAGGAGTCCGAGCGCTCCATCAGTTACAAGCAGGTCGCCAAGACGAGCCTCAGCCTCAAACCCGGGGAGCACCACAGCGTGCATCTCTGCAAGGAACACTACAAATCGTACAAGAAAGAGAGCAAGCAGGACCGCGAGATCAACTCCATCTACTGAGGTCCATGGATGTTCGACATCCTCTTCCTCGGAACTGGTGCCAGCGTACCCTCGAGGGATTATGCCCTGCCCGCCGTCCTCGTCCGCAGCGGGCCCGACACGGTCCTTTTCGACTGCGGGGAGGGGACACAGCGCCAGATAATGGTGTCGCCGTTCTCCTTCATGAAGCTGGGCGGCATTTTCATCACCCATCTGCACGGCGACCATTTCTACGGCCTGCCCGGTCTGATACAGACCATGGGGATGATGGGGAGGAAGGACCCTCTGATAGTCAGGGGTCCCGAGGGCACCGTCTCCGCGCTAGAGACCATGCTCTCCGTATGTCCCGGCGAGATCGGGTTCGAGCTGGATGTGGCGGACATGTCCCCCGGGGACGAGGTGTCCGTGGGGACCCTGAAGGTCTCTGCATTCGCCACCGAGCACGGCATCCCCTCGCAGGGATATGTGCTGAAGGAGCCCGACGTCCGCGGCAAGGTGGATGCCGCCAAGGCGGAATCTGCGGGGATCACTGGGAAGGACTTCTCCGTCCTGGAGGAGGGGGGTACTGTCAACGGGGTCTCGATGGAGGACATCTGCGAACCCGTCCGCAGGGGGAAGTCCCTCGCGTACACCGGGGACACCCGCCCGTGCGCCACCCTTACCGAGGCGGTCCGCGGGGTGGATGTGCTTATCCACGAGGCCACCTACACCGAGTCCGAGAGGGACCATGCGGAGCGTTTCTTCCACAGCACCGCGGCCGATGCGGCATCCGCCGCGAAGGAATGCGGGTGCAGTTCATTATTCCTGGTGCATATAAGCAACCGCTACAAGGATCGCGAGGTCTGCCTGAAAGAGGCTGCGGCGATCTTCCCGGAAACCTATGTCCCAGTGGATCTGGCTCTTTACAAGACCACGAAGAAGGGCATCAAATCAGTTTGAGGATGTCCGCCTTGGTTATCATGCCGGTGATGTGACCCTTCCTGGTCACGAGCACGGCGCTGCTGTCGCTCATCATCGCGGTAACGGACGATACTGGCGTGTTCTCGGATACCATGGGGAAGGATTCGTCCATGATCTCGGAGACCATCATCTCCTTGAGGTCGTCCATGGATTTCCCGTCCCTGATGCGGTCGAAGATGATGCGCTCGGATATGCTCCCGACGGATGCGTCCCCCCTGAGCACGGGCAGCTGGGAGACCCCGGAACTCCTCATGAGCTCGGACGCGGCACGGACCTTGTCGGTGCTCTGGACGGAGATTATCTCCTTCGTGGCGACATCCGCCGCCGTCATATCCTTACGGTGTCCCTTGGCCATCTCGTCGAGGGTCTCGAAGAGCTTCACAACGGTCGCATAACTTGCGGAGATGCGGTTCCTCTCGATCTTCGCGATGGTACTCTGGCTTATTCCCGATTCGTTGGCGAGGTCGGTCTGCGTGATATCCAGCGCTTTCCTCATCCTGCGTATGTCCGATGCGGGCGGGAACTTCATAGATGGATGTATCGTATATTCCTATTAGAATATTATTATCAACCTCTTTTATGTATAGTAAACGCAATGCCGAATCCAATAACCAAGGTAGGTTTTTTTTATGGCAGCAAAAAAGAACATTTACGTCAACGGAATCAACCAGATTCCCGTGCCCCTGCGTCAGATCGAGATCGTCGAGAGGAAAGGTATCGGACACCCCGACTCCGTCGCCGACAACATCGCCGAGACCGTCTCCGAGGCCCTCTGCAAGATGTACAAGAAGGAGGTCGGACACGTCCTCCACCACAACACCGACCAGACCGAGGTCGTCGCCGGACGCGCCCAGTCCAAGTTCAAGGGCGGAGACATCATCAAGCCCGTGTACGTCCTGATGGACGGACGCGCCACCACCTTCATCAACGCCAAGGGCAAGCAGGAGATCCTCCCCGTCGAGTCCACCGCCCTCAAAGGCGTCCGCGACATGATGAAGAAGTGCTACCCCTACCTCGACATGGACTCCGGTATCACCTTCGAGACCAAGCTCGGCCAGGGATCCGACGACCTCTGCGGCGTCTACCAGGCCTCCAACTACCTCTCCAACGACACCTCCTTCGGTGTCGGATACGCTCCCTTCTCCATCACCGACAAGCTCACCAAGGAGACCGAGAACTACATCAACGGCGCCCTCAAGAAGACCATCCCCGAGGCCGGTCAGGACGTCAAGGTCATGTGCTCCCGTGTCAAGGACAAGATCACCATGACCATCGCCTGCGCCATGGTCGACAGGTTCATCGACGACAAGAACAGCTACGTTGCCTCCGTCCAGGCCCTCAAGAAGGCCGTCGAGGAGAACTCCGCCAAGATCATCGACCGCGAGGACGCCAAGGTGAAACTCAAGGTGGAGGTCAACACCGGAGACGACCTCAAGAGGAACGTCTTCTACATGACCGTCACCGGTCTCTCCCAGGAGAACGGGGACGACGGATCCGTCGGCCGCGGTAACCGCTGCAACGGTCTGATCACCCCCTACCGCCCCATGTCCATGGAGGCTACCTCCGGTAAGAACCCCATCACCCACGTCGGAAAGATCTACAACGTCCTCTCCAACCTCATCGCCCAGGACGTCGCCAAGAAGGTCAAGGCCGACGCCGAGATCCACTGCAGGATCCTCTCCCAGATCGGACACACCATCTCCGACCCCCTCAACTGCGCCATCGACATCATCAACGCTAACGCCGCGGATGACAAGAGGCTCCCCAAGTGGCAGGACGAGGCCTACTCCATCGCCGCCGACTGGCTCGACAACATCGACAAGGTCTCCGAGAACATCATCAACGGGAAGATCAAGACCTTCTGAGGAACAAACCACCTCCCGCCCTTCGGGGCGGGCCATCATCAGACAGAGGCATGACAATGAAGATCATGGACATCCCCACGTTCGGGCCTATGTTCAGGTTCAGCGATGCGAACGTCTACTACGCCCTCTATCTCCTCTCCGACGGCACCCGCATGGGCCGCAAGGCCCTGGCGGAGGCCAGCGGTGTCGGCGAGGGCAGCATGCGCCGCATCCTCGAGAAGTTCCGCGAGTGGAACTTCGTTGACATCAAGCAGACCGGAATCTCCATCACCAAGGCCGGTCTCGCCTTCCTCGATCAGATCCCCATCCGCCTGGTGGATGTGGACATCGCCGGTTCCGTCATGGGATCCTACCAGCAGGGCGTCATCGTCTACGGCGTCGCTTCCAAGATCGGGAACGGCATGAAGCAGAGGGACGCCGGCGTCCGCTCCGGAGCGGTCGGCTGCACCACCATCCTGATGGTGGACGGCCACCTCATCATCCCTCCGGACTGGGACATGGACGAGAAGACCCCCGAGATCGCCGCCAAGATCCGCAAGGACATCGAGATGACGCAGGACGATGTCATCATCGTCGGCGACGCCGAGAGCAAGATCATCGCCATCGAGGCAGCCATCAACGCCGCTTTCGATCTCATATGAAACACCTTCACCCCTGGTCCGTGTTCGAGGACCCCTCGGAGTTCCCCGGACACGGGCCCCTCTCGGACCGTATAGCCGCATTCGGACTGGACGGTCTCGAGATGTTCACCATGGCGGAGCCCATCCCCGAGAAGTTCAGGCTCCCCGAGGTGACCGCCGTCCATCTGCCCTACGCCATCGACTGGAGGTGCGCGTGGGAGGGGAGGCTGTACGAGGGCATGCCCGAGGACCTCACCTATTTCTCGTTCGGGCGCGACCGCGCGGAGATGGTGGACACCGTCCACCGCATGATAGATTACGCCGCGGTCCTCAACCCCGCATACGGGGTCATCCATGCCGGAAACAGCGACATGAGGCATGTCCTGGAGAGGATGCGGGATTCGGACGACCTGATGATCCTCGGCGAGTTCTGCGAGCTCATGAACCGCGCCGTGGCGGACTTCCCCGGAGGGGAGCCCCCGTATACGGTGGTGTTCGAGAACCTCTGGTGGGAGGGACTCCGTCTCCGCAGTCCCGCCGAATGGAGGCTGCTGGAGGATAAGCTGGAGTTCGACAACTGGGGACTCCTGCTCGATACCGGCCATCTGATGAACACCCTCAACTGCGCCTACGACGAGGAATCCGCCATAGGCGGCGCGATAGACGTCGTATCCCGTTATCCTTCCGACATGGTGGACCGCATCAAGGCGATGCACCTCCAGCTCAGCACCACCGCCGCCTTCCGCGAGAACATCGAGGACGACGGCCGGCACGAGGGCGAATCCTGGAACGATTTCTCCGCCCGCGCGTACCACAGGGCCCACGACATCGACGAGCACCGTCCGTTCTCGTCCATGTCCGTCCACGGGATTATCGACATCGTCAAACCCGATTACATCAACCACGAACTGATGGGCGGGCGGTCAGGCGACAGGTACGGCGACCTCAGGCAGCAGATGTCCCTGTTCGGGGGTAGCCGGGATTGAAGGATCCGATGGATCTCGTTCTGTCCATCGACGAGAAGCGGTTCGACCTCCTCGTGATGGGGCTCTTCGGGATCATGGCCGCCGTGATATTCGCGGTCGTGCAGTTCGCCGGCATGCACTCCAGCGTCGTGGAGGGCTACTATCCCTACGCCGACGCCATGATGCACGGCGTGTTCCCCTACACCGACGAGGTGTTCGTCTACGATTACTGGAACGTCTGGGAGTACCCTCCCCTGGCGTACGTCCTGTTCCTCATCCCCCGTCTGTTCGGTGCGAACGAGGCGGTCTACCAGGCAGTGTATCTGGTAATCGTGATGGTATTCATCTGGCTGGGGATGCGTTCCGTCCGCAGGATCGCCGACATCCGCGGATACGACCCCAGGAAGGCCTGCGTGTACTATGCGATCTTCATGGCCCTCATGGCGGAGTTCCTCTTCGACCGTTTCGACGTCTTCCCCGTGGTCCTCTGTATCCTCGCGATCCGTTTCTTCATGGAGGAGAGGTACCACTGGGCTGCGGTCATGCTCGCCCTGGGCACCCTTCTGAAGCTCTACCCCGCGCTCCTCCTGCCGTTCTTCATCATCTGGCTCATCAGGAGGAAGGAGTTCTCCGGACTCCTCCGCGCCGCCGTCGGTTTCCTGGTGGCGATGTGCATCGCAGTCCCTTTCATACTGCTCGGGGACATCTCACAGATGTTCGCCTACCACTCCGACCGCCCCATGGAGATCGAGTCGTTCGCCGCCTCGATCCTCGAGGTAGTGCGTCTCACCACCGGAAGCGGCATGGAGGTGTTCTACTCCTACGGTTCGGACAACCTCGTCGGAGGGATAGCGGACGACATCTCGCCCTATCTCAGCAAGTTCATGCTCGCCTGCATCGCTTTCCTGTTCGTGTATTACGTGTATCTCGTCTGGAGGAAGGAGGACGGTCTGGAGCACCGCTCCTACAACGCCATGTTCCTCGCGGTCGCCGCGTTCATGATGTTCGGGGCGGTCTTCTCGGCGCAGTACGTGATATGGCTGATACCCTTCGTCCTCGTTTTCCTGATGTACGTGGGGGAGAAGGCCAAGAGGTGCGCGATCATCAGGGTGTTCGCCCTGGTGGAGGTTTTCACGCAGCTGAACTTCCTCTTCAACTTCGGTATGAGGCCGGACGATTTCCTCTCCCCGTGGGGTGTCGGGGTGCTCGTGGTCCGCAACGTCCTGCTCCTGCTGATGATGGTCTATGCGGTCAGGGACCTGCCCGAATCCGAGGCCTGAATCACTACGTTTTTTTATCAGTCGATTGTAACCACGTCCCATGAAAGTGGTACTCCCCTCCCTGCTCCTGCTCGCCGTGTCCGCGGCGTGCATGGCGATGGCGGTCTCGGAAGGGGATGCGCTCATAGCCGCGGTGATGGCGTTCCCGCTTTTCACCTCCGTCGCGCTCATAATCGAAGGCCGCCGCTGGAAGGTCCCCTTCATCGTGCCCGTGATCTGTGCAGCGGCCTGCATCCTCGCCACCGTGACCTGCCTGTACGCCCTCAACTGGACCGAGAGCACCGATATGAGCCAGAGTCTCCATTCGCACATCGAGGGGGTCATCCTCTGGACGGTCACCTTCACCAACGGCTACCTCATCCTGAACGCTTATGCGAACGCGGCCGATGCCGTGCTCAACAGGGTACTCACCGGTGCCCTGAACATCTTCTTCAGCATCGGTTCGATGGTGCTCGTGTGGGTGTTCCTGGCGGTGTTCTTCAACGACGACATCGACACGAAGTACTTCTTCTCCATGGAGATCGCGTACCTGTTCGTCAACGGGGTCATGTCGGCGGTGGCCGGCATACTCATTACGGTCAAACTGAAGGGAAGGCACTGGAGGGTCTGCCGCGTACCCCTGGAGGGGAGCGAATGAGCCTCGATTCCATGAGCCCTGAGAACGACAGGAGGTTCACCCTCGGGTTCTGGGCGGTCATGCTCGCCGTCACCGTTGTCGACATAATCACCGTCTTCCTGGACATCGCGCCCGGGCTCGGTCCCGACAAGCACCCGCCGGAATACCTCTTCCTCAGCAACATCGCGATCTTCCTCCTGATATCCGTGGTCCCCGCCCTCAGGCTCGCCGGGCTCGTCCGCATGCCCTGGTGGTTCAACATGATCCTGGCGTTCGACTGCTACCTGTACGTCGTCTCCCTGACCTGCGGGTTCTACAAGGAGGATTCGCTGCCCTGGTGGGGCTTCCTCGGGCATACCTGTTCGTCCATGTCCGTCAGCGCGCTCTGCTTCCTGGCTCTCTGCCTCGTGATGAAGCATTCCAACATCGGCCTCAGATACGGGAGCACCGCCGGGTTCCTGTTCGTTCTGTTCTTCGTATCGATCTCGTTCGGCGGAATATGGGAGGTCATGGAGGGTTACATCGACATCGTCGCGGGCACGGATTACATGTCCTACGGCGTCTTCGACTCGATCATGGACATGGAGGCGGACACCCTCGGGGCGCTCATCATGTGCACCATCGCCGGCCTCCTCCTCCGCAACCGCACCCCCGAGGACATCGCCGCGTCCACGCACCTCTCCAGGCCCAAGAAGAAACGCGCGTGACGATTGGGTTTTATATTACCTGTCGATAGGGCGATTCGAGGAATATTGAATGGTACGCTTCAAAGAGGCTGAACACAGGCTCTTGGAGAAGTCCGTCTGCATGAACTGCTCTGCGACGAACCCCCCCAAGGCGACCAAGTGCCGCAAGTGTGGATACTCCAACTTGCGCCCCAAGGCGAAAGAAAGCAGGAAGCAGTGATTCTTTCACTGTCTCCGGCGGGCCTCGTGCCCGCCTTTTATTTTCAATGTACAGCTGTCGCTATGTGCGGCATCTGGGTGACAGGCGGTATGGTTGGTCTTTAATACGCGCACGCGCGTGACGGATACGGGATACGCTTGAAGGCTCTCATCATCGAGGACAGCAGGATAGTCTGTGATGCGATCATCGCGGTGCTCAACAACGTCAACGCGCGCACCGTCTCCGTGGGTACCATTGACGGTGCCCTCTCCGAGTACAGGGGCACCAAGTACGACGTCGTCATCCTCGACATGGCCGTCGACGGCCACAGGGGCCTGGAGTTCATCGATGCCGTGACGCCCGCACAGGACTCCACCTCGAAATCCCGCTCGCGCAGCGCCGGGAACGCCCCCATCGTGGTCATCCGTCACGTCGGTGAGAAGATTCCCGGGGACTGCATGTTCCTCAAGGCCGAGATACCGTTCCCGTTCACGGGAGAGGAGCTCGTCACCGCCATCCAGAATTCGGTCAACTCCCGCCAGGCGGACAAGATCCGCGCCTCCCTCCTGCCCCCCAAGGTCAAACTCGATTCCATGGCGGAGCTGGAGAAGAAGGGCATCTCCCCCGGAGGGGCTTATGTGTTCTATGAGAGGAAGCCCACTGGTGTTAGGAGGGCTATCAGCACCTTCTCCAACGCGGGGCACAAGATCTATGTGGTGACCTCCAGCCGTCCGAAGGTCGCCAAGGAGCGTATGGGTCTCGACCGCGGTGCCGACGTGTTCATCCTCAGTGGTTCGGAGTACCCCCTCGGCACCATGGTTCAGGCGGTGAGGGACTTCACCGATGCCAATCCCGACACGGTCGTCGCCATCGACGACCTTGACGCGGTCATAAACCGCTGCGGTCTCGACCGCACCTTCCGCGCGCTGTCGGCCATCCTCAGGGACCGGCCGTCCGAGTCGCGCTTCACATTCATGACGTCCGTAAACGGACAGCTCTTCGGCCTGAGCATCAAGAAGATGCTCGCCGAGATGATGACAGTATTCGAAACAGAGGTCTGACATATGGCTACCATCGAGAAAGTTTGGGCAAGAGAGGTACTCGATTCCAGGGGGAACCCCACCGTCGAGGCAGAGATCACCGCCGGGGGAAGGACGTTCACCGCCATCGCCCCGTCCGGCGCTTCGACCGGCATGTGGGAGGCCCACGAGCTCAGGGACGGCGGCAGCCGTTACGGCGGGAAGGGTACCGAGACCGCCGTGAAGAACATCCGCACCGCCATCGCCGGCGCTATCACCGGGATGGATCCCTGCGACCAGGCGGGTATCGATGCCGCCATGATCAGGGCTGACGGGACCGAGAACAAGAAGTCCGTGGGCGGGAACGCCACCACTGCCGTCTCCTTCGCCGTCGCGCAGGCCGCGGCCGCCCTCTCCAACCAGGAGCTCTACGAGTACATCGGCAGGGACCATGCCAAGCTCCCCGTCCCCATGTTCAACATCATCAACGGCGGCAAGCACGCCGGAGGCGACCTCAGGGTGCAGGAGTGCATGATCATCCCCGCCGGTGCGGAATCCTTCAGGGAGTGCCTCCGCATGGCCGCCGAGACCTACGCCAGCCTCAAGGGCATCCTCAAGAAGAAGTACGGCGTGAACGCCATCAACGTCGGCGACGAGGGAGGTTTCGCTCCCCCGGTCAACACCGTCTCCGAGGCCCTCGGCACCATCGTCGACGCCATCTCCGCCGCGGGATACACCCCCGGCAAGGACATCTACCTGGGAATCGACTGCGCCTCCTCCGAGTTCTTCCACGAGGACGATGGCAGGTATGATGTGGACGGCCTCTACCTCACTCCCGGCGAGCTCGCCGACCACTACGCCGACGTCATCTCCCAGTTCCCCCTCGTCAGCATCGAGGACCCCTTCCAGGAGAATGACTTCGAGACCACCGCCGCCTTCACGAAGAAGGTCGGCAACAAGGTCCAGATCGTGGGCGACGACCTGTTCGTCACCAACTCCAAGCGTCTGAAGATGGGCATCGAGGCCGGCGCGGCCAACGCCCTCCTCCTGAAGGTCAACCAGATCGGTACCCTCACCGAGGCCCAGGACGCCTGTTACATGTCGTACGACAACGGATACAACGTCGTCGTGTCCCACCGCTCCGGCGAGACCGAGGACACCACCATCGCGGACCTCTCCGTCGGATGGGGCACTGGACAGATCAAGACCGGCGCGCCCTGCCGCGGCGAGCGCACGGCCAAGTACAACCGCCTCCTCAGGATCGAGGAGCGTCTCGGCAGCAAGGCCGTCTTCCCCGGGAAGTCCGCTCTGAGGCTGTAAGATGGCAGAGAGGCTGTTCATCGCCGACGAGGCGGAGGTGCGCAAAGGCACCACCATGGACATCTACTTCGAGAGGACCAGGAGGATCCTCGAGGCCACCGGCAACGACAAGGTGAAGGTGACCGCCGAGTTCACCTCCGGCGGACTCCCCTCCGGATGGCCGTGGGCGGTCTTCTGCGGCCTCGAGGAGGTCATCCGCCTCATGGAGGGACAGCCGGTAGACCTCTACGCCATCCCCGAGGGCACCGTGTTCCGTGCCCGCGACTCCGCTTCCGTGCGCGTCCCTCTGATGAACGTCTCCGGTGCGTACTGCGACTTCGGGATCTACGAGACCGCCATGCTGGGGATGGTGTGCCAGCCGTCCGGCATAGCCACCGCCTCCGCCCGCGTGAAGATAGCCGCGGAGGGGAAGTCCGTGCTCGCCTTCGGCAACCGCAGGATGCACCCCGGCATCGCCGGCGTCCTCGACCGTTCCTGCTACATCGGGGGATGCGACGGCGTCTCCTCCCGCTTCGGCGCGGACCTCACGGGCACCGAGCCCGTGGGCACCGTCCCCCACGCCCTCATGCTGGTCATGGGGAGCAACGAGGCCGCCTTCAGGGCCTTCGACGAGATCATCGAGCCCGAGGTCCCCCGCGTCATGCTCATCGACACCTTCGAGGACGAGAGGGCTGCGGCGGTGGCCGCCGCCAAGCTCATCAAGGACCTCAAGGGCGTCAGGCTCGACACCCCGTCCTCCAGGAGGGGCAATTTCAAGGAGCTGATCAACGAGGTCCGCTGGGAGCTCGACGTGAACGGCTACAAGGACGTCAGCATCATCGCCTCCGGCGGCCTGAACGAGAAAACGGTGGCGGAGATCGTGCACTCCGCCGTCTCCGGCTTCGGTGTCGGTACATCGATCGCCAACGCCCCGACCCTCGACATCGGCATGGACATCATCGAGAAGGACGGGAAGCCCATCTCGAAGAGGGGCAAGTTCTCCGGCAGGAAGTTCCCCTACCGCTGCCCACACTGCTTCGCCATGGCCGTCTCCCTCAGTCCCGACGAGCACATGAAGTGCGCCGACTGCGGTACGCCCATGGAGATGATCGAGGTCCCCGTGCTGAAGAACGGCAAGCGCGTGCAGAAGCAGCGCTCTCCATCCGAGATCAGGGACTACGTCCTCGGACAGCTGAAGGACCTGAAGCTCTGATTCGGCGGTATTGTCCGTCGAGTGCGAAATAGAAGCTCTCGCGGCAGCGGACGATCTCCGGCGGCGCCAGTTCGTGGTCGAGCTGGTAGACCTCCATCGTCACCTTGCCGGGTATTATGAAACCGGTGGGCTTCCACCCGTTCCTGCGGTAGAAACGGCGGCGGTCGTTCCTCTGCTTCATCTCCTCGCCCTTCCCCTCCACGGTCTCGGCCGTCAGGAACATCCCGCGCGGCGTCCCGTCCGAGGCGATGGAATCGAGGATCTCCGAGCCGTATCCTTCGCCCCTCAGTTCGGGGACCACGGCGATGTAGGTGATGAAACGGACCCCGTCGTGGTCGTAGGTCAGGCTGAACCCGACGAAGGTGTCGGAGTCGAAGTAGTATCTCAGGCGTCCCCCGTGGCCGAAGGTCCTAGCTAGCAGAGCGGGCGGGATCCTCTCCTCGGGAGGGAACGCGGAGTTGTACAATGTGAGGAAACGGGGGTCGGAAATGTTGGCCGTCTCCGTGTACCTCATCATGCTCCGAATGATGGCGTTATCGTTTTTGATTCTTTGTCGGGACGGCGTTTTTCCGGCGCCGCGGACGGCCGCGAAATCCCGGAAACCATATGACAGAACGGCCAAAAAGTCCACACCAGACATATTTAAAGGTTTGCCCAGTAATCAACAATAATTATGCCAACATCGGAGTCAATATAAATGCCTCCTACAAGCGTTTATATGTATCATGTCAGATGAGCTTGAGGACGTTGGAAATAGGGTGGGACCTAGGTTTCCAAGCGCCGTAACGGTAGATACCATGGACGCTGAATTCCAGTTCGACCCCTTTGTTCCCTGCGAGGATACGCACATCCGTGCGCTTTCCGGCACTGGACTGGACAGTTTCACCAAGATCTACTGCGCATGCGGAAGGATCGTCGACATCGATTCCGACACCTGCCGCCGCAAGCACGCCCTGAACAAACCCATCGAGTGCAACAGGTGCCGCAACCACCGCATCTCGATGGAGTTCGATATGCTCGATTCGCACTACAACGTCATCGAGTCCGAGCCTGGTTTTTAAGTTAGTTTAAATGCCTTTTTAAGGTGTTACTACTTTCATAATTATTTTAATTTGAGTAATACTCATTTAAAGACCATTTAAGAACACTCTAGAAACCCGTTTCCGGCTGCCGATACGCCGGCGGGCAGCGTCCCATTTATCATATGGGCGCATACCCTAGAGACGATAGACATGAGCTCTTTCGACAAACTATGCGAAGCCTTCGAGCAGATAGACAGGGGAGATTTCACTGCCATCTTCAATGCCAAATCCGTCGAGGTCCTGAACGCCCTCATGGAGATGTCCGGTGTCGACGGTATCGACGCCTACCTGCATTTCATCCTCGCCGCCGTCGCTGCCGACGGCACTCTCGCCGAGGAGGAGTTCGCTCTCATCAAACCCGTCTTCGACCGCGAGGCCGGCAAGGACGTCACCTACGAGGAGGCCGTTGACATGTTCAAGGAGATGGGTCTCGACGACCCCGCCGCCTACAAGGATGTCATCGACACCATGGTCGACATCATCGGCGTCTTCGACGATGGCCTCAAGGACAACATCGTCCTCCTCAGCCTCATGGTCTGCGCCGTAGACGGCAACGTCTCCGAGGAGGAGAAGGACTGGATTAGGCAGCTCGTCGAGCCCCTCACCATCCAGGTCGACGCGATGGACGTCATCGACGAGTTCCTCGGCAAGGCCGGCGTCTTCATGCTCGGCACCTGCGACGGCGACAAGCCCAGGATGAGGGTCCTCGGACTCAAGATCCGCCTCGACGGCGGTCTGTTCTTCGCCGTGGGCTCCTTCAAGGACGTCTACAAGCAGCTCAGGGCCAACCCGAACTGCGAGATCCTCGCCTCCGTCGGACCCGAGTTCCTCCGCTGGGACGGTAAGGCCGTCTTCGTCGAGGATCCCAGGCTCAAGCTCATCGTCGCCAACATGATGCCCGAACTGATCAAGATGTACGATGAGATGGGCTGGAAGCTTGCCTTCTTCACTCTGCAGGACGACACCGCTGAGATCGTCGATGTAAGCAATCAGAAGAAGAAACTATTCTGAAACTGTTTTTGGGGAAGCGGCCGCCCTGACGGACGGCCCGCTCCCTCTTGTTACCATTATAGGTTACTAGCGTGTTGGCGGGACGCGGGGCTCAGAAACCCATGATCCCGCGGTAGATCTCGTGGACGCGGTCGAGGAGCTTCGCGCAGTCGATCTTGCCGGAACTGCCGATGACGGCGGCCACGGAGGAGCCTCCGCATCCGACGCCTTCCTTGATGAATCCCCACTCGTACGCCTGCAGGCCCTCGTAGGGGCTGTCGGAGTAGTTCATGTTGATGTAGACGATGGGGATGCGGGCGTCGATGGCGTCCCTGAGCTTCACCATCGAGGAGTTGGGGTCGTTGAGCAGCCACCTGGTAGTGCCCTGGAAGAACTTCCCGATGACGGAGGGGTCGAGCTTCACGGCGGCGGCCATGACGGCGGCCATCTGAGTCCCTCCGCCGACGATGACGGGGACTCCCGCGTTGCAGGCGCCGATGAGGATGCCGACGTTCACGGGCATCATGGGGTCCCCCACGGCCTCGATGGCTCCGAGGGGGTCGTCCGCGAAGTCCCCGGGCTTCTTCCCGGCGGCCGCGATACCCTCGGCGACGAGCTTGGACTTCAGCTCCTTGGGGTTCTTGGGCGATGAGGAGGACACGAGGTTCTCCGTCACGGTGCCCATGGCCTGGAGTACGGCGAGGGCGGTGGTGGTCCCGCCGGCGCAGCTCTCGCTGATGACGACGTAATCGTAATAGGAGGCGAGCTGGGCGCCGAGGATCTTCCCGTACTCGAAGGAGTGCTTCACGTTCTTTACGGAGTGGCCGGTGGTGATCTTCTGTCCGCATTCCCCTCCGACCTCGATCATGGGGATGTTCGCCTTCACGCCGCACCCGCCGTCGATGATGAAGTAGGGCATGCGGGAGAGGTCGAGGGCGGCCTTGGTGAGGGTTGCAGGGGTGGGGATGCCTCCGGGGTTGATCGGGATGCCCTTCATGCACACCACTTTGTTGAGGACGAGGAGCTCAGCATCCGCGGCGGGGGTGTACATGGTCAGGTCCGGGGTGTCGCCGGCATCCGAGACGCCGGGGATGGTGGACGTGAGGGTGTTGGCGATGGTGCAGGTGAAGACACCCTTCTTGCCCCAAATCTTGGATACGATCCCGGCAGCCTGTTCTTTGTCGCCGTTCACTCCGAGGGACGGCGGGAATTCGAAAGTCATTCTTTATCCTCCAGTATCATGGGGACTACCTCGCCCGTGGCGAAGCGGTTGCCGTCCCCGAAGCATTCGATGTTGGTACGGAAGGGGACATCCATTAAGATATGCTCCCCTGTGACGCACGACGTACCGTGGTCCACGAAGAGGATGATCCTCCCCGCATCCGAGAAGTATTCCGCCATCAGGGAGTCTATCCTCTCCAGGACGGCGATCTTCTTCATGTGGTCCTTCTGGTGGCTGTACTCGTCGACTTCGTCGAGGTGCAGGAACACGTCGTGCTCCGCGAGCAGCCTTTTCGCGATGGGGAACCTCGACCCGAGGTCCTCCTCGAAGGTGATGTGATGCCCGAGCGTGGCGGCTACGCCGAGGGCGGTGGGGCTGTTGGAGACTGCGTGCAGGTCCTCGAGCCCTTTGTAGCAGGGGTATGTGCTCTTGGGTCTCCCGACCCCCCATGGATAGACTGTGAGGCCGTCGTTCTCGTCGGCGACGGCGTTGATGAACTCCTCGAGGTCGGGGAGCGGGGTGACGTAGGGGCCGTCGACGGGCGCCTGCGGTCCAACGGGGACGTTCTCTTTGCATTCCATGGTGAGGACGCTGCGTCCGTGGACGAAGAACCTGATCTCGGGTTTCCTGGCGGAGAGGATGTCGAGATGCTTCCTCATGCTCTCGTTCATCCTCATGGCTTCGTCGTCGTCGCCGTAAGCCCATACGACCTCCCCGTCGACAATCCTGGCGGGACTCATGCGGAAGGCCTGCCTGTCACCGGAGACGTCCATGGAGAGGCCCGCGGCCTCCAGGGCGGCCCTCGGGGTCTCCGGGGGGTGTCCGGTCCAGAACTCGTTGAGGAACAGCTGCGTGTATCCCCTTCCCGAGGTGTAGTTGAGATGGGGGCATTTGGAGCGCATGAAGGGGAGGCGTGCGGCCTCGTATGGTTTCCTCCCTCCGAGAGCGGGATTGGGGTCGTCCTCCATCCCGTCAAGCAGCACGAAAAGCGTATGCTCCATCACAATCCTCCGATGGATATGCCCTCCATCCATAGATAAACTGTGGGGATGTTGGAATACGCATCCAACCATCAGGCACGGCGCAGGGCGATGGCCGCCTGGCCGGTGGAGATCCCGCCGTCCCCGTTGGGGATGCGGCAGTGGGTGACGACATCCATCCCGCGGGCCTTGGCGAGGTCGCGGACCATGAGGGTTATGGGGACGTTGTAGGACACCCCTCCGGTGATCCCGATTCTGCTCTCGCCGTTGGATGCCGCATCGTCGCATGCTATGTCGACCATCTCCGAGAGGATGGCGCGGACTATGCCGGAGACCTCCGCGGTGGGGTCCTTCATCCTCCCGAGTCCGGAGAAGAGGTGGGCGGTGGAGATGACGCCGTTCCTCGTCTCCGTGGAATAATCCTCGTAATCGGAGGGGTCGAGGTATCTCTCCATCCTCATGGCGGGCTCCCCGTCATAGGTGCGCTCGGAACACACTCCGGTGGAATAAGCCAGAGCGTCTAAAATGCGTCCGAAGGACGAGGTCCCCACGCTGTTATTTGCCAGCTTGGTGAGTATCGATACCTCCTGGTCGCTGAATCCCGTGTTGGACCTCTCTCCGTTGATCATGTCGATGGCGAGGCGCAGGCGGCGGATGTCGTGGACCGCCTTCTGCCCTCCGATGAGCGGTATGTATTCCAGATGCGCGAGGCGCTTGTAGCCTTCGAGGGTGCAGGACAGCACCTCCCCTCCCCACGCCTTCCCGTCGTCGCCGTGGCCGGTGCCGTCGAGGGTGAGGACGGTGAGATGGTCGGTTATCCCCCTGTCCACCATGAGGGAGGCCCCGTGGGCCCAGTGGTGCTGTACATCCACAATCTCGGCGCCGGTCTCCTCGGCGAGGCGTCTGGCGAAGGGACGGTTGAGGTATGCCAGGTGCAGATCCTCCGCTATGATGGAGGGTCTCGCCCCGAGTAGGCGGATCTGCAGTCTGACCGCCTCCTCCAGATATTCGGGCACACCCATGCCCTCACCGTTCCCGATGTACTGAGTGGGATAGATCCTCCCCTTGGAAGCGACCGCGCCCGCGAGGTTCTCCTGGGCCCCGACGGCGGCGACATCCTCTTTCTCATCCACGGTGTAGTAGCAGGGGATGTTCCCGCGGGATTTGCGGAGGAAGAAGACATCCTCCCCGCACAGGCGGAGGACGCTGTCGTCGGCACGGTTGATTATCTCCTGGTCGTGGAGGAGGTACATGTCGGCACCGAGATTCAGTATCTCGTTGTCGTCGGTGATCATGGGTTCGCCGGGAGGGTTGGCCGAGGTCATCACGAGGGCATCCGTCTTCAGGATGTCGAACAGGAGGACCTGCATGCCGGTGTACGGGAGGAACACCCCGACGGTGTCGATCCCGGGGGAGAGGAGTTCGAGAGTCTCATCATTCCTCTTCTTCCTGAGGAGGACTATCGGTCTCTGGGGGGAGGTGAGCTGTTCCATCTCCTCGGGGGTGATGTCCGTGTACCTCTCCGCCGCTTCCGCGTCCCTCACCATGATGGCGAAGGGCTTGTACTTCCTGCCGTACCATTCGCGGAGCTCCTTCACGCGGCCGAGGGTGCAGCTGATGTGCATCCCGCCCCATCCCTTGGAGATCCCTATCTTGCCCTCCTCGAGCATGGATGCGAAGGTGGCGATGGGGTCACCCTCGATCTGATTGCCCTGTGAATCCACGAGACGGTAGGACGGTCCGCAGACGGGACAGCAGATGGTCTGATGGTGGAACCTGCGTTTGGAGGGGTCGGAGTACTCCTCCCCGCATCTGAAACAGCGGGGGAAGGCGGCCATGGCGGTCCTCTCCCTGTCATAGGGGAGAGCCTCCAGCAACGTGAAGCGGGGGCCGCAGTCGGTACAGGTGGTGAACGGGTATCCCTTCCTCCTGCCGTGTTTCATGTCCGCTATGCATTCGGGACAGACGGCGGTGTCGGCGGGGATCGAAGGTATGTGTTCCGAGGCGGAACGGGAAGATCCGGCGATGGTGAATCCCTTGACGGAATCGGGTACAGTGTACTCGGACTTCTCCACGGAATCCACATGAGCCAGAGGGGGGAGTTCCTTGAGGAAGGCCTCCAGGAATTCCTCGCCTTTGTCGACCTCGACGGTGACGGAGGAACCGTCATTCCTCACACTTCCCCTGCAGCCGAGGGAGACCGCGGTACGGTATACGGCGGGGCGGAAACCCACCCCCTGCACCGTACCGCGGAACACTATCCTCATGGGGATCCCGGGATTCAGAACTTGAACTTCTCGAGGGAACCGCAGCCCTTGGCGGCCTCGATGCAGCTGCAGTGGGAGCCGGTCTCGATCCTGGGGAGCCCGAGGGTCAGAAGCTGCTGGATCCTGGAGTTGCATTCGGACATGGTCTTCATGACCATCTCGATGGTGACGTCCTCGTCCTTCCAGCAGTCGTAGTCGGTGACGGTGGCGAGGCTGACGTAGCACATTCCGAGCTCGCGGGCGAGGTTGACCTCGGGGATCATGGTCATGCCGATGATGGTGCCGTTGAAGGAACGGAACATGGCGCTCTCGGCGCGGGTGGAGAACCTCGGGCCCTCGATGCACACGTAAGTCCCCTTGTCGTGGTAGCGGATACCCATCTCCTTCGCGACCTTGGCGAAGACGCCGCTGGCGTATGGGCAGCAGGGGTCGGGCATGGAGATGTGCACCGTGTCGTTCAGGAAGTAGGTGAGGTCGCGGCGCTTAGTGAAGTCGATCACCTGGTCGGCGATGACGAGGTCCCCGGGGCGGGCCTCCTCCTGGAGGGAGCCGACGGCGCAGACGGAGATGGCGTACTTGACACCGAGGGATTTCAGGGCGTACATGTTCGCCTTGTAAGGAACGGATGTCGGGGGGTGCTGGTGGTTCCTGCCGTGGCGGTAGAGGAAGGCAACCTCCACGCCGGCGATCTCCCCGATGTCGATGGGGTCGGAGGGTTTTCCGTAAGGGGTGTCCGGGAACACTTCCTTCTTCTTCACAAAGTTCTCGGGGATGACCCCGGATCCGCCTATGAGGGCAATTTCTACCATGAGTGGAGCATCGGATGAGTTGATATAATCATATGCACGCGTGTACGCGCGAAGAGTAGGTTACCAGCGTGTTGGCGGAAACCGCCCCGAAGCACTTGCCCTCATTTGCCCCTTGAATGGCCCAGGTGGCCACGATGGAAACGGAGGGACTTACCTACCTTCGGCATACTGTTTTTGCCCCTGGGTCAAGGTAGGTGCCCTACCCGACTTCCGACCCCTGGAAAAAGCGTGTATGGGGGCCCTTGGATGCGGTTGTCGTATCGATTCAGGCAAGGGCGCCCGTAACGTCCCTGAAAGGGTAGGCCATCCTGCGGATTGCCCTCCAGGTGTGTTTGTAGTCACCGGCGGAGAGCTGAGCGTCCGCGGCCATCCTGTCCCTCCCGAAGGAGAAGAGCCACTTGTACCAGGCGAGGTAGATGTGGAGCCACTTGGTGGAGACTCCGCGGAAGCGCTTCAGGAAGGAGCGGATGGATGTCTGGAGGGAGGAGATCCTGTCATCCTTGTCCAGGGTGCACCTGACCTCATCATCTTCCGTTTCGATGATTCCCGAGGAGATGTCCCCGGCCACGACATCGGCGATCTTCTTCTCGGAGGGGTTCCCGAGGCAGGCGACGTCGTAGAACATCCCATTGTTGTCGTTGATTCCGGTGAGGACGCACACCCTCTCGCCGCGGGTCTCGGGGTCGATGGTGCGGGCGCGGGAGGTGCCCTTGAAGGATTCCCTGAGGAACATCTTCCCGACGGTCATCCCCTCCGCCCTGAAGGCGGGGATCGACTTGTAGAGGGCCTCGAGGATGCGGGTCCTCATGAACCACGCGGTCTTGTGTGTGACTCCGAGGTCGGCGGCCACGACATCGCACGAAGAACAGGAGAGGAAGTGGGGGATGAAGGAGAGCCAGGTGTCGTAGGGAAGCTTGGTGTTCCTGAGGACGGAGCCCTCTCCTTTGAAGGTGCGGACCACTCCGCAGCAGGAGCATCTCCACCTCTGGGTTCCGGCGGCCGTCTGTCCGTACCTGGTGAGCTCTCCCTCGCCGCAGACGGGGCAGATGGATTCCTGGGGGACCTCGAGATCCATGAAACACTCGTCGATGATAGCGCGGATCCTTGCGCCGAGACCGGTTTCCGGGTTCTCTTCAGACATCTTTCCCATGATTCAGTATATGCTTTCTAGATATATAAAACATACAACGTTATAAATGTTATTAGACCAACACGCTGGTAACCTATGGTGAAAAAGCAAGCGAATTGATTAATCCGACCACTCAATACCGCGTAATATGGCCGGGAATGACGGTAATCCCGAGATGCTCAGCGAAGAAGAGCTCATGAAACTCCTCCTGAAGGAGGACGAGAAGATCCACGACGAGGGCCGCGACCTCTATTTCCATGAGGTCATGTCGAAGGTCCGCGGCGACCTCGGTACGGACGATGTTGATTCCCTCCCTGGAACCGAGAGGATCATCTTCGGCCGCAAGAAGGCAGAATCCATCGGCGCGTACATCAAACCGTTCGGTAGGAAAGCGCTCGTAGTCACCGGCAGGAGTTCCGTCAAGACGGGACTCAGGGACCGCATTCTGGCTCAATTGCAGATGAACGGGATCGATTCCGTCGTTTTCGATTCCGTCCCCAGCAATCCCACGACCGAATCCATCGATGCCGGCGCGGCCTTCGCACGTGAGAACGGATGCGATTCCGTCCTCGTAGTGGGCGGCGGGAGTCAGATGGACGCCGCCAAGGCCATCGCCCTCGTCGCCGGGAACGGAGGATCCGTCCGCGATTACACCGGGGGAAGGGGCAACGCCCCGGAGATCACCGCCCTCCCCGTGGTCGCCGTCCCCACCACCTGCGGTACCGGGAGCGAAGCGAACGGCATCAGCGTCCTCACCGATTCCGATACGCACGACAAGGCCGGACTCACATGCAAGGCCGCCGTCCCCCGCGTGGCCGTCGTGGACCCCGAGCTCATGGAGACCATGCCCCCGAACATCATGAACGCCGTGTCCTTCGACGCGCTCTGCCATCTCGTAGAGTCATACGTCAGCGGCGGGAGGACCGACGATACCGACCTGATATGCAGGAAGGGCCTCCGTTACCTCTCCGAATCCCTGGTGGCCGCGAACGAGAACATCCGCGACGCCGGCGCATTGGACCGCGTCGTCTACGCATCCTCGATCGCCGGGGTGTCCATCTACAAGGCGGGCACCGTCGCACCCCACGCCCTCGAGCATCCCCTCTCGGGTATGAAGGACATCGTCCACGGCCGCGGACTCGCGGCGATATCCCCGGAGATCTACCGTTTCTGCGCGAAAGGTTCCCCCGAACGTTTCGCCGAGGTGTCCCGTCTCTTCGGAGGAGTCAACGAGGACGACGTCCACGAGGCCATCGGCAGGGTCCTGAAGGACATCGGTCTCGAGGTCCGCCTTTCGGACGAGGGCTTCGGCCATGACGACGTAAAATGGCTGACCGAATCCGCACTGAGGACCGCGGGTACGAAACTCGTCCGCAACCCCGTGCCCATGACCGCGGAGGATATCCGCGGCATATACGAAGCCTGTATGTGATCAGATCAGGTGCTTCACGGCATCGAAGGGGGTCTTCTGGATCGCCAGGTCTGCCTCCTCCTTCGTGAGTCCCGCTCCGAGGGCGACGGTGTACGCCGCGGCCTCGTCCATGAGGTTCTCGGGCTGGTGGGTGTCGGAGTTCACGACCATCTTGCAGCGGGCCTGACGGGCTATGTTCGCCACGTGCCCGTTGGTGATGTTGTGCCCGGCGCGTCCGGTGATCTCCAGGATGACGTCGTTCTCCCTCGCGATCTCGGCCTCCTCGAGGGTGATGAAACCGGGGTGAGCCAGAACGTCGATGTCGGGGTTCTCCACGGAGGCGCGGTCGGTGCCCTTCATGACGGGTTCGGTGACCGTCTCCCCATGGACGACGATCCATTTCGCCCCGAATTTGCGGGCCTGTTTGGCGACCTCGCCGATGAGCCTCGGGGGGACGTGGGTGATCTCCACGCCGGGGATGACGGGGATGTAGTCCTCCTTCAGCTCGCACGCCTTCACCACATTGGTGACCACGAACTCCACGTTGGTCATGTCCACGTGGTCGGTGATGGCGATGACGTCGTGCCCGAGGGCCATCGCCCTGCGCACGAGCTCGGCGGGGATGAGCTCCCCGTCGCTGTAGATGGTGTGGGTGTGGAGGTCGGCCCTCATTGGCTCCTCTCCCACAGTTCCGCGTAGACCTTCTCGATGTCCAATCCCTCCTTCACCACGAGGACGAGGGTGTGGTAGAACAGGTCGGCGACCTCGCCGGCCAGCTCGTCGTTGTCGTGGTCCTTGCAGGCGAGTACCACCTCGGCCGCCTCCTCGACGACCTTCTTGCACATCTTGGTCTCGTTCCTGAACAGTTTGCAGGTGTAGCTCTCGTCGGAGGGGTCCTTCTTCCTCTCCTTCACGACCCTGACGAGGTCGGGGATGATGGCGGCGGTCTCGGAGAGGTCGCCGTAGATGAGCTTGTGGAAGCAGGAGGGGTTCCCGGTGTGGCAGGCGACCCCGGTCTGCTCCACCCTGACCAGCAGGGTGTCGTCGTCGCAGTCGGCCTGGATGGATTTGATCCTCTGGACGTTGCCGGACTCCTCGCCCTTCTTCCACAGTTTCTGGCGGCTGCGGCTCCAGAAGCAGGTGTAGCCGGTCTCGTACATCTTCTCGACGGCCTCTTTGTTGGAGTAGGCCATCATGAGGACCTCGTTGGTCCTGCAGTCCTGGACGATGACGGGTATGAGGCCCTTCTCGTCGTATTTCAGCTCGGGAACTGATGTCATCTTGCTTCGATCCCCCTGTCGCGGAGGTATTGGCGCACCTCGGCGGGTGTGCATTCGTTGTAGTGGAATATGCTCGCGGCCAGCGCGGCGGAGCAGTCGGTCTTGGCGAAGACGTCGTAGATGTCCTCCATGTTCCCGCATCCCCCGGATGCGATGACAGGGACGTTGACGGCCTCGACGACCGCCTTGGTGAGTTCTATGTCGTATCCGTGGCGGGTGCCGTCGGAGTCGATGCTGGTGAGGAGGATCTCCCCGGCGCCGAGGTCCTCGGCCCTGCCGGCCCATTCGATGGCGTCAAGCTCGGTGCCCTTCTGCGCACCGTGGGTGCGGACGAGCCAGCGGCCGTCCTTCTGTTTCTTCGCATCTATGGCCACGACCACGCACTGCCTGCCGAAACGGTCGGCGCACTCGGAGATCATCTCCGGGTGTGCGACGGCGGCGGAGTTCACGGATACCTTGTCCGCTCCCGCGAGCAGGGCGGCGTGCATGTCTTCGACCGTGCGTATCCCTCCGCCGACGGTGAGGGGGACGAACACCTTCTCGGCGGTCTCCTTGACCAGCCCGAGGGTGGTGCCGCGGCTCTCGTTGGAGGCGGCGATGTCCAGGAAGGTTATCTCGTCGGCTCCGAGCTCGGAGTAGCGGGCGGCGAGGTCCGGGGGGTAGCCTATGTCCTTCAGGTCGACGAACTCGGTACCCTTGACAACCTTCCCGTCCTTGACGTCGAGGCAGGGGATGACCCTCTTGTACAACGTCATGAGGTCTTCACCGCATCTTTCGTGCTGAGGAGGGCCACGCGGGGGCGGGTGGCCTTCTGCAGGCACTTTCCGAGGGCCTTGAAGGAGGCCTCGACAATGTGGTGGTCGTCGAATCCGCGGATCTCGACGATGTGGAGGGTGATGCCGGCGCTCATGGCGAAGCTCCTGAAGAAGTGGGCGTAGAGGTCGTCCGGGCAGTCGGCGTCGCAGTAGGGGCGGTCCACCAGGTCGATGGAGACCATGACGAGGGCGTCGTCCATGGGGAGCACGCAGGAGGCGGTCCTCTCCACGGGTTTGTCGCCGATGGCCTTCTTGAGGGCCTCGCCGAGGGTGATGGCTGTGTCCTCGATGACGTGGTGGTCGTTGTCGCCGGAGGCGGAGAGCTTCAGGTCGAAGTCCGCGTAGCGGGCGAGGGTCTCGCACATGTGCTTGAGGAACTGTATGTCGCACTTGACGTCGAACTTGCCGGAACCGTCGATGTTCAGCTCGGCGGTGACCTTCGTCTCGCGGGTGCTGCGTTCTAACTTGGCTTTCCTTGCCGTCATGGTAACGGTGGCGGTATCGGGTGCATTCGTTTTATATTTTAGGCGCGCGCGGGCTCATCTGAGGATGACCATGGACACGCCGGGGATCCCGCGGACGGTGGCGAGGACGTTGCCGGGAATCTCCCCGTCCACGACCACGATGAGGTGGCTCACGATGTCCTCGCTGTCCCCGGAGACGACCGCCTGGCGGATGTTGATGCCTTCGGCGGAGAAGGTGTTCATGATGCCGGCGAGGAGTCCGGGGCGGGTATCGTCGTCCGGGACTATCTCCACGGAGGTGCAACCCAGGAGGGAGGCGGCGTCGGTGAGGACGGCCATGCTGCCGATCTTGGAGAAGAGGGCCTTTAGGTCGGGGTTCATGGAGATCCTCTCGATGGTGCTGCGGACCACCCTGCGGTCTACGTCCGCGGCTTGTGCCAGACCCGCGTCCGTGAGCTTGATGTCGCCCACGTACGCGTTGCAGTCGCGCACCGAGACGCCGTGCCTCATCATGAGCTGCACGACCTTCATCTGGGAGGGGTAGTTCGAAAAGAATTCCTCGACCTTGATCACGGCTCCGCCATCCCGCAGGCATAATATTATGTTTGCGCGCCTCCGCGGGTTCACGCGCAATAGTTTATTATACGCACACGATTGACGGCCGATGAGCAAGGAACAGGTTTCCACTGCCGAGTACCGCGACGAGATCGCCGAGGCCGATGCCGCAATCATCGACGCCATCGCCATGAGGATGGAGATTGCGGATGAGCTCGCCAAGGCCAAGAAGGCCTCCGGACAGGGCGTCTGGGACGACAAGGTCGAACAGGCTATCGTCGCCCGCTACCGCGGCCTCGTCTCCGAGGTCAGCCTCTCCGCCGCCGAGGCCGAGAAGATCGCCCATGTGATACTCGAGATCTCCAAGGCCCGCCAGACCCGTATATATGAGGGGAAGGCCTGATTCCTGCAGAAGTGATATTCCATGAGCGATAAGGTAAAGGTTGCCGTTCTCGGCGCGACCGGTATGATCGGCCAGCGCTTCGTCCAGATGTTGGAGGACCACCCCTACTTCGAGATTGAGGGGCTTTACGCTTCCGAGAGGAGCGAGGGAAAGAGGTTCGCCGACGCACTGAAGGTCAGGGACTACGTCTACAAGCAGGAGACCCTCGACATGAGGATCAAGAAGATGGACACCAAGCACATCTCCGAGGCATGCCGCGTCGCCTTCTCCGGTATCCCCTCCGACCTCGCCGCGGAGACGGAGACCGACCTCGCCCAGAAGGGTGTGGCGGTGTACACCAACGCCGGCTCCCACCGCATGGACGCCCACGTCCCCATCATCGTCCCCGAGGTCAACACCGACCAGTTTGAGTCCATCAAGGACCAGGAGACATACTCCAACGGAGGATACATCGTCACCAACGCGAACTGCTCTTCCACCGGTATCGTGGTCCCCCTGAAGGCCCTCATGGACGCCTACGGCCTCAACCAGGTGTTCGTGTCCACCTATCAGGCCATCTCCGGTGCTGGATACCCCGGTGTCCCCTCCCTCGACATCGTCTCCAACGTCCTCCCCTTCATCAGCCACGAGGAGGAGAAGATGGAGTCCGAGCTCGCCAAGATGCTCGGTACCTACAGCATGGGCTCCTTCAACTTCGCTGACTTCAAGGTCATGGCGAACTGCGCCCGCGTGCCCGTGATCGACGGACACACCGAGTCCCTCGTCCTCGACCTCAAGGACACCCCGTCCCTGCAGGAGGTCGCCGACACCCTCGCCTCCTTCCGCGGCGAGCCCCAGAAGCTCGGCCTGCCCTCCGCCCCCGAGGCGCCCATCATCGTCAGGACCGAGGAGAACCGCCCTCAGCCGGTGTTCGACGTTTACGCCGGGACCCCCGTCAGGGCCCGCGGCATGGCCTCCACCGTCGGCAGGATCAGGCAGTCCAACGGTTACTACAAGATGTGGGTCGTCTCCCACAACACCCTCCGCGGCGGTGCCGGCGGTTCCATCCTGAACGCCGAGTACGCTTACCGCAAGGGCCTTCTCTGAAACTTCCCAAGGGGGCGGAAGCCCCCTTTATTTTCGTGTCCGACTGAGTGGTTCGTTCCGGCGAACACATGTTGACATAAAACAGCACGAGGGCTCTCTGGCTCATTCGTCTCTGCTGACGCCGTGGAGGAAAACGGTCTTCTCGCCGGTCTTGGAATCGATGCCCAGTTCGGCGTCCACGTTGAACACCTTGCGCATGTTCTCCGGGGTGAGTACCTCGTCCAACGTCCCCACGCACATGACCTTGTGGTCGTGGATCATGGCGACTCTGTCGCAGTACCTCGCCACCATCGGGAGGTCGTGGGAGACGATGACCACCGTCAGCCCGTTCTCCCTGGCGAGTTTCGATACGAGGTCCAGCGCCTCGAATTGGGTGCTGATGTCCAGGTGGAGCGTGGGTTCGTCCATCAGGAGGATCCTGGGGCTCTGGACGAGGGCGCGGGCGATCATCACCCTCTGCCTCTCCCCTCCGCTCATGGTGTTGATGCGGCGGTCCTGGAGCTTCTCCAGGCCGGTGGCGGCTATCGCACGGTCGATCATCTCCTGGTCCTCCCTCGTATCGGGGTCCATGAGCCGCTTGAAGGGCATCCTCCCCATGGCGATGATTTCCCTCGCGGTGAACGAGAAGCTGATCTCGTTGGTCTGGGGGACCACGGCGATGTTCTTGGCGATGTCCTTCTTGGACATGCCGGCAATGTCCTCCCCGTCGAGGAGGATGCACCCGCCGTCGGGTTCGAGGTTCTTGTTGAGGTTCCTCAGGAGGGTGGTCTTCCCGCAGCCGTTGGGGCCGAGGATGCCGAGGATCTCGCCCTCCTTCACCTGCAGGTCCACCCCGTCTAGGACGAGGTATCTGCTGTACGTGTAGTGGAGGTCCTTCACCTCCAGGGGGTTCACGACCATCCGACCGCCCTCCTCCTGCGGATGAGCAGGTAGATGAAGATGGGTGCGCCGATCAGCGATGTGACCACCCCGATGGGCATCGTGCCGTATTCGGGTGCGATGACGTGCGAGAGGAAGTCGCAGATCAGCAGGAACGCCGCACCGGCGAACATGCTGATGGGCATTATGACGCGGTTGTCCGGGCCGAGGAGGATCCTCAGGATGTGGGGGATGACGAGTCCGATGAACCCTATGACCCCCACGAAAGACACCGCGGCGGCGACGATGACGGTGGTCATCAGCAGGACGAACAGGCGTGTCCTCCTCACATCCACCCCGAGGTCGGATGCGTGGATGTCCCCGAGCATGAGGGCGTTGAGGTTCTTGGCCTGCGTCATCAGGAGGAAGGAGCACATGACGATGACTGGCGCCATGAACACGATTTCGCTCCACGACGCGTTCCCGAGGTTGCCGAGGGTCCAGAAGACTATGCCGTCCAGCTTGTCGCCGGCGATGAAGGTGAGGAAGGACACTATTGCTGACAGTAAGGAAGATACCGCCACACCCGAGAGGATGAGGGTCTCGGTTTTCACCTGTCCGCCCGCCCTCGACATGGTGTAGACGAGGGCCATGGTGCCGAAGCAGGTGAAGAAGGCGAGGACGGGGGTGGCGAGCGCCAGGGGTATGAGGGGGATGGTGAACAGGATGCTCACGGCGGCGCCCACGGACGCCCCCGAGGAGAGACCGAGGATGTACGGGGACGCGAGGGGGTTGCGAAAGACGGCCTGCATGGCGGAACCGCAGATGGCGAGGCCGGCACCCACGAATATGCCCGCCGCGACACGGGGCGCGTTGAGGTTGCGGACGATGTATCTGGCACCTTCTGTTCCGTGGCCCATGAGGGCGTCCAAGACCACGGAGAAGCTGTACCTGTCGCGGCCGGATATCCAGGAAAGGTCGAGGAGTACGCAGCATACGGTGACGGCTAGGATGACCAGTACCGCGGCGGGTATTACGACTTTCCTGTTCATTGCATACCCCCAAGGGGAAGTGGTTTATAATGTTTGGAGCGGGGCTCACTTCCTCATGAAGATGAACGCTACGACACCTATGATCGCGACGAACGCGATCCCGGCGCAGGCATACAGCAGGAAATTGTCCTCCTCGTCGGATTCCACGGTGGGGACGTCGCCGCTGAAGATGTCGGGGTACATGGCGCAGGCCATGGTCCATACGCCGTCCATGCTGGCGATGCTGTAGTTGTTCCAGAGGGGCTGGAGGGCCACCTTGGTCTGGTCCGAGGACATGGCGCCGATCTCGTTGACGCGGGACTGGTCGCTGGCGACGCTGTTGTCCATGAAGATGATGATCCCGGGGTTGTCGGTGACGAACTTGGCGAGGGTGTTCTTGTCGCCGTAGGTGGCTTTCTTGGAGTCGTCGATGCTGACGGAGTTCCCTCCGGCTGCGAGGATCATGGAGTTGGCGAGGGACCCGGTGTTGCCCACCTTGTAGTCCCCGCTGGAGTATGTGACGTAGACCGCGTTCCTCTTCGTTACTCCCTCGAGATGGCTGTCGATGTACTTCGAGAGGTTCTCCATCTGGTCCACGTAATCGGTCTTCTCACCGTCGATGGCGATGGAGACGTTGGTGACGAAACCGATGAGGTCGCCATAGTCCTTGATGTCCTGCCACTGGAGGACGTTTTTGAATCCGGCATCCTTGAGGTCGGAGACGAGCGCGCTGAGCGTGCTGAACGATCCCGTGAGGATCACGATGTCCTTCTCCTTGTCGAACTTCTTCAGTTCGTCCGCCATGTAGACGAGGTCGGCTTTGAGGTCGGAGTGGCCGCTGGTGTAGGCGGAGCCGTTCGCCCTGACTTTCCCGTCGGCGATGTTCTTCTGCAGGTCCTTGAATACGTCGTAGTCGTAGGTCTTGGAGTACTTGTCGCAGACGACTATCTTATCTAGGGCGCCGATCTGGATGGCGGTGGCGGTTATGCCCGCGCCGACGGTGGCGATGTGTTCCGGGGCCTTCTCGAAGGTGTATTCCGTACCCGTACCGTCGGTGAACGAATAGCCCGAAGCGGCATCGGAATCCGAGGGGATGACGGCGCACAGCGCGGAGACCGCGAGCACCGAGACCATCGCGAATGCCATGAGTGTTTTGAATGAATGATTCCCTTGCATCTGAATCACGTTTGCAAGGGATGGGAAATGCGGGTTAGTATTAATACCATTCTATTTCGTGTTACTAAATCAAATTTGCAAGTATGAAAGTAACACTCATTGATACGGAGATGGGGCTTACTTCATCGCCAGCCATTCGGACAATCTGTCGGAAACGATGTTCTCTACGGTGTCCAGGATGTCCTTGGCCTTGTTCCTGGGGATGCGGACCTCATCGGCGAGGGCAAGAAGATCCTTCCTCCCCGGGTTCCCTTTTCCCATGCAGGTCATCTCGTGTTCCTTCATTCCGACGGTCCTCGTGAGGTCGTATGCGGGCGAGAGTACGTATCTCTCCTCTTTTTCAGAATACAGATAAGAGAAGTTCTTCGAATGGCTGTCCATGTTCTTTGAAAGGATGTTGAAACACGCAAGACGGAACGCCTTGACGACCTCTTCCTGGGATTTAGTAATGAATCCCGTGGCCTGGAGGAACGAGACGTAATCGAGCAGCGGGAGCTGGCGGGGGATCTCGAGGAGGCCGCCGAGGGAGATCATGTGCACACGTTTTCCTCCGGCACGGTCGAACCTCTTCGATGCGAAATATCCGTCGCAGATCTCCGAAGGGAACAGCCTGACCTCGGGGACCTCGATGCCGCATTCATTCGCGGCGAGATTGTATTCGTATTCCGCCCTGCCGATCCATGCGGGGTCGTTGCGTTCCTTGAACTTGACCATCCACTCCTCATCTCCAAATTTGCGGAATATCTTGAGTCTGGCTCCGCCTGTGGATGCAGCCAGTTGGAATACGGTTTCGATATCGGCGGACTTGTCCTCTTCGGCCAGTTTCATGCATTCCTCGCAAATGTCGTCAAGGTTATTTTCGGTCTGAACCCGTGGTCCGGAGTCCGACGGGGTGTAACGCAGAGCCCCCAATCCGTCCGTTCCGAGCGATGCGAGTTTCCCGAGAGGTCCGAGTTCCGAGTACGACCTCCCGTTCCTGGTGAAGGCAACCGAGGAAACGTAAGTTCCCCACCAGTCAGGGAGCGAATCGGCGAAAACCCCGAACAATCCGCCGAAATGATTCTCCTCGGGAACGAAGGTCCGATTCTCGAGGGGCAGGGAGACGGGGGAGATGGAGAAACCGTCCTCCAGCCATCCGGGGGCATAATGGAAACGTATCCTCCCCGGTTCCGCAGATAGTATTCCGACCTCGCGGTCGCCGTACAACACCCCGATCGAATCCATATCACATGGATGCCGTTCTCACTAATAGACCTGGCGCTACGTTCTGTCGCCTGGCCGCAAACCGGGCATGCTGGCTCATGCCAAGGGGGTTCATTCCCTCTTCTCGAGGGGCACGTATTCCCTGTCCTCGGCGATGCTGACGTAGGCGGGACGGATGATCTTCCCGGAGCTCACGATTTCCTCGATCCTGTGCGCGCTCCACCCGGCGATCCTGGCGATGGCGAAGATGGGGGTGTAGAGCTCCTCGGGGATCTTCAGCATCCTGTAGAGGAGGCCGCTGTAGTAGTCCACGTTGATGCAGGTCCTGATGGTGGTCCTCCTCCTCTCGGAGATCATCTCGGGCGCGATGCGCTCCACCGCCTCGTAGTAGGCGAGCTCCTTCTGGTAGCCCTTCTCCTTGGCGAGGCGGGTGACGAAGTCCTTGAGGATCTTCGCGCGGGGATCGGATATGGAATAGACCGCATGGCCGAAACCGTATACGAGCCCGGATTTGTCGAAGGCCTCCTTGTTCATCAGGCGGGTGATGTAGTCCCTTATCTGGGCATCGTCGTGGGGGTCGGTCACGTGGTGTCTTAGGTCGTCCATCATCTGGATGGCCTTGATGTTGGCGCCCCCGTGCTTGGGGCCCTTGAGGGAGAGGATGGCGGCGGCGATGACCGAGTAGGTGTCGGACCCCGCGGAGGTGATGACCCTGGTGGTGAATGCGGAGTTGTTCCCTCCGCCGTGCTCCATGTGCACCGTGAGGGCGGCGTCGAGGGCCATGGCCTCGAGTTCGCTGTACTTCCCGTCTGTGTGGAGCATGTGGAGGATGTTCTCCGCCACGGTGAGCTTGTGGTTGGGCCTGTGGATGACGAGGCTCTTGTCCTTGTCGTAGTGGTTGTGGGCGTGGTAGCCGTAGACTGCGAGCATGGGTGCGACGCTGAGGATCCTCATGCTCTGCTTGAGGACGTGCTCGACGGAGGTGTTCCCGATGTCCTTGTCGTAGGTCTCCAGCTCCAGGATTCCGCGGGCCATGGTGTTCATGATGTCGCCGCAGTTCTCGCGGAAGATGACGCGGTTGAGGAAGGAGGTGGGGAGCCTCATGTTGTCCTCGACGATCGCCCTGAAGGTCTCGACCTCGTCCCTGTTGGGGAGGTCCCCGAAAAGCAGGAGGTAGGCTGCCTCCTCGAAGCGGAGCTTGGAGTCGCCGTGCTTGTAGACGAGGTCGTTGATGTCGTAGCCGCGGTAGGCGAGCTTCCCCTCCATGGGGACGCGCTTGCCGTTGACGGTCTCGTAACCGTTGAGCTTGGAGATGCGGGTGATACCGGTGACGACTCCTTTGCCCTCCCTGTCGCGGAGTCCTTTCTTCACGTCGAACTCGTCGTAGAGCTCGCCGGGGATGATACCGTGGTCTTCGCAGGCGCGGGACTTCTCGAGATAGTAATCGTCGTGGGAGTTCATGTGACACCTTTCCCCAAGTTAGCAATCGGCTGATACGTTCACATTATTTATTTTATGATGGGCGCGCGCGAGGGGACATCACGGCCTCTGAAAAATATTTTCAAAAGAGCCAGATGTTTGAAAAACCGTCAATCACGCCATATATGGCGCCTTGAGGGCAGTCCAACACTTATATTAGGGGCGCGTGTATGCGCGGATTATAGAAAGGTGCGGAAATGACAGTGAGAATGGCTGTTCCGAACAAAGGCAGGCTCAACGATAGGACCATCGAGCTGATGACCAAGGCGGGCATCGCTCTCGGTCCCGACTGGGGCCGCAGGCTGGAGGTCGATGTGCCCTCCATGAACCTGCAGGTCTTCTTCCTCAGGGCCCAGGATATCCCCGTGTTCATCGCCTCCGGATCCGTTGACTTCGGCGTCACCGGACAGGACGTGGAGGCCGAGGCCGGAACCGGTCTCGACATGGTCCTCCCCCTCGAGTTCGGACACTGCCGCCTCTCCATCGCCGCTCCCGAGGATTCCGCCGTCGCCAAGGGCGAGATGAAGGACGGGATCCGCATCGCGACGTCGTTCCCCAAGCTCACCGAGGCCTTCCTGAAGAAGAAGGGCTTGAAGGGACAGGTCGTCTTCGTTCAGGGTGCCGCCGAGATCATGCCCCAGCTGGGGGTCTCCGACGCCATCGCCGACCTCGTCGCCACCGGCTCCACCCTCCGCATGAACCACCTCTGCGAGGTGGAGACCATCATGGAGTCCCAGGCCTGCATATTCGCCAGTTCCGATGCGATGAAGGACGCTTCCAAGAAGGGCACCATCGATTCCATTGTAGCCGCCTTCCGCTCCGTCATCCGCGCCGAGGGAAAGAAGTACCTCATGGCCGACGTCCCCGTGTCCAAGCTCTCAGAGGTGGAGAGGATTGTCCCCGGCATCGGCGGGCCCACCATCATCCCCATCGGGGACACCGGCTTCGCCGCCGTGCAGGCGGTGGTATCCGCGGCGGACGTCTTCCGCGCGGTCGCCGACCTCGAGAGGATCGGCGCCAAGGGCATCCTAACGATGCCCATCGAGAGGCTGGTGGAGTGATGGACCGCAACAGCATGCGCGCATCCGTGCGCGGGCTGGAGATGTACTACAACCCCGTCATCGCACCGGGTACCCTCCGCATGGACACCAACACCAACGTCCTCGGTTCCAACCCCGCCGCCGCGGAGTACCTGAGGAACCTCAGGGTGGACCTCAACGGCTATCCCAACACCTATTCCAACGGCCTGAGGGAGGAGCTCGCCAGGCTTTACGATCTGGAGATGGAGAACCTCGTGGCCGGCAACGGCTCCGACGAGATGCTCAACACCATCTACACCACCTTTGCGGAGCCCGGGAAGACCGTCTGCACCTACCCGTGCCCCTCCTATTCCCTCTACCCCTACTTCATCGACCTTGCCAGCGGGATCAGGAGGGAGGTCGACCTCACCGAGGACTTCCAGCTGGACGTCGACGCGATAGTCGGGAAGGGGGAGGAGAACAAGGGCATCATCATCATGCCCACACCCAACAACCCCACCGGGAACTGCTTCCGCCAGAAGGACATCGAGGAGGTGCTCGCGAAACACGAGGGCATAGTCATCCTCGACGAGGCCTATGCGGAGTACGCGAGGACCACAATGATGCCCAAGGTCGAGGAGTTCGACAATCTCATCGTGGTGAAGACCTTCTCCAAGGCCTACGCCATGGCGAACATGAGGGTGGGGTACATGGGAGCGAACCGCAAGGTCGCCGACATGCTCAACGCCGTGAAGGTCCCCTATTCCCTCAACTCCGTCAGCGAGGGTGCCGCCATCGCCGCGGCCAGGGACCAGGATTTCGTGAAGAGGTCGGTGGACATGGTCTCGGAGCAGAGGCCCAAACTGATGGCCAAACTCAGGGAACTAGGATTCAAGCCCTATCCCTCTGATTCCAATTTCATCCTGGCGGAGTCGCCCATCGACCACGCCAGGCTAATCGAGGGCCTGAAGGAGCGCAAGGTGCTCATCAGGGACTTCGGACACAAGCGCCGCACGGAGAACTGCGTACGCCCCACCGTCGGCACCGAGGAGCTGAACAGGATAATGACAGACGCAATCGAAGACGTGCTCGCAGGTGAGAAGAGATGAAGGTCCTCATGGCCGACTACGGCGTAGGGAACATCCACTCGATCAAGAAGGCCCTGGAGATTGCGGGCGCCGAGGTGGAGGTCACCTCGGACCTCTCCCGTCTGCCGGGGGCGCAGTGTGTCGTGCTCCCCGGAGTGGGCGCGTTCGATGCCGTGATGAGGAATCTGGCACCTGTCCGCGAGGAGCTCAGGCAGAAGTTCGAGGCGGGGCTTCCCGCGCTCACCGTGTGCATAGGCACGCACGTGATGTTCTCCGGTTCCGACGAGGGCGAGCTCGTGGGTATCTCCGCCTACGGCGGGAGGGTCCGCCTTCTGAAATCCAGGACCGTCCCCCACATGGGATGGAACGAGGTCGTCACCTCCGACCCCATCATGGAGGGCATCTCCGAGCGCAAGTTCTACTTCGCCCATTCCTACTACTGCGACGCCGATCCCAAGGTCGTGAAGGGGATCACCGAGTACGAGGGGTTCACCTTCCCAACGCTCATGAGGGACCACAACGTCGTCTCCACACAGTTCCACCCCGAGAAGAGCTCGGCGGAGGGACAGAGGTTCCTGAGGAACTTCGTGGAGTTCGCGGAGGGACAGATATGATAGTGATTCCCGCAGTCGATGTATTGGACCACCAGGTGGTCCAGCTCGTGGGCGGAAAGCCCGGTTCCCAGCAGATTGTCATCCCCGACATCAAGAGCACCGCCAAGAAGTGGGTGGACCTCGGCGCGAAGTATCTCCACCTTGTGGACCTCGACGGCGCCTTCGGGAAAGGGGACAACGTCGATGTGTTCTGTGACATCATCCGCACCTGCGGCGTGCCCTGCGAGGTCGGAGGCGGTATCCGTTCGGAGGAGACCATCCGCCGTTACGTCGAGGCGGGCGCCGACAGGGTCATCACCGGCACCAAGGCCGTCACCGACATCGAATGGCTGAAGGAGATGGCCAACAAGTTCCCCGACAAGATAGTCGTGGGGATGGACATGAAGGGCGGGAAGGTCGTCATCAAGGGATGGCAGGAACCCTGCCCCTACTCCCTGAAGTACCTCTTCGACGTCATCGGTTCCCTGCCCGTTGCCGGTGTGCTCTTCACCCACGTGGACGTAGAAGGGAAGAAGGGCGGCGTGGACGAGAACGCCACCCGCCAGTTCGTCACCGACTGTCCGGTCATGGTGATTGCCTCCGGCGGCCTCACCACCTACAAGGATGCGGAGACCCTCTCCCGTTCCGGCGCCATCGCCGCCGTCGTTGGGATGGCGCTCTATGACGGAGTCATCAAGCCCTGGGAATGGGAGATCCCCTGGGTCGCCGACCTCGCCTGATTCCATGTCGCGCGTTTTCGGAGTGATGCCCGACGGAACGGAGGTGCAATGCATCTCCATAGGTTCCGGGGAGATTGAATGCGAGGTCATCACCTACGGTGCCGCCCTGCGTTCCCTTAAGGTCCCCGATAGGAACGGTTCCTTCGTGGATGTGGTTCTCGGATACGAGTCCCTGGAGGATTACCGTACGCGTTCCGGGAGGATGGGAGCGGTCATGGGTAGGTGCACCAACCGCATCTCCGGAGGACACATCAACGTGGGCGGAAAGGATTACCAGCTCACGCTCAACCGCGGGAAGGACCACATCCACGGCGGGGAGAGAGGGTTCGACAAGCGCGTGTGGGATGTGGAATCCGTATCGGATTCGTCCGTCACTCTGCATCTGAACTCCCCCGACGGGGAGGAGGGGTATCCCGGCGAACTCGATGTCCGCGTGACCTATAAGGTCGACGGAAAGAGCCTCAGGATTGATTATCTGGCTCATGCGAACGGGGACACCGTCTGCAACCTCACGAACCACTCGTATTTCAACCTCGCCGGCAAGGGTGATGTATCAGGACACCGCGTTTCCGTCCTGTCCGATTCCTATACTCCGTCAGATCTCGACGGCATCCCGACCGGGGAGATTAGTTTCGTGGAAGGCACCCGTTTCGACCTCAGGAAAGAGACCCTCATGGGGGATGTCCTCGGGGATTCGGGATTCGACCAGAATTACATGCTGTCCGACAGACACGCCGCATCCGCATTCTGCGATGTATCGGGAATATCGATAGATGTGTTCACGGACCTCCCCGCTATGCAGTTCTATACCGCCGGAGGCCTGAAGGACGGGACGCCTGGGAAGGGAGGCGTGACCTACGGCAGGTTCGGCGGTCTTTGTTTCGAGGCGCAGTTCCCGCCGGACGCTCCGAACCATTCGGAGTTCCCCTCGGTCATGCTACGTGCGGACGAGGATTACAGACATTTCGTGGAATACGTTTTCCTACGAAAGTAGTAAATTCACTACAAATGCGACCTACGAAAGTAGTGAATTCACTACAAATGTAGAAAAATTGAGAGATGTTTCAACATAATATGATTCGCAGAAGCAGCACGGAACTCGGGCATCGTCGGATCGATCAGATGATTTCGGGATATTCTTTCTTTCCCATGATGGTGTCCAGATCGATCAGGAAAATCCCGTTGTCCTCTGCGTAGAATTGTAGTTCGTCATCGAACCCTTTCACAGAGATCAATGCCAGCCTTTCGTTGTAACCGCCCTTGAGCGAAGATACCCGTTCCTGTAGTGTCTTCAGCATGGACAGTGACATTTTACGGTTCATGAATTTGCACTCTGCGAAAAGATCAATCCTCTCGTTTTTTCTGCGGAGGGTGGCGATTATGTCGATGTCAACTCCCTCGGTCAGCACCTTACCGTTGGCATCGCGTGTGATGCGGCCGTCATCTCCCCTGACGGGAACCTTTCCCCACCAGCATCCGATTTCCGAGCATGGGTATACCTTGGGCAGGAGGTTTCTGCAGAATATCTCGAATTGTCTGCCGAGGAAATCGGATATCGGATTGGAGGCCGATTCGAAGATGTGTGATGAATATCTCGATAATTGGGGATGGCGTCCTATCACATTGAAATAGAACGAGGTAGGGGCATCGGTGATGATGTAGACTGGTTGTTTCGGTGCATCGGCCATTGGATGCAAGGTATCGACTAGGCGCATCCCTTTCAATCCGTCCAAGCATCTGTCGACCGTATAATCGGACAGTCCAGTGTGTGAGGCGATCTCGCTGAATCTCGTCGATCCGGACGCAATGGCTTGAAGGACGGATAGGGCATTTTCAGCCTGGTCCTTCAATTCCCCGACCACGATTGCCGTGGGATCGTTGTAAAATAGATTTGTGGGTTCGAACAGGTAGTCCTCAACTATCTCGACATAGTTGCGATTGCCTGCACCTGCGTGGTAGAGCGGGATACCGCCGAGGATGAGGTACGTTTTCAGGATATCTGTATCGGACATTCCGGGATGGAATTCTCTGACTTCCTCCAATGAAAGTGGTTTCAGGTCGATCTCGAAGAAGAATCTCTGATACAGGGGACTGTTCCTGTTTTTCAGTTCATCGCGCATCAGAGAGATGGAGGATCCGCTGACAATCAGCATAGAGTCAGTATTGTCAACAAGCCAGTCTGTGAAATGCTGGAGTTCTGAAGCGGCACGGTCATTGTCCGCGGTGAGGTACGGGAGTTCGTCTATCACGATGACGGTTTTCTCTTCGGAGCATATCTGTTTCAAATTCTTCAGGATGTCGAACAGATCATCGGACGGGGTATTTATCCCAGTGATGTCGCGCAGGGTAGCATCCATTCTGCGGATGATTTCAGGTTCGGTACCCAATACGAGATCGAACACAATACTTTTCTTATCCCTGATGAATTCCTGAATCATTCTGGTTTTCCCTATGCGTCTGCGACCGTAGATGGCACAGGTCTTGTAGCGTTCATCAGACCACATCTTTTCCAGATACTTCAGTTCTCTGGCACGTCCGACGAATCTTTCCATGTTCGTGATATCGTGTGACATTTATAAAAATTTACTTTAAATTCCAGAGTAAAAAAATTTTACTTTGAAATTAATAGTAAACCTCATTTTTGATCATTCTGTTGCAGTTCTAAACAAATCACTGGGTGCTGAGATCACGGATATGTTCCAAAGTCAAACCTTCTTCATTCAACCTCTGTAGTATCCATTTCTTCATGCGTTTTCCAGGATTCCTGTTGATCCAATAGTCCCATATCGCCCAAGATGAATCCGTGTCGAAGTCGTAGTAATCATAGTAATCCACCAGATCCATCACAGCTTTTTCCATTTCTTCAGGGGAATTTGATGCGACTGCATATACGTATTCAACTATTGATTGTTGGCTATCGTAGTCGTCGTAATCAAAGGGGTCTTCGTTGATGGGGATTAAATGGTTCTGAAGCCACATCATGTCCTGTTTGATGTCTTCTAAGTGTCCTGGGTCGTATATCCAACGGCGTGCATTGGCTATCGAACACGTGTAGTAATCTTCGGGACAACACTCGCGGATTTTCCTCATGCCGGACATGATGGAATCGAGTTTTTCATCGGTAGTTATCTCCAGACAATGACTGCATACCATACCGATCATCTGATTCGATTCCGTTGTTCCAGCATCACGTAGGCAAATAATGAGATGATCCTGTAATTCCAAAGCCTTTTTGCAGTCATCGAAGTAAATGTAGTGGTCTATTAGTTCTAACAGGCCCTTAGTTGAGTCCACGGCGTCTTTATCGAGGAGTTCGGTCTCCGTTTTGTGCAGCATTTCTTCGATTGTTTTACTAAGGGGGTCTTCTTCATTTTCCTCCGCGAGTATCGAGTCCAACAGTAAGGATAGATCCCTGATGTCATAGTATTGGAGGTGTTCTGTGATTTCAGCCCTTATCTCGGGCGTATCGTAGCCGGAGTATATTGATTCGAAAAGGGCCTCCGCATAGTCTTTGCGGAATGCCTCCAAACCCGAATCGATGGCTTCCTTCAGTATCCTAATCCGTTCGTAATGCAGACGTTTTGTTGGCACGATGCTATCAGATGTTTCGCACTCGATTATGAGTGTGTTCAAGATTCCTAGTTTACTGCGGAGTGCAGTTTCTTTGTCGGGGTATTCCTTTTCATCGAATTGTGAGTAGAGGTATGCGGTATCGGAAAAGGCGCCCGGGACATACGGGATGTCGGTCCCTTTGACATGCCATCCCTCTTCCTCGTCAAACATGATCGAGAATCCCCCGCAGTGTGGGCATACGAGAAACATCTCGCGTATGTCCCCATCATCGTCGCAGAGCATCTCGGTGATTAAGCCTATTTCATCCCCACATCTGTAACAGTGCAAGGATGATGAATCCTCCGGGGATAATTGAATATCGTCCATGAGGATATTGTGTCTGGATAAGATATAATACTAGGTATGAAAGTTAACATTTCCGGGTGGAAAAGACCGTTAGGACCGTGTATCCGGTTTGTCCGCGCGATGCGAGAAACGTCATACCGACTATGGCCGTTGTACGTCACAACAAGGCTGATTCGAGGGTTTAACAGACCATCCAAAAACCTCAACAAAAAAAGAGACTAGATCTCACATAGGTTTGTTCCAACAACTGATACTAAAAGGAATAACGGAAGAAGGTGAATCGTGGCTAAAATAATCAGTGAAAGATCAGTTCAACTGATCAGGGAGCATTCTGACGGGATCGATCTCTCACGGCCTATGGACGATGACGGTGTGGGGTTTGCTATTCTGAAGTACTTCGAGTCCGTGGATGCTGATATAGGCGGATAGAGGATGAATGGTATCCATGTGGATGAATCGTTGATCGACGACGTGAGCAGAGTGATCGACGAGTTCTTCTACGACGGCGGGGAAGGGATCGATTATGCCGATCTCGAGAGAAGACTGAAGAGTTGAAAACCCCGTCCGATTCAGATACGGGGGATAAGAGAAGGGCCTTGCGGCCCTTGAGAGGTTTAGACGAGCTTGTGGTATTCCTGCATGCTCTTGACGCCGATGTCGCCCTTCTTCTTCACGGCGATGGCACCCACTGCCATCTCGGCACCGTTGATGGTGGTGATGAAGGGTATCTCGAGCTCCACGGCGAGCCTGCGCATCCTGTGTCCGTCGCGGACGGCACCGGAGTGCTCCGAGGGGGAGTTGATGACCAGGTTGATGGAGCCGTCGCGCATCAGGCTGATGGCGTTGGGCTTCATTCCCTCGTTGTTCTTGAACACGGCGGTGTTCTCCACACCGTTCTCGCGGAGGTAGGTGGAGGTTCCCTTGGTGGCGTAGATCCTGAAGCCCATCTCGACGAGGGCCTTGGCGATCTTGGCCGCGCGGGGCTTGTCGTGGTCGTTGACCGTGATATAGACTCCGCCCTCGGTGGGGAGGACGGTGCCGGCGGCGGTGAACGCCTTGAGGCAGGCGGTGTGCAGGTCGGGGTCGATACCCATGACCTCACCGGTGGACTTCATCTCGGGGGTGAGGATGGAATCCACGCCGACGAGCTTGAGGAAGGGGAACACGGAGGCCTTGACGGCGTAGTGGTCGATGGGCCTGTAGCCGGAGAGTCCGAACTCCTTCAGCTTGCGGCCGAGCATGATCTTCACACCGATCTTGGCCAGCGGGACGCCGGTGGCCTTGGAGATGAAGGGCACGGTCCTGGAGGCCCTGGGGTTGGCCTCGATCATCCAGATTTGTCCGTCCTTGTAGGCGAGCTGCAGGTTCATGAGTCCTCTGATCTGAAGAGCCAGTGCGACCTTCCTGTTGATCTCGACAATCTCGTCGATGGTCTTCTGCGAGAGGGTGTAGGGGGGCATGACCATGGTGGCGTCACCGGAGTGGCAGCCGGCGTACTCGATGTGCTCGAGTATGCCACCCACGTACACGTCCTCGCCGTCGCAGGCGGAGTCGACGTCGATCTCGATGGCCTCCGAGAGATACTTGTCGATGAGGACGGGGTGGTTGCGGGATACCTTGACGGCGGTCTCCATGTAGGTGTGGAGCTCCTCGTCGGAGTAGACGATCTCCATTCCCCTCCCTCCCAGGACGTAGGAGGGCCTGACGAGCACGGGGTAGCCGATGTCCTCGGCGATCTTCATGGCCTCGTCGTAGGAGTAGGCGGTCCCGGACGGGGGCTGCCTGATGTCCAGCTGGCGCATGAGGTCGGTGAACCTCTTCCTGTCCTCGGCGACGTCCATCTGGTCGGGGGAGGTCCCGAGCACCTTGGTCTTGGTGCCCTTGAGTCCCTTCTCCACGTCGATGGCGAGGTTGACGGAGGTCTGTCCGCCGTACTGGCATATCACTCCGTCGGCCTGCTCTGCCTTGATGACGTTGAGCACGTCCTCGAGTTCCAGGGGCTCGAAGTATAGGCGGTCCGAGATGTCGAAGTCGGTGGAGACGGTCTCGGGGTTGTTGTTGATCATGATGGCCTCGATGCCTTCCTCCTGGAGGGCCTTGACGCCGTGGACGCAGCAGTAGTCGAACTCGATACCCTGTCCGATGCGGATGGGTCCGCCTCCGATGATGACGACCTTCTTCTTCCCGTCGGGGACGACCTCGGAGGCCCTGCCCTTGTAGGTGCTGTAGAAGTAGGGGGTGGCGGCTGTGAACTCGGCGGCGCAGGTGTCGACCATCTTGTAGTACGGCATGATGCCGGCTTTCTCCCTCTGCTCGCGGACCTTCCACTCGTCAGTGTCCTTACGGAGCGTGGCGATGGTCTCGTCGGAGAAGCCCATCTCCTTGGCCTCCTTGAGGAGGGCGTCGGTGAGCTCCTCCTTCTTGAGGCGGTTCTCCATGTCGACGATGTTCTTCAGCTTCTTGATGAAGTAGATGTCCCAGCAGGTCTCCTTGGCGACCTGTTCGGGGGTCCATCCGCGTCTGAGGGCCTCGCCCATGGCGAAGATGCGCCTGTCGGTGGCGTTCTTGAACTCCTCGTGGAGCTCGTCGTCGGTCATGTCGATGGGGTCGAGACCCTTCACGCCGATCTCGAGGGAGCGGAGTCCCTTCAGCAGGGCCTCCTCCACGGTGCGGCCGATGGCCATGACCTCCCCGGTAGACTTCATCTGGGTGCCGAGGTGCCTGTCGACGGTGCGGAACTTGTCGAACGGCCAGCGGGGGATCTTCAGGACGATGTAGTCGATGGCGGGCTCGAAGGCGGCGAAGGTGTTGCCGGTGATGCGGTTGGGGATCTCGTCGAGGGTGTAACCGACGGCGATCTTGGTGGCGACCCTCGCGATGGGGTATCCGGTCGCCTTGGAGGCGAGGGCGGAGGACCTCGACACGCGGGGGTTGACCTCGATGACCCTGTAGTCGTGGGTGACGGGGTCGAAGGCGAATTGCACGTTGCAGCCTCCCTCGATCTGCAGGGTGCGGATGATCTTGATGGACGCGGTGCGGAACATCTGCAGGTCCTTGTCGGAAAGGGTCAGGCAGGGGGCGCAGACGATGGACTCCCCGGTGTGGATACCCATGGCGTCGAGGTTCTCCATGTTGCATATGACGATGCAGTTGTCCTTGGAGTCCCTCATGACCTCATACTCTATCTCCTTCCATCCGAGGACGCTCTCCTCGATGAGGACCTGGTGGATGCGGCTGTAGGCGAGACCGCGGGCGCAGATGTCGCGGAGCTCCTCCTCGTTGTAAGCGATACCTCCCCCGGTACCTCCGAGGGTGAACGCGGGGCGGATGAGGACGGGGTAGCGGCCGATGTACTCCACAGCCTTGAGCGCGTCCTCGATGCAGTTGGCGGGCATGGACTTGGGGACGGGCTCGCCGATCTCCTCCATGGCCTCCTTGAACAGCTCCCTGTCCTCGGACCTCTCGATGGCGTCCGGCTGGGTACCGACGAGGCATGCCCCGTACTTCTCGAGGTATCCCTTCTCGGCGAGCTCGGCGGAGATGTTCAGACCGGTCTGTCCTCCCATTCCGGAGAGGACGCCGTCGACGCCCTCCTTCTCGATGATCTTGGCGACGTGCTCCGCGGTCATGGGCTCGATGTAGACGCTGTCCGCGGTCTCGGGGTCGGTCTGGATGGTGGCGGGGTTGCTGTTGACCAGGACGGTCTTGTAGCCCTCCTCGCGGAGGGACCTGCAGGCCTGCGAACCGGAGAAGTCGAACTCGGCGGCCTGACCGATGACGATGGGTCCCGATCCGATGACCAGGAGCTTCTTGTATTCCTTCCTCATCTCTTCGCCTCCTTGACGGCGTCCCTGAAGCGCGTGAACAGGAACGAAGTGTCGTGCGGGCCGGGGTTGGCCTCGGGGTGGTACTGTGCGGTGAAGACCGGGAGGTTCTCCAGCCTCAGTCCCTCGATGGTGTGGTCGTTGATGTTGAACTGGTCGGCGATGAGGCCGGTGCCCTTGAGGCTGTCCTCGTCGACGGCGAAGCCGTGGTTCTGGCTGGTGATGTACACCTTCCCGTCGTACATGACGGGCTGGTTGCATCCCCTGTGGCCGAACTTCATCTTGTAGGTCTTGGCGCCGAGTCCGACGGCGGTGACCTGGTTCCCGAGGCAGATGCCCATGATGGGGATCGCGGTGGAGAGGTCGTTGATGGTCCTGGCCGGGCCCTTCACCATGTTGGGGTGGCTGGGGTCGCCGGGGCCGTTGGAGACCAGCATGCCGCTGACCTTGTCCTCCATGATGACGTCGGAGGGGGTGTCGTAGGGGTACATGACGACGTTGAAGAACATGCTGAGGTCCTGGAGGATGCGGAGCTTCTCGCCGCAGTCGAGCAGGGCGACGGTGTATTCCTTCCCGTTGTCGAACCTCTGGATCTGTTTGCAGGACACCTCGCCCACGAGGTCGGCCTCGGAGGGGGCGGGCATCTTCTTCAGTCTGGCGACGGTCTCGGGGATGGCCGCCTCATCGTAGATGATGGCCCCCTTGAGGGTACCGTGCTCCCTGATCTTGATAACAAGGTCGCGGGTGTCCACGCCGGAGATCCCGGGGACCTTGTAGTCCTTCAGGAACTCGTCGATGGTCTTCCCGTGGTAGGAGTCGGAGGGTTCCTTGGTGTACTCCCTCACGACGAGTGCGCGGACCTGTACCGCGTCCGACTGGTAGAAATCATCGGTTGTACCGTAATTGCCGATGGTGGGGAATGTCATGACCAGAATCTGTCCGCGGTAGGACGGGTCGGTAAGGCTTTCCTGATATCCACTCATTCCGGTGCTGAAAACGACCTCTCCGGAGGCTTCGGCACGGTATCCGAAGGCGTCTCCCTCGTATACCGTTCCGTCCTCGAGGACAAGATAACTTGACATCGAGAATTGACTCAATTTGGGAACCTATATAATCCCAACCTTTTAGGTTGGACACGGGTGAACGGGCTTTGTCCATCTTCGGACAATCGATAACCTCTCGGACGCGCCCGTGAGACTCTTGTAGACGGTCCGGGCACCGGCGGGGGTGAAGGTGACCGCCGTAACATGTCTCCCACGAGACGGGGTGCGTCTCCCACGAGACGGATTTGTATCCCTGACGGTTCCCGCGACGGCGGGGATCTGCGCGTTCCTTATATACGGACAGGGGGATTTTCGGACGGACACGGAACGGTTCCGCAAGGGCCTGATGTGTCTTCCTCACAAGAGGATGTCCGCCAAAAGGAGGACGAGTCTTACGAGGGCCAGGAGAACTTTCCTACGGTTACTGACCTGGCCCTCGGTATCTTTGGTGATTTTTTCACCTCCTCCAAGGACAGGGGTCCGACCGCGGGAGTGTAAGTCCGCTGCAGTCGGACCCTCCCTGGCGGATTTCTCACGCGTTTTGTGACTATATAATACGTCGGTGGGAATGCAACAAACAGTCAACAATCCCCGTATCCGCAACCCTGCGAAATCCCCATAAACACGGGCGCCATCCGACGGGGCATGAAGATCCTCGGCAGGTCGCCGTCAACCAACGAGATCAAGGTCATCCCCGAGACCGACGACGACATCTGGCATCTATACAACGTCATCTGCACAGGGGATCTCATCACCGCATCCACCTACCGCCGCGACGAGAAGGCCGACGACAAGCTCAGGGCCGAGAGGGCGGAGAAGAAGAGGATGACCCTCGGAGTGAGGGTGGAGAAGATCGAGTACGATGACGAGGGCCTCCGCATGAGGCTCCTCGGCACCATCGAGACCGGTCCGCAGGACATAGGGCAGCACCACACCCTCATGGTTGAGGTCGGCTCCCCCCTGACAATCGGCAAGGACCATTGGAAGAAGACGCAGGTGGACCGCCTGGAGGGCGCCGCCGCGGAGACCGTGAAGCCGAGGATAGTCTTCGTCTCCCTCGACCAGGACGAGGCCACCGTCGCCGTGCAGAGGCGCTCAGGTCTGAAAGAGATTGTCACGGTGCGCTCCATGCGCTCCGGGAAGCAGTACGAGGAGAAGGGGAAGCCGCTGGACTACCACGGGGAGATTATCGAGAAGCTGAAGGCGGTCGCCACCCCCGACATGCCCCTCGTCCTGCTGGGCCCGGGCTTCGAGAAGGAGAACCTCGCGGAGACCATCAAGAGGCTCCCCGCGGGTACTTTCGGAACGGTCTACGTGCAGCACACGGGACAGTGCGGGATGGCCGGGGTCAACGAGCTCATCCGCAGCGGCCTCGGTTCGCAGATCCTCAAGGATTCAGCCGTGGGCGCGGAGATGGAGGCTGTGGAGAGGCTCATGGAGGGTATCGCCAGGGACGGCGCCGTCGCGTACGGTCCTCAGGAGGTCATGGACGCCGCCAACGCGGGCGCGGTGGAGGTCCTCCTCGTGCTCGAGTCGGTGCTCAGGGAGAAGGACCTCGACGACGTCGTCAGGTGCGTTGAGACCAACCGCGGGAAGGTGATGGTGGTCTCCGAGGACCACGAGGGCGGCAAACGCCTGGCCGCCATCGGCGGGATGGGCGCGTTGCTGCGCTACAAGGTGGCCTGACGAGGTCCTATGCTGCGTTGTTGCATCGTCTTCCGAATGATACCAATAACAATAACATCGTTAGGAATTTATAATCACAATTCTTCGCCGTCCCCATGAAGTTCCTGCATTGTTCCGACCTCCATATCGGGAGGAAACTGCACGGCTACAGCATGATAGACGACCAGAGGGACATCCTGGAGAAGATGTGCGCCATCGCCAGGGAGAAGGGGGTGGACGCCGTCCTCATCGCCGGCGACGTCTACGACACTGCCATGCCCAACGAGGACGCTGTGAACCTTTTGGATTGGTTCCTGACCGAGCTGTCAACGTTCTGCAAGGTGTACATGATCGCCGGCAACCACGATTCCGTGGAGAGGCTGTCCTTCGCGAAGGAGATCCTCAGCAGGCAGAACGTGTTCGTCACCGGCCGTTACTCCGGGAAGGCGGAGAGGTTCGATCTCGAGGATCCCTTCGGTCCCCTCTCTATTTTCATATTACCTTATACCAAGACGTCGACGGTCCGCAGGTGGTGCAGGGACAACGGTGCGGACGCCGACGCGATCGACGGTCCCGACGCGGCCTTTGCCCTGACGATGGCGAACACGGGGGCGGATCCCGGTGCTAGGAACATCCTCGTGGCCCACGAGTTCGTCACGGGGAAGGACATCGAGCTCTCCAGGTCCGATTCGGAGATGACGATGCTCCCCTCCGTGGGAGGGGCGGACTGCATCTCCAGCAAGCTCCTCGAACCCTTCGACTATGTCGCTCTGGGGCACATCCACCGCCCCCAGAGGGCGGGCAGGGACACCGTCCTCTACTGCGGCTCCCCCCTGAAGTACTCCGAATCCGAGATAGATGATGAGAAGCACGCGGTCATCGTGGAGGTCAGGGGGAAGGGCGACGTCTCCGTGGAGACCGTCCCCCTCGTCCCCAAGCGCCGCATGGTGAGGCTGACCGGCACCATAGAGGAGATCCTCTCCAGGAAGGACGCCTACGGCGACGAATACGTGCTCGCCGAGCTCACCGAACCCGCGGACAAGGCCACCGACAGGCTTGCCGAGGTCTACCGCGTGCTCGGCGTCAAGCGTCTCTATGACAGGGGGAGGGCGGATACTACGGGATTGGAAGCATCCGTGGCGGAGATCCGTGCGATCCCCCCGCAGGAGCTCTTCGCGAGGTTCTTCGAGGAGAGGACCGGGGAGCCCCTGTCCGAATATCAGAAGAAAGTGTTGGACGATGTGGTGGAATCCCTCGGGAGGGGTCAGCAATGAGGTTCCTGAGGCTCACCATCTCCGCCCTCGGTCCCTATCCCGGGAAGGAGACCATCGACTTCAGCGAACTGGAGGGTCTCACCCTCGTGTTCGGGAACACCGGATGCGGGAAGACGTTCCTCTTCGACGCGGTGACCTTCGCCCTCTACGGCGAGACCAGCGGGAAGGACCGCCCCACGTCCACCCTCAAATCATCCTTCGCGGGACTCGATGCGAACCCCTACGTGGAACTGGTGTTCGAGCACAACGGGAAGGAGTACACCATCAACCGCATCCCCGCATACATACGCCGCAAGCAGAAGGGGCAGGGCACCCGCGAGGAGGCGGAATCCGTCTACATGCTCCTGCCCGACGGACGCAAGCTCGACAAGAAGAAGGACGTCAAGGAGGAGGTCGTGAACCTCACCGGGCTGACCGCCGAACAGTGGCGTCAGGTCGTCATGCTGGCACAGGGTCAGTTCGAGAGGTTCCTGCAGGCCGAGAGCGGGGAACGCGGGGAGATCCTGGAGTCCATATTCGGCATCGGCATCTATTCCAAGATAACGCAGGAGCTGCAGAACCGCAGCAAGGAGGCGTCCAACAGGATAAACGAGGCCCGCATGGGGCTGGCCGCGACCGGGAGGACCTTCAGGTCGGAGTGCCCGGAGTACAAGGAGTACGTCTCGATCCTGGAGGGGAAGAACTCCGTCTACCAGGGGGACGACATCCGCAGGCTCCTGAAAGTGATGACGGAGGCCGATTCCATCGATCTCCAATCCGCTCTCGATGAGGAGAGGAAAGGAGGGGAGGCCCAGAAGAAGGCCGTCGACGTCTTCATGGCCGCCAAGTCGATCGAGGATGCGTTCGCGGAGGCGGAGGCCGAGGAGGGAAGGCTGAATGAGCTCGCCTCCGAGAAGGATGCTTTCGACGTCAAGAGGACGGAGATCATGAGGGCGAGGGACATACTCGTCCACGTGAAACCCGCTGATGATGCCTTGAAGGCTGCGAAGAACGACGTCGATTCCCTCCGGAAGGACCTGGCGAAGGCCGAGACGGACCTGGAATCCGCGACAGCGGCGCTGGGGAGGGCAAAAGAGGCCGAGGCGGAGGCCTTGAAGGGTAAGGACAAGGCGGAATCCCTCTCGAACGAGGCCGCCGTGATCAACGATTCCCTTTCCAAATACGAGTCCCTCGACTCTGTCCTCAAGGAGATTGCTGTCGCGGAGAAGGAGCACGCATCCGCCGTAGATAAGGCGGAGAGCTCCAAGGCGGAGTATCTGAAGACCGCCGAGAAGGTCGACACCTACCGTGAGTACCTGCATAAGAACTCCGATTCCAAGGAGAGGTACGCAATCATCGTCAGGGACATAGAGGCCGTGGACGGGAGGATCGGACAGGCATCGAGACTGCTCTCCTCCCTCACCGCGATATCCGTCAAGAGAGGCGAGGCGGAGAAGGCGGAAAAGGTCTTCACGGAACGTTCGAACCGCTGTCTGGCTCTTAATGAAGAACTGTCGGAGAAGTATGCACTGTTCGTCAAGGGACAGGCAGGGATCCTGGCAGCGGAACTGCACGAGGGGCTGCCGTGTCCCGTCTGCGGGTCGGTGTCCCACCCCCGCCCCGCATCCAGGGCGGAGGGCTGCCCCACGTCCGAGGAGATAGACGGTCTGAGGGGTAAACTAGCCGGTGCGGAGAAGGACCGCGACGAAGCGCGCGACGTCCTGGAGAAGAAGAGATCCGAACTCGGCACCATGGTCGGGGAGGCTAGGTCCGCTGCGGAGACCGCCGGCATCGATGCGGATCCCGAATCGTCCGATGCTCCGGAGAGGGTGAACGCCGCCATCGAGGAACTGCGTTCCAGGAAGGCCGGCCTCGCATCCGACAGGATGGCCCTGGAGGCGATCGTGTCCAAGATCGACAGCATCAATACCTATTTCGAAAAGAACAAGGACCCTAAGGCGGAGATGCTCGAGCTTAAGGAAGCCGCCGATAACGCGGAGAGGAAAGCATCCGAGAGGCTCAGCGTGCTCAAGGCGAAGAAGGAGGAGTGTTCCAAGGGTCTCCCGTTCGCATCGAGGACGGAGGCCGAGGCCAGACGCGATGCCTTGACGAATGAGGCGTCCGGCATCAGAAGGGCCATCGAATCCTCCTCGAAGGCCCGTGCGGATGCGGAGGCGAAGGTCGCCGCGGAGAGGTCGAGAGGGGAAACCCTCCGTACCTCCCTCGATGCTGCCGAGAAGAAGGCGGAATCCTGCGGAACCGCGTTCCGTGAGGCGCTCTCCAAGAACGGGTTCGACGGGGAGGATGCCTACCGTGCCGCCCTGAGGACCGAGGCGGAGATCAAATCCCTGGAGGATGAGGTGTCCGTTTACGACAAATCCGTGTCCGTCGCCAACGGCAGGCTCCAGCAGGCGAGGGAGAGGATCGCGGGCAGGGAACGTCCCGCCGACCTGGAGGAACTGAAGGCAACCAAGATCGCAGCAGAGGAGACGTTCAAGGCCTTGCTGGCTCATAAGTCGGAGGTCGCCGCCAGAAAGGGTGACAACGCGAGGGTGGCCGCAGAGGTGGATGCCATGCTGACCGACATCTCCAGGTCCCTGAAGGACAGTCTCGAACTGCAGAGGATGGCCGAGGTAGCGTACAACTACAAGGACCAGACGGGCACCATCGTGAGCTTCGCCGAGTATGTGCAGTCGCGCTACTTCGACAGCATCCTCGCCCTCTCCGCTAGGCGCCTGGAGCACATGACCGGCGGGAGGTACGTGATGAGGCGCATAGCAGATGCCTCCGGCGAGAGGAAATCCCACCTCCTCGACCTGGAGATCATCGACAACGACAGTCCCGGGTCCGGTCCCCGTCCCGCCTCGAGCCTGTCGGGAGGTGAGAGCTTCAAGGCCTCCCTGGCTCTTGCTCTCGGATTGTCGGATGCAATCAAGGAGAACGCCGCCGGCCAGAAGATAGACGCCCTGTTCATCGACGAGGGGTTCGGTACCTTGGATGAGGACGAGTCCCTCGACCAGGCCATAGATGTGCTGGAGGATCTGAGCGGTTCCTCCAAGACCGTGCTCATAATCTCCCATGTGCAGAAGCTGAGGGAGAGGATACCCCGTCAGGTGGTCGTGGAGTACACCCAGGGGAAGGGGAGTTCCCTGAGCGTCATCAAGGATTGACCGCGGGGTGGACGTCCCCGCCAAACCGTTTAAAAACCTCTTTCCCTGCTACGGGATTATGGACTTTCAGACGAGGATGATGGGTAGGTTCTCGGGTTCATCATCATCCCTTCAGAGGGGGTTTGAAAAGGGAACGATGGCGTATTCGCCTTCAGTCACAGTCTGACTTCTCCTTGAGTCCGTGTGCAATGGCAAATTCACGTATGAACTCCTCATCGGCCTCTTTAAAGACCGGTCCGTCGAGGCTGAATGTCTTGTTCTTCCTGAGCATCTCTGCGAATCTTTCCGCCGCTTCGGGTGTATCTATCACAAGGTCCTCGAAGAACGATTCCGTAGCCATTTTCAGCCTCCGGAATCTATCATCCTTTGCCAGTTCATATAACTTGGCGCGGAACACCACACCATTCGGAAAGCAATCCAAATAGCCATTCTGGAAAGACGCTGATTGTCGGGATTAGTCCAACCTATGTTCCCTGGCTCCTATCTTTTTCGGGAAACTGGGTTATGGGAATCAGATGAGAATCATCATCTGATTGAGACCATGGTGGTGATCCTTGCGGATTTGGTTGAATTCATATCTTTCATAGTAGCCGATGAGCTCATCCGCGCAGTCGAGGCGGGCCATGCGGCATCCGACTATCCCCTTCGCATCGCGGAGCTTGTCGATAGCGTATTGCATCAGGCGTTCTCCGAAACCTTTGGGAGAATCCGCAGAACGGGCGAGCTGACCTATGAGGTATGCTTGGGCGACCCCTGTCGATCTCTCGATGTTGCATTGTTTCAGGAGGGATCTGCTGAGGTTGTTTTCTTCGGGAATCCTGATGCATTTGAGACCTATGGTGACGAATCCGAGTATACTCCCATCGATGTCAGAAAAGGCAAGATATGTTCTTGACAGGTCACGTTTCTCCATCTGGACGGCTTGTTTGGTCAGGAACAGGGACGCATCATTCGTCGAATAAGGGACAAACTTGATGAGTATGTTCTTGAGGTTATCTCCGTATATGTTGATAAGGTCCGATAGAGGAACGATCGTATGGTTCCCGTCAGTCACAATCCGACCTCTCTTTGAGGCCGTATATCTCGCCTATTTTGCGTATAAACGCCTCATCAGCTTCTTTTATACGGGGGCCCTCGAGGTTGAAGGGTTTGTTCTTCCTGAGCATCTCTGCGAATCTCTCTGCAGCTTCAGGGGTATCGATCACAAGGTCCTCGAAGAACGATTCCGTAGCCATTTTCAGCCTCCGGAATCTATCATCCTTTGCCAGTTCATATAACTTGGCGCGGGATGCAGCACGCGGAAATCCATCCAATCAATCATTTGGGAATGATTGATTCCCGGATCAGTCCATCCTTAACCCTACGTCCCTCATCTGTTCCGGGAATCCGGGATAGGAGACGTTCCAGCATCCGTCGTCCTCCATGGAGACCGGGCCGTCGGAGACCAGCGATGCAACGGCGCCCGCCATGAACATCCTGTGGTCTCCCTCGTGTTCGATCCTCCCTCCGCGGAGGCGTGGGACTCCTCTGATGATGCAACCGTCGTCGGTGGCCGTGATGTCCGCTCCGAGTGTCCTCAGCATCCTCTCGGTCAGGGCGATGCGGTCGGATTCCTTGAACCTCAGGTGGGGCGCGCCGTAGAGGCGGCTGGTGCTCTCGGCGGTGGAGAGGAGGACTGCGATGACCGGGAACAGGTCGGGTATGTCGCCCATGTCTATCTCGGCGGCCTTCGGTCTGCCCCTGCGGGTGCAGGTCACCTTGTCCCCGTCTATCTTGATCTCCGCTCCCGTGTCCCTGAGGATGTCTATGACCTTGGAATCCCCCTGGGCGTCGGAGAGGTCGAGTCCCCTGGCGGTCACGCTACCGCCGAGGGCGCCCGCCACCAGCGGGAAGGCGGCGGAGGAGAAGTCGGCGGGGACGGTGTAATCTGCAGGAATGTAATTGCCTGGCTCTATGCGGTAGAGTCCTTCGGAGACCTCCTTTGCGGAGACCCCGAAACGTTTCATGAGGGCGAGGGTGATGTCTATGTAGGGCTTGGAGACGAGGTCCCCTGTGATGCGGACCTCCATCTCCTTCCCGGTGAGAGGGGACATCATCAGCAGCGAGGATACGAACTGTGAACTCACCGATCCGTCTATGGTCAGGCGGGAGCCGGTGACCGGGCCCTTCACCATGACCGGGGGCTTCCCGTTCTCCGACGAGCATGCGACCCCGGCCGCGGAGAGGGATTCCAGGAGGGGTCCCATGGGCCTCTTCCGGATCGAAGCGTCCCCTGTGAGGACGGTCTCCGAACCGAAGAGGGAGCATATCCCGGTCATCAGGCGGAGGGTGGTCCCGGAGTTGGCGACGTCGATGGGGCGTTCGGGGGCGTGGATATCCCCTCCCCTGACTATGATGTGATCCCCGTGCTCCTCCACATCCGCACCGAGGGCGCGGACGGCGTCCATGGTGGCCCTCGTGTCGAAGGAGAGGAGAGGTGAATCTATTCTGCACGTCCCCCCGGAGAGGGCGGCGAGGATGATCGCGCGGTGCGTGTGGCTCTTGGAAGGCGGAGGGGATACAGTGCCTTTCAGTTCCCCGCCCGAGAAGGAGACGTCCATCAGCGCACCTCCGTGATGATGGTCTCGCAGGGCATCGCCTGCGCGATACGCACGGCATCGTCCCCGGAGCAGATTATCCCCACGGCGGGACCCGTGCCGGAGACCCCCGCGGCTATCGCCCCGTTCTTGATTGCTATGTCTATCAGGTCCCCGGATTCCCCGGTGACCTCCGCGATGGCCCTGCCGTTGAGGGTCATGGCTGAATAGATGTCCGTTTCGCAGAGGGCTATCGCCTGTTCTATGATACGGGAACGGGCCTGATACTCCTCCTTGGGGACATTCTTCTTCACATGGCCGGGTATGCAGAGGACAACCGCGTCCTTCCTCACCGGCCTCTGCTCGAGGATGCGGTTCTCGTAGTTGTACGTCATGATGAATCCCCCGATCTCGCATCCGCAGGCGTCGTCGAAGCTCCCGGTGACGGTGACCCCCGCCTCCTTGGCGCATTCCACCCCCAGCTTGATCATGTCGAGGGTGTTCATGTCCGCTCCGTGTTCGTCGAGCACCGCCTTGATGACGGCATTGCATACGGAGGAGGAGCTCTTCAGTCCCCTGGACGGGGGGATCTGCGACCTTATGGTGAGGGTGTAGTTGCAATCCGCAGCCCCCAGATGTTCGAGGGTGCGTTTCACGCAGAGCTTGGCGAGGCGGTCGCCGGTCTTCTCCCCCTCTATTATGACCTTCTTGGAGTCCCCACCTTCGGTGTAGGTGGCGACGGTCTCGAGGGCGATACCTATCACCGCGCCGGTGCCGTTGACTATCCCGTTGATCACGGATATGCATCCGTGGGAGACCCCCGTTCCGGTCAAAGCGCATCCTCCATGGTGCGGATGTCGGGGTCCTTTCCGAACCAGAGGCGGAAGGATTCCGCCCCCTGTCCGACGAGCATGTCGGATCCCTTCGCTATCTTCGATCCCCTTGCTTCCGCCGCCCTGACGAGGGCGGTCTTGCGGTTGTAGACCATGTCGAGGACAGTCATGGAACCGCGGATGTCGTTGATGTCGAAGAGGTATGCGGAGTCCTCCTTCATCCCGATGGGGGTGCAGTTGATGACAGCATCGAATGAGGAGACGGAGCCTCCGGCGAATGCCTCGCATCCCGCCTCCTCGCAGAGGGAGGAGACGTGTTCCGGGGTCCTCCCCATGACAGTGACTTCGCAGTCCTGGCTCATGGCAGCGTAGACTGCCGCGCGGGCCGCTCCGCCGGTGCCGTGGATGAGGACTTTCGAGTGTTCGGAGAGTTCTTTACCAGTTTTGGAGAAGGCATGGATTATGCCGGCGACGTCGGTGTTGGTGCCTATGAGTCTCCCGTCGTCGTTGATGATCGTGTTCACAGCACCGATGGTCTTCGCGGGTCCCTCGAGGACGTCCATCATGGGGGCGACGTCCTGCTTGTAGGGGATGGTGACGTTGAGTCCGCGGATGCGGTACTCCCTGATGACGTCGGGGAGGTCGGTGAGGTCGGGGGAGTCGAAGACGAGATATCTCCCTTTGATCCCCGCCTTCCTCATGGCGGCGTTCTGCATCCTCGGCGATTTGGAATGGGAGAGGGGATGTCCTATGATCCCCATAATCTCGGGATTATCCCCGAGTTCGTTCATCTCCTCCACGGAGAGCTGTCCGGGGGCGGTGGGCTGTCCGGAATATGCGAAGGTGAAGACGTTGTTGAGGACATCCTGCCTGATGCGGGTGACCGTACCGAGTTCGCCCATACCGAGGATGACGTGCCTGCGGTCGATAACCTTGGATACCCTGTAGAGGGTGTGGAGGTCCCTGAAGGAATTGACGGTGCATGCGCACTTCGACAGCCACTGGTCGCCGGAACCCATCTCCATCATGAGGAACGCGGACGGGGGTACCCCGTTGAAATGGTGGAAGGAGCGGATCTTCCTGCAGGGGACGAAGGTGTCCCTGTCCCCCACGTCTACTATCCCTTCGAACCCCTCGGGGAGGGTGATGTGGTCCTTGCCCGCGGCGGTGACGATGGTGTTCTCATCGGCCCACTCCGGAACGGAGGGGAAGACGTCGAGGCGGACCTCCTGCATGTCGGCCGGGACGGGCCCCTCGGGGACCGCCCCGTAAGTGGCGCAGATCCTCATCCTCATTTCTCCGTGATGGTCTCCTCGACGGCCATGCCGAAGTGGCGGCCCCCGGTGCTGAGGTGTGCCAGTATCCTGTCCCCGGGTACGATTGTGGTGACGCTCTTGGATCCCGAGGAGGTGACGACCTTGATGGTCTCGGCGTTCTGGAGGACGACGTTGTACTTCTTCCTCCCGTCGGTGGCCTCCACCATGAGGAGGGGGCGGACCTCCACCTTGCAGCGTCCGACGGACGCGGTGCGGGTGTTCCCGTCGCGGTCGCACACCAGTACGCTGTCCCCCGCGGAGACCTCCGATAGGTACCTCGTCCCGCCTCCGGGCACCATGCAGTACTCGTGCACCGCGCCGGCGTTGACGCGGAAGGGGCGGGCGGCGACGTAGCCGTTCTCCTCGCTTTCGCTCTGGATGAGGAACAAACAGTTGGAGTACGAACCCACCAGCATCCCCTCGCCGGGGACCATGTTGGAGCAGGTGTCGACGCAGACCCTGTCGCCCATCTCGATGGGCTTCACGGAGGTGACCTCCACCTCGGAGAGCTCCACGGGCTCGCTGACGGTGAGCAGGTCCTTGAACTTGGATACGTCTCCGGAGTCGTCGGTCTCGATGACCACTCCGTCCACACCCTTCTCCATGGTCTGGAGGTAGAGGGAGGCGTCCTCCTTGGAGCGCGCCACGGCGTAGATCTTGGTGCCCGCGGTGCGGAACTTGGCGATCATGTTCTCCAGGGGGATGACGGTCCAGTCGCCCGTTTCTATCACCACGGCGTCCTTCTTCCCGGCCATCGCGAGGACGGCGGACTGTTCCTCGGGGGTGTCTATCCTGGCGTACGCCCATTTCTCATCGATAGGTTTGCCGTTCTCGAAGTATACGATATCCTCCATGCGGCCGAGGGTGGCGAACTGCTCGTCCCCCTTCCTGAGTATGAAAGAAACCACTCCCGCCTCGAGGCCGTCGGTGACGAAGGCCTTGCGGTCGTCTTTAGACTCGGGTATGTCCGCGCGGACGAAGATCCTCTTCTCCATCTCTCTCCCTCAGAGGTACTTCGAGGCTTCCTCGACGGTGGCGTCCTCGAGGACGATGGCGGAGATGGCCTTGGTTATGCCCTCGACGTTCCTGTTCTGGAAGATGTTCCTCCCCATGGACACGCCTTTGCCCCCGGCCTGGAGGGAGTCGTACACCATGTTGAGGACGTCCATGTCGGTCTTCATCTTGGGGCCGCCGGCGATGACGATGGGCGCAAGCGCTCCCTTCACTACATTGCGGAAGCTGTCGATGTCGCCGGTGTAGTTCACCTTGACGATGTCGGCGCCGAGCTCGGCGGAGGCGCGGGCGCAGTGGGCGATGAGGTCGGGGTCGTAGGAGTTGACGTCGTGCCCGCGGGGATAGGCCATGACGATGAGGGGCATGCCCCACTCGCTGCAGATGCGGGACACCTCCCCGGCGGATTCAAGCATCTCGTACTCGTACTCGTCGCCGAAGTTGATGTGGATGGAGACGGCATCGGCACCGATCTTGATGGCCTCCTCCACGGTGGCCACGAGGACCTTGTGGTTGGCGTTCTCCTTGTTCACGTCGGTGGAGGCCGAGAGGTGGAGGACGAGTCCCACATCCTTTCCGGATCCGCGGTAGGAGTAGCGGATGAGTCCCTTGTGCATGATGACGGCGGTGGCGCCGCCGTTGGTCACCGCGTCGACGGTGGCCTTCATATCGTACAGGCCGTCCATCGGCCCGTTGGATATCCCGTGGTCCATGGGGACGATGACCGCGCGTCCGGTTCTCCTGTCCATGATCCTTTCCAAACGGATTCCTTTTCCATCCATGTTCTTCACCTTCTGCTCCGGGCAGGTTCTGGCTGTCATTGATTCTTTTTCCTAAAAAAGGATTTCCGAATCTGACCGTGCTAAGTGTTAGCATTTAGCACGTATATTTAAAACTTTTATCGGATTGATTACAGGTTTGTGTAAAAAGATGTCATATCGTCCCATGGGTGCTTTCGGACGGTGGGAGTCACCGGGGCTGTTTTTCCGCGAGTCTCCGCATTACCTCTTCGAGCACGAGGTCACGATAATGCTTAAGGGCGACAACCTTCTCGACAGCCTCTTCGGGAGAAACATCGTTTTCGTGAAGATGGGTCATCGCGACATCGGCGAAATCCGATACAATCTGAGCGTCTTTCCTAGATCTTTCTTCCGAAATCCCCTCGGATTTTCCTTCTTCGAAAGCGGAATCGTAGATCTCCAAATCGCGGCCGCCGAGTATATCTCTGATGTTTTCAATCTCTGCCAAAGGATCACTCCTTCTTCGCGAGTCTCCGCATGACTTCTTCGAGCACGAGGTCACGATAATTCGTAAGGGTTACAACCTTCTCGACAGCCTCTTTGGGAGAAACATCGTTTTCGTGAAGATGGGCCATCGCGACATCTGCGAAATCCGATACGATTTGAGCATCTTTTCTGGCCCTTTCTTGTGCCACGCCTTCTTCGAAAGCGGAATCGTAGATCTCCAAATCGCGGCCGCCGAGTATGTCCCTGATGCTTTCAATCTCGCTCATGAGTGATTCATCTCCTTCTTGGATATTTAAAAATGTTTGGAGCCAGCTCATATTATCATCCAGGGCCTCATCGCTGTACAGGAGCGTTCCTACGAGGCGGTCCGCGTCCGGGTCCCCTTCTCTGGGCGGTGCCAAGCAGATCACTCCGATATCGGACAGCGCCGTTCCCACGGATATACCCGCCGGCAGCGGACGTCCCTCGAAAGGAACCACGGAAGTCCGAAGTCTATATCCCGAGCCCGCATCCCTCTTCGGCACCCTGCTGAGGAACCACAGCGAATCCACCGGCACTAGGGAAGAGTAGTCGTCGTTCATGAAACCGCTGCCCTTCTGCGAGTTCGTCAGACGGGACTGGTAGTAGAGTCCCCTCTTCATAATCAGCAAGTGGCTGTGGAAACTAGATTCGCTCTCCATGTGCAGGATGAAAGGTTCGACTCCGTGCCCTCCCGATACGTGGATAACCACGTCCATTCTCACGACGCCCGAGGGGTCGACGTACTCGCTCTGCGACAATCTCACGTGCTTCCCGTCCTCCTCCATCGGGAGCAGGTCGATAATCTGGGAATCAGAGAGGCCTTCGAGTTCGGGTATGTAGCCCTGCAGTATGGGTACGAGTATGCGCACTTCCTGCATGAGGATCTTGAAGCGTGTGTCCCATTTCTCCTTCCATTTTCTGGTGCTGTAGATCACTTTGAGGGTACCGTCGGAGCCATCGTTGGTGTCCATGGACACGTTATTTTCCTAATTATAATATGAAACCGCGCCCGGGAGTTAGCATATTCGGATGAATCCAATGTTTTCGGACACCTCTGTGACGTTACTGACGGCGGAAGTTATAACATTTATAACAACCTACACATTATATACGTTGGTAAGACATATGGTATCATGGACTCAGAGAACACCGTGATATCTCCGGGCGACCTCGTCGCCCTCATCGACCACGCCGAGAGCGGCGACGCCATGGCGTGCATAACCCTGGGAAGGCTCTACTACGAGGGCGTCTGCGTGCCCCGCGACCCCCGCCGTGCGGAGGCGATGTACTACTCCGCGGAGCTCACCGGTCAGACCGACGCGCTGCGCATCCTCGGATCGATGTACCTCAACGGGGACTGCGCCCCCCTGAAGGAGGAGACCGCCGCCCGCCTGTTCAGGAAGGCGGCGCAGAAGGACGACCCCCTCGCTCAGTACTACATCGGTCAGATGTACCGCGAGGGCATCGGGGTGGAGACCTCCCCGTCCAAGGCGGAGATGTGGCTGGGGCGTGCCGCGAGGAACGGCATCCGCAGTGCCGCCCGCGCATGAGCCAGACATCGGAAACTGCAACGCGGGGGAGGATCCCCTCCTTCCCCGTAAACATCTCCGCGTACGTTGATTTCGAAGACTCGCACGCGCACAGTTTAATACAGGGACGATTTAGCGCCTGAACAGGTGCACTCGTGGAAGAGGAACTGCTGGTATTGAACATGGCCATCCTCCTGCTGTTGGGAGGGTTCTGTTCGATCGTCTTCAAGCGGTTCAAGATGCCCGCCGTTATCGGTTACCTGGTAAGCGGTATCATCATCGCCGCCGTCGGGTGGGCCAGTGAGGAGACCGTCGAGATCGTGGAGTTCCTGTCGGACATCGGTCTCGCCCTGATGATGTTCTGCATCGGGATGGAGCTCAACCTCACGAAGCTGCGCCGCATGGGTTCGTTCGCCATCCTGGTGGTTATGATCCAGGTGCCCATCATCCTGGTGGGCGGGATAGTGCTCGGCGGGATGCTGCTGGGTCTGGATTCCCTCCAGGCCCTGATATTCGGAGCGATCATCTCCGGTTCCTCCACCGCCGTGGTCACCATCGTCCTGGCGGACCAGAAGAACATGTCCCACTCCGACGTGGAATCTTTGATTCTGGTGACGGTCGTGGAGGACGTGTTCCAGGTTCTCATCCTGTCGGCCATCTCCCCGCTGATGAGCGGGAGCAGCATGGACCTCGACGGCATCATCTGGATGTTCGTCCTCATCATCGCCTTCATGATCACCGCCATCGTGGTGGGCATCGCGCTGCTGCCGAAGTTCTTCGACTGGCTCCACAAGAAGATGCCCGCCGAGGTGCAGGTCATCATCGGCCTCGGCATCTGTTTCGGTCTGGCGTATCTGTCGATCATGATCGGCATGTCCATGGCCATCGGCGCTTTCCTGGCGGGTGTCATAGTTTCCCAATCCAAGAACGCATCCAAGGAGATTGAGGATCACGTCTCCCCCATGAAGGACGTGTTCATGATGATGTTCTTCATCTCCATCGGGATGCAGATCTCAGTGGAGGGGCTGGCGAACAACATAATCCCCATCCTCATCATCTACCTCATCTACTTCCTCCTGAAGTTCGGCTCCGTCGTATTGGCGTTCTTCGTGGGCAACAAGCCCATGGCCCTCGCTTACCATTCGTCGATCGCGCTGGTGGCGATGGGCGAGTTCGCCTTCATCATCTCCAAGGAGGCTTTGGGTGCCAATATCATATCCAACGACTTCTACACCGCCGTCATCGGTGCGGCGCTGGTATCGATGATAGCTCTGCCGGTCATCAACACCCAGAACCAGAAGGTCATCGGCGCCTTCGCGTTCAAGAGCCCCCGCTTCATCCAGAGAGCCTATCACGCCATGGACGTGAAGCGCGGCGTGATCTACGATCGTATATCATCGATATCCAAGAGCACGCAGAACAAGTTCAAGACCGGTCTGGCGACAGTTTACGTCAACGTGATCATCATCGCCATCATCGAGGTGGTGTTCATCATGACCAACTCGGACATCACCGAGTACGTGAACGCCCACACCCCCGACGAGCTGAGCATGTACGCCTCGTCCATAGTGGTGCTGCTGCTGAACTTCATCGTTTTGATCCCGTCGCTGTACTTCATCGTCAGGTACATGACCTTCATCCAGAGGATCATGCTGGATGCGGAGCGCCGCGCCATACGCTCCGGGGAGAAACAGGGTTACAGCCTGGGCGTGAAGATCATGAGGTTCTTCGTCAGGAGGAACAACTGGCTCCTTGTGATTTTATTCGACTTCATCATCCTGCTGATCACCCCGAACAACGTGGATTTCCTCGGGCACATGATAGTGCTGGTGGCCGGTGCGGCTGTGATTGTCATATCGCTGCTGTATGCGTACATCAGAAGGAGTTGAGTCCTCAATCTGCATATTTTGGTGTTTATAATCTGCATATTCTACAAATAATATGCATATTTTATATTCTATAATATGCATATTGAATACATGAGAACATACGATTACGGATTCATCGAGAATCTTTCCCTGCCTTCGAAGCTGTTCGGTTCCGCGCGCAGGGTCATTTCCCTGAACGATAGGCTGGATGGACTGATCTCGAACAATGCCGTTTTGTTCTCAAGGCTGATGTCGATAGCTTCCATCGAATCCGTGAAATGGAGCAATGCGATCGAGGGGATAGGGTCCACTGATGAACGTATACGTGGGATAGTTCTCCACAATACGGAACCTGTGGGACACGACGAGAACGCCATCTCAGGATACAGGGATGCATTGGAGCTGATTCATAAGAACTGGCACGAGCTTCCGTTCGATGACATCACCATATGCGGGCTGCATAAGGCCATGTATGAGCGCATCGGAGGAGGCGGGTCGTTCAAGGTTACGGATAACATCATCGTCGACAGGACCGGGGGAGAGGAGACGATTAGATGGCTCCCTGTCCCGGCGATCGAGACCGAGGAGAATGTACAGGCTCTCGTCAACGCGTACAGGGAGGCGTGCGGGAATCCCGAAATCGATCCCATGCTGCTCATACCCTGCGTGATTCTCGATTTCCTCTGCATACATCCGTTCAGCGACGGCAACGGTAGGATGTCGAGGCTCCTGACGGATCTGCTGCTGTACCGTCACGGAATTAGCATACAGAGATACGTATCCATCGAATCTGCGATAAACGCGACCAAGGACAGATACTACGATGTGCTCAAAGCCTCGTCGGAGGGATGGCACGAGAACAGGAACGATTACGTTCCGTTCATAGGTTATTTCATGGACGTCCTGAACAGCTGCGTGACGGACCTCGACAGGCGGAGGATATCCGCCGTTCCCAGGAAGAACAGCAAGACCGAGAGGATAGAGTCCGTCGTGTTGGAATCCCTAGTCCCCATATCCAAGAGGGAGATATGCGAGATGCTGGTGGACGTGTCCCCCAGCACCGTCGAAGCCGTGCTGTCCAGGATGCTCAATGAGGGCAGGATCGTGAAGATAGGCACCACGAGGTCCGCGAGGTACAGGCGTGCGTGAGCCGTGGGCAGGGTCCGGCACTTCACAATCTTATACTCCTGCATCCATTCACATGCGATGACAGGGGAGCCCGTGAAGAAATCCTCCAAGAACGGCACCATCGAGGTGCTCAGGTTCTTCTTCGCCATTTGCATCGTGGGGGTCCACCTCAACGGGGTCTCCGATCTCGGTTACTTCAAGTTCGGACACTACGGTGTGGAGTTCTTCTTCATCGTCACCGGTCTGCTGATGGCTCAGAGCATCGAGAGGCATCTCTCCGACATGCAGGGGGATTACGCGAAGTCCGCCTTCGACATGGTGCTGAAGAAGGTCAAGAGGATCTACCCCTACGTCATTTACGTGACGATTGTTGTCATCGCGTTCTATGCTCTCCGCTACCGCGAGTACAATCCCCTGGATGCCGTGATGGATGCTGTCAACCTCCTGCCGTACATGTTCTTCGCCAACATGGCAGGGATGGGTGCGGACACCCCCATGTATCTCGGCATCATGTGGTACCTCTCCGCCATGTTCCTCGGGATGCTCATACTGGCACCCATCTACATCAGGTTCAACTCCTATGCCAAGCGCATCCTGTTCCCGCTGATGGGGGTCTTCATCCTCGGGTTCATGAACCTCACCGTCCACACCATCACCCTGACCACCGAGGCCCCCTGGGGACTGCCCATGGGGATGCTGAGGGCGATAGGCGAGATGGCGATAGGGGCGGTTTGTTACAGCGTGGCGATGTGGCTGAGGAGACACTACGACCTGACCATATTGGGGAAGGTTGTGATCCTCCTCGCGGAGATACTCTGTTTCGTTTTGCTTGTGATCTACATCAACGGCGACAGGTTCTATGATTCCTCCTCGACGGTGTTCTTCCTGTTCGCCGTTCTGGTCACCCTGGTGTACAGCGACATCACCTGGAACATCGAGTGCGGGAAGGTGGCCTCCTTCCTGGGGAACATCAGCCTCCCGCTGTACCTCACGCACATGATAATCATCCTCTCCTTCCCCCTGTGGTTCGGAGGGGGATGGTTCTACGGCAGGGAGCCCGAGGCGTTCGTGATAATCATCGCGTTCGCGGTGGTTTCGTACCTGATTGTGGAATACCTGTTCCCGAGACTGAAGCCCGCGAGGAAGCTGTTCGTGAAAGGTCCCGAATGAACCTCTCCACGGGTGTCGCTTACGCAGTTTGTTGTAATACATTGCGCTTTGGAATGATCTCTGGCACATGTGTGCTTATGGCATTGGATGATTCATCCCTTGCGTATGCGCGCGCGTGGAAACTTTTTTAGTAGCCGCGGATATCCTTCCCCTATGCTCGAGTCTCTGCGCGAATCGTTCGTTTACCGTGCGATGATTCGCAATCTCGTGAAGAGGGAGGTGAGGGGCCGTTACAAGGGGTCCGTCCTGGGGTTCATCTGGAACTTCGTCCTCCCCCTGATGCAGATACTCGTTTACCTGATGGTGTTCACCATCATCTTCCGCCAGGACCTGGAGGATTACTATGCGTACCTCATCGTGGGCATGGTGCCGTGGTTCATGATCTGCGATTCCATGGTCGGAGGGGCGGGTTCGGTGGTGGAGAACTCCCAGCTCATCACGAAGATCTACTTCCCCAGGGCTGTCATCCCCATCTCGGTGGTGCTGTCGAAGTTCGTGAATTTCGTCATATCCATCGCGATTGCGCTCATCGTCATAGGGGTGTGCGGTCACGGGTTCTCCTGGGCCGTGCTGTTCCTGCCCGGTGCGATGCTCATCCTCCTTGTGTTCTGTCTTGGGATGGCTCTGATCCTTTCCGCGGCGAACGTGTACATGAGGGATGTGCAGTATCTCGTCAACGTATTGGTCATGGTGTGGATCTGGCTCACCCCCATCATGTACGTCAGGGACTTCGTGGACAACCATCTCTTCCAGCAACTCCTGAGCCTCAATCCCCTCACGTACTTCATCGAGATCTTCCAGGACGCGCTCTACTGGATGCAGATCCCCTCCGGGTGGACGCTGCTGACCTCGATATCCATCGCGCTGTTCACCTTCCTCGTGGGAGTGTTGGTCTACGACCGCTACTCCCCCGACTTCGCGGAGGTGCTCTGATGGAGGACGGGAACATCGTCGAGGTGCGCGACGTCCGCAAGGTCTACGGCACCCACAGCAACGCCTCCCTCAAGGAGAGGGTGGTCTACCACAAGAGCGGGAAGCCCAAGGGGAGATTGGTCCTCGATGGTGTCTCTTTCAGCGTGAAGAAGGGCGAGGCGCTTGGTATCATAGGGAGGAACGGCTCCGGGAAGAGTACGATCCTGAAACTGCTGACAAGGATCATCAGGCCCAACAGCGGTACCGTGGAGACCAAGGGAAGGGTCTCCTGTCTGATCGAGCTCGGGGCCGGTTTCCACCCCGACATGTCCGGGTTGGAGAACATCTACATCAACGCCTCCATCTTCGGATTGGATGAGAAAGAAGTGGACAAGAGGCTGGACGCCATCATCGACTTCTCCGAGATCAGGGACCACATACACGAGAGGGTGAGGGATTACTCCTCGGGCATGTACATGAGGCTCGCCTTTTCGATCGCTATCAACGTGGATGCCGATCTGCTAGTCATTGATGAGATCCTCTCCGTCGGGGATATAGCGTTCCAGAAGAAGTGCCTCGACAGAATCAGGGAATTGAAGGAGCAGGGGGTCACCATCGTGTTGGTGACGCAGACTCCAAGTCAAGCAAAGGAGATCTGCGACAACGCCATCTGGCTCGACAGCGGTAAGATACGCATGTACGGGGAATGCGGCGAGGTCTGTGACGCCTACACCGAGGAGATGCTGGGGGGAGGCGACTGACCTCCCGGGAACCCATCGCCCTGGAGGAGGCCGTCCGTTCCAGGGACTCCGTGAAGGGTTCCGGCAAGTTCGGGTTCTACAGGGAGAAGGTATCGGATTTCATAGGCATAGTGAGGGCACAGGGCATCAGGGAGGCCATGGCCGTCGCCAAGAAGTTCCTGAACCGCAGGGTTGACTCCCAGGAGGGGTCCAGGGAGGAGACCGAGTCGGTCCCTCCGGTCCCGGAGGGGTGCATCAGGGTCCTCGACATCTCGTACTACATCAACTGTCCCCCCACCTCTGGCGGGAGCCTGAGGATAATCAACCCCCTGACGAGGATGTCCCCTGAGGACGGGATCTCGGTGGATTTCGTGTTCTCCACCTGGGGGAAGGAGTACGCGAGGGATTGCGAGGAGTATCTCATGAGACTCCCCGTGGTGAGGTTCGCCAAGGGATTGGTGGCCGAGAACTACCTCTCCCACCACGGCAGTATCCCTGAGGGCATCCCGGAGGAGGTGTGGGCCACCATGAGCCCCGCCCTGATGGATTACGTCCTGGATCTGGTTTCCCGTGAGAGGTACGACATCATCCAGATCGAACATTCGCAGCTGGCGTGGATGACCCCCCTGCTGAGGGCTGCTTCCCCTTCATCCAAGCTGGTGCTGGACGCCCACAACATAGAGTACAGGATCTTCCGTACCTGGCTCCCCTATGCCGAGGGGAGGCAGAGGAAGGCCGTGCAGAGGAACATGGAGTCCATGTGGGTGTGGGAGACGGATTGCTTCCCGTGGCATGATGCGGCTTTCGCCGTGTCGAAGATGGAGGCGGGCATCCTCTGCAATGCGAAGGTCCCCCGTGTCTATCAGGTGCCCACCGGCGGCGGGATGGACCCGGAGAAGTACTGTCCCAAGGAGGAGCATGAGAAGGATTACGACATGCTCTACATCGGGAGCATGAACTGGTTCCCGAACTGCCACGGTCTGGAGTGGTTCATCAGGGAGGTCCTGCCCCTGATAGTGGAGAAGAAGCCGTCGGCCGTCCTGCACATAGTGGGTAACGGGATCCCGGATGCTGATCTGATTTCATTGTGCAGGAGGAACGGGAACGTCCGTTTCTGGGGTTTCCAGGATGATGATGTGCAGTTCTTCCACAGGGCGAAGGTGTTCGTGGTGCCCCTGTGGATAGGGGCGGGCGCGAGGGTGAAGATCCCCACCGCGTGGTGCGCGAAGGTTCCTGTGGTTTCTACAGTGTTCGGAGCGGAGGGTGCCGAGACGGTGCCCGGGGAGAACATCCTTCTGGAGGATACCCCGGAGGGGTTCGCCTCCGCCGTATTGAGGTTGCTGGACGATCCGGAGGAGGGGAAGAGGATCGCGGAGAACGCTTTCGAAACCGTTCTGGAGCACTATTCCCTGGACAGGTGCGCCCGGCCGATAACGGATTGCTACTACGACATCGCGGGAAGGAAGAGGGCTTAATGCTTCGCGATCTCCTTGTAGTCCTTCACCAGTTTCTCGGCGCAGATCTCCGTGGTGTAATTGCCGCGGAGGGTCTCGAGTGCGTTCTGTGATATCCTGTCGGAGAGTTCCTGATTGTTGAGGAGGGAGATGACATCCTCGGCGAAGGTCTCGGGGGAGTCGGTGAGGAACATGTTCCTCCCGTCCTCGGCGGGAAGGCCCTCGGCCCCGAAGACGGTGGACACGATGGGGATTCCCGCGGCCCAGGCTGTGGGAATCTTCACCCTGGCACCTGCGCCGATCCAGAGGGGGACGACGAACACCCTGGAGGTGTGGAAGAACTGCACATCGTCTTCCTGGAAGCCCCAGAACTTGACCCCCTTGACCTTGGACACTATCCTGAGGAGTTCCTTGTCAGGCGTACCGTTGCCGACGATGTGGAAGTCGGTGCCGGGCCTCCTGGAGACGATGATGGGATAGACCTCCCTGAGGAACCATTTGAGGCCGTGGTAGTTGGGGAACCAGTTCATGCTCCCGATGTAGAGGATGTCGTATCTCTTCTCGATACCGGGGACGGGGGCGTACTTAGCGGGGTCGATGCCGCCCCCAGTGGGGACGAGACAGACGTCCTCCACGCCTGCGGCGCGGAGGAGGTCCTCCTCGACCGGGGAGACGGTGAAGGCGGCATCGTACCAGCCCCACACCCTGGATTCCCAGGCTTTCATCTTCTGATAGTTTGATTCAATCTCCCTACGGTCCTTCTCTGTGGTATGGGGGAGCCAGGTCTCGAACACCCTGTATTCGGCGTTGTGGGCGTCGAGAACAATCTTGGAGGAGGGGGATGCCATACGGAGAGCGGGAACCATCCATGAGAGCTGGGAGTGCTCTATCTGGATGATGTCGTACTTCTCCTTGGATACGAGGGTGACGGCATAGTCTAAGAGTACTTTGGATACGGTGATCCACACGTCCTTGGGGAGGTCCTCGGGGATACCCGGGAGGTCCTTGGTGTAGAGGGGAACCACGACTCCCTTGGAGAGGCCGATCACGGGTATGCGGTTGAGATAGTCCTCGCAGGATCTGGCGTACTGTGCGCCCCAGGTGCCGAACACCATGTCGATGGTGATGCCGCTGTCCTTCGGTATTTTTTCCAGGGGGGCGAGGACCCTGAGCATCCCGCCGGATACGGGGGGGCAGATCATGTAGTTGACGATGTCGAGGATGCGGATATTTGAATCGCAAGGGTGGGAGGATTGGATGGCTTTGTCGATGTCCCCCTCGATATCCGGGACTTCTTCTTCATTCTCCTCTGGTTTCTGTTCCGGAGGGAGGAGGTCCTTGCGGCCGATCATGCTCATGACGGCGTTGTAGCCGCAGTCCACGAACCCCTTGAAGCCTTTGGTCCTGAGGGCGTCCTTGAGGATGTAGAGTTTGGCCCTGAGGTCGTCGATGCGGTCGGGTTCCTTCCCGGCGGGATGGATGATGGCATCGACGGAGGATTCCCTGGACGATATGATTCCTTCGGTGAATTGGAGTGATTCGGAATCCTGTTCCTCGGCCACGGATGTGAATCCTGGTGGTGGTATTTCAGACATCGCCTGTTATTGTTTCGGAGTATCGATGGGGGTTTGGATTATGGGTTTACACTTATTGTGATGTGTAAAATGTTGTCATTTCTGATATGAGGACTATTATTATAGTGAAAGAAAATACTGAGAGTATTGGAGAGTCTCCTTCATGGGACAGTACGCTACCGAATCGCTGAATGGCATGTATGAGGAGGTCCACGGGTTTGTGGATGATCTCGAGGCCGGATTGAACGTTGTCTCTGGGATTAACAAGGACTACAAGCACATCATCCTTGCCGGTATGGGTGCGTCCGCGATAGGAGGTGCAGTTTACAGGGATTCCATGTACTACAGCTGTCCTGTCGACGTTTCCGTCGCCAAGACGATGGCCCTGCCCGCGTGGGTCGGGGACGATACGCTGTTTGTTGCGTGTTCCTATAGTGGGAACACCTTCGAGACCATCGAGCTGTACAACAAGGCCATGGGCATGGGTATCGATACCGTTGTCGTTACCTATGGTGGGGAGCTCGAGAGACTCGCTCATGAGAACGGGAATATACTTGTGAAGATCGGCGGGGAGAAGATACAACCCCGTTCCGCCATCGGATGGTTCATCGGTATCGTCGGCGGGATCATCGAGGATGCCGGAGGTCCCGGCATAAGGTATCAGCTCAGGAGGATGCTGCCGTGGCTGCAAGCATCTATGGAGCATATGGAGCTTGATGATTCGTACACTCATTGGATTGCGGATGAGGTAACGAAGGAGTGCTGTTCCTCCGGTGCGAGGATCCCCGTCGTGTACGGTACTCCGGATATGGATGCCGTTGCGGTGAGACTGAAGAACCAGCTGAACGAGAATTCCAAATTGATTGCTTTCTCCGGCGTGATGCCCGAGTTCAACCACAATGAGATTGTGGGGTGGTATGAGGATTCACACAGGGAGTTGTTCTTGCCCATCATCCTCAGGGATTATATGGACAAGGACATCTGCAAGCTGGTGGATTCCACTGTCGAGGTCATGAAGAAGAAGGGATTGTCCCCGATTGTCGTGGACATTAAGGGGGATACTCTTCTTGAGAGGATGGTTTATTCGATTATGTTCGGGGACCATCTATCTTTCTTTGTTGCAGTTAATAGAAATGTCGATCCATTGAATGTTGATCCTATAACAGACATTAAGAGAACGATCAGATCTAAAATGGAACGTTAATCTTTCAATTCCTTTTATTTGATTATTAGATAGTCTCATAAGTAGTTAGTCATTGTTGTCGATAATCCATTCGATGAATTCACGTACAGCACCGTTGCCGCCATTGGTTTTACAGACATAGTTAGCTATGCTACGTATTTCTTGGACCGCGTCTGCGGGGCACGCGGTTAGTTCGCATTTTTCCATGCATGGCAAATCAATAAGATCATCGCCGATATACGCACAACCCTTAATAATGCCATATTTGTCAATCATAAGGTTATATTTTGTAGCAAGATTGTACAATGGTTGAATTTTATCTGTACATCCTTGGTATATCTCAGTAATGCCCAGTTCACTACATCTGTTTAACACAATATCTGAGAATCTACCAGTTATTATGGCGGGTATAATATCATATTTTTTCAATAGAGAATAAATCCCATAGCCATCTTTGATGTCGAATGTTTTGAATAATTCTCCTGATTGTCCCATATGGATTTTACCATCCGTTAGGGTGCCGTCAACATCCATGACTAGTAGTTTGATGCGCATTTACTGTCCTCATGAAAGGATGTCTTTTACTTGTTGCATAATATTCGAATCGAGGAGCGGGAGCATTTCTTTTTCATTCCAGTTCATTTTTGGTAATAGCCATGTTGCTTCAGGCAATATGATGTTGAATAAGCAAGGTTCTAAATCATACAACCAGTCTTTGAATGATTCTAATTCCAAATACGAATACACAGTAGTTGATCTAATGCCATATGCATTTGAAATTTTTTCAAAATCCGGGGCGACATATCCACTACTTTCGGTAGTTATCAGATAGTGTTCATTGTAGCCGCCTCTTTGAATTTCGGTTATTTTGCCGAGCGTTTTATTATTAATTACAAATATTTTGATTGGTAATTGTTCAGAAGCTACAGTTTGTAGTTCTTGGATATTCATTTGTAATCCACCATCTCCAGTAATGCAATAAATAGGCTGTTTTTTGAGATAAATCGAAGAGCCTATAGCATAAGGTAAACCACAACCCATGGATCCGTAACTGCCTCCGATAAGAATGCGTCCGTTTTTACCTTTTAATGTTAGGGATTGGGCGGCCCAACATTGATTTTGACCAATATCTACTGCTACAAGGGGATCATCCGGTAACAATGAGGAAATATACTCAATACATAAGTTTCCAAGTTCTTTGTCAAAAGGGCTTAGAATTGCTTTGGCTTGGAAGCATTTTGAATTCCATTCGGAATATGTGGGAATATTTTCAGCTAGTAATTTTGAAAGGAACTCTTTAGCATCAATAAGATACTTCTCTTCATCATTCTTTACTGTTCTGCTGAGTTCTGACTGATCAATATCTGCACGTATCAGTTTAGCATTTGGTGCGAAGTATTCTTTTTTATTGCCAGTTTGCCTAAGACCAAGGCGTGCGCCTATCGCTATAACTAAATCGCATTGGGATACAATCATGTTGGCAACGCGGTGTCCATACGTGCCAATGAATCCTAATTTCCATTCATCTTGCATGAGGTCTACAGCATTCATCGTTGTTAGAACCGGTATTTTGGTTTTTTCGTAGAATTCATGGAGAATATCTGCGGCTCCTGATTCTCTAACACCATTACCTACAATTACAATCGGCTTTTTGGATGTTGAATGGAAAATCAATGATTACACCTCCTTGCCTGCCAATCATTGCAAGATTGTATGCACGATTAATGATTTCTGGGAATTCTTCTGCATTGAGTGGAGTAACTGAGTATTTAGTAATGTGTTTAGTCATGGATACGATGTCCATTTCTTGGAATCCGTTTTGACGGATGCCCGAGTAACCTTTTTGCTCATGGGTTGGTACATTCCCACATATCCCCATAACTGGAATGCCGTCGAACCACGCATCAGCTAATCCGCCAAATGCGTTAACTGCACCAGGCCCAGATGTTGTAAAATAAACCCCTAGTCTCCCAGATGCGCGTGCAAAACCATTGGCGGCGAAAGCACAACCCTGTTCGTGGTAGCATATGTGTGTTGTAATTTGATCTCTTCTGTTGTACAATGCTTCTATGAATGGTACTATGTATCCGCCGGAATAACCGAATATGTCTGTGACTCCTTTGGATATTAGGAAATCAACTAGATAGTCTGCACAATTCATATGAACTCACTTAGATTTGATCGTTTCGTATTCTTTCTCAAGAGCAGAAAAATCGGTTTTTGAATAATGATTCCCATACCTGGTACGATCTGAAGGTGAGAGGTTGCTTATTACCTCATACATATCACTAATTGAACAATTGTGGGTTTTTTGGAGATGATAAACATTATCCACATGTGCACGTTTGGTGCCACAAATGAACATTGGCAGGTCATAGCCCCAATTAATCGATTCACGAAGGGGGATGATGAATTCATTAATTGTGTCAAGTAGAAGTGGCAGGTTGTAATTACCCCCATACTTTCTATTGATTAGATCAGCCAACAGTTCGGTAGAGGCATTGCCTGCACCGCGCCCCATTCCGAATAATGATCCGTCAACAATGATGTCTCTTCCGGATTCTTCGGCCAGCATCATCATGGTTTCGGCGAGAGCATTTGAGAGACCAAGATTATCATGGGAGTGGAGACCAATTTTGATATCTTTATCCAAGACCTCGTCCGTCATCTTAAAGAAGTGTATGAGGTCACTTAGGTGCATTGCCCCAAATGTGTCGACTAATGAAAAGGAGCCCGGTTTAACCTCGTTGACTTTTGAAACCAGTGACTTCCATTCTTCATCTGAATATCCTATAGCGTCCATTGGGTTGAATTGTACTATATATCCTTTTTTTTGAGCTTCAGCACAAAAACGTAATGATGGGTCGATTTCGTGCTTTCCAAAGGAAATGCGCATCCATTTAAAGGATTGTCCATTATAATCGTCTAAATCATCAATCGAATATCTGCTGTTATCGCAGAAACCAAGAAATTGAGTATTCTTTCTGTCAAGTGGGAGATATTTAACGACGTCCTTGGAGTTGTGATATACAATCGATTCGCCGTTTACTTTTGTTTGTAAAAATCCTGTTTCTACGAAGTTTATTCCTGCATCAGCAAGATTTTTCATGATTGATTTTACGAATTCGGGGCTGAAGTTTTTATTCATCAAATACCCCCCATCTCTTATGGTGCAGTCGGTAATTTGCACTGTCATGATCTGTTAATAACCTCCTTGTAAATGGCATCTGCAATGATAAAATCTTCAGGATAATCGATATCTATGGCTTCGATTTTATCAACAACTTGGATAAATGGGTTGGTTCCAACACGCCTGTTGTATTTGTTAAAAGTTTCTTGGGTAAAGACATATGCGATAGATGTCTCGGCATATATGTCTGGCAGATCCTGTGTGCGGGGGAAGTGGCTTGGATCGAAGTTAATTGGTTTGTTATTTTCCCACATAAATGCTCTGACGCATTCTGCGCAGAAAGCACTGTCATATTCGCCACTTGATACGTGGCGGATGCAGCTGTCAATTGTTGTTGATTTTGCAAAAGGCGATGTAGCATGGACATTAACGTAAATATCTGCGGGGACGGATTTCATGAATTCCCGTATAATATCATTGGCATTGATGTTATCGCCGTCAAGATACTCTGGGCGTTTAAGGAAATGAACTTCAGGTAGAATATAGTCTTTTATGGATTCATCTGAGCAGTAGACATAAATGTCATCTATAAGCTGAGAATCGATGCAAGCGCGTTGAATAAAGTGCATCAATGGTGTGCCGTCGTAGAACGGCCTTATATTTTTTTTCGGAACTCTTTTCGATCCGAGTTTTATGGGTACCAAAGCCACAACTTTCGAAGACAATTATACCTCACAGACATAGCAAGACATTTGGGTATAATATGATTTTGAACGTAATTAAACATCATCATTTGAAAGGTATTAGCTAATAATCATGGTGGCGTTCCATAAGTACACAATATGTTCATGATGGTTGATTGACAATGAATTCTGGATGACATCATGACAGGTCTATTTTTATCACAATCTTATCTAAAGTGTACGAGGGCCCTATGGCAATTTGAGGTTGATGCATCTCATGGGGTTCTATGAGTATAAAGTATCCTGGCAGGATGCGAGCAGATGCAATCATGTCGCCTGGAGTTTTGTAGTATGAAACGTCATTTAGGGAATCGTATTTTGTTTTCAATTTCGAATTGTTTCTGTTATAAATATTCATCAATTCTGTGTTGTTTAAAGGAATCTGGATGTCAATGTGGTGGTTATGGTCTTCTATGATTGCTTCATCAATTGGAACAGTTTTTACAACAACGTGTTTTACGAGTATGCGTTCATTGATTGTATGCTCCCCAATCTCAAATTGATTAATATTGCACAAAATCTTGGAAACTATTGGTTGAAAGGGTGGGGGGCAATATTGCGTTACTTTTTCTATTCTATCAATGATCACGGTTAACAACCTCCATTCGCGGTATCTATTGTTTTGAACGTTTTATGAAACATTGTTTGTTATATTTGTTTTAAATGAATTAGATTGTCTAGTAAAGATTTTCGTAATTGTGTTCGTCAAACGCTCCTACGACTAAATGCTATTTATTGGGATTCTCACCTTTCTTAATAGATAATCCAATCATCATTGTTGTCTTTTGTGAGAGTAATGATAATAAAGAGTGGATGATTCACACTTCTTAGTTTGTTATATTGCTGATGCCCTGTTTGCGGGGTTTCGGAAATGCTAATTGGTCTGTTGATGAGTAAACTGTATAGTGATGTTAGATGACGGGCGCTTTTGAATCACTCAAGCACGATATCATGGAGGTTTATAACTCCCGGACCATTCTTCGTTCGCTTGTAGCTAAGAATTTATATGGCAAGTATAGAAACTCTGTTCTGGGGTTTGCTTGGAATTTTATAACGCCACTTATTTTGATGCTGATGTATTATGTGATATTCACAGAGATTAGAACAAGCACATCTATCGAAAATAGGTGGGTCTTTATTTCAACAGCTATATTTCTTTTTCATTTTCTTACTCGTTGTATAGTTGGGGGCACTAATGCATTTACTGGGAACGCTGGAATGATTAAAAAAATGTATCTTCCAAAAGAAATTCTTGTGTTAGCAAATGCGATATCTGCAATGATTGTTTGCATAATCGGATATTTTATAGTGCTGGTTACGTTGGTAATTACGGGATATCCTATTGATATCGTCTGTCTCCTTACATTAGTTCCCTTGTTGATATTAGCATTTATTTTTGGAGTTGGTTGCATTTTTCTTCTTTCTTCACTGACTGTTTATGTGAGGGACATTCAGTACGCTCTTGGATCAATGGGCATTGCATTGTTTGTATTGACTCCTATGCGTTACATGGCATCTGATGCTACGGGCATTTTATTGGAAGTAATATGGTTAAATCCACTCACCTATTATATTGAGTGGGTTCATGATATTTTGTATTGGGCTGAGATGCCAGGTACAATTTACATAATGATGTGCCCATTGTTGTCTGTGTCCATGCTTTTAGTTGGTTATTTAGTATTTCAGAAACTTAAACGTGGTTTTGTGAAAAGACTATAATTTATTATGCCAATGCAAATTACATTTAACAGAGTAAATGTCAGTTTCTAATGTACGCAAAGCGAACACTTGCAGGCGTGTGATCCGTTATAATTGAAAGATTCGGGCGAAAATATTGTTCTAATCGGGTGAAAACATGAATCCAGATAATGCTATTGAATTGAGGGATGTTACACTTGCATACTATTTGGATAGTGATGGGAATAAGAAAGGGTTATTGAAAAAGGGAAAAACAAGAATCGAAAATCGCGTTTTAGATGGATTAAATTTAGATGTGAAAAAGGGGGAAATATTGGGAATTATCGGAAATAATGGTGCAGGAAAATCAACACTTCTTAGCATAATGGCCAAAATATTGGAACCAGATTCGGGAACAGTCAACATAGATGGGAAGGTCGCAGCAATACTTGAATTGGGTATGGGGTTCCACCCAGATTTATCTGGCAGGGAAAATATTGTTTTAAAAGGAGAACTGTATGGTTTTTCGAAGAAGCAAATTGAATCAAAAATTGACGAAATAATAGATTATTCGGGAATAGGGAGCTATATTGACAACCCTGTGAGGACATATTCTTCTGGAATGAGAAGCAGACTTGCCTTTTCCATAATGATCCATGTTGATGCAGAAATTATGCTTGTGGATGAAATATTGAGCACGGGCGATGCTACTTTTTCTGCTAAAGCTTCAGATTATTTTAGAAAAATTTTGAAAGATGGCAAAACTGTAGTGTACGTGTCTCATTCGCCTGGATCTGTAGAATCCTTATGCACTCGTGTTGTGTGGATTGATAAAGGCGCTATTGTTGCAGACGGTAGGCCAAAAAAGGTGTGTGCTCTTTACCACGAAGCCTCAATGGATTCCTTGGATGTTGTATTGGATCAAGCTAAATCGGGGCTGTCTGATGCCCAATATCGTTTGGCGATGTTCTATAAACAAGGTGTTAAAGTTGAACAGGATGAGGGGCTATTTAGAAGATGGATAGAGTTAGCTGCAAATCAGGGACATGTAAAAGCACAAGTTGTGTTTGCAGATGTATTGATTGAGAGTGATGATGAAGATGACCAT
>SUSU01000004.1 GCA_015063225.1 Thermoplasmata archaeon | reverse complement strand
ATCATGGTCGCCCACAACATCCCCTACGTCGCACAGGCCGCCCCCCACAACTGGAGGGACCTGGTCACCAAGTCCCAGAAGGCCTTCGAGTGCGGCGGCGCGGCGTTCATGAACACCCTGTCGCCCTGCCCCCGCGGATGGAGGTTCAACTCCGACGACACCATCGCCATCTCCAAGCTGGCGGTGGAGACCTGCGTGTGGCCCCTCTTCGAGGTCGAGAACGGTGAGTACCACCTCTCCGCCGAGTCCCAGAGGATTGCCGACGGCAAGGTCGAGAAGAAGCCCATCGTCGACTGGTTCTCCAGCCAGGGCCGCTTCAAGCACCTGTCCGACGAGCGCTGGTCCGACGTGGTCGAGGAATGCCAGAGTGACATCGACCGCAACTGGAACAAGCTCCTGAAGCTCTGCGAGCTCTGATCAAACTCCATGGGCCCGCCGCGGGCCTTCAACCGCGGCACTTTTCTGTAATCGTCTCCCGGAGCCACCGTACACGCTTTTTCCGGGGGTCAAATGCCTACCTCGGCCCAGGGGCAAAAACGGCATGCCGGAGGTAGGTAAGTCCCTCTGTTCCCATCGTGGCCGCCTGGGCCGTTCCAGGGGCAAAGGGGGGCAGGTGCCCTCCGGACCTCCATCAACACGGAGGTCACCTATCGCGCATGGGAATGGAAGCCGGCAGGGCTCCGTAAACGCCCTCTGAGGCGTTCAGAACACAAGAGCCAGGAGGAATCCGATTATCGCACCGATGAGGGCGGAGGAGGCGTTCACGGTGTATTTGCTCATGAGTCCCCTGTTCTCGAACACCGCGCCTTCGACGCTGTCGATCAGGTTGCCGAGGGCACCCGCCGCGAAGGGGATGATGAACCTGATGTCGAACCCTCCGGTGACGAGTACATACGCGACGAGGGCGAAGACGAACGCCCCGATCGTGGATACGGTGAGACCGTATCTCGACACCCCTCCGTTGGTCCCGCGTTCACAGGGTTTCCCGGTGGTGATGAGGTAGACCTTCGGGTCGCGTACGCCGAGTTCGGAACTGAGGGTGTCTGCGGTGGATACCGCGAGGGCGGAAAGGTATGCCACGGTGAGCTCGAAACCGGCGGTGTCCGTTAGGTAATAGACCACGGATATCATCGTGGGGACCATGAAGACTCCTATGATGTTCAGGAGATGGCGTTCTCCGGAACTGCCCTCCTGGAGTCCGAGGTCGGTCTTCTCGCCGATGCGGTGCTTAGTGGCGATGAACGCGGATATGGGGAACAGGAGCATGGCGATCTCCCAGAAGATCCCCCCGCAGAACACGATTATCGCCGACCCTATGATAGCGGCGATGGAAGCGGAGGCGGTCATCAGATGCTTGCGGTATGCGAAGGCGCACAGCATAACTGCCACGGCCAGGCCTATCGCGAACTCAATGAGCGCATCCACGGTGGCTGATATGTCCGCTGGTATATAGACGCCAGCCAGACAGAAGATGGAAAGTGTAAAAGAGGGTGGGGGCCGAAGCCCCCGATGAGCGGGTTTCAGTTCTCGATGGCGTCAGAGGGGCACTCGTCAACGCAAGCGCCGCAGTCGACACACTTGGAGTCGTCGATAACAGCGACGTCGTCAACGGAGATAGCTCCCTCGGGGCACACATCGGCGCAAGCGCCGCAAGCAACACAGTTGTCAGCGATGATCTTAGGCATTTGATTCACCTATGAGTAAAAGATTTCTAAACAGTATTTATTGATTGCTTGTGTTTAGGATACATTAATTCAACTCTCCCTAAATTAAATATATAGTTACCGATAAAAACGACCGATTTTTAAAAACCCTAAAAGTCGACACGCATCAGGCGGAAGCGGGATACGTGAGGCCGGGGCGGGGAAAAGAGGGTCCTCCAAAGGGAAGGAATACGAAGAAGTATGAGTGCGGACGCCGGGATTCGAACCCGAGTTCTAACCTTGGCAAGGTTAAGTGATAACCAGCTACACCACGTCCACACATGTGTAGTAATCCTTGCATCCGAGCATCAGATATAAAGGTATCGTAGAAGCCGTTACAGGCGTTCCTGGGGCATGCTGGCTAGCATCCTCAGCGTCAAATACGGAGACCTCGATTCGCGCTCTATGGAGAAGACCAACCCCGTCCGCATCCTCGAGAAGGCCAAGGTGCCGTACGTCCTTCACGATTATTCGGGGACTGACGCCATTGCGGGTGCGGATGTCGCCTCCATCCTCGGCGAGGATCCGAAGGAGGTCTTCAAGACGCTCGTCACCCAGGGGAAGTCCGATAAGTACTACGTCTTCGTCGTTCCGGTGACTCACGAACTCGATCTTAAGAAGGCCGCGGCCTCGGTAGGGGAGAAATCCGTGGTGATGATCCCCTCCAAGGAACTCCTCCCTCTGACCGGGTATATCCACGGGGGATGCTCACCGCTGGGCATGAAGAGGCATCTGAGGACGGTCGTCGACGAGAGCGCCTCGCGCAACGAACGCATCTACATCAGCGCTGGGAAGGTCGGCCTGCAGTTCGAGATCGCCTTCTCGGATCTCTCCAAGGTGCTCGATTACACCCTGGCGGACATCGTGAGATGATCACTCGCGTTCCAGGACCTTGACGGAGACCTTCTTCCCGCGGAAGGTCATCTTGGGGACGTCCTTCAGCATCTTGTTGCCGAAGTCCTTGTGCACTTCGACCACGGAGGACTCCTCCCCGAGCTCGATCTTCCCGATGGCGGCGTCGATGATCCTGCCGGCCTTCATGATGTAATCGGCGAGTTTGACCTTGCCGACGCCGTCCGCTTTGCCGAGGCTGATCTCGAAGCGGCACATCCCGAAGGCGTTGCTGAGCTGGTCGTAGTCCACGACCTTGCGGATGGTGTCCTTGGCGCCCTCCTCGTTGTCGGGGACGTCGCGCTTGGCGATGACCATGCCGGTGCGGACCTCGAACTCCTTGATGAGGTACTCCTCCTGTGCGGTGACGAAGGAGGCGGCGGTACCCTTCCTCCCGGCGCGCCCGGTCCTGCCGACGCGGTGGATGTATGTCTCCAGCTCCTCGGGCATGTCGTAGTTGATGACGTAATCGACATCGTCGATGTCCAGTCCCCTGGCGGCGACGTCGGTGGCGATGAGGAGGTCGACCTTGCCCTCGCGGAAGTCCCCGATGACCCTCTCGCGCTTCTTCTGGGGCATGTCCCCGTGGATGGCCTCGGCCTTGTAGCCGTACTCCTTGAGGCGTTCCTCGAGCATGTCGACCATCTTGATGGTCTGGCAGAAGATGAGGGCCTTGGGCTTGTCGAGGTCGAGTATCCTCGAGAGGGCCCAGGATTTGTTCCTGCGGCCGACGGCGATGTAGAACTGTTCGATGTTGTCGAGGACGACCACGTCCCTAGAGACGTTGATCTCCTTGGGCTTGACCATGTAGTCGTTGGACAGCATCCTGATGTCCTCGGGCATGGTGGCGGAGAACATCATCATCTGCCTCTCCTTGGGGCAGCATTTGAAGATCTCCTCCACGTCCTCGATGAATCCCATGTCGAGCATGCGGTCGGACTCGTCCATGACGATGACCTTAATCCCGGCGAGGTTGAGGTATCCGCGGTCGATGAGGTCGAGGACGCGGCCCGGGGTACCGGCGACGATGTCCGTACCCTTCTCCAGCTCGCTGATCTGCTTCTCATAGCTGGTTCCGCCGTAGATGGCGATGCAGCGGTGGCCGGTGTATTTGGCCAGACGGTCGGTGCTCAGTTCCTCCGCCACCTGGATGGCGAGTTCGCGGGTGGGGGTGAGGACGATGGCGCCGGGGACGTTGCCTCCGGCGGGGACGCGGGAGAGGATGATGGATCCGAAGGTCCCGGTCTTGCCGGTACCGGTCTGGGCCTGGGCGATGAGGTCGGTACCCTTGAGACCGACGGGGATGGCCGCCACCTGGACGGGGGTGGGCTCGGACCAGCCCATGTCTTCCATCGCTTTCAGGATCTCCTCGGAAAGTCCGAGGTCGGAGAATGATTGTGATGCCATTTGAGTCACCTTGGACAGCCTGCGACTATCGCAGACAACGGTATTTTCGCTGTCGTATCCTGCATATTCAATATATACCCAGCGGGGTGCAGTCGGCTCCTGACGGGAGTCCCGGCCGTTCTTTCGTGTGGTTGGTTCGAAAGGATTTCTATGGGGTATTACGCGAATGATTGTTATTATTGCCATCATTTTTGAGATTAATTCTCGGAATAACTGGAAATAGTTATTATGTGCCTTGCTGATAACCTCTCATGTATGGTCGCCTTGCCGCCATGGTCGCGTGTGCCGTGTCATTGTTCCTCGTCTTGACACTTTGCGGTTCGGACGAATCCTCCGCGGAATCGAGCGGACAATGCGGGGAAGACGTGACTTGGACCCTCGATGGCGGGAACCTCACGATTTCAGGAAACGGGCCGATGTACGATTACTATCCCGGCTATTCGCACTACGGTTCGGCGACCAGAGTAATCGTCGAGGAGGGCGTCACCACCATCGCCGAATCCGCGTTCGAGTATTGCGACCATCTAAGTTATGTCACCCTCCCCGATTCGCTCAGATCCATAGGGGACTATGCCTTCCGTGACTGCCCTCTCTTCGATATCGATTTCGGGAAGGGCGTGGAGACCATTGGGGCCGGTGCATTCGAGGCTTGCGATTATCTCGGCATCCTCAACCTTCCGGATTCGCTCAGGTCCATAGGGGACAATGCCTTCATGGGATGCAAGATGGTCTCGGAACTGCATTTGGGAAACTCCCTGCAGTCCATCGGAGTGACCGCGTTCGCTGATGATACTAACCTCGAGAGTCTAATAGTCCCCGATAGCGTGACGTACATAGGCGAGGCCGCATTCACCCATGTCCCCAACCTGAAGATCCTCCGCATCGGGAACGGCGTGACGGATCTCTGTTTCTTCGAGCCCGGGGACATGCAACGGCTGGAGGAGCTCTCCATTGGGGACGGCATCACGTCATTATTCGAGGGTTATTTTTCTGGGATGACTAGACTGATGACAGTCTCACTCGGTTCCGGAATCACCGAGATTCCCAACAAGGCGTTCAGCGGATGTACAGGGCTGAAGTCCGTCACCATTTCCGACAAGGTCGTGGCTATCGGGGACGAGGCGTTCCTGAACTGCTCTATAAATACCATCAATCTCGGAAGCAGTCTGGTGACCATCGGGAATTCGGCCTTCTACAAGTGCAATGACCTGGAATCGGTGGTGCTTCCTTCCACCATTCGGACCATCGGCGACCAGGCCTTCTACAATACGGATATCGTTTTCGTGATGATCCCCGAGGGGTGCGAATCATATCTGGGGGCGTTCGAATCGAACGTCACCGTCATCACCGTCCGTGAACCGCTAGACAACAATCTGGCACAGCAAATCGCCATCGCGGTAATCGCGTTGGGTACGCTCCTCGGCATATGCAATCTCCTGATCGGGAGGAGGCGGTAAGATGGAAGGCGGTCCCGCATCCGGATTCCTCGAGCTCGTCCGCACACGTCACGAGACCGACAGGGTGCTCAGTGTTGTCGTGGCCCTGTTGGTTGTGATCATCAATTTCGTTCTGTTCGCGGCCTTCGACATGTACGTCCATCTCGGAGAGAGGAACTGCCTGTTCTTCCTCACGATGGGGATAGGGACCACGCTGGTGACGGTGTGCGCCGTCATCCGTGCACGTAACAGGGCCCATATAGCCAGGGACATGAAGGTCGCGCTCAGCCTGATCGACTTCCTCCGCGGTTCCGGTGCCGATGTGTCGGGTTATTCCGAGTACGAGGAAACTTATTCCAAGGAGTACCGTACCGTGCAGATCGCGGGCCCGTTCTTCATCGTGATCATGCTCGGCATGATGCCGTTCTGGACGTTCTTCACCTTCAACATCAATCCCGATGATTGGTACAGTTACCTGTGGCCCCTCATCGCCGTCCTGGTTCCGTTGGTGTTCTTCGTCGGGAGCGTGGGGAGCATCTTCGCACTTCCCGCGCACCATGACATGGATCAGGTGGGTTTCTACGAGAAGTTCTGCGAATCCTGCAGGGGGATCGGCATCGATATCAATTCTCCGGAACCTGCCGTGAAGAGGAAGGTAAGGTATGCTGCACTGCCGCTGTTCATATTATGTCTCTTCGTGGGGATTTTCGCCACCACCTTTGACAGGGATTTCACCCCCATGCTGGCGTTAATCGGGTTGGTTGCCGGGATGCTCACGGCCTTCACATTCATGTCCCTGATGTCCGTATCGGCGATGAACCATCACGTCGTCTATCAGTGGACTTACGAGGAGTACGTCCTCAGCAGGATAGGTCCCGGCGAGCAGGCGGTCTTCGGGGATGACGAATCCGTCGGCACAAGTGCTGTCCGCAAGAAGAGGAGGCTGCCTCTGGCTCTTCGGTTCGCAGAGCTTTTCCTCGTGGTAATGTGCGCCATGTATCTTATCAAGATCTTCGCAATCGGGGTCGACTTCAACATGGGTTATTACGGCGTGCACGAGATAGACAACGAGAAGTTCCCCGAGTATGCGTTCATGACGCTGATGAATGCAGTGCTGTTCGTCATAACCATGGTGGCCATCTTCTCCATCCGGTCGAGGAACATCAAGGCCATCAGGAAGGTCCTCAGGTCGTGCATCACGTTCAGCGCGTCGGCGGTGATCACGGAGACATTCATCGTGACGGACAGCTTCACCCATTATTTCGACGTCAACCTCTATCTGACGCTGTCCATCCTCTACTTCCTGTTCATCCTGGTGTTAACATCGGAGAAGTCCAGGGGTTTCTTCACACCGTACGGGATGAAGATCCCCTCGGTGGGAAGGACCCTCAGATATTCCCTGTTCGGCAAGATGAATTTCGAGGAGGCGGAGACGGAGGAGTCTGTTCCGGAGGAGACCTCAGCGTCCTGAGGGGGATCCGGCGCCCCTTTCATGTAGGGATGCTTTTATCGGTTATCGCCATCGGGGGTCCATGGAGAGGTACGTTTGCGGAATCTGCGGATGGGTCTATTCGGGTGATTCCGACCTTCCGGAGGACTTCGAATGCCCGGAATGCTCCGCGCCCCGTTCCGAGTTCGTGCTGCCCGAGGCATCGCGCATCTTCGTCTGTACGATGTGCGGTTTCCGTTACGAGGAGGCCAAGGGTTCCGAGAGGGCCGGTCTCCCCGCTGGCACGTCGTGGGACGATGTCGATCCGGGATTCAAATGCCCCCTCTGCGGATGCGGGAAGAACATCTTCAAGAGACTCCGCGAGTCCAACTTCTAAGAAATGAAGGGCCGGGTCGCCCCGGCCTTGAAAGGTTTCAGAGCTCGATGGCGAGCAGGGCGTCTCCGCACTGGACGGTGGCGACCTCGCGGCCGTTGAGGGTGAGCGCCTTCTTCACGTCGAAGAACTCGGGTCCGAGCTCGACATCGGAGCCCTCGACCTTCAGGACGACCTTGCCCTTCGCGATCTGGGCGGCGATGTCCTCGGGGTCGGCGGCGTTGAGGGCGGCCACGACGGCCTTTGCCTGACCCTTGAAGGCGGGTCCGAGCTTGCCGTAGACGGGCTTGACGCTCTCGACCTTCTCGGTGAGGTCCGCCTTCTCGACGATGATGAGCTCCTTGGCGCGGGCACCCACCTGGATGTCCTTCTCGGCCTTCCTGTAGAGGGCGGTGTCCCCGCCGATGACCTCGAGGCGGGCCATGTCGGCGTTGACGTTGACCTTCTGCTCGGATTTCCAGGCGCGGACCTGGGCGATGATTCCGGCGGCGGCGTCACCGGCCTCTACGGCCCCGGCGTCGATCTCGCCGGGCACGGGCCAGGAGGTGAGGTGGATGGATTTCGCGCCGTCGAGCCTCCTGAGGATGTTCTGGTAGACGTCCTCGGTGACGTGGGGCATGAAGGGGGCGAGGAGCTTGAGGGCGTTCAGGAGGACGGTGTAGACGGTGTACCTGACGGCCTCGTCGTCGCGGCCCTTGACCATCTCGACGTAATCATCGGCGAAGACGTGCCAGATGAAGTCCTCGACGGATTTCATGGCCTTGTCGAAGAGGTAGTCCTCGGCGGCGTCGGTGACGTCCTTCACGGTCTGCCACAGGCGTCCGAGGATCCACTTGTCGGCCACGGTGAGACCGGCGGGCACGGAGGGGGCGGACTGCAGCTTCTCGAGGTACCTGGAGGCGAACTGTCCGAGGTTGTAGACCTTGATGCAGATCTTCTTCCCGCGGACGACGGTCTCCTCGCGGAAGGCGTGGTCGGTGCCGAGGGAGCAGGAGGCGGCGTAGTAGCGGAGGGCGTCCGCGCCGTACTTCTCCAGGATGGGCATGGGGTCGATGACGTTCCCGGCAGAGGTGTGCATGGGGGTGCCGTCGGGGGCCATGATGAACCCGTGGATCATGATGTCGTTCCAGGGGCGGGACTCCGCGATCTGCTCCGCGCGGAGGATGGAGTAGAACGCCCAGGAGCGGATGATGTCGTGGCTCTGGGGACGGAGGGACATGGGGTACATCTTCTTGAAGAGCTTCTCGTCCCTCTCCCAGAAGCAGTTGTAGAGGGAGGACCCGGAGGAGTCCATCCAGGTGTCGAACACGTCGGTGCAGCCGACCATCTCGCCTCCGCACTCGGGGCACTTGTCGACGGGGGCGGCGTCCAGGGTGGGGTCCACGTAGGCGCGGGCCTGTGCCTCGGTGGCGCAGACCGCCTTGCCGCACTTGCAGCACTCCCAAACGGGGATGGGGGTGGCGAAGATCCTCTGCCTGGAGAGCACCCAGTCCCACTCGAGGGAGTTGGTCCAGTCCTGCAGCCTGACCTTCATGAAGCCGGGGTGCCAGTTGATCTCGTCGGCCCTCTTGAGGATCTGGTCGCGGAAGTCGGTGGTCTTCAGGAACCACTGGGGGACCTGCAGGTACTCGATGGGCGCCTTGCACCTCCAGCAGACGGAGACCTGCTGGGGGTTGTCCTCCTGTTTGACGAGGACCCCCATGGCCTTCAGGTCCTCGATGGCGGCGGCGCGGGCCTCGGCTACGGGCATTCCGGCGTACTTGCCGGCGAGAGCGGTCATCTTGCCCTCCTCGTCGATTCCCTTCTCGAGCTCGAGGTGGTACTTCATGATCCACTCGAGGTCGGATTTGTCGCCGATGGTGCAGATCATGACGTTGCCGGTACCGTAGTCCCTCTCGACCTTGGGGTCGGCGATGATCTTGACGCGGCGGCCGTAGATGGGGGTGATGAGCTCCTTGCCCACGTACTTGGCCTTCTCCTTGTCGTCGGGGTGGACGGCGACGACCTTGCAGGTGCAGAGAAGCTCGGGTCTGGTAGTGGCGATGAGCATGTACTCATCGGAGTCGGCGATCTGGAACTTGAGGTAGTTGAGCTTGTTGACGTTGTCCTTGTACTCCACCTCGGCGTCGGCGAGGGCGGTCATGCAGTGGGGGCACCAGTTGACCGGGAAGTTGGCCTTGTAGACGAGACCGCGGTTGAACAGCTTCACGAAGGAGAGCTGGGTGATGCTGCGGTAGTAGGGAGCGTCGGTCTGGTAGTAGATGGAGGGGTCCATGGACTCCCCGAGGATCTCGAAGTCCCTGGTCATCTCGGCGATGAATCCGTTGGCGTAGTCGCTGCAGAGCTTCCTGTACTCCTCGCGGGGGGTGTCGATCTTATTGATCCCGTACTTCTTCTCCACGCGGACCTCGATGGGGGTGCCGTTGACGTCGAAACAGAGGGGGAAGAAGACGTTGCACCCCTTCATGCGGTGGTAGCGTGCGGAGAAGTCGATGAGCGAGTATCCGGTGGCGTGTCCGAGGTGGAGGGAACCGGAGGTGTAGCGGGGAGGATTGTCGATGCTGTAGATCTCCTTGTCGGAGTCGGGGTCGAAGCGGTAGATCTTCTCGTCCTTCCACATCTGTTCCCAGCGTTTCTCGATGGTGGATGAATCGTATGCCATGGTAACTGCGTGCGCTATTATGAGGGCATATTAAAGTGTCGCGCGCGTACGCGCAAGAATTGGCCGGGGGGCGGTGCCCCCCTGGGTTTAGAGAAGGCGGTGTCAGATCTTCCGTCTGCGGTTGTCCTTGATTATCTCCTTGCGCGTGTTGACGTCCTCGGATATCTTCTTCATCAGATCCTTGTTGGTCTGGATGAGGTCCCATCCGACGGCCTTCGCGTTGTAGGTTATGCCGTTGGCGAAAAGCTTACCGATCAGGCTGTACTTCTTCTTGTCACCGTCCTCGTTGTACCTGGTGACATGAATAGACAGGGAGTCCGGCCTGCAGATCTTGGAAATCTTGGTGATCTCGCTGCCGATGTCATCGTACATTGCGTCGGTAAACACCTTCTCTTCGTCGGTGAGGCCGCTGATCTGCACGTAGAGCTGCTCCCTCTCGCGGCAGGCGGATATGAGCTCGATGATGTCGTACTCAGTGAGCACTCCGATGAGCTCGTTCCCGTCGGTCACGGGGAGAGTGGAGATCTTCTTGGTGGACATGATGTCCGCCGCGACGTCCATGTCGTCCTCCCAGTCCACAGTCAGGACGTGGGTGACGGCTACGCTCGATACGGGGATCTGGTTGGCGGGGTTCTTGGACATGGCTCCGATTCCGGCAGACCTGTCACCGGACTTCCACCCGTTCTCGATTACCTCCTTCATTCCTACGACGCCCACGAGCCTGTCGGCGGAGTCGACGACCGGCAGGGTCCTGATATCCAGGTCCCTCATGGTATCCACCGCCGAGGCGAGCATGTCGTTGTCGCGGCAGTAGACCACGGGGGTGGTCATTATCTCCCAGACCCTCACGTCCCTGAGGGACTTGAGTCCGGCGGCTATCTGGATCAGGGCGGTGCGTGAGACTATGCCCGTGACCCTCTTTCCGTCCACCACGGCGAGCTGGCGGCAGTTGTTGGTCACCATCAGCTCAGCGATCTCCGTGACCTCCATGTCCCCGTCGATGACCGGGAGGGAGCTCACGAGAGTCTTGATCTTCGTATCTGGCACAGCACTCTTCTTGCGAAGGATGGTGCTGTATCTCATCATACCGCAGTAGATGCCCTTGTCGATGACGGGGATCTCCTGATAACCCGTCCTCTTCATGAGGGCGAGGCTGTCGGAAACGGTGTCATCGGGGCTCAGGGAGGGGAAGTCCGCGGTGGTGATGTCCTTAACGGGCACCGCATCGATCTGGGACTTCAGCATAGACAGGTTCTTGAGGTCTTCAAGGTCCTTTATACCCAATTTCTCACCAGATATCTACATCGCGTTATACACAATATAAAGTTTGGTTGGGAAAATCAGAATTTGTAAGATAATGTTGATTTAATCCACAAAAAAACAGTAATTGGTCATCCGGTTGGATGCCGGATGACCAAAGTTTAAATAACAGGACCTCAGAGGTCCTTGAAGCAGAGTTTTCCGGAAAGCATCGCGTCGATGATGCCGGGGGCATCCCCGATCTTGATGCGTTTCTGGTCCTTGGAGTCGCGGTCCCTGATGGTGACGGTGCCTTTCGTGTCGCCCTCGAGGGTCTCGTAGTCCACGGTGATGCACCACGGGGTACCGATCTCGTCCATGCGGGCGTAGCGGCGTCCGATGTTGCCGGAGTCGTCGTAGTAGGCCTCGGCGCGGTGGGTGTGGACGTCCTCGCAGAGCTTGCGGGCGATCTCCTCGAGACCGTCCTTGGCCATGAGGGGGAACACGCCGACCTTGATGGGGGCGACCTCGGGGGGCAGGTGGAGGACGGTGTTGCCGTCGGCGTCCTTGTCGTAGGAGTGCTCCAGAGCGGTGTAGAATATCCTGTCCAGACCGGACGAGGGCTCGATGACGTTGGGGATGAGCCTCTCTCCGGAGACCTTCTCCTTCACGAGTTTGACCTCGAACAGTTCGGAATCGAGGACGATGTCCTCTCCGTCGACCTTCACGGTGAGTTTCCCGTCCTTGACGGACGAGGGGGACATGGCCTCGGCCGCATCCGCAACCGCCTTGGCCTTGGCCTTGAACCTGGGGCCGAGGAGCTTGTGGTTGACCTTGATCTTTTCGCACTCGGTCTCGCGGGGCTCGTCGAACTTGCGGAAGGAGCTCAGGTCGGAACCGGAGAACTGGCTGTGGCGGGTGAGGTCCCAGGCGCCGCGGTCGGCGATGCCGGTGATCTCGGTCCATCCGTAGGAGAGGAGGGCCTCGGCGTCCCAGCAGTCGTTCGCGTAGTGGGCCATCTCGTCCTCGAGGTGCTGCCTGAAGCGGAGCCTGGTGGGGTCGACGCCGGCCCTGGTGAGGAGCTGCTTGGTGGTGCCGACGAAGTAGGCGAGGGCCTGGTTGGCGATGATGTGCTTCTCCACGGCCTCGGCGGCGGTCATCTGGAAGGTCCCGGAGCCGTCGTTGGGGACAAGGGTGAGCATCTCGTCCTTCATGTCGTTCCAGCGGGGCCAAACCTTGTTCTCGGGGTCGATGAAGAGCTCGACCTCCATCATGTTGAACTCGCGCATGCGGATCATGCCCTGGCGGGGGGCGATCTCGTTGCGGTATCCCCTGCCGGTCTGCATGACCCCCATCGGGAGCTTCTCGCGGTTGTAGCGGTAGAGGTTGAGGAAGTTGACGAATATCCCCTGGGCGGTCTCGGGCCTGAGGTATCCGGGCCTTGCGGAGCCGGGTCCGATGTTGGTCCCGAACATGAGGTTGAAATCGGAGCAGGGTCCGAGCTTGCCGCCGCAGTTGGGGCAGGTGATACCGTGCTCCACGAAGGCGGCGTCCAGCTGGGCCTCGGTCATGGTGTCTGGGTTCTCGCACACGCCCTTGACGAGGTGGTCGGCCCTCCAGGGGGCGTTGCACTCGGTGCAGTAGGTGATCTTGTCGGCGAACTTGTCGACGTGTCCGGAGGCCTTGAAGACCTCGGCGGGGTTGACGTACTCGGAGTCGATCTCGGTGAATCCCTCGCGGCCCTTGTACAGGTCCCTCCAGATCTCCACGATATTGTTGCGGAAGCTGAAACCGAGGGGTCCGTAGTCGTACATCCCGGCGGCACCGCCGTAGATCTCGTACGACGGCCAGACGAAGCCCCTCCTCTTGAAGAGGGACATCATCTCCTCGGAGACCTTGGGCTCGCTCATTCTTTCACCATGGCGCGGAGGACATCCACATCGTAGATCATTCCGAGGAGTTCGTTTCCGGTGCCGTGAACGGGGAGCTGGCCGAAGTCGTTCTCGATCATGATGCGGGCGACCTCCGGGAGGGGGGTCTTGCGGAATGTGGTGATGGGGTTCTTGACCATGTAGTCGCGGGCGAGGCGGTCGCTGTCCTGGTGCTTGCCGAGGGCGGTGTAGAACAGGGGGAGGACGTTCCTGAGGCCGGCGAGCTTGGGGTCGTTGACGCCGAGCTTCTTCATGGCCTCCTCGTCGCTGATCTGGTCGTTGAACAGGTCCCTGTCGGTGAGGATTCCGGTGAGGTTGCCGGCCTTGTCGAGGACGGGGACGGCGGAGACGTCGCTGATGCGCATGGCGGCGACGATGTAGGAGAGGGGGTCCTCCTCGTAGGCGGTGACGCAGGTGGTGCTGATGACGTCGCCGGCGATCATCTTGCTGCTGGATTTGGCGATGACCTTCAGGAGGTCGGTGGGGGTGATGATGCCCACGAGCTTCCCGTCCTCGACGACGGGGAGACGGTGGAAGCGGTTGACGGCGAGGATGCGGGCGGCCTCCTCGATGGGGACGTCGGAAGCGATGGTGACGCAGCCCTTCTTCATGATCATGGAGAGCTGGTCCTCGTCGAACTTCCTGAAGATGTCGCGGCGGGAGACGATGCCCATGAGCTTGCCGTCGGAGGCCCTGACGACAGGGACTCCGGTGAGCTTGTTGCGGACCATGATGTTGATCGCGTCGTTGCGGGTTCCGGGGACCTCCACGACGATGGGCGCGGGGGTCATGATGTCTGCTACTGTTTTCATGTCTACAGCTCCGATGCTATATCCTCTGGGGATTTCTGAGTCGGGGTATTGGTAACATATTATTATGTTTGTCCTGCGCGCGCGTGGGCGCGGAAACACCGGCCTATTCCCGGGAATCGTGAGAAAAATAACTGCTGGCTCATAGCCATTCGGCGGGTCCGTCGGATGAGAGCGCGGATAATGCGCCGTCGGAGCCCTCCGGAAGGGGGAGACGGATTTCGGGACCGCCGGTCGCGATGCCCAGACGTTCCGCGATGGCGGCGGAACCGTCGCAGAGGATCGCCACGGTATCGGACGGGTCCCTTCCCGTATCGGAGAGCATGCGGGAGACCATGAGCGCCTCGGGGCGGAGATCGGGCGAGCACAGCATGGCATTGTCGGTCCCGAGGGCGAGCGTGATACCCGCATCGGCCATGCGGACGACGGGTGCGGCGATGCCGAAGTACGCGTTGGAGCGGGGGCAGACCACCACGGGGACCCCTGCATCGGCGGTCATCCTGAGGTCCCGGTCCGTAGCTGCGACCATGTGGACCACGAAAGCGGGTTCCAGCGAGAGGATGAACTCCATGTCCTCGCGGATGCGTTCGCTGGCGTGTATGGCGAAGGGCTTCCCGGCCTTGTGGGCCGCGTCCGCGCATTTCTCCACATACGAACGTTCCATGTCCGTGACGGAAGGAAGGGCGATCCCGTCCGCGACGGAGAGGATGTCGTCCATCTCGGAAGGGTCGAAAACGGGAGACACGGGTCTCCCCATGACGAACGCATCGGAGGATGCCTCGCGGAGCATGAGGCAGCCTTCCGCCCCGCCCTCGCGGAAATCGACGAAGCGGGATATCCCGTTGCGGCGGGATTCCTCCGCATATCTCCTCATGTCCTCCACAATCTTTTCGCGGGGCGTCTTGCGGAGATAGCGGTGCTTGAGTCCGTTGGGCGGAGCGACGAGTTCCTCCAGGGTCATGCCCGGCGAAGGGTGTACGCCGGCATCGGCACAGTGGGTGTGCGCGTTGACCAGCGGGGGCATGGTCAGGTAGCGGCAGTCCTCGTCCGGTTTTCCGTCCATCATGCAACGATACGCCCTGGCGGTATAAAACCGTATGACGGCACGGGAACGTCAGGGAAAAAGGACCGAACAGGATGAGCCAGATGTGGAAAAGGATGCCCGTTGGGGCCGGGCCGTTCAGGCCCAGTAGGGTTTCTTGGCGAACTTGTAGGCGGACACCGTCGCCGTGGCGGCCTCGCCGCAGGCGGTGATGATCTGCTTGTATTTCCCGGGGTAGTCGATCACGTCGCCGCAGGCGAAGATGCCGGGGCGGTTGGTGCTCATGTCCTCTTTGACCTTCACGTATCCTCCCTCGGTGAGCTCGAGTCCCCACTTGCTGAGGATGCCGAGGTCGGCGGAGATGCCGATGTTGATGACGGCGAGGTCCGCGGGTATGGTAATCTCGTTGCCGTCCTCCATGAGGGTGATGCTCTCGAGGTGGTCGGTGCCGTTGAAGGACTTGGGCGATGAGTTGGTGAGCACGTGGATGTTGCTCTCCCCGAGGTTCTTGACGTTGATCTCGTCGGCGCGGAACGTGTCGCGGCGGTGGACGATGGTGGTATCTGTGACCGAGTCGGCGATGAGGGCCATCTCGATGGCGGAGTTGCCTCCTCCGAAGACGACCACCTTCTTGCCGACGAGCTCCTCCTTGACGGGGAGGATGTAGGAGACGCCCTTGTTCTCGAGCTGCTCCTCTCCGGCGGCGCCGATCCTCTTGGGGGTGAACCTCCCCATTCCGATGGCGATAACGACGGAGAGCGTTTCGTACTCCGTCTTGCTGGTCTTGACGATGAGCTTGCCGTCGCCGTTGACGATATCGTCCACGTGCTCGTTCTCATGGATGTCGCAGTCCATGGATTCCGCCTGGGCGTAGAGCTTGTCCGATAGTTTGCGTGCCTGGACGGTCTCGAACCCGGGGTAGTTGTGGATACCCTTCTCGGGATAGAGCGCCACCAGCTGTCCTCCGACCCTGCCCGAGTCGAGGATGAGGGTGTTCATCATCTTGGATCTCGCATAGATCCCGGCAGTCAGCCCTCCCGGGCCCGCGCCAACTATGATGACGTCGTATACCATTGCGCCGTGAATCGGATGTTGGTATAAAACTATGCGCTTTTAGTAGAAAATCGCAGAATTTCTACGAATTCCGTAGGATTGTTTCGATTTGCGCCAAACGGGGTGTCCATCATATCTCATAAATATAACCATCAGATAGGGGAGCACAATGGCTATCGCTGCTTTCGCACCGGCTTACGAATCCTTCGCCGTCCTTCTTGTCGCCGGCGCAGTCTTCCTCGCCGCTCTGTTCATCTACAACTACGTCAAGAAAGACAAGGAATGATTCCGGTTCCGGCCTTTCGCGCCGGTCGGTTCCTCCGATGTTCCCCCGGTTTAGTCGGTGCTATCCAGGTTTTTCCGTTCCCGGATCTCTGGTCCGTATGTGCGGTTTATCAGACCATTTCTCATAAATATGATTTTGACGATTCAGTTCTGGTGAAAACCATGGTTGCTATACCTGAGAAAGTTCTGAAACTTCTTGGCGACAAGGATGCCGTCAAGGTGCTCGTCACCGCCGGTAAGGGCGGCCGCCCCCACGCCATCGTCTGCGGAACCATCATCTCCCCCGCTCCAGACATGATGGCCGTCGGAGAGGTCCTCATGCACAGGGCCTCCAAGAACCTCGACAACAACGCCAAGGCCTCCTTCCTGGTCGTCAAGGGCATGGAGTCCTACGAGATCAACTGCTGCTTCAAGGAGAGGCAGACCGCCGGGCCCCTGTACGACGCCATGAAGGCCCAGTGCGACGCCATGAAGCTCCCCCTCGCCGCTGTCAGGGTCTTCAAGGTCTGCTGCGTGTGCGATGAGGGTGCCGGACCCAACGCCGGCAAGAAGATCGCCTGATCCCAAACACCATACCGCCGGTCCGCCGGCGGTTTCCCCTTTTTATAATAATAATCCCATTTCCAGAGCATGGTTAATCTACCCCCGCAGGTGCTGGAACTGGCGAAACGTCCCGACTCCTGTAAGGTCCTGACGACTATCAACGAGGACGGGTCCCCCCACAGCATAGTCTGCGGAGCATTCCTCATCCCCGATGCCCACACCATCGTGGTCGGGCAGACGTGGATGAACATCACCGGGGCCAACGTCGAGCGCGATCCCCGTGCCGAGATCGTCGTCTGGATCGGCGCCGCCGCGTACACCATCCAGTGCAGATTCGTCAAGAGATCGGAGGACGAGAAGTACATCTCCTGCATGAACGAGAAACTCGAGAGGATGAACCTCTCGGTGACCTCCGTGTGGTTCTTCGAGGTCATGTCCGTCCGCGACGAGGGCCTCGGCCCCGGTGTCGGACAGCAGATCGCCTGAGGTCTCCCGATGAGCCGCAAGGACCGTTACGACGCCTTCCTGGTCAGGATCTTCAAGTACGTCGTAGTGGTTCTGGCTCTTTTCTCCTTCGTCCTGTTCTTCGGTTCCTTCGACCACGACCTGACATTCGGATACCTGCTCTACTGCATATGCTGTTCCTACACGGCAGGATTCTGCGTCATAGGGCTTTTCTCCGTGATGTTCCGCCGCACCTCCCTCTTCCCCCGCTGGAAGATGATCGCCGTGGTGCTCGCCCTCGCCACGGTCATAGCGTTCGTCATGTGGGAGCTATTCAACAACGACCCCGAGTCCCCCAACGTCTTCATCGCGGGGTTCATGTACATACTGGTCTGGACCGTCGAGACGGAACCCACCCTGGTCCTGGTCATCGCCGGGGTGTATTCGATCGCCGCGATCATCACCTTCGCCACCTACGGTGTCTTGGAGGTGCTCAGCGCGCTCCTGGGGAAGGACTTCCACAGGGTCATACTCTCCCTGATGAAGTCGGAGGACTCCAAGCTCAAACGCCGTTCCAGGAAACTCTTCATGGTGCCGGACATCATCGATGTCGACGACGTCACCCTCGACCCCAGGAAATCGGTCGGTTTCGACCTGGCGCTGTTCCGCCACCTGTACAAGTACGTGCTGGGCGTGGGCGTCATCGTGGCATCCTATCTCTTCCTGAACCCCGTGTTCCTGCAGCTCATCCCAATCCAGGATATGATGCTCATCATCATCCTCCTCTCCATCTTCGTGTCCGTGCTCGTGGTGCCGGTCAACCTCACCCGCACCCTCGGCGCCGAGGCGAGGTCCGCCGGCAACCGCCCGTTCCCGCTCTGGAAGGGCATGAAGACCAAGATGTTCCATCCCGGGTTCTACATCCTCCTCTTCCTCACGCTCCTCTGGGTGTGCCTGTTCACCGACGAGGACCTCGCCAGGATCTTCGTCTCCTATGTGGGGTACTTCATCTTCATGATCCTCACGTCCATGCTGGTCTCGTTCATCTACGTCAATTCGTTCTACCCCGATCTCAACGAGGCCGTCGCATCCAATTTCGAAGAAGCCAAGTCTAAGCTGTGAGTGGTTTTATACGGACTCGGCCTTACTCGTGGCATGAGTTCGGATCCCGCATACGATGCCGTCACGAGGGCGAGGAACCAGGAGAGCGGCGGCAACCCCGCCGGTGCCGCGCAGACCCTCGAGGCGTACCTCGCCGGGGACCCTCACAACGTCCAGGTCAGGCTGGAACTCGCACGCATCTACTCCTATGCGCTCAAGAACCGCGACCAGGGCTATTTCCAGCTGCAGATCATCCTCGACCTCGACCCCGACTGCATCGATGCGCTGAAGGCCTCGGCCACGCTAAAGGCCAACGAGAAGTGGCGCCGCCACGAGGCGGACGAGGAATACGCCCGTCTCGTCGCGCTGGTCGAGGAGAAGGGCCCGAAATCGGATTATGCGGCCGTGTGCGCCGCCTACGCCGTGTTCCTGAGGAAGCAGATGGGGCAGTACGTCAAGTCTGCGGAGTACTACGAGATTGCCGTCGCCACCGCTCCCGACCGCTACGAGTACCACCAAGACTACGCGGTGCTGCTCCTCAACGAGCTCCGCGATTACGAGAAAGCCAAGCGCGAACTGGAGGAGGTCCTGAGGATAAAGCCGAACCACCTCTCCGCCAGGAAGAACCTCGACCGTCTCATGAAGACGAAGTTCGATTCCGACGGCAATCTGAAACAGGGTTTCTTCTCCAGGCGCAGACGCAGCTGACTCGGACCTGCTCCCGGACTCTGATTAGCCTTTTATCCTTACGTTCCTATCACGGTTTGAGGTTCAACTATGGAACTGAAAGGATCGAAGACCGAAGCCAACCTCCAGGCCGCCTTCGCCGGAGAGAGCATGGCCAGGAACAAGTACACCTACTACGCGTCCCAGGCCCGCAAGGAAGGATACGAGCAGATCTCCGCCATCTTCCTGGAGACCGCCGACAACGAGAAGGAGCACGCCAAGATCTGGTTCAAGGAGCTCCACGGAGGCGCCGTCCCCGAGACCGTCCAGAACCTGAAGGATGCCGCCGAGGGCGAGAATTACGAGAACACCGTCATGTACAAGGAGTTCGCCGAGACCGCCAAGGCCGAGGGCTTCAACCAGATCGCCAAGCTGTTTGAGATGGTCGGTGCCATCGAGAAGCACCACGAGGAGCGCTACCGCGCCCTGCTCAAGAACATCGAGGACGGACTCGTCTTCCAGAAGGACGACGTCGCGGTGTGGAAGTGCAGGAACTGCGGCCACATCCACGTCGGCAAGAGCGCCCCGAAGGTCTGCCCCGTGTGCAAGCACGAGCAGTCGTTCTTCGAGGTCGACGCCCAGAACTGGTGAACCAGTCGAAACTATCCCGGCCCCTCCGGGGGCCGTTCATTTTTTTTTCAGTTTGTGCCGAACACGGGGCGGCAGCGTAAGATCATCATCGACACGTAGATCCCGATGGCAGCGGTGATGACGCCCACGAACCCGCCCATGCCGGGGTATGATGCCAGTGCGGCGAAAATGCAGGAGATGAAACAGACCCAGAACGCCCTCAGCTTCCTGAGCAGTATGCTAGATAACAGGGCGGCCACTCCGGACATGATGAGGCACATGCCCTCGGTGAGCACCTGGTTCCCCGAATAGGTGATCCCGTACGTTTCCTCGAGAAGGTCGATCATGTAAGGGCTAATCGCGATGGACACCGTGCCCATGATCAGGGAGAGGAGGACCCAGATCATGATGATCTTGGAGATCGAGAATGCGGCAATCCTGAGCGTGGTCGCCATGGCGGCCTGTGCGGCCGCCGGGTCGTAGGTTGCGGGTTCGGGCTCCGGCCTGAATCCCGGAACGGGGGTATCTGCGGGCAGTTCGGCACCGCACGAATAGCAGAATCCTGCGCCCGGTTCGATCAACGAACCGCATTCGCGGCAGTAGCGCTGTCCTGCAGATGTCTCCAAAATAGGGCCCCGTTCAGATGTCGTCGCGAGCGGCGAGGGCCTTCTTCAGGATGGCGGCCTCTTCGTCGGAAAGGGTGATTCCCTTGCCCATCTTGTCGCCGTCGGGGGACCACTCGCGGATGTCGTATTTGGGCTCGCGTCCGTTCCAGCTGACGCGGTTGAGCTCCTTCTTCCAGCCTTTGGACGATTCGGAGAGAAGTGCGACGTTCTCGACTATTTCGTATTTGAATTCGGCCATTATTGCACCGTGGTTAGCATTATTTTAGTAATATTTAAAATAATTATAAGGAGGCGCCGCAATCCCGAAACGGTTACGTCTTTCTTCCCGGAATCAGGCCGTCCCCCGGTCAACCGATGTAAACGGTACGTTTCCGCGGACGCACATATATAGTCGTGCGCCCATAATGAGACAGCAGGCGGGAGTCCCGCCGTTGGTGAATCAGGCAGATGATCTTCAGCACTTTTCAGATTGTAGCAATCCTGTTGATCATCTTCTTTCTGGTCCTGTCCTCGTTCTTCTCGGCCTCGGAGACAGCCTATACGGGACTGTCTCAGGTCCGTCTGAAGGCTATGGATCCCGACGGCAACGACCGCCGCGTGCAGCGTGCATTGGCCAACCACGAGGACTTCGACAGGCTCCTCACGACCATCCTCGTGGGGAACAACATCGTGAACACCGCGTCCTCCGCCGTCTGTACCGCGCTCATGATCTCCCTCTGGCCGGAATGGGGTACCCTTCTCGCCACGCTGCTGATGATCACCGTCCTTCTGATCGTGGGGGAGATAACCCCCAAGACCATCGCCAAGCGTAACGAGGAGAGGTTCGCCTGCCGCGTCGCCTTCCCCATCCACTATTCCATGGTGGTCCTCTTCCCGATATCGAGGATATTCCTGGGAGCGACCAGGGGCATCACCAAGGCCATCTGCCGCAACGGGGAGGATGAGGAGGCGCCCCCTACCGACATGGAGACCACCGCCATGATCGACGAGATCCTGGAGGAGGGCACCATGGAGGACCAGGAGAACCAGCTCATCCGTTCCGCCATGCAGTTCGACGACAAGAACGTGTGCGACATCTGCGTGCCCCGCGTGGACATCGCGGCCGTCAGCCACGATGCTACCGTCGAGGAGATCAAGAACGCCTTCGCGACCACCGAGTTCAGCAGGCTCCCCGTCTACGAGGGTTCTATAGACCGCATCGTCGGGTATCTCAGCATGAAGGATTTCTTCCTCGCCGATGTCACCGGGGCGGAGGCCCCCGTCAGACAGATCCATCCCCTGCGCTTCTTCCCGATGACCACCGGACTCGATGACGTCTTCCGCGAGATGCAGAAGAGCCAGATGCAGATGGCGGTGGTCCTCGACGACTACGGCGGCACGTACGGGATGGTCACCATGGAGGACCTCCTCGAGGAACTCGTCGGCGAGATCTACGACGAGAGCGACGAGGTCGAACGCCCCATCGTGCCCGAGCCCGACGGCTCGTTCACCGTCTCCGGAGATGCGAACATCTTCGAGGTGATGGAGAGCCTCGGTCAGGAGTTCGACTGCGGCGAGTTCGGTTCCGTGAGCGTCGGCGGATACATATCCTACCGTCTCGGGAGGATCCCCCACGTAGGCGACGAGATACGCGTCGGCCGGGTGACGATAACCGTGAAGGTCTTCCGCAGCCGCAGGGTCAGGGAGGCGGGTTTCAGGATCGATCCGCCGGCTCCGGCTGAGGAAGAGACGGATACAGAGAACTGAGGAACGCCCTCATGTTCCTGACGGCGACCTCGCGGCGCGCGGGGTTCGAGGCGACCTTCCCCGTGATGGATATGACATCGCCGTGATGGGCGACGGAATACACCCCGCAAACGGCCTTCTGCTTGTCGAGACGGACGTAGAACACGCAGTCGTCATCGATCTTCTCTTCGGCGCCGTCGTACAGTTCCCTGGCGAGCTCCTCGCCGAGGCGGGAGAAGACCCCTTCCTGCTCCTTCTTGTGGGACATCATGGCCTGGAGGATGAGCATCTGGTTGCCGTGCTCGCTCTCGCTGACGTCGGTGCGGAACTCGTCCGTGCCGGCGAGGGTGCGGAAGGTCTCGGTGACGAGGTCCTCCTTCTCGGTGGCGTAGATGAACGTCTCGACCCTCAGCCAATGGAACGGTGCCTGCATCAGTCCTGCCTCCTCATTGCGTATATGAGTTCGTAGAGCTCGTCGGGGCGTTCGGTGGTGATGGTCACCACCTCCTTCCCCCCGAGCTTCACGGAGACCGCGTTGTCGATCCCGGGGACGGCGTAGGTGCGGTAGCGGACCTTGGTCCCGTGGCCCCAGCCGCTGTAGTCCCTGAGGATGTCGATATCCCCCTTCTTCACGTCGAGGATGCGCTTGCGGGGGTATCTGAGCGTGCGGATGAAGAAACGCACGTCGAACCCCTCCTCGCTGACGGTGACCCGGAGGCGGAGCAGGAATCCGAGAAGCAGTCCGACGGCGGAGACGCCTATGACCAGAAGGGGCATCCACAGCTCCTCCACCCAGCCCACCGCGTAGCAGACGAGCATGAAGACGTCGGTGGCAGCAAGGGCTATCATGAGGATGGTGAACGATTCCTTGTCCAGATATCTGTGGGTCTCCTCGAATTGGACCGCCATGCCCCCTCGTATGCAGGGTGCCTATAAAGGGTTGTTTTAAACGCTGGGCGGTTCAAACCCTAAGGTTTATATTGAACATCCTTATTGGGCGGATTACGTGGGCCCATAGCTTAGCTTGGCTCGAGCGTCCGACTGATAATCGGAAGGTCACCGGTTCAAATCCGGTTGGGCCCACTCATCATTCTCCGCCTCTCAGGCAGTTTTTCTGAACGATTTCAGTCGCGTATGCGCTCCAGGGCCATCTTCGCCATGATGTTCCCTGCTTCGGAGGCCGCCTTAAGCCACCTGATGCCATCTTCTTTCGACTCGGCGACGCCGTCCCCGCGGAGGTACATCTCCCCGAGCGTATACATGGCATCGGCGCTTCCGGCCTCGGCCGCGCGGGTGATCCATTCCGCACCCTTGGTGGCATCCTGAACCACGCCCTCCCCGCCGAGGTACATCTCCCCGAGCGAGAGCATGGCGGTCCCGTCGCCTTTGGAAGCGGCCGATTCATAGAATCCCACCGCTTTCGGATAGGACTGTTCGACCACGAGGCCGTAGCGGTGCATCTCTGCGATCCTCGACATCGCGGGGGCGTAACCCGCATCGACGGCCTTGTTGAGCCAGGAGAGCCCTTCGTCGTTGTTCTCCTCCACTCCCTCCCCGCTGAAGAGGTAGCATGCGAGGGAGAACATGGAGGAGAAGTCGCCGTTCTCCGCGGCCTTCCTGTAGTACTCGGCGGCCTTCGCATCGTTCTGTTCCACGGCAACCCCATGACAGTAGCAGTTCCCGGCGATGCGCATGGCCTCCACATGGCCGTTGTCGGCCGCCTTGATCATCCATTTGACGGCACGTTTGTTGGATTTGTCGAGACCCTTGCCGTCGGTGTTCATGACGCCCATCATGTACATGGCGTCCGCCGAACCCTGTCCCGCGGCCTCACGGAACCACTTGAGGGCCTCCTTGTAGGAGCGCTCCGCGCCCTTACCGCTGTAATGGGACATTCCCCTCTCGTAGTACTCTTTCGCTTTTGCGGGATCGGCCATGTTATCGCCACCCCGAGTGCGCTTCTATGAGATAATCCGCACGGTAAGTCTTAATCGGGAATGGATGATACATCCCTGCTTTAGGTGTAGACATGAAACGGAACATAGTGCGGATCGATGCGGAGAAGTGCACGGGCTGCGGACTGTGCGCGGAGGCCTGCGAGGAGGGCGCCATCCGGATGATCGGAGGCAAGGCGGTCCTCGTCAACGAGGCCCACTGCGACGGTCTCGGCGCCTGCCTTCCCGCATGTCCCGCCGGGGCGATAACCATCGAGGAGAGGGAGGCGGAACCGTTCTCGGATCCCGGGAAGGCCGCTCCCGCACTATCCGGGATCCCGATGGCCTGTCCGGGTTCGGGTGTCCGCCGCATCGTCCGCAACGACGCGGAAGGCCCTTCCGGGCCCGTGCCCGGGAGACTGTCGCAGTGGCCCGTGCAGCTCAGGCTCGTGCCTAGCTCGGCGCCGTTCTTCGACGGCTCGGACCTGCTGGTCGCCGCCGACTGTTCCGCATACGCCTTCGGGGACTTCCACGAGAGGTTCATCAAAGGGAGGGCCGTGTTGGTCGGATGTCCGAAACTGGACCCTCCGGAATGCTGGTCGAAGATGGCCGACATCCTCTCCATGCACGATATACGGAGCGTGACCGTGACCCGTATGGAGGTCCCGTGCTGCTCCGCCCTCGTGAGGACGGTCACGGAGGCCGTGAAGGCATCCGGGAAGGACATCCCCGTGAAGGTCTGTACCATAACCGCCGAGGGCGGGCTCAAGGAGGAATAAGAAAAATGATCGTTGACAAGGTTTGGGGGAAGAAGCTGGCGCTGGTCGTGGTGGACCCCCAGCGCAAGTTCACCATACCCTCTCCCGACTGGGATTCCAAACGCGATGCAGCCGTGAAAGGCATCAACAGATACGCCCGCCTATTCAGGGAATACGGCATGCCCGTGATATTCATCCGCTACATCGGCAAGAGCCATACCGGATACGACGGCGAGGACTCGGAGGAATGGCTGCAGGGTCTGGAGGTCGAACCCTCCGACATCATCGTCCCCAAGGAGAACATGAGCTGCTTCAAGCAGACCGAGCTTGCGGACAAGCTTCACGGTCTCGGCGTTGAGACCATCATCCTCTGCGGAATGCTCACGGAGTTCTGCGTCGCCAGTACCTATTTCACGTCCGGAGATCACAGCATCGTATCCTATCTGGCACATGACGCGCTCCTCGCGTACCAGTCCAACGGCAACGATGCCGCGTACGTCCTTTGCAACACCGTCAAGGAGGATGTCCTGAGGAACTATTTCGAGGGGAAACAGGCGCCTTTCGAAGAGGAATTCTGATATTCCTGCCGATTTGGGATATGAGTTATTCTTTAAAATTAAAATTATATAGGCGGTCCCTTAATTAGGGGCGATGAGGACTCTCATAATCACCGAGAAGGCAAATGCTGCACGCAGGATCGCCACCATTCTTTCCGACGGGACCTCCAAGTCCGCGTCCGCAGGCGGCGTGACAATCATCAGTTTCGAGCGCGGGGGCGATTCCTACAACGTCGTCTCCCTCCGCGGGCACATCATCGAGCCCGACTACCCCAGCGAGTACGCCAACTGGAAGTCCATCCCGCCCGAGCAGCTCATCTACCTGCCCCCGGTGAAGACCGTCAAGGTCAAATCCATCCTCTCCAAGATCTCCGAGCTCGCGGACAATTCCGACCAGATCATCATCGCGACCGACTACGACCGCGAGGGAGAGCTCATCGGAATGGAGACCGTCAACGCCGCGGGCATCGACATGTCCAAGGTCCGCAGGGCCAAGTTCAGTGCTCTCACCAAGGGCGAGGTCGAGCAGGCCTTCGACAACCTCGTGGAGCCCGACATCAGGCTTGCGGAGGCCGCGGAGGCCCGTCAGGTCATCGATCTCGCATGGGGCGCAGTCCTCACCCGCCTCATCTCTCTTTCTTCCGACCAGGTCGGCAAGAACTTCCTCTCCGTGGGCCGCGTGCAGAGCCCCACGCTCAAGCTCCTCGTCGACAGGCACGAGGAGATAGAGAACTTCGTCCCCGTCCCCTACTGGAACATCAACGGCCGTTTCGGCATGCTCGCTTTCCGCGGCGCACACACCAGCGGACAGATATGGGACAAGGAGGAGGCGGACGCCATCTTCAACAAGGTCAAGGATGCGAAGACCGGCACCGTTTCATCCTATGAGAAGGGTCTCAAGGACGAGTACCGTCCCCCTCCGTTCGACACTACCGCCATGCAGGTCGAGGCCAACAAGATCGGCATCCCGCCGTCCGTGGCCATGAAGATCGCCGAGGACCTCTACACCAGCGGTTACATCTCATACCCCAGGACCGAGAACACCGAATATCCCCGCACCCTCTCCCTGAGAGGTGTCCTCGAGAGGCTCGGCGAGGGCGAGTTCAAGGAGGAGGCCGCAACGCTCCTGAAACAGGACAAGATCTCCCCGTCCCGCGGTAAGAGGAGGACCACCGACCATCCCCCCATCTACCCCACCGCGGGCGCAACGCAGGCCAAGCTCAAGGGGGATAAGTGGAAGCTCTACGAACTCATCGCCCGCCGCTTCATGGCCACCGTCGCCCCCAACGCTGTCGCCGAGGTCTCCAAGGTCCTCATCGATGTGGAAGGGGAGCCCTTCGAGGCCGAGGGGTACATCATCAAGGAGAAGGGCTGGAAGGCCTACTACGGCAAGTACCTGAAGTCCACCGAGGTCCGTCTCCCCGAGATGAAGACCGGTGATTCCGTGGATGTCCGCAGCATCACCGAGGACGAGAGCCAGACGAAGCCCCCGTACCGCTACAACCAGGGTTCCCTCATCCAGGAGATGGACAGGCTCCAGCTCGGGACCAAGTCCACCCGCCACGACATCATCGGCAAGCTCTACACCCGCAACTACGTTCAGGGCAACTATCTGACCCCCACCGCCTCCGGAATCGCCCTCGTCAAGGCCCTGGAGAAGAACGGAGGGGGAATCGCCGAGCCCGCCATGACCGCTAGGCTCGAGCAGGACATGCTCAAGATCGCCTCCGGCGAGAGGTCCCTCGGGGAGGTCGTCGCCGAATCGCAGGATATGCTCAACACCGCCGCCGTGGCCATCAACGCCAACAGGGACGAGGTGGGCAACGAGATCAAGTCCGCCCTCAGGACGCAGCAGTTCGTCGGCATCTGCCCCGACTGCGGCAACAACCTCACCGTCAAGAAGTCCAAGAACGGGTCGTTCATCGGATGCAACGGTTATCCCGAATGCAAGAAGGCCTACCCCATCCCCAAGGGCGCGATGGTCCAGATGACCGACGAGAAGTGTCCCGTCTGCGGTCTGGCACAGATCAAAGTCATCCGCAGGGGAGTGCCCCCGGAGATGCAGTGCATCGACCCCAAGTGCTCCTCCAACACCGTCAAGACGAACCTCGGTACCTGCCCCACCTGCAAGACCGGAACCATCAGGGTCATGTACTCCAAGGCCGGAAAGCGCTTCGCGGGATGCTCCTCGTGGCCCGCATGTTCCCAGACCTACCCCCTGCGCCCCCGCGGCAACATCGTGCCTGCGGACGCGCCCTGTCCGGTCTGCGGAGCGCCCACGATCAAGACGTCCTCGGACAACGAGTGCATCAACCCCGACTGCCCGTCGAAGCCCGTCCGCCGCGCCGTCTCGCGCACCGAGTCGTCCGGGTCCTCCGACAGCAGGATCGGAAGGGTCATCACCGTCACGGTGGAGAAGAAGAAGTCCCCCAGGAAGGCGGCTTCCTCCAAGGCGAAGAAGAGCACCAAGAAGGAATGATCAGCACATCTTCCTGGCGAGCTCGAGCTCGCCGGGGGTGTTGACGTTCACGGCTAGTTCCTTGAAATCGGTGAGCAGCCGGTATTCGCCGAGGTAGTCCCCGGCGATGGTGGCCTCCCTGTCCATGACGGAGAGGCCCGAGAGGACGTACTCCTTCCCGTCCACGTCGCAGGCGTACGACGGGATGATGCCGAGGGAGCGGACGAGCTCCGCCTCCACCATCACCACCATCGACTGCATCGAGGGTTCGAAACGGGATGCGCAGTAATCGATCCTCTCGGATGTTATCAGGGGCACGTCGGACGGACAGACCATGACGTACTCCCCTTTCATGACGGAGAAGGATTCCCTCATATCCATCATGAAGTCGTCGCCGGAGGTGCGGATCGTCTCTATCCCCCTGCCGCGGAGGTACTCCTCCGTCTTCGGGGTGTTGGGGCTGACGGAGACCAGGATTCCGTCCACGGTCTCCGCCCCGAGCATGGCGTCGACGACGCGGCCCACGGTGGGCCTGTCACCGACGATCTGCATCGGTTTCTCGATTCCGCATGCACCCATACGGGTGCCTTTACCTCCGGCGTTGATCAGTACTTCCATCAGGCCGCTGCTCCCAGTATGACGAGGGCCATGAACAGGATAATCACGCGGGCAATCTCGTTGGTAGCGCCGAGGACGTCGCCGTTGACGAACCCGAAGGTCCTGTTGGCGAGGCGGGCCATCAGCCATCCGCTGAGGACGGACATGACGATTCCCAGGATGTAGAGGACCACGATGACCGCGGTTATGACCGGCAGGCCGGTAGCGCTCCCCTTCGCGAAGAGGTAGTACAGGGCGGTGACGATGCCGACGATGATCGCGGTCAGGACGGTGGACTTGATTATGGAGTCCATGTTGGTGCATTCCACCTGGTGTCCGGCCATCCCGTTGCCGGGGGTTCCGAACGCGGCGGCCGCGACCATGGCGTTCTTGATGAGGACCTCGAGGGCGAGGGCGACGAATGCGACGGAAATCCACCAGCCGTTAGGGTTCTCCCCGAGGTTGAGGATGAATCCCATCCGGAGTCCCCATCCGACCTCGCTGAGGAGGTAGACGGAGAGCAGCACGGTGATCAGGGCGACGCCGAGTCCTCCGGCGCCGATGCGGCTGTCCTTGAGGGCGCGGATGTGGTCCTCGCGGTCGGCGGAGGAGCAGACCATGCCGTCCCCGAAATCGACGAGACCGTCGAAGTGCAGGAACTTGGAGAGCACGTACACGGTCGCGAGGACGATGAGCGCCTGCGTAGCGGAGCCGAAGTTCAGGAGTCCGAAGATGAAACACTCCGCGAACACGATGAGTCCGAGTAGCAGTCCCACGATGGGAACGAGCCAGAACTTGGTTTCCATGTCCCTCATCTCCCTCTCGCCGATGGGCAGGCGGAAGATGGTGAAGAAGGAGATCATGCCCTTCAGGGCGGGTATCATCCCTCCGACGAACTCGGAGGGTTTCCTCTCTTTCTTGTTCTCGGAAGATTCCTCGGGTTCCCCGTTATCGGGGGTCTCATCCTGAACCGACACGGAGGTGGCGGTAAAGGTCTCTTCCTGCGCTTCCGCGGCCGGGGTCCCACTCACCTTGGCGGTCTCTTCGGGAGCCTCTGCGGCTGCGGTCTCGACAGCGGGGGTCTCCTGCACCTCGGCCTTCTCTTCGGCCGGTGCCTGAGGCTCGGCCGTCTTGACACTGTACATGTCGGCGACCGAGGATCCGTTGTCGTCGTTATCTTCTCTAATAACTTCACTCATCGGTATACCCCGTGATGTATCCGACCACACCGGCCACGAGTCCGTAGACCAGCAGCTGGATGTGTTCGGCCAGTTGTGTATCGTTAAGGGGAGCTATGCTCATCAGATCGGTGACGCGGTCCCTACCGCGGTCCTCTGATATACGCGACGCCAGGAAGGAGGCCATCGAGCCGTCCACGAGGTTGAGGGGGAAGTCCCCTTCGTACATCCCGTAGACCGCGTCCTTCTCCGCCTGGTGCGCGCAGAACAGCGCTCCCATGACCACCGAACAGATGTCGGGGTCGGCGCCCATGTTCTCGAGGGTCTCGTAGAACATGTCCTTGAGGTCGTCGTTCATGCCGAGGGCCTCCGCGCACTCCCATATGTGGTCGGTGGTGACGCCCTCGTTCTTCAGCATCGTGCTGGTGTCGGTGCCCTCCGGATGCTCTCCCCTCTTGCGGAGGCATTCCTTCAGGGTCTTTCTGATTCCGCGGGCTACGGCGATGCCGAGGGGGGTCCCGGTCCCGGCGAACGGTTTCTTATCCCCGTTCACGGGGGAGACGATGACGACCGCGTCGGACGTGGTCCCGGTCTCCCTGTATCCGCAGTCGTGCATGCCCATGGCCTTGCCCTCGATGGCGGGCATAAGGAGGTTGATCTTCCCCGCGTCCGTGAGGGGGATGGGGGAGACGATGACGGTGTTGATGGTGCCCGATATGAGCATGCGGTAGATTTCCGCGGAACGGGCGGATTTGGCCTCCCAGTCGGTGAGGGGCTCTCCGGCGCAGACGGCGTTGGTGACCCCGGCGGTGCAGGCGACGAAGGCTTCGCACCCGTCGTACTCGGAATCGGTGGCGGAGAAGACGTATTTCACCTCGGCGGCGGTCATCAAGCCCACCGCGTGCTCGGGGAGACCGTACTGCAGCCTCTTGTTCTCGAGGTCGCGGACGTAGTCCCCGTCGCTGTAGTCGTGGGGGACCTGCATGATGAACACGGTATCCGTGAGGGTGTGCCCCCCGTTGCGCGGGGCCGAACTGAGGACCTCCATCATCTCGCTGAAGCGGATGACGGCGGTGCCCATGTGGTTCGGCTCCTCCATTACTTCGTAGCTCTTGACGTATTTCATCGGAACACCCAGATGAGAGAGTGGAGGAAGTCCTCCATGACGATCTGCACATGCACCCCGAACAGGACGGACAGAGGCAGCACGATCACGATTGCGAATATCACCGACGTCAGTTCGATGAGGCGGCAGCACCTCATGACGTCGTCTATCGAGGGCAGGGGACCCTCGCCCATCACGTAGACTCCCTCCTTCTCGAAGGAGATCCCCATGGCCGCGGATGTGGCGGTCATCGGCCATCCGCTGTTGGGGGAGGGGGTCTTCTTATGTTCCCTGATGGCGGCCCTGGTGGCCGGCCTCCTGCCTTTGATCCTCATGAGCCAGGCGGCGAAACCGACGAAGAGGGGCGACAGTCTCGAGGGTATGAAGCCGAGCACGTCGTCCCATCTTGCGGGGAAGTGCCCGATCATGTTGTACCTCTCGTTCCTGCGTCCCCACATGGCGTCCATGAGGTTCGCGCATCTGAAGAGGACGGCGCCGAACATCCCGAGGATGCCGTAGTACATCAGGGGCGAGAGCACACTGTCCACCAGGTTCTCGGAGACCGTCTCGCAGCAGGACGATGTGATATGGGCCTCGTCCATGCCCGCGGTTTTCCTGTTGACCATCATCTGCGTCTTCTCGGCCGCCGCATCGGTGTCGCCGCGGCGGAGGTCCTCCTGGATGGGTGCGCAGAACCTGCGGAAGGCGAACAGCGCGAAGCAGACCTTCACCAGCAGGCCGGTGACGATTATCCACAGGATCTCCCCGAGGTCGCCGTGCTGTCCGAACAGCTCGAACTTGAGGATGCCCGAGAAGACGTGCCTCACGGCATCCGTGATGATGAGCGCGGCGAGGCCGAAGAGGAGGAGGACGAGGAGATAGGACAGGAACCCGAGGACGGTGGCGGACCATGAGGTCCTGTTCCTGATGCGGTTGTCGATGGCGGTCAGGAGGTTGCCCATCCACCTGAGGGGGTGGTATCTGTTGGGGACATCTCCGATATAGCGGTCTATGAGCAGGGTCGCGATGAGGATGAGCACGGCGTCCGCCCACAGTTCCATCGGGATCACCGTTTGAGTTTGGCGAGGGTCTCGCCCACCGCCTTCGCGAAACGGCTGTCGCGTCCGCGGTCCTTGACACAGAAGCGTATATATGTCGGGAATCCGAAGGATGCGCAGTCGCGTACCATGAATCCCCTCGATTTCATCTCGGCGATGAAATCCGCGACGGAAATCCCGGTGGGGGAGAGGTCCATGAAGTGGAAGAATGACTCGGTATCCTTCTCCAGGGGGAGTCCCGCTTCCTTCAGCTCGCCGAACAAAAGGGGTGCTTCCTCCCTGAGATCCCGGGCGGCCTTCTCCACGAACCCGAAGTTGTCCGTCATGAACGCGGCGGCGGCCTGTTCCATGGTGCCGATGTTCCACGGCAGGCGGGTCTTCTGCATCTCGGCGATAATCCCCGGATTCGAGATCCCGTATCCGACGCGGATACCGGGGACGGCGAAGGATTTGGTGAAGGAGCGGGCGATGATGACGTTGGGGTGGTCGGCGATCCTGGGGATGAGGGAGACCTCCGGTTCGCTGTCCACGAGCTCCAGGAGGGTCTCGTCCAGGAAGAGGAGGGTCCCGTGCTTCTCGCATTCGCGGGCGATCTCCTCGAGCGTCCTCCTGTTCTCGACTCTTCCCGTGGGGTTGTTCGGGTTGCAGACGTACATCGCCTTGTACTCCGCGGAACCGAGACGTCTGCGGACCTCTTCGATGTCGATGTGGAAGTTCTTCTCCGGTCCCAGGTCCATGTAGTCGATGATCCCTCCCGCCAGGAGGATCTGCTGGGAGTACTCCGCGAAGGAAGGGCGGGGGACGAGCACCCTGTCGCCGGGGTCGATGAACGAGAACGGGAAGTCGCGGATGATCTCCGAGGAACCTGCACCCATTGTGATATTGTCCGCGGAAAGGCCGTGGTGTTCCGCAATCTTCCTGCGGAGTTCGGTGCAGTCTGCATCCGGATAGTGGGTGAAATTCGATGTGGCCGCTGCGATGGCCTCCGGGAGGCCGGGAGGCATTCCTGCGGGATTGAGGTTCTGGCTGTAGTCCTCCACTCCGGAGTACCTCCACCCCTGACCGCCGTGCACGGTGGAGCCAAGGCCCGCCAATTCTTTCCTCGGGACTGTTTTCATGTGATGGATGGATGGATAATGCTGGAGATTATATAGGTACGCGCGCGAGGTGGAATCCTTTTATCGGTTGGATTAAATCTCCATGCGTATGGTACGGCGCATAGCGGTCTACGGCAAGGGGGGCATCGGCAAATCCACGGTGTCCTCCAATCTGACCGCCGCCCTCTCCGACATGGGTATAAGGGTCATGCAGATCGGATGCGACCCGAAACACGACTCCACCAGGGGACTCATGGGCGGGAGGGAACAGACCACCGTCCTGGATTATCTGAAAAGCGTGCCGCCGTCCGAGAGGGTCCTCTCCGGAGTGGTCTCCGAGGGGTACAAAGGGTGCCTTTGCGTGGAGGCCGGCGGTCCCGAACCCGGGATAGGTTGCGCCGGGAGGGGGATCATCAGCGCATTCGACCTCCTGAACGAGCTCGGTGCCGATTCCGTAGGTACGGACATGGTTCTCTATGACGTCCTCGGGGACGTGGTCTGCGGGGGATTCGCGGTCCCGATGAGGAACGGATACGCGGACACCGTCTACATAGTCACGTCCGGGGAGTTCATGTCTATCTATGCCGCCAACAACATCCTCCGCGGGACATCCAATTACGACCCCGACAGGATCGGCGGGATAATCTTCAACAGCCGCGGGGATCCAGCCGAGGATGACCGCGTCAGGCGTTTCTCGGAGGCGGTGGGGGTGCCCGTAGTCGCCAAGATCGGCCGTTCCGAGATATTCATGGAGGCCGAGAAACAGGGGAGGACGGTTGTCGAAGCATTCCCGGATTCCGACGTTGCAGGCACGTTCAGGGAACTAGCGAAATATGTCGCGGGGGAGAAGAGATACACCGCGCATTTCCTCGAGGAACACGAGCTCGAGATGTTGATACTGGGAAGAGCCAGCTATTCCAATTCCGTGCAGGAGACCAAGGTCGTTTACGAGGCCCCGAAGAAGAGGCTGCCTTACTCCTCGCGCAATTTTAGTTTCGGCGAGCCCCTCGGGGGATGCGCGTTCTCGGGGGCCTCCGCCACCTGTTCGTCCGTCAGGGGGCTGTCCGTCATCCTCCACTCCACCCGCAACTGCGCCCACTTCACCGTGCAGTTGGCGGGTCTCAGCACAATAGGTTTCATCAAGAACAACCGCCGCACGATTCCGAGCTATCTCGACCTCGACATCGTTTCCACCGACATGAAGGAGAGCGATATGGTGTTCGGAGGGAACAGGGTCCTGAAGGACACCCTGGAGGCAAGGATAGCCGCCGGTGCGAAGGACATCGTCGTCATCACCGGGTGCGCCCCGGGGATAATGGGTGACGATGTGGCCGAGATATGCACTACTGCGGAATCTGAACACCCCGGAGTGTCCGTGCTGCTCCTGGCCGAGGACGGCAATGCTACCGGCGATTACATGCAGGGTGTGATAGACGCCGCCGTCGGGATGCTCGGGAAGTTCTCCGTCAGGGGGAGTACCGTTCCGGACACGGTCAACCTGGTGGGCTGCAAGACCATGGCCACCGAGGTGATGAACGAGATTGAACTCATCACCGGGCTGCTGAAGGAGATCGGGATAGGCGTGAACTGCGTCCTCCCGGGGATATCAGACATGGAAGACATGCGCAACGCCCCCAACGCCGCCGCCAATCTCCGCATGAACACGGACAAGTTCTCCGAGAAGATCTGCAACTTCCTGGAGGACGAATACGGGATGGAGACGCTCCCCGTACCCGTCCGCGGCGGTCTCGCCGGGACCAGGGAATGGATTGGGTGCGTGGCATCATTCTTCCATAAAGAGAAGGAGGCCGGGGAACTCCTGGCACGTATGGAGAAGAAGTTCGGGGGGATGTTCTCTGGGCACCGTTCCCTCCTCGAGGGCAAGCGCGCCGTGTTACTCTCGATGACCCGCGACGTGTCGTGGATCCTGGAGGCCATGGACGCCTGCGGCGTGGAGCTGACGGCGGGATACGTGTTCAACCGTCCCGATTACTCCAGGGACCTAGACTCGTCTCTGATTCCCGAAGGGTTCGAGATATTCTCGCAGAAGGACATTCCCCGTGTCCTCGAATCCATTCGTGCGTCATCACCTGACATACTCATGTCCATGGTGCCGATGGACCTCGGGCCGGCCGTGTTCCAGGCCCGCATCCCCATAACCGCGGGCATCGACCCGTTCGCCGGGAAGGCACTGATGGATTCGATCGCCAGGAGCATACTCGCTCCCGGTTCAGAAGGATGGAGGAAAGATGTCGCTGGAGAATGAGTTCCCGGAGAGTTTCATCGGTTCGGTGGCCGCTTTCGAGGGCGTATCCGACGGATACACCGTCATCCACGGTCCGTCCGGGTGCAAGCTCTACCCCTCATCGCTGATGGAAGACTGCTACTTCCGCGGCATTCCGGAGGCGCCCTCAGGCCGCAATCCCCTCTTCAGCGGCGCCCATTACTTCTTCGGACAGCCCCGCGTCCCATGCACCTATCTCGACATGGGGACGTTCATAACAGGGGCCCCCGAGCGCCTGAAGGAGCTCGTCGGGTTCGTCGAGGGCATGCGCCCCAAACTGATATCGATCATCAACTCCCCCGGAGCATCGCTGGTCGGAGAGGACCTCACGGCCGTGAAGTCCGACATCCCCCTGGTCCTGATGGACCATCCGGTCTATTCCGGTACGGAGGCCGAGGGGTTCCAGGACGGTGTGCTGAGAATCCTCGATGTGGTTGCTCCCGACTGCAAGGGCCCCAGGAAGGGGGTGAACCTCACGGGGATATCGATAACGCACCTCAATTGGGAGGACACCATCGCCGACCTCACCTCCCTCCTCGGTGTTTGCGGGATCGAGGTGAACATGTGCATCGGGGCCGGATGGGGCACCGACGACATCCGCCGCTCCGCGGATGCCGAGCTTATAGTCCCCATATATCCCGAGTACGGGGATGCGATAGCCGCAAGATATTCTGCCGATTACGGGGTCCCGTCCTTCGTAAGTCCCGACGGCGCGCCTATCGGGTTCGATGCCCTGGAGACGTGGGTGAAGGGCGTATGCGGATGTCTGAAAAAGGACCCATCCCCCGCTCTGGCTCTTATACATGGGAAGAGGGTCGCAGCCGCCGGGGAGATCAGGAGGATGGAGGCCCGTCACTCCCTCCCGAAGGGCAGGACGTTCGCTTTGGAATGCGGTGGTTCGACCGCTTACGCAATCGCCCGTTTCCTGTACGGGTACCTCGGGATGATTCCCGTTGGCATCCGCTGCACCGGCGGCGATTCATGGGATAGGATGCTCGGCGATTACCTCGATTTCCTGGGGATTCCCGTCTCCGACGAACCCGAGACGGTGGAGACGGACATCATCATCTCCTCGGGTCCCGTCTGTTCCGCGGCCGTGGAGAGGGGCTCCGCCCTGGAGTATGCGGTTATAGAGCGCCCTCCGGTCCGGACGGTCAACATCGATCCCGCGCCGACTCTTGGCCTCGGAGGAACTGTATCTCTGCTCGAATCCGTCCTTGAGGCCGTGTCTCGCCACCACCGGTTCCGGTGAAAGGTATTATTGGGATTGGCTGATGCACCCTTCATGACCATCCTCTCCGACCGCGATATCGTGAAAGCAGTAGATGACGGCAGCCTCGGCGTCTCCCCTTGGAACGACAAGAGCCTCACTCCCAACGGATACGACGTCCGTGTCGCGGAGATATCCATCAACGGCGTCATCCACGGTGCAGACGAGGAGGTAGTGAGGATCCCTCCCAAGACCATGTTCTACGTCTCCACCGTCGAGAGGGTGAGGTTCCCCGACGACATGTGCGGCAACCTGTGGCTGAGGACCTCCTGGATCAGGAAGGGCGTCATCGCCGCGTTCGGGATGGTGGATGCAGGTTTCGAGGGCACGCTCACCCTCGGTTCCTACAACAGTTCCGATTCCGAGGTGGAGATCCCTATCGGCGAGAGGTACTGCCAGCTGGTGTTCCACACCATGTCCTCTCCATCCGAGAAGAGCTACGAGAAGCGTTCCGGTCACTATCAGAACCAGACCGGCGTGACCCTCAGGCCCAAGAACGCCTGATCAGGCCGGGCGGATATCGAAGACGTACACCCCTTTCGTGGGGGAGTAGTTCTTCAGTTCGATGCAGGATTCGATGTTGATGGCGAAGCCCTTCTCCGCCATCTTTTCGGACAGGTCCGCCTTGTAATCCTCAACCTCGTCGCGTTCCAGCACCATGTGCATGTGGACGACTCCCGAGGGTTTGATGTGGGCGAGTGCATCGGGGAGGAAGGCATCGGCCATCTGGGGAAGGTTCATGATTATCCTGTCCGCAGGGGGGAGGTCCTTGATGAGGGCGGTGGAGTCCCCGCACATGGGGACCAGGTTGGTTATCTTGTTCAGACGTGCGTTCTCCTGAGCGAACGGGAGGCATTCGGGATTGAGGTCGATCGAGTAGACCGTCTCCGGTTCGGAGTTCCTGCATATGACGCATCCGAAGGGTGCGACGCCCCCGAACATGTCGATTATGATCTCTCCGGGTTTGACAAGGGAAGCCACCCTGGCTCTTTCTCCCGAGAGGCGGGGGTTGAAGTAGACGACGGAGGGGTCCGTCTGCAGGCGGACACCGTTCTCCCTGTGTATGGTGACGGCGTCGCCGGTCCCGGCGATGCGTTCCAGCTCCCTGATCCTGAACTCCCCCTTCACCCCTCCGTCGCTGAAGACGGCGCGGATGTTCGGGGTGACCGCGAGGAGGGCCTCGCCGATGTAGCTCTCGTAAGGGACGAGCTCGTCGGGGAACTTCATGATGATTATGTCGCCGACGATGTCGAAGGAGGAGGGGAGGGAATCCCTGAGCTCCTCGGGGATACCCTTCACGGCCACGCGGTAATCCGTGACGTGCCTCTCCTGGGGGCGGAGGTCCGCCTCGACGGTCTCGTATCCCTCCACATCCCCCTTCACGGGGATGAGGATGAAACCGTCCTCGGAACCTATGCGGTAGCCGAGGTCGAGCATGTCCGCATCTATCGCGGTGCGGCGGGCCTTCTCCGCCTCGGACTTGGGGACGCGGATGCACTTCGCCATCAGTCCTCATCCTGGATGATCTCCTCGGGGGCGCCGGCGAAATCGACGAGTGCCTCGGCCTCCATGAAGTGGAGGTTTCCGGGGAGGACGAGGGACTGCAGGGGAGCGCCGAGGTCCATCTGGAGGAGGTCGCGGGGATAACCGGCGACGATCTTCTGGTCGGGGGCGCCAGCGTGGGAGACCACGCACAGGAGGGTCTTGTCGGTGATCAGCCCCTCCTGCCATTTCTCCTCGCCTGCGAGCAGCCACTCGATGGCGTCCTTCGCGGTCATGTAGCGGAGTTCCTCGGCCCTGATGTCGAGAAGGATGAGGGTGTGTAGTCCCCTCTTCTTGTTCTCCATGATGTGGTCGTAGGGGGATTTGGGCTGGTAGTTCATCTCCAGGAAGGGCAGGGTGACGGTCCTGCCGAACTTGTAGGGCTGGAGCCCGAAGGCGGTGGGTGCGGCGGAGAAGATGGACACTCCGTTGAAGATGCGGACGGGGATCCCGGCATATTTTGCCTGTATGCGGAGGTCCACGTGGGTGGTGGCGAGCATGGTGTCCCCGGCGGTTATGAAAGCGACCCTCATCTGCCTCGCGTCCTCGATCACGGACTGCCCCTCCTCGACGTCGGCGCGGTAAAGGATGTTGATCTTCTTGCCGATGGCCTTCTCGAGGTCGGATACCTCGGCGCCGATGACGCTGGATGTGTAGAACTCCCCGTAGATCTTGTCGCATTCGCGGAGGGCCTCAAGGGCGGATACCGTCATTCCGCCGGTGCCGCTTAGGCCGAGTCCGACGAAGATGAGTTCTGAAGTCATGGGCGCGGGATTGCCGTACTTTTATAGAATGGTTGTTGGATATAGTCATAAGCGTGTATTTGTCATGCACGCGAGAGCCGGTTGACGACGATGGATACTGATGTGAGCGGGTTGACAATATTCGGGGCGCTGAAGAAGGCGTTCCAAGACCATCCATCATCGCCCGCTTACGATTTTCTCGGGAGCAGGCGCACCTGCGGCGACATGTATGCGGATATCATCTCCTTCTCTGACCGTTTGACGTATCTGGGCGTCAAACGCGGAGACAGGGTGGCGATATGCCTCCCCAATATCCCTCAGGCGCTGATAGCGTTCTACGCCGTCAACCGCATCGGAGCGGTTTCCGTGATGGTCCATCCGCTTTCGTCCCCCAACGAACTGTCGTTCTACGTGAGGGATTCGGATTGCAAGGCCGCGATCATCCTTGATTCCCTCCTAGGTTCGTTCCCGGAACCCGGCGATGATAACGGCCTGTCCTTCGTGATGCCCGTCTCCCCCTACACCATGCTTCCGCCGCTCAAACGTTTGGCGACCGTCGGGAAGAGGCTAAGGATCAGCTATTCCGACTCGGTCGTAGCGTGGGTCGGTCCGACCGCTCCTGCAACAGAGCCAGACACGTCTCCGGAAGACACTGCGGTGGTCCTCTATACGGGAGGGACGACGGGTACCAGCAAAGGTGCGGTACACACTAACCGTTCGATCAACTCATCCATGTCCTGCATGCTCGGGCTCATCGATATCTCCGAGGTATCGCGTGTTCTTTCGATAATGCCCCTCTTCCACGGGTTCGGTCTGTGTACCTGCATCCATGCGCCGCTGTGCATCGGTGTCGAGTGCATCCTCATGCCGACGTTCACCATAGATTCCGTGTGCAAGGCCGTGGTCAAGAAAAGGATCGATGCCATCATCGGTGTGCCCTCCCTGTTCAAGAAGATGGTGGAGAATCCGTTCTTGGCCTCGTCCGACCTGTCGTTCATCCGCGTCATGTTCTGTGGAGGGGACCTGATGTCCGTCTCCGACCTGCGCGAAATGAACGCATTCTTCAGGGAACACGGCGCCGCGGGAGTACAGGTCGGATACGGGCTCACCGAGACAGTGGCCGCAGTCGCCGTCATGCCCAAGGGTGAATACAGGGAGGATTCGGTCGGTCTCCCTCTGGCGGACCATGAGGTGCGCATCGTCGGACTTGGTACTGCTGATGAGGTCCCCGACGGTACGGAGGGGGAGATATGCATCCGCGGCCCCTCGCTCATGGCGGGCTACCTGGATGGGTCCGAGACAGCCGACAAGGTGTTCATGGAACACCCTGACGGACATGTCTGGCTCCATACCGGTGATATCGGGGAGAAGGATGCCGACGGATACCTGCTTTTCAAGGGACGTTTCAAGCGCATGATTGTCACCTCCGGCTACAACGTGTACCCCGCCCAGGTCGAGAACACCCTCTGCAGGAGCCCCCTCGTCAGCGAATGCTGCGTCATCGGCGTCACCGACCAGTTCCGCGGGGAGAAGGTGAAGGCCTTCGTGGTCCTCGCTGACGGAGTGCCCCCGACGGACGAGACCCGTGACGAGCTGAGGGCGTTCATGAGGTCGAACATAAGCGCCTACTCGAAACCCAGGGAATATGAGTTCGTGGACACCCTTCCGAAGACCAAGGTGGGGAAGATCGACTACAGGGCCCTCCAGGATTCCTGACAGTGCCGTTTTTATCTCGAATTCTGCATTACGTGGTATGGACGGGAGTACGTCCCGCATCAGATCCATCGACGTTTTCAAGGGTGCGGCAATCATTGTCATCATATTCTGCCACGTCTGTGTCGCCAGATCGGGTGTCGGAACCCCCAATATCATCATCCAGGACATGTATCTCGGGTTGATGGTGTTCCTGATGATATCGGGCTATTTCTACAGGCCCGACAGGAGTTTCGCCGATAACATGAGGAAACGCATAAGCGTTCTTCTCGTGGCTTTGCTCATCTGCTGTTTCGCCCTCCCCGTCATAAGCTATGGGTGGGCGGTCCTTTGGGGTCAGCCGATCCAGCCGTCGGACCTGCCCGGGGGGATTAGTTACATGTTGTGCATCCACAAGGCATTCGATCCCCTGGACAATACTCCGACGGTTTGGAGCTTCTGCGGTAACGGCGTAGGGTATTATTTCCTCTGGCTCATGTTAGGCGGTTTCGTAATCTTCTATGCCTTGGAGGGCCGTGTGCGCAAGGACATCCGTCTGAGGATCGCAGTCATAGCGATCCTCATCGCTTCAAGCATCGCCTACCGGGAGCTGTATCCGTACATCTTCCCGTTCTTCTTCCATTTGTCCCTGATGGGTGCCGCGTTTATGTTCACCGGATCCGCACTCAAGCAGTACGGGGTCTTCGAATACATCGATAGGTTCGAATGGAAATCCCCTCGTTATTGGGCGCTGTTCCTTCTGAGTCTCGTTATTTCCCTGGTGCTCGTATTCTTCCTGCCGCCCGGCATCAGTTTCGACCAGATGATATTCGGAGATTACGGCGGTTATTCCGCGGTGCCCTACTACTTCGAGGCCCTCGTGACATCCGTATTCATGATGTACATGTGCGTCATCGTATCGAAGATCCCCGTGTTCAGCGGTTTCCTCATCGTCTGCGGCAGGCATTCGCTCGGACTGCTCCTGCTCCACTGTTCTCTCGTTGCCATGATGGTCATGCCATTCTATACGCTGTCTCGGGATGTATGGCTGCCCGATGACCTCGGCATGTCCATGAGGGTCGTCCTCGCATTCGCGACCCTCATAGTGAGTCTGGCCATCTGCATGTACGGTCCCGCCGTGCTGAAGCGCATCAGGGCCGCACTCGGGGTCGGCGTCGAACACCCTTCCGAATGAGCCAGTGAAGTTCCGATAAAAGAGGACCGCCGTCCCGGAGGACGGCGGTTTGAGTGTTTCAGTGGTTCAGGGTGCAGGCGCAGTCGACCGCATAGCTGCCCTTTCCGTCGGGGCCCATGAGGACGGGTTTGATCTCGATCTCCTTGATCTCGGGGTTCTCGGCAGCGATGACGGAGATGCGCCTGATGGCGGCCCCTTACGGAACCGGGATCTGTCCTATCGGGGATCATCCCCGTGACTGTGTTCCTTGGACTACTGTTTTAACAGGTATTGTCGGTTACTCCCGCATGGACGGGAATACTGCCCGCGTAAGGTCCATCGATGTCTTCAAAGGCGTGGCGATTCTGATCATCGTCTTCTGCCACATCTGTTTCGCGACGAAATCCGATGTCGGTTCCCCCAACGCGGTCATCCAGACCCTGTATCTTGGATTGATGGTGTTCTTGATGATATCGGGATACTTCTACAGGCCCGAGAGGAGTTTCGCCGAGAACATGAAGAAACGCGTCACCGTGCTTCTCTTGGCCTTGGTTATCTGCTGTGTCGCCCTCACGGTCATCAGCTATCTGTGGGCCGCTCTCTGGGGACAGCCCATCCACCCCTCCGACCTCTACGACGGTTTCCTGTTCATGTTCAGCCTGCACAAGGCCTTCGATCCCCTCGACACCCCGACGACATGGGAATTCTGCGGCAACGGTATCGGATATTACTTCCTCTGGCTCATGATCGGTGCATTCGTGATATTCTATGCTCTCGAGGGTCGTGTCCGCAAGGACATACGCCTGAGGATCGCCCTCATCGCGGCCCTCATCGTCATGTCCATCGCCTACAGGGAACTGTATCCGTACACCTTCCCGTTCTACTTCCACCTGTCCATGATTGGTGCCGCGTTCATGTTCACCGGGTCCGCCTTCAAGCAGTACGGCGTCCTCGAGCGCATCGATTCGCTGGAATGGAGGTCGTGGAGATACTGGGTGCCGCTGATTCTGAGCATGGCGGTGTCCCTCGTCCTGGTCTTCCTCCTGCCGCCTAACATCAGGTTCGAACAGATGATGTTCGGCGATTACGGCGGTTATTCCGCGGTCCCCTACTATGTCGAGGCGGTCGTTGCGTCCGTGTTCATGATGTACTTCTGTACGTTCTTCTCGAGGATCCCCCTGCTGAGCGACGCCTTCGTCGTCTGCGGGAAGCACTCTCTCGGACTCCTCCTTCTCCACGCAACGATCGCTGCCATGATGGTGATGCCCTTCTACACCCTGTCGAGGACCGTATGGCTGCCCGAGGAGCTCGGGGTCGTGCCGAGGACGGCCATCGCGGCCGTCACCGTGGTCATCTGTCTGGTGATCTGCATATGCGGCCCTGCGGTCCTGGAGCGCCTGAAAGGAGTCAGAAACAAGGATTGAATCCGTTCCGTGGCCGGAGCGGGAATCATGCTTTCCGGAGGGTTATCGCTCAGTTCAGCAGCCTTGTTGCTAAAGATTGTAATATCATCTGTTTTATTACCAGATATGGAGGAATCGGAGGCCGGTAGCAGACTATCCCTCGTGGACATCTTCAAAGGCGTCGTGATAACATTGGTCGTCCTGACCCACGTGCTGTTTGCCATGAACGGGGATTCCGAGTCTCCCGTCATCTTCCAGTGCCTCTTCCTCGGGCTTTTCGGATTCATGCTGCTCTCGGGTTATTTCTACCGTCCCGGCAGGGGTTTCGTCGCTAACATGAAGAAGCGTTTCTTCCAGCTGGCCGTTGCTCTGACGGTATGTACGGTCGTGATCACGGCACTCAGTTACGTCTGGTGCGTGGTGTGGGGACAGAACGTGGATTCGGACGATTTCGTCAATGCACTGTCTCTCGGGATGGCCCTCAACAAGTCGTTCGTGCCCCTGGACAGCGGAGTCACGTGGTCGGGATGCATGAACTGCATCGGATACTATTACATCTGGGCCATGCTCGTCGCATTCGTCGTTTTCTACGCCCTCGCGGATCATGTCATCGACGACTGGAAGCGTTCCATCGCCGCCCTGGCCGTGTTGGTCGTGGCCGCTTGTGCCCTCAGGGAGCTGTATCCGTACGGGCTCCCGTTCTACGCCCATATCTCCCTCGCGGCCGCATCCTTCATGATGGCGGGTGCGATGGCCGCCAAGGTCAGGCTCATCGAGAGGGTCCAGGATTTCAGATGGGGATCCTGGAGGTTCTGGGCCCTGTTCCTGGGCTCTCTTGCCGCCGGTATCATCCTGGTCGCCATATTCCCGCCCGGCACCAAGATTACCCGGGCGTATTACGGGGAGTACGGAGGATATTCGTTCCTTTCGTACTTTGTTGAAGTGCTGCTGATCAACACGGCCTATCTCTGCATGGCGGCAATCGTGGTGAAGGTACGGCCGGTAACGAGACTTTTATCATCCATCGGCAGGCACACTTTCGGCATCCTGCTGTTCCACGGTTTCGTCGTCGCTTTCTTAACGATCCCGTTCTTCACCTTCGGTCCTGACGACTGGCTCCCTGCGGAGCTTATCTCGTCGGACAAGGTCCTGATCTTCTTCGCAACCATGGTCATATGCATGGCGATCTGCGTGTACGGCCCCGTCCTGCTGGAGCGCATCAGGGCCGCAATCGGCAGGGGACGTTCCGCGGAGTGACCCCGAAAGAACGATATGAAAGGGGGACCGCCGCCCCGGAGGACGGCGGTGTTGAGTGTTTCAGTGGTTCAGGGTGCAGACGCAGTCGACTGCGTAGCTGCCCTTTCCGTCGGGGCCCACGAGGACGGGGTTGATCTCGATCTCCTTGATCTCGGGGTTCTCGGCGGCGATGAGGGCGATGCGCCTGATGGCGTCCTTGACGGATGCGATATCGGCCTTGGCCTGTCCGCGGGCTCCGTTGAGGAGCTTGAACGCCTTGGTGGAGGTGATCATCTCATCGAGCTCCTCCTCGGTCATGGGGCAGAGCACCTGGGAGATCTCCCTGAGGATCTCGACGAAGATTCCGCCGAGACCGAAGGACACGACGGCTCCGAACTGGGCGTCCCTCATCATGGAGAGGATGACCTCCTGACCGGAGACCATCTGCTGGATGGAGACACCGACGAGCTTGGCGTCGGGGGCGTTCTTCTTGCAGTTGCTCATGATGGATTCGAAGGCGGCCTTCGCGGCGGCTTCGTCCTTCACTCCGACGACGACTCCTCCGATATCGGACTTGTGCATGATGTCGGGGGAGACGATCTTCATGACGACGGGGAAGGTGATGCGGGCGGCCTCCTTGGCGGCCTCGTCGGCGGAGGTCACGGTGGCCTCGCCGGGGACTCCGATTCCGTATGCGTCGAGGATCTTCTTACCCTCGGACTCGGTAAGGGAGTACCTGCCCTCCTTCATGGCGGCGTCGATGATGGCCTTGACCTTGGAGCGGGCGCCGTCGGTCTTGGGGACCTGCATGGGGGTGTGGCCCTTCTCGAGACCCTTGCAGTACTTGCGCATGATGTCCATGGCGCGGACAGCTCTGTCGGGGGTGGGGTAGACGGGGAACCTGGCCTCCTTCAGGATGGCGCTGGCGTCACCGCACTTCTTTCCGCCGGCGAAGCAGACGGCTGCGGGGTAGGGGATGTCGTCCTTGATCTCGGCGAGGAGCTTCGCGACGTTGACGAGGTCGGCGGTGTCGAGGGGGGAACCCATGATGACGAGTCCGCCCACGTCGGGGTCCTTGACCACATTGTCGATGGCGATCTTGAAGTCCTGGGGCGCGGCATCTCCCCTGATGTCGATGGGGTTGGTCAGGCCGGCGACCTTGGGCATGTCGTTGATGATGCTCTGGATGGTGGAGTCGGCGAGCTTGGCGGCGTGGACGTTCTGAGCGGTCCAGGCGGCGTCGGCGGACATGACTCCGAGACCTCCGGCGTTGGTGATGATGGCGAGTCCGTCCTTGTGCATGGGCGGGCAGCAGGAGAACATCAGGAGGGCGTCGAACATCTCGTCTAGGTCGAAGGCGCGGAAGATGTTGAGCTTCTTGAAGACGACGTTGTTGATGGCGTCGGAACCGGCGATGGATCCGGTGTGGGATGAAGCCGCCTTGGAACCGGCCTCGGTCTTTCCGCTCTTGAAGATGACGATGGGCTTCTTGACCTTCATGTTCTCGACGGCTTCGAGCAGGGCCTCTCCGTCCCTGATGCCCTCGACGTACATTCCGATGACCTTGGTGTTGGGGTCCTCGGCGTAGTACTTGAGCACCTCGGCCTCCTCCACGTCGCACTTGTTACCGAAGGTGGAGAAGTTGGCGAGTCCGACACCGCTGGTGATGAACCAGTCGAGGATGGACGATCCGACGGCCCCGGACTGGGACATGATGGAGATGTTACCGGATTTGGGGACCATGTGGGAGAAGGTGTAGTTGACACCGGCACTGATGTTCATGTTTCCGAAGCAGTTCGGACCCATGATGCGGACGCCCCTCTCCTTTCCGACGGCGGCGAGCTCCTTCTCGAGGGCGGCTCCCTCGGGGGAGTCCTCCTTGAACCCGGCGGTCAGGATGGAGACGAACTTGGTTCCGGCATCCGCGCAGTCCTTGACCGCCTGGATGACGAAATCCCTCTTGACGGAGATGACGGCGACATCGACGTGCTCGGGGACGTCCTTGATGTTGGCGTAGGCCTTGAGGCCCATGATCTCCCCGCCCTTGGGGTTGATGGGGAAGAGTTTGGATGTGTCGAAACCGGCGTCGAGCATGTTCTTCACAAGCATTCCGCCGAGTTTGGTCTCATCGGCAGAAGCACCGATGACGGCTACGGACTGAGGATTGAGAAATTCCTTCATTAATTGTCGGGCAACTACTACGCATTTATAATAGTAATCACGTTTATTGACGTATTTCTACGAATTTCGTAAAAACAATGCGAAAATCCGATAACGAATCCGCCTAAATCGCTACGAAATCCGTAATCCGTCCTGTGAATTACGAAATTCGTAGAAGGGGTCCGTGTTTCGCGGGCCTCCGGGGCAACGTTTATCAACGCGGGGGGATGTGGATATACGACCGCTCCGACCCAGGGGACGTCAGTCCCGGACGCGTACGGAACGGCCGACAGCGGTCCCGTCCCAACTATGTTGGGCTCTTGCGGTAGCGCGGCGCGTCGCCGTATGCGATGACCGGAAGCCAACGCGGGATCCGACACATACCCCCCGCATCAGTCAGTGCCCCGAGGCCGCCGTCATCGGCGGACGATGAGAAGGTGTGTTAGTGCGCGGGGGACAATTCTTAATCCTCCTCGTCCTCCTCGCATTCGCAGCTGTCGATGACGTCCTTCAGGAACCAGTCCAGGAACTCCTGCGCCTCGGTCATCTTCGGATACCTCCTCGCGACCTTGATCGGTACCGTCCTCTTGACCGCGTACGGCTTGTATCCGGACTGCACGATGCACAGGTCGTGGTAAACGAGCCAGTCTAGCACATAATCGGGTACGGAGGGGTCGTCGAGAAGGTCCGTCAGGGCGACGGTCTTCATCAGTACGGAGTAGTACGACGGGGTCTCGGGCCTGGCGGTCTGGTTCCAGCAGATGAGTATGTCGGGGTCGTCCTTCACGAGTCCCTGTTCCTTCAGCCTCGCATACGAATCCTGCAGGTCCTTGTAGCATCCCTTGGAATCCCCGGTAAGTTCGGGGCTGCGGGTCAGGTAGGTTTCCCTGTTCCTGAGGCAGAACGAGGGGTCGGTCAGCCACGCCAGAAGGTCCTCGGGATACTTGTCGCGTTCCCTGGATATCTGCTGGAAGAGCACGCGCGCAAGGGACTGGAAGATTTCGTCCGGCGCGTCCGCGAGGTAGTCCGACACCTTGAAGCGGATCCAGCGGTTGGTCCTCCTCCACTTGACGACCATGTTCCGGAAACCTTCGAATTCCGCGCCGATCGATTCGAAACCGTATTTCTCTCCAACCTCTCTCACGATAGTGTCCAATCTCTGTTCGGGGTTCATGTTATCCCTGCGGAAGGTCCGCGGGGAGTGTTCGTCTTCTCAATAATAAAAGGACAGTATTGCAATCCCATCGCACGCAACATACATGCCGCAAGTCCGTTCCCTCCGGACTCGGGTTTATAAATCCTCCAGCCGTTTTTCTGTGCATGTTCTCCGATTACTCCGAAGATGATGCGAAGAAACGTCTGGATGCCGTGAAGGCCGTGACGGGTTCCGTCCCTCCCGTCAACCAGATCCTCAGCGTCCAGCCCGACATGTTCTGTCCGACGTTCGACGTCTCCGATTCGCTCTTCAAGTCCAAGGGCCGCGCCCTTGACATCAAGACCCGCAGGCTCATCGCCATGGCCTGTGCCGCATCCCTGTCCGGGGAGTACTGCCTGAAGGCCCAGATGGCCTACGCGAAGGCCGCCGGGGCCACCTCGGAGGAGGTTCTGGAGGCCCTTCAGATAGCTTCGTTCATGTGCATGACTCGGAGCCAATCCTACGGTCTGCGCGAATATGCCAGGCAGTTCGGTATCGAGTACGAGGAACCCGACCACTGAAAAGATGTTAGTTGATACCTTTTTTATACCATCATATATTGGAGTGGATTATGGTACAGATTACCGAAGACGCTGAGAAATTCATCGACGAACTCCTGGAGAAGAACCAGAAGGTCGGATGGGGAATCAAGGTCTACCTCTCCGGCTACGCCTGCTCCGGCCCTCAGTTCGGGATGTCCTTCCAGAAGGAGGCCCAGGAGGGCGAGACCGTCGACGAGTCCGCCAAGAGCTTCAAGATGTTCTACGACGACGAGACCTCCAAGGCTCTCGAGGAGTGCGTGATCGAGTTCGTGGACGACCCCAACTTCGGTACCGGACTCTCCATCCGCAACCCCAACTTCAACGGCTGCGCCTCCTGTGGCGGCGGCTGCGGCTCCTCCTGAGCTGTTCAAATTCCTTACCGGGGGTCCGCCCCCGGTTCCTTTTTCGACCGATAATCGGGCACCCCCCGACAGTCTTTATAACGTCGGGACGGGATTGCGTCACAATGGAGTACGTGGACGTTCCCGGAATAGTCAGGGACAGGCTCGAGGACCGCCGTTATCAGGCGCAGGCGGCCAAGGCCTGTATCGGGAGCGACACCCTCGTCATCCTCCCCACCGCTCTCGGGAAGACATCCATCGCCTTGAGGGTGGCCGCCCACGTGCTGAACAAGGGGAAGAAGGTGCTCATGATGGCGCCCACGAAACCCCTGGTCGACCAGCACGAGGGGTTCTTCTCGTCCTTCCTCGACGGATATTCCGTCGTCCTCCTCAACGGGAGCATGACCCCCGACAAACGCGCCGAGGTGATCTCGCAGGGGGATTTCGTCATCAGCACCCCCCAGTGCATCGCCAACGACCTGGAGTCCGGGAGGTACGACCTCTCCCCCTTCGGCCTCGTCATCTACGACGAGGCGCACAAGGCCGTCGGGGGATACGCTTACGTGGACGTGGCGTCCCGGGTCCTCCCGGGAACGATATCCATGGGTATGACCGCCTCTCCCGGCTCCGACCTGAAGAAGGTCGAGGAGATCTGCGACAACCTCTCCCTTACGGACATATTCGTGCGCACGGAGGAGGATCCCGACGTCTCACCGTACGTACACGACACCTACGTGAACCGCATCTGCGTGAACATGCCCAAGGACCTGCTGGACATCTCCGCGATACTGAAGAAGCTCCTCGACGAGTATTTCGGCGAGCTGCTGGCGATGCGTCTCGTGGTGAACCCCAACTGGCCCGCCTCCACCAAGCACCTGCTCTCCATCGGTCAGTCCCTCCAGAGCCGTCTGGCGAGGGGGGAGAGGACCAAGACGATATTCCGCGGGCTCACCGTGCAGTCGATCTGCATCAAGCTCCTGAAGGCCATCGACTACGCGGAGACGCAGGGTATGTCCGTCCTCCGCTCGTACCTCGGAAGGATCGAGGCCGATGCCGAGGGGGAGGGGGGTTCCCGTGCCGACAGGGAGCTCGTAGCCCTGCCGAAATATCAGGAGATGAGGCGGATAACCCTCGAGAGCCCGGTGGAACACCCCAAGGTATCGAGGATCATGGGGCTCGTGTCGAAGGTCCTCGACGGGTCCGCGGACTCCAAGATCATCGTCTTCACGCAGTACCGCGAGACCTGCGACGTGATATCGGAGAAGCTCGCCAAGGTGGATGGTGCCAGGGTATGCAAATTAATAGGGCAGTCCAACGGCGGGCAGAAGCAGAAGGAGCAGATAGGTACGTTGTCGGATTTCCGCGAGGGGAGGTACAACGTCGTCGTCTCAACCTCCGTCGGGGAGGAGGGTCTGGACATCACCTCCGCGAACGCCGTGATATTCTACGAACCCGTCCCATCCGAGATCAGGACCATCCAGAGGAGGGGGAGGACCGGCCGCAAGAACGACGGCGAGGTGTACGTCCTCATCGCCGCGGGAACCTTGGATGAGGTCACCGAGCAGGCGAGCAGGCGCAAGGAGCAGCAGATGAGGGACGGCCTCGAACTGCTCCGCAGGGACCTCGCCAAGAAACGCGGGCTCCCCCGCGGACAGACCGACCTCTTCGGGTTCTGATTTTATATCCCCGCCACGCTACATGTCGGTATGCGCTTCGAGGAGATAGCCGGCTTTTTCGACAGGGTCGAGTCCACCGGCGGACGTCTGGAGATGGCGGCCATCCTCGCAGAGCTCTTCCGCTCCGTCCCCGTCGGGGAGCTGGGAGCGGTCATCAACCTGTCATCGGGGAGACTTCACCCCGAATACGATTCCCGCGAGTTCGGAATGGCCGACAAGCTCGTCCTCCGTGCGATCTCATCTGTAGCGGGAGTGGACCAGAAGAAGGTGGACGAGATGGCCATCGCCACCGGGGACCCCGGTGCCGTGGCGGAGACACTCATCGCCAAGAAGAAACAGATGACACTCTTCTCCGAACCCCTCACCCTGGAGAACGTCCTGCGCTCCCTTGCGGAGATCGAGGCGGCCTCGGGGAAGGACTCGCAGGACAAGAAGATGAAGATCCTCTCCCGCCTGCTGCACGACTCCGGTCCCCTGGAAGCACGCTACCTCTGCCGCATCGTCACCGGCAGGATGAGGGTCGGCGCGGGCGCGATGACCGTCATGGATGCCCTGTCCTCCGCTTTCGCCACCCGTGAGGACCGCCCCGAGATCGAGAGGGCGTACAACATCACCTGCGACATGGGTCTCGTGGCGGAGACCCTCGCCGGGGAGGGGCTCGATGGGGTCAGGAAGATCGCCGTCAGGGTCGGTTCACCCATCAAGGTCATGCTCGCGGAACGCCTCCGTTCTCTCCCGGACATCATGGAGAGGATGGGCGGCCGCTGCGCGTTCGAATACAAGTACGACGGTATCAGGGTGCAGGCCCACATCAGCAAGGACGGAGGCGTCAGGATGTACTCCCGCCGCCTCGAGGACCTTTCGGACAACTTCTCCGACGTCGGCGAATCCCTTCAGGCCCAGCTGATGGGGAGGGAGGCCATCGTCGAGGGGGAATGCGTCGCATTCGACCCCACCACCGGGCAGATCCAGCCTTTCCAGAACGTCACCCACAGGCGCCGCAAGAACGACATGAGCTCCGCCATCGAGGCGGTTCCCGTCAGGATATTCCTCTTCGACCTGCTGTATTACGACGGCAACGATTACACCATGGTGCCCTATCCCGAGAGGAGGGCGAAGTTGGAGTCCGTGTTCTCCAAAGCGGACGGCTTCGACCGCGTGGGCTATTCGGAACAGACGATAGTGGATTCGCCGGAGGGCGCACAGGAGTTCTTCGACCGTTCCGTGGCCTCCCGCTGCGAGGGCATCATGGCGAAATCCCTCGCCGACGAATCCATCTACAAGGCAGGAGCCAGAGGGTTCCTTTGGATCAAATACAAGAAGGATTACACCGCGGCTCTCGTTGATACCTTCGACCTCGCCGTGGTCGGTGCCTTCTACGGCATGGGCAAGAGGGCCGGTGTTTACGGCGCCCTGCTGATGGCCGCATACGACCCCGATTCGGGCAAATGGTACACCACCTGCAAGCTTGGCACGGGGTTCGACGACGCCTTCCTGGCGACCCTCCCCGGCATGCTCGAATCCTTCAAATCCGAGGGGAAACCGTCCTCGGTGTCCGCCGAGATGGTCCCCGATGTGTGGTTCATCCCCGGAGTCGTCCTCGAGGTGACCGCCGCGGACATCAGCATCAGCCCCATCCACACCGCCGCCTACGGTGCGGTCAAGGAGGGTGCCGGTCTCGGACTCCGCTTCCCCAGGTTCACCGGCAGGGTCAGGGACGACAAGGATCCCGAGCAGTGCACCACCGTCGGGGAGGTCAAGGAGTTCTACGACCTCCAGGGCGAGAGGGACGGTTCCGACCCGGACGGGGACATGGATGCAGACGAGTGATGCACGGCGTATGAGCCAGATGTCGCAATCGTGTGCGAAGCCGTACCGATTCAGGTCGTTGTGCCCGCGCGCATTCCTTAACAAAGCTTTAAAATAATGTCCACATTGGAGCGGGTATGCAGATTTACGTCCTGAAGAAGGAAGAGAACGTCGTCAGGTTCGGCCTGAAGGAACCCAACTCCACCATCATCGAACCCATCATCGAGGCTCTCAACCAGGATAAGAACGTCGTTTTCGCCAGGTACATCGTCGACCACCCCGACCTCGACGACCACGTCCTCGAGGTCAAGGTCAGCGCCGGTACCCCGGAAGAGGCAGTCAAGAAGGCCGCCGAATCCGTCAAGCAGATCTTCGCCGGCCTTCAGTGAAGCAGATGCCCTTCAGTCCCTGCCGCACCGCCGAGGCGGAGGTCGGCATGCTCTACTACCTGAGCTCCGCCGAGGGTACCGGAGGACGTCTCAAGGAGACCGCGGAGGATTTCGTGGTGGATGAGATCTCATCCCGTCCTCCCGCGTTCGACGACGGCAAGTTCACCATCGCCACTGTCACCGCCCGCAACTGGGAGACCAACCGCATGGTCCGTCTCCTCGCCCGCCAGCTCGGCATGTCCCGCGACCGCATAGGTTTCGCGGGCACTAAGGACAAGAGGGCGGTCACCACCCAGCTGATGTCCTTCATGTGTCCGCCCGACAAGCTGTCGAAGGTGGAGCTGCAGGACCTTTCGATATCGGATGCGTACACCGCTCGCCGCGGCATGGCCATCGGCGATCTAATCGGCAACCGTTTCGGCATCCGCGTGACCAAGGTGGACAAGACGCCGGAGGAGGTCTCCGCGATCACCGAGGGCGTCATGGCGGACATAAAGGCCTCCGGAGGATTCCCCAATTATTTCGGGGTCCAGAGGTTCGGGGCCGTCCGCCCCATCACCCACAAGGTGGGGGAGCTCATCGTCAGGGGCGACATCGAGGGCGCCGTCAAGTGCTACGTCTGCGACCCTCCCCGTTATTCCGAGGAGAAGGAGACCGAGGCGGACAAGATGAGGAAGCTCCTTGCCGCCACCGACGACTGGGGGCAGTACGCCAAGGACATGCCCGACTTCATGGGGTTCGAGGCGGCCATGGTCGCATACATCTCCAACAACCCCGGCGACTGGGAGGGGGCGGTCAAGGAGCTGCCGACGAACCTTCAGATGATGTTCGTCCACGCCTACCAATCGTATCTTTTCAACCTGATGCTCAGCGAGCGTATCTCCCGCGGGCTCCCCCTCAACCGCCCCGTGGTGGGGGATGTGGTGGTTCCCATCGATATCGACGGGAACCCCAAGCACGAGGAACCTGTCCTCGTGACCTCGAAGAACATCGACCTTGCGGAGAGGCAGATCAAGCTCGGCAGGGCGTATGTCACCCACGTCCTCTTCGGAGGAGACGGCATCATGGCCGAAGGCGTCCCCGGGGAGATTGAGCACGGGATCATCGAGAAGACGGGACTGTCCGCGGAGGATTTCATCATCCCCGAACTCCCGCACTGCTCGTCCACGGGTTCCCGCAGGGAACTCATCTGCCCGGTCAAGGACCTGAAGACGGAGATAGGCGAGAACTCTTACCGTCTCTCGTTCAGCCTTCCCAAGGGCAATTACGCAACATGCCTGCTGCGCGAGTTCATGAAGTCCGAGATGACCGATTACTGAGCTATGCAGGACTGGATCATCCTCGCCGCCATTATGCCGCAGACGCAGTCCTTCATGATCTGGGGGACCGGGACGGGCCTGGTGTAGCTCTCCGCCGCTTTCCTCAGGGAGGGGTCGATCTTGTCGGGCATGATGTCCGCCACCTTGGCGGAGTTGATGTAAGCCACGAGGAGTTTCGCCTCGTCGGCGTCCTTGGCGTGACCGGCCACATAGGCGGTCTCCACGGTGACCGACTCGATTCCGCGGCTGCGGGGCGCGGCGACGATGTTGTAGGTGAGCGTCTCCATGCGGGCGAACTCGGGGAGCTCGGTGATGATCTCACCGTAGAGCGGGATGTCCTTGAGGTATTCCAGGGCCGCGATCGCGAGGTCGGAGTCAACGTCGCTGTTGTCCCTGATGGAGGGGTTGTTGATGTCGGTGCCCTGCATGTACGCGCGGCGCATGAGACGCTCCGCGCATCTCTTGACGGCGGGGGTGACGCCGGAATCGGCGTCCCTGGTCTCGGTGTGGCGGACGGATTCGGAGTGCCCCCTCAGGGATTCAGCCTCCTTGCGGAGACCGACGGAGTTGAGTGCGGTGATCACCCTCATGGTGTCCTCGGGTGCGGGGTTGTCGAAGCGGAGGAATCCGCGGTAAGCGTCCTTCACTCCCTCGGTATCCTTGCGCATCTGGCACACCTGCGCCTTGATGGCGTAGTTGGCGGCGCTCTTCTCGACGTTGAGGGCACCCATGATGGTGTTGAGGGCGCTCTCCTTGTCGCCGGACATGAGGTGGAGCTGGGTGAGGACGCGGGCGGAATCCGTGTCCCTCGGGTTGAGCTGGATGGCCTCGCTGTAGCTGCGGATGGCGGCCGGACGCGCCTTCATGGCCTCCTGGGAGCGGGCGAGCTTCACGAGCAGGCGGGCGCGGTAGCCGGGGTTGTTCTGGGGGTTGACGGATTCGAGGCACCTGATGTAGTTGGAGACGGCCTCGGTATGGTCGCCCTGTCCGGCCTTGAGGTCTCCGAACGCCTCGGTGATGCGGACGGAGTCGGGGTTGTGGCGGAGGTAGTCCCTCAGGAACGATTCGGCGGCGAGGACATCGCCGGCCTTCTCGAACACGCGGGAACGGAAGAGGATGTAGTCCTCGTTGTCCGGATCCAGCTCAAGGAGCTTGTCCGCGTTCCTTCCGGACCCGTTGACGTCGCCGACCTTCAGCATGGATTGGGCGATGTCGAAGAGGGAGTCCTTGTCGGTGTCCGGTCCCGCGTTCTCCACCTTGGGGGCGTCGGCGGGTTTGGCCGGGGAGCGGTTGAGGTTCTCGTAGAGCACGGAGGCCTCGTCCCCGCGGCCGTTCTTCATCAGGGCGTCGGCCATGATCTTCATGGTCTCGCGGTCGTAGGGGTCGAGGGTGTTGATCTTGTGGCAGGTGTCCACCAGGGATTCCTGGTCATCCATCTTGAGGTAGATGTCGCGGGCGGCGGTCAGGAGGTGGAGGTCCTCGGGGTGTGCTATGAGCGCGCCCTCCACGCGGTCGCGGGCGCCGGAGAGGTTCCCGATCTCCATCTCGGCCCTGGAGAGGTCGGCGGTGATCTCGGTGTCGTCCTCGGCGGCGATGAGGTTGCGTCCGATGTCGGCGGCGTCGTTGTAACGGCCGGACATGAGGCACATCTTCATCCTGAGCACCTTGAGGCTCCTGTTGTTGGGGTCGGCCGACTCGGCCATGTCCACGAAGACGAGCGCATCCGCGTAACGGCCGTAGTTGGCGAGGATGGCGGCCTTGCGGACCAGGGGATAGGGGGCGGTCTGATCGATCTCGATGGCACGGTTGAACGATTCCACGGCACCGACATCGTCGCCCTTGGCCTGGAGCACGCATCCGCGGGAGATCCAGTAATGGGGGTTCTTCATGTCGAGAAGGACCGCACGGTTGTAGGCCTCGAGTGCGGACTCGAGGTCGTGGAACCCCTCGTCGGCGAGACCTTTGGAGTGCCAGATCTCCGCGGAATCGGGATTCATGACCGCGGCCGATGCGAAGGAAGCGGAGGCCTTGACGTATTCGCCGATGCCGTATTCCGCGTTGCCCTTGATGCGCCTGAACTCAGCGGAGTCGCCGAACCTGTCGATGTTGTCGCGGCACATCCTCTCCACCTCGGGGTAGCGCTTCTCGGCGAGGAGCTTCTTGGTGAGCACCATGAACTCCTTGGCGTCGGCGGCCTCGATGGACACCTCCGAATCCGCGGATTCGCGGACCATGGTCTCCATCTGGGCGTTCCTGAGGATGTCGAGGGCCGCCTCGTCGTCCGGATCGAGGACGATGATCTTCCTGCAGACCTCGACGGCGGAATCCTTGTCGCCGGTCTCGCGGCAGGTCTCGAGCGCCGCCCTGAGGACGAAGAGGGAACGGTCGTTGATGGACACGGCCCTGTGGGCGGCCTTGGCTGCGGCCGCGGTGTGCCTCATCAGGAGGAGGCAGCGGGAGAGCTGTGCGAGGGCCTCGGCATCCTTCTTGTCGCAGCGGCAGGCGGTCTTGGCGTGGTTGAGGGCCGATGTTATGTCGCCGTCCGCGACCGCGGCACGGGATTTGATGATGTACGACGAGGAGTCGTCGGGGTATGTGATGAGGATGCGGTCTGCGACCTCGGTGGCCTCGGCCCACGAGCCCATCTCGGCGAGGACGGAGGCCGCGAGGTTGAAATCCTCCTTCTCGGCGAACTCGGTCTTGAGGAACAGCTTCAGCGCCTCGATGGCCTCGGTGTTCTTCCCCATCAACAGGTAGGTGCGGACGAGTCCGCGGGCGATGCGGGGGTTGGTGGGGTCTATGCGCTCCGCGTCGCGGAAGCGGGACATGGCGGCGGAAGTGTCGGGGTCGTCCCCCTCGAGATACGCGTTGGCGGATTCGCAGAGGACGCAGACGTCGGTGGTGATCTCCTTGACGATGGAGTCGTAGACCGAACGGGCGATGGCGTACTCGCCGCGGCCAGCGGCCATGCGGGCGCTGAGGAGCAGGAAGTTCGTGTCGCCGCTGCGGTAGCCCTCGGAGTTCACGAGCATGCGGTTGGCGTTCTCGCGGTCGCCCTCGTACCATTCGCGGTAGATGCGGAAGAGTCCCATCTCGATGCTGTTGTTGTCATCGTCCGGTGTGGTGTAGGGGAGTCCGGCGGCCATGCGCTCGATGGCGCAGAGGGGCTGCCAGTTGTTGCCTCCCTTGATCCTCTGGGCGATGGCGTAGGAGTCCTCGTTCAGCGAATCGCTGGTGAGCGAGGTGACGATGCATCTGAACGCCTCGTCGATCTTGCCCGCGGTGTAGAGCACCTCCGCGCGGACGCGGTTGTACGTGGCGACGTCTGCGGTGTCGTTGGCGTTGTTGAGGAACTTGTAGGATTCGGCGAGGAACGTCCTGTTGGACATGACGGAGGCGGCGGTGAGGGTGGCCCTGACCTCCCCCTCCTTCTGTTTGTCCACGAGGTCGGAGATGTCCTGCTGCCATCCGTCGGCCTCGACCTCGTTGACTATGAGGATGAGCTTGCAGAGGATGGCGGACGAAATGGGGTCCTTGCCGGTCTCCACCCTGCGGAGCACATTGGATACGATCTTCTCGCGCTTCTCCTTCTTGGTCTGTTTCTGGGCGCGGGCGATTGCCATCCAAAGATCCGCTTCGTTCTTCGTGGCGAAAACCGGGTGTTCCTCTGTCATTCGCCAGGGCTATCTGCTAACCTAATAATAAACCCACGCGCGCACGCGTGTTTTTGTGTACCGCGCCGGGGTTAGTGTTATATACGTTCGGCCAATTGGCGATTTCGCTGCAACCGTAATCTAGCTGGTTAGGATTCAAGCCTTCCAAGCTTGCCACTCGGGTTCGAATCCCGACGGTTGCACTCATCTTTCTACAATCTCCTCATCCGTACGGCACCTTATTTTCGATTCCCGTGAATGAGCCAGATGTCCGATCACGAGAGGATGAGGTTCTCGAGGGCGGTCTTGACCGCGATGACTATGAGGATGACTCCCCCGATGATGTCCGCCTTGTTGCCGACGATGTTGCCGACTGCAGAGCCGATCCTCATCCCCGCCATGCTGATGGCAAAGGTCACGATCCCAATCACGGCGGAGGCGGTGAGGATGTCCGTGTCGTCCATGGCGAAGCTGATGCCGACGGCGAACGCATCGATGCTGGTGGCGACCGCGAGGATGAACATCGTGACGAGGCCCATGTCCCCGTCCACCTCCTCGTCCTCCCCCCTGGTGAGGGCCTCCCTGAGCATGTTGCCCCCGATGAGGAGCAGAAGGGCGACTGCGATGATGTACGCATAGGAGGATACGGAGTCGTAGAACGCGGATCCGATGTAGAACCCGATGACCGGCATCACGAACTGGAACGCTCCGAACCAGAGTCCCACCAGGAGATAGTGTTTCACGGACGGGGTCTTCACGGCGAGGCCCTTGCACACGGAGACGGCGAAAGCGTCCATGGCGAGTCCCACTCCTATGAGGAATACCGTGACGAAGTCCATGGGGCGGCTAATCGTAGGCTGGATATAATAGAATCCCGCGCGTGATAGGCGATAAATAGGGGGGATGGGGATGGGGGCGCATGGTCTCGGCCGTCACCAGCATCAAGGAACTCGCCATGGGCATCGTCGCGGGAATCGCCTCGATGCTGCCCGGCATCAGCGGTGCGACCGTCTGTGTAGCGTTCGGGATATACGAACGCCTCATCCGCGATATGGCCTATCTCAGGAAATGGATCCGCAAGGACTTCGCCTTCCTGATGATTCTTCTGATCGGTGTACTGATAGGTACCGTCCTCGTCGCCAAGGTGCTCAACATCCTCATCGACGACTATCCGGCGGAATGCATGATGTTCTTCGGAGGATTGATCCTCGGACAGGTCCCGATGATTTACGCCTCCGCCAAGGGTGACGGTGCAAAGACGACATCCGCGGAGTGGTTGGCGTTCGCTGTCGGAATGGCGGTGATGGCCGTCATGATCCTCGTCGACCACTTCGGCGGGATGGACGACGTCGAGGTCGGCACTGATGCGGTGGGGTGCGTGATCCTATTCGTCATCGGGATGATAGTCATCGTCTCCATGATGCTACCCGGCCTCAGCCATTCCACTTTATTGATCTCGATCGGCTACTTCGCGGCATTCACCGAGATCGTCGGCGACCTGAAGGTCACCGAGCTCTGCATCATGCTCCTGGGAGGGCTCGTCGCGGTGTTCCTGTTCTCGAAGCTCATCCATCTGGCCCTCGAGGACCATCACGGGAGCACCATGTTCCTGATCCTGGGACTCACCGTCGGTTCGATCGTCGCGGTTCTGGCTTATTCCGTGGATTACGTCTCCGATCCCGTGGAGCTCGCGGTCTCCGCCGTGCTGTTCGTAATTGGTCTGCTGTTCAGTTACCGTTTCATGAAGGCGGTCGACCTCGAGGACTCCTCTGAGAAGGACTGAGAAGGGTGGGAAGGGCCCGGGGAGGGATAGAATGGGATTAGACCCGGACCCAAGACGGTTCGGAGGGATAGTTGCCGACCGCCTCTATTGACCATATTCCCGTCTAGGGTATATATCTGCGAACGGGGGAGGTGGCCGATTACTGCCCGATTTTCGCCGATTATCGGTCTCATATCTTGTGGCGGGTCTTGATGGCGACACCGCGTTTGGCCTGTTCCATCTCCGCACCGCACATCATGGCGACGCCGACACCCTTGACGGTGCCGTTGAAGACGATCACCGCCTCGTCGCCCTCGCGGATGGAGTGGTCGGCCTTGGCGACGCCTACCGCGTAGAGGCTGCCCTTGATGGGGAAGTCATCTGTGGTCTCCACCATGGCGACCCCCTTGTCGGCGAGAATGCGGGCGCCGTCCGGGGTGAGGGAGAACATGCCCCTCTCCGCCGAGAGCATCCCGAGCTGGATCTTCTTGGAACCCTCCTCGCGGAAGACCTTCCAGTAGGGGTATTTGCCGGTGGCGGAGGTCTTCTCGTCCATGATGGCGTCCGCGACCTCCTTCCCGAACTGGTATGTGAGGGCGGAACGGACGCACTCCTTCCTGTCGGTGTTCCAGTCGAGGGCCTTCCAGTCCTTGGTCATCTCGCGGACGGCCCTGTCCAGATTATCGAGGGATGCGGGGGACACGCTGTCGCCGACGGAGGTGGATACCATCTCCGGGCAGACGTCCTTCACCAGTTCGTCGTCCTCGCCGAGATGGGAGATGACCTTCTCGTAATGTCCCTTGGAGATGAGGTCCTGCAGCATGCGGGCGATCCTCGCCTTCTCCTCGGGTTTCCACTCCCCTGTGACGGGGATGTCGTAGGCGTTGGCGGGGTAGAACGCATCGAGCTCGCGGGGCACGACTCCGAGGGGCGAGGTGATGATGACCTCGTGCACGAGGGTGTCCCAGGGGCCGGTGTGGATCGCGGAACCGAACATCCTGTGGGTGCGGGAGATGTGATAGGGCTTCTTCGCGCTGCAGGGCAGGAGAAGGAGGACCTTCTTGTGCTCCGGGGGCACGTACCAATCCCTCATCCTGTTCTCGTGGCGGACGATGTCCGGCCTGCGGAGGGCTTGTACGGTGTTGCAGGAGAACCTGCCGGCGTTGACGGCGAAGCCCTCCTCCTGGAAGTCGTAGTAGTCGGAATCGAATATCCTCAGGGCGGCGACGTTGTCGGCGCGGGAGAAGGACCTCTGGTCGACGAGTTCCCTGAGCCTGCCGGCCTTGATGAAGGTGGATGCCTTGGAGAGCTCGGTCTTGAGCTCGGCGGAGTTGGCGGGGGAGCAGTCGGAACCGACGTAGACGGTGCCCTCGGCGAGGGTGTGGTAGCCGTTGTCCCCTGCGGTGCGGACGAATGATTCGTCCACGACGTCCACTCCCATGTAGGTCAGGAACGCGGCGTTGGATGGGTCGGCGACGCCGAGCATGACTAGCATCCTTCCGTATCCGGTGGCCTGTCTGGCTCTTACGGTCTGATCCACCAGCGTGCGGAAGTTCTCACGTATCTCGTAGGCGTTGGGGACGATGACGACGTCGCAGTCGTCGGGGATGATCTCGTCGCCGTTCACGGGGAGGCGGAGGACGGCCATGCCGTCCTTGCACATCACGGGGGCCTTCTCGCCGGACGAGGGGGTGGTGAGGAACTTGGGATCCACGGAGACCTCCTTTCCGCAGATCCTGACGGTTCTGCCGTTCCCGCTTTCGAACACGCACGAATCGAAATCGGGGCCCCAGGGGAGCATGGCGGGGGTATCGAGCGAGCGCCCGTCTGAGGAATAGCGGCATACGCGGCCCCTTTGGGAACGGAAGTTGACGTCTAGCATGATGAGACGACGAAAGCCGACCTCCTTAAATAGTGTGCGCAGGCGCCCGCGACTGTTTAAAATCCTAATCTGCGATACGGGGAGCATGGACTTCTACGATAAGGATCTCGTTTCCATCCGCGACCTCAGCAGAGAGGACATCGAGTACATCCTAGACCTCTCCAAACAGATGGTGCCTTATGCACTCGGAGAGAAGGTGCACCGCGCACTCGACGGACGCATACTCGGAAATCTGTTCTTCGAGCCTTCCACCCGCACCAAGCTCTCTTTCGAGAGCGCCGCCCACAGGCTGGGATGCGACGTCATCGACGTCTCCGAGATGTCCATGACCTCAATCGCGAAAGGCGAGACGCTGGCGGACACCATCCGCATGGTTGACGCCTACTGCGACGTCATCGTCCTCCGCCACCCCTACGAGGGCGCCGCCCGCCTCGCCGCGGACGTATCCATCAACCCCGTCATCAACGCCGGCGACGGTGCCGGCTCGCACCCTACGCAGATGCTGCTCGACCTCTTCACCATGAAGGAGGCCAAGGGTTCCCTCGACGGCCTCAACGTCACCCTGCTCGGCGACCTGAAGTACGGCCGCACCGTGCACACCCTCGCTCAGGCCCTTACCATGTTCGGGGTCAACCTCACACTCGTCGCCCCCGAGTCTCTGCAGATGCCCGACGACATCGTCGGACGCCTGAAGGAGAAGGGATGCCTGAAGAAGCAGACCGACAACATCGAGGACGTCATCTCTGATTCCGACGTGCTCTACGTCACCAGGATCCAGAGGGAGAGGTTCCCCGACCCCGCCGAGTACCAGAAGGTCGCCGACACCTACCGCATAGACAACAACCTCCTGCGCAGCGCCAGGGACGATATGATCATCATGCACCCCCTGCCCCGCGTGAACGAGATTGCCACGGAGGTCGACAGCACGCCCCACGCCCGCTACTTCCAGCAGGCCTTCAACGGCGTGCCCGTGAGGATGGCCATCCTCTGCGCCATTCTCGGAGGTGAGATGCAATGAGTCCCGAACCTCAGGAAATCAAGATCCCCCCGATCAGGAACGGTACCGTCATCGACCACATCACCAGCGGTCAGGCCCTCAACGTCCTGAAGATCCTCGGTGTCAACGAGGACAACATTGACTCCACCATATCCATCGGAATACACGTCGCCACCTCCCACGAGGAGATGAAGTGGAAGGACATCGTCAAGCTCGAGGACATGGAGATCGACTCCGAGGCTGCCGACAAGATCGCCCTCATCGCCCCCCAGGCGACCATCTCCATCATCCGCGACTACTACGTGGCTGACAAGTACAGCGTCCGCCTCGGCGACACCGTCGTCGGGCTCGTCAGGTGCAGCAACCCCAACTGCATCACCAACAAGGGCGAACCCGTGTCCTCCCGTTTCTTCGTGGAGTCCCGCTGCCCCCCGAAGCTGCGCTGCATGTACTGCGACCGCGACCTCACCAACATCTCGGCGCATCTGAGATGAAGCTCATCGTAGTCTCCGGCATGCCCGGCGCCGGCAAGGAGGAGCTCCTCACCGCCGCCACGGGCATGGGGATCCCGTTTGTCCGCATGGGGGATGTGGTGCGTGAGTGCTACGCATCCTCCGGTGCGGAGTCCGAAGGGCTTTCGGTCGGGCAGTTCGCCACCCGCGAGAGGGAGCGTTTCGGAGCCGACATCTGGGCCAAGAGGGTCATGGGGAAGGCCGGCGACGGTGATCTGTGTCTGATAGACGGATGCCGTTCCCGCAGCGAGATCGAGACCTTCATCGCCCTTGGCGGCGATGTGACCGTCATTGCTGTGCACGCCTCCCCGTCCGTACGTTACGAGCGTCTCGTGAAACGCGCCCGCGCGGATGCGCCCGCCACCCCCGAGGAGTTCAGGGAGAGGGATTCCCGCGAACTCGGATGGGGCTCCGGAGAGGTCATCGCCCTCGCTGATTACGTGATCCCGAACATGTCCGACCTGGAATCCTTCCATTCCGCCGCGGCCGACCTGCTGAGGTCGATAAGATGAGGTTCACCACCGCCCGCCTCTGCGGGGGACAGGCCTTCATGGCCATCTCCGCGGACATCCTCGACCTCGACATGGAGAAGGCCGAGGAGTTCCTCAGGAAGGAGGGCTGCGAGATCGTCTCCCGCGACGAGATGATGCTCGTCTACAAATGGGAGGGGAAGGAGGTCACTCTCTACACTCAGGGTAAGGTCATGTACCTCCCCCAGACCGTCCGCGCGGACTGCATCAGGGACGCCACTGCGCTCCTGGAGAAACTCCTCGAGAACCAGAGAAACAGTTGATGTCTGGCTCTTCTTTTTCAATCGATGAGAAATGATGGCCGGGGAGGGCCCCGGCCGGTGTCAGTATTTCAGTCCTTCTTGTCGGACAGGTTGGTCACGAGGACGCGGCGGCGGTTGTTGAAGGTCTGTCCGAAGACCTCGTCCACGACCTCCTGCGACCTGTACCTTATGACCTGGACGCGGGACTTGTCCGCGAAGACGTGGACGTTCCTGATGTCCTTGCTGGCGATGCCTGCGGTCCTGATGATGAACCTGGTGAGCTTGTCCACGTCGGCGCCGTCGTCGGAACCCACGGAGAGCTCGAGGCGGTCCCAGGTGGTCTCCTTCTCGGGGAGGGGAGCCCTGTCGATCTGGACGTAGGCGTGCAGCGCCTGGGGCTTCTCGGGGACGCCCTGCGGGGTGTATCCGATGGCCTTCGAGGTCTGTCCCTCGCGGCGCTCGTTGCGGGCCTCCTGCCATCCGGGTTCGCGTTCGAAGACGTCCTCGATGATGGCGGGCTTCTTCTTCTCGGGAGCGGCCTTCTGCTTCCTCGGCTGCTGTGCCTCGGGCTTGGCGGCGGGCTTCCTGGCTCCTCTGTCCTTACCCCTTTCTTTGCGGGGTTTGTCGAGGGCTCCGTCGAGGGTCCTCTCGGACTTCTTGCGTCCTCCCTCCATGGCTGCTTCCACGGTGCGGCGGCGGCTCTCGGCCTTCTCGGGCGCGGAGGCGAGCTCGGCGGCGGCCTCCTTGCGGGCGGCGTTGCGCTTCTTGATCTGCTTCCCGCGCTCCTTGACGCTGGCGGGCGGAGGGTTGTCGTAGGCGGGAGAGGTGTGGTCGAGCTCGACGATGCGGCGTCCGACCTTCTTCTCGATGTCGTTGAGGGCGGGGACGTCCTCGTCGTTGACGAAGGTGATCGCCCTCCCGGGCTGCCCGGCGCGGCCGGTCCTGCCAATCCTGTGGATGTAGGTGTCGGGGTCGGTGGGGATGTCGAGGTTCACGACGACGTCGACGCCGTCGATGTCGAGGCCGCGGGAGGCGAGGTCGGAGGCGATGAGCACCTGGAGGTCGCCGTTGCGGAAGGCGGTGATGATCCTCTCCCTCTTGTTCTGGGGGACATCGCCGTGGATGCCGTCGGCGGAGAAACCGTCGCGGCGGAGCTTGCGGGCCAGATAATCCACCTTGCGCTTGGTGCGGCAGAAGACAATCATCTTGGGGAACCCGTCCCTGATAATCGTCTCGAGCTCGTCGCGCTTGGAGTCCCTGTTGGTCATGATGAAGAACTGGGAGGTGAGGTCGAGGGTGGGCTCGTCCTTGGAGACGAGGGCCTCGCGGTAGTTGATCATGTACTTGGTGGCGAGCTTCTTGACCTCGGGGGGAAGGGTGGCCGAAAAGAGCATCGTCTGACGCTTCTTCGGCACCCTGTCGAGGATGTAGTTGACGCTCGGTGCGAATCCCATGTTGAGCATCTCGTCCGCCTCGTCGAGCACGACCGTGCTGATTCCGGTGAGGTCCACGGATTTGCGGTCGATGAGGTCCTTGAGGCGTCCGGGGCAGGCGACGATGATGTCCACACCCTTCTTGAGTTTCTTGATTTGGGACTCGATGTTCACCCCGCCGTAAACAGCGAGCGCGGTGTGGCCGCTGTACTGGGCGAGGACGCCGAGTTCGTCGGTCACCTGAATGGCGAGTTCCCTGGTGGGTACGAGTACTAGTGCCGAGGGCACTGACATGCCGCTCTCCTTCATGGAGAGGATAATTGAACCGTAGGTCCCTGTCTTGCCGGTACCGGTCTGTGCCTGGGCGAGGAGATCGGATCCCTCGAGCCCGATGGGCACGGCGGCGGCCTGGATGGGGGTAGGCTCGGTCCATCCTGCGGACCTTATCCCCCTTAACACCTCACGGGAGATTCCAAGGTCCTCGAATTTCGATATAGTCATGGTTACACCATTGAATGTGAAATGGCGGGAAGCCCTGCCAACGGCTGGGTCCCGAAGACGTTTCCCCTGTTGTATTTATAATATATAAAACAAGCGAGGGTTCTTTTCGACAATGGATTGTCGCATTTGTTGGCTCTTTGACGTTTCGGGTGGGAACCCATAGTCAAATCCTGCGCTCCGGGATTACCCTTCACAGCATTTCGGGCATATACCGGCCCCGGTTTGCAGCCCCAAACCACGGTTAAGGATGTTTATCGCCGCATTCCTGTCCCTGGACATCCTCAGCCCGCAGTGCGGGCATTCATGCATCCTCACGGACAGGTCCTTCGGCACAAGGGTGCCGCAGGACGAGCAGATCTGCGATGTGTACGCCGGATTCACGAACACGACCCTGTGACCAGTCTCCTCCACTTTGTAACAGGTCATCCTCGTGAATATGCCCCAGCCCGCATCGCGGTACGATTTCCTCATGCCTTTCGGGGAATCCGCCGCCATCTCCCTGACGGACAGGTCCTCCATGACTATGTCCGCATAACGCAACGACAGTTCCCTGGATATCTTGTGGAACATGTCCTTGCGGTGGTTCCTCAGTTTCTTGTACTTGTGTGACAGCTTCCCATGTATCCTGTTGTACTCCGCTGTTCCTTTCTCACACCCGGACAGTCTCCTCTGCAAGGCGGACAGCTCTTCCTCCTTCCGTCTGTAGGTACGGTCGTTGGGGATCACCGTTCCGTCGGACATCGTAGCAAGATTCTCCAGTCCGAGGTCCAGGCCCACGTCGTCCCTTCCCTCTGAGGGATCGAGGTACATGATATCCTCCCCCAGGTCCTCGAGGGCGTACACTACGGTGACGTACCATTCGTAATGGTCGTTGACCCGCCTCCTGAACACGGTGGCGGTCTTGCGCTCCCCCTCCATGACGTACGGGTTGGAGTACTTCACGAGGCCTATCATCCCCAGACGGATGCGTTCCATCCCGCTTCCGCAGTCCTTGCTTACGAATCCGTAATCCGTCTTGTATGTGTATGTGAACGAATCGAACATCATATCGTTCTTGAACCGGGGGAAACCTGTCCCCTCGGAATGCATCTTCATCCATGAGACGAAAGCTTCATGCACCCTCTTGGCGACGGATGCGAAGCAATGGGAATGGATGTCCTGTAACCACGGGTCCTCCTGCCTCATCCTGGTGGCCATCCCCATCAGGTCGAACTCCGACGGAAGACCCATGCGGAACCCGAGGTATATCCTGCACATCTCCACCAGACGGTTGTATACCATGCGCAATCCGTCCAGGAAATGGAGCATCTTCTCCTCATATTCCCTCTTCGGGTAGAGTCTGTATGTGACGGTGCGCATGGATGTCGTCATCATGAGCAACATGAGGATGCGGATATTTGAATACTGACTTGTTATAAATGTTATTGATGTTATAACAAACATCCGGAATCCCTGCCGACCGGTCGTAAATCGCGGACACTGATCGGATCCGACTGCTCGTACTCCGATCCGATGATCATTCGGAACGGAATCGGCTCCGTGATGTCTTTCCACTCAAATCGACAAGGAACCCATTTGTTTCGCCGCTGAGTTATGTTTAAGTAATGTGTTACATATGTAACACACGGTAAAGATGGCATTCTGTTCGATACGTATGAGCGATGAGGAGAAGAGGATCCTCGAGCAGTATTCCGCTGCGGTCAACAAGACCATCAGCGAGGTCCTTCGCGAATCTTTCTTCGAGAAGCTGGAGGACGAATACGACATCAAATCGGCTGATGAGGCCTATGCAATCTTCCTGAAGAATCCCAAGACCAAATCTCTTGACGAAGTGATGCGGGATCATGGGCTATAAGGTCGAGTTGAGCGAGAGGGCTCAAAAGCAATTGGACAAGCTCGATGAGACAATTGCCCGGATGATACTTAAGTGGCTCAAGAAGAACATTGACGATTCGGATGATCCCCGCATACATGGAAAAGCACTCAAGGGCGAGTTGGCCAGCTACTGGCGTTACAGGGTGGGGGATTATCGCATTCTGTGTACCATTGATGATGGAAAGTTGATTGTGCAGGCCATCACGGTGGATAATCGGCGCAATGTATACGACAGGAACAGATGATTTTCGTTTAACATACGCGTTACCACGCAACCGTAAATACAATCGGAACGATGGCACCGGCATGGCAAGCAAGAAAGATGACAAAAGTGCCGGTCAGAAGATGGAGGAGAAGCTCCTCCTGAAACAGGAGATCGTCGCGACCGCCTCCCCCGGCCTGCTCGATGAGGCCATGGCCTACGGCGAGGAGTACAAGGCGTTCCTCTGCAACAAGACCGAGCGCGAGATCACGGATTACTGCATCCCCCTCGTCAAGAAGCTCGGCTACAAAGAGTTCAAGTACGGGACCAAGTACAAGGCGGGGGACAAGATCTTCTTCAACAACCGCGGGAAGAACCTCATCCTCGCGATCATGGGGAAGCAGCCCCTCTCCGAGGGTGTCCGCATCTCCGTCGCCCACGCGGATTCCCCCAGGCTCGATTTCAAGCCCAACCCCCTCTTCGAATCCACCGACATGGCTTACTTCAAGACCCACTACTACGGCGGCATCAAGAAGTACCAGTGGATGACCATCCCCCTGTCCCTCCACGGCGTCGTCACCCTGAAGAACGGGAAGTCCGTCACCGTCAGGATCGGGGAGGACGACTCCGACCCCCTGTTCTGTATCTCCGACCTCCTTCCCCACCTGGCCATGGACCAGGTCTCCAAGCCCATGAACAAGGCCGTCGACGCCGAGCAGATGAACATCCTCATCGGTTCCTGGCCCATCGACGATGAGAAGGTCAAGGAGAAGATCAAGCTCAACATGATGCGCATCCTCAACGAGAAGTACGGCATCGAGGAGAAGGATTTCCTCTCCGCCGAACTCTGCGCATGCCCCGCATACAAGCCCCGCGACCTCGGTCTCGACAGGTCCATGGTCGCCGCCTACGGTCAGGACGACAAGGTCTGCTGCTTCGCGCAGTACAAGGCCCTCCTGGACACCAAGGCCCCCGAGTTTACCGCAGTCATGGTCTTCGCCGACAAGGAGGAGACCGGCTCCGACGGTCCCACCGGGATGAGGTCCGTGTTCTGGAAGGACTTCCTGGAGGACCTCGCCGAGCCCTACGGCGTGAGCATCCGCCACGTCCTGAGGAAATCCATCTGCCTCTCCTGTGATGTGAACGCCGCGGTCGACCCCTCGTGGCCCGAGGCCTTCGAGCCCCGCAACTGCTCCTTCCTCGGAAGGGGCCCCGTCGTGTCCAAGTACACCGGCGCCCGCGGGAAGTACAGCACCAACGATGCCTCCGCGGAGGTCATGGGATACCTCAGATCCATCCTCGACGATGCGGAGGTACCCTGGCAGGTCGGTGAGCTCGGCCGCGTGGACGTCGGAGGCGGAGGGACCATCGCCGTGGAGATCTCCGTCCACAACCTCGACACCATCGACATGGGTGTCCCCGTGCTCTCGATGCACGCCCCCATGGAGGTCACCTCGAAGGTGGACGACTACCTGCTCTACAAGGCGATGAAGGCCTTCTTCGCCTGCGCCAAACCCAAGACGATTTGAATCCGAGGGGGGCAACCCCCTCGGCGATTCTTTTTGCGTTATTCGACAGCACGTCCTCTGCTATTGCGGAGGATGGTGGGGGGTGTCCCCCCGTGGGGAGGAGCTCCCTGAGGAACCGAACCCGAACCGGCAGAAGGGCCTCATCCCCCCTTGCGGGAGTCCGCCCGACTGCAAACGGGTCTCGGTCCCGGGAACATCGTCCCAGCCGCTGCCTTTTCTATGATTAATGATAGGTGTTATGAGTATATAATATTAACAATGTTATAGAAGTTATTGATTAAAAATAAACTGCTGGCTCATAAATTATTTGGGGGCGGATAAGGCTTCATCCGCCCTTTGGAAAAAGAGTTCAGTCGTTGCGGACGCCGACGTAGTGGACGTGTCCGGTGGACTTGGCGGCCATGACGAGCTTGCTCCTCAGGACGCCTTTGATGGCCCCGAGTTCGTTGCTGAGCTTCTTCAGGTCACCGAGTTCGCCCTCGATGGCTACGATCTCCATGCACAGGTCGTGGTCGAGGTGCATGTGGATGGTGGTGGAGATGGTGTTCATATGGGCGTGCTGCACCGCGGTGAGCTTTTCGCTCAGGCCGGTGGTGTCGTGGTTGTAGATCATCGTGATGACGCCGCACATATGCTCGTGCTCGTTCTTCCATTCGTTCTCGGAGAGGAAGTCGCGGACGAGGTCCCTGATGGCCTCAGAACGGCTCACATAGCCTTTCTTGGTGATGTTCTTGTCGAACTCGGCGAGAAGTTCGGGTTCGAGCGAAACACCGATGCGGGTAACACCGTCGTTATTGCTCTCGGCTGCAGAATATCTAGCCATGCGTCTGAATCGGCGGTAAGGTATAAACGGTATTCGCTCGGAGTGTTGTTCGTATGCAAATAAAGCATACGTATTATCATTCCAAATATAGCGTCACAACCGCGGATTCCTTGTCCAGGAGGACCGTTATCTCACCATCTGAGAGGTCGATCTTCCCGAGCTGGGTGTAGCTGTAACTGTTTTCTCCGAAAAATAAGACAATCTGATTGCCGGAGTACAGGAAGATGTCCCCGGGGGAGGAAGTCACTGAGGAATCTTCGCGGACCACCGATTTGCCGAGGGAACCCACCTGTTCGAAGCCACCGTACCTGTGGGTGTTCACGGTGAGGCCGTCCTTGGCCATGGTGCGGATGGTGTCCACGGATGCGTTATCGTTCCATGTCACAGGCACGTTCACGCCATCAATCGTCAGTTTCATCACGCCGTCCACCTTCTCCGGCTGTCCGCCATCGTTATCTCCGCCGTCTTTTCCGTTATCATTGTCTCCGTCATGGCCGATTAGGACGATGGCAGCGCCTGCGGCGGCAATCACTATCGCGGCGAGGATGATGACGATTGCCTTCATGGGACATGTCACGTTTTTCGCGTATAAGTGTTATATCGTCCTTGGAGGATGCATGGTCATGGGTTCCCCGGAAACCGTATCTGGCATAATCGATGATGTGGTGCGCGGACTCGTTTCCGGGAAGAAGGTTGCCGTTGCATTCTCCGGGGGTCTAGATTCGGGCCTCATCGGCGGATTGTCGATGAGGTATGCGGAATCCGTCACGTTCTACGTCGCCGGCGTTCTCGGGTGTCATGACATCGCCGCCGCCGAGAGTGCGGCAGCCGAGATGGGGGCAGTGTTGGAGGTCATCGAGGTCACCGACGCCATATCTGTAGTAGAGGACCAGATGAGGGTGACCGGCTGCACGAACCCTCTCATGTTAGCATTCTCGTCCCCTCTGTTCTGTGTCCTGCGCGGATGTTTCGAGGAATACGTGATCGGAGGCACCGGTGCCGATGAGGTCTTCGGAGGATACAACAAGTATGTCGGCGTCCCCAATGAAGAACTCAGGAACCGCATGAAGGAGGATACCGACCGTTACTGGTCGGAGACATTCCCCCACGAGGAGAGGATCGCGTCCGCGTTTGGAAAGACCCTGCTCCGTCCGTACCTCGATGAAAGGGTGACCTCCTTCGTGGGAACCCTCTCTCCGCAGGATATCCGTCCCCGTCCCGAGGACAGGAAGAGACTCCTGTGCGATGCCGCAGAGGATCTTGGATTCGGATTCCTCGCTTCCCGCCCGAAGAAGGCCGCGCAGTACGGGTCCGGGATCCTCGATGCGGTCAAGGCCGTGTGCAGGGAGCGCGGTATCGAGTACAATCAGCTCGTTTCCGAACTCTCGAAGTGACAAATTTTTATCGGCAGTCCCGATTGAGAGTGCGAAGGTGTCCCTTTGGTCGTGAAGATCGCATCGCGCATGGATTGGCTGTACGGGCTCCAAGTGAACGGAATAAAACTCGGTCTTGAGAACATAACCGAGCTCCTGCGCCGCATGGACGATCCCCAGAAGGCCTACCCGTGCATACACGTGGCGGGGTCCGACGGCAAGGGGAGCACATGTTCCATCATGGCATCGATCCTCCGCGCCTCCGGACTGAAGGTGGGGCTGTACACCTCCCCCCACATCATGGATTTCACCGAGAGGATAACCGTGGACGGCGAGCCCATCCCGCAGAAGGAGGTCGACCATCTCCTGGGAGGCATAAGGCATTTCGCGGAGGATATGAGGGAGAGCGGATTCTCCTGCACTTTCTTCGAGGCCACCACTGCGCTTGCGTTCGAGTACTTCCGCAGGCAGGAGGTGGACATCGCCGTCATCGAGGTCGGGATGGGAGGGAGGTTCGACGCCACCAACGTGATAACCCCCCTCGTCAGCGTCATCACGAACATCAGCATCGAGCACGTTCAGTACCTGGGCAGCACCGTCAGGGAGATAGCCGGGGAGAAGGCGGGTATCATCAAGCCCGGCGTGCCCTGCGTCACAATCAATTCCGGAGAGGCATTGGAAGTCATCCGTGGGAAAGCGGAGGAGACGGGTTCCCCGCTCACCGTCGTCGACGGTGGGAAGATAGAGGTATCGAAACTCGGGAAGGAAGGCGTCCTGTTCAATTACGGACGCCACGAGCACTACGTATCCATACCGGGGAGCTTCGAGGCGAGGAACGCCGCATTGGCGATGGCCGCCCTTGAGCAGCTGCCTTTCGCCGATGATGTCAAAGGACATTTCGACGAGGGCCTCTCATCGGTCAGGTGGCCGTGCCGCATGGAGCGCTATCCGGACGGTTTCGTGGTGGACGTCTCCCACACGGCCGCCGGGGTGGCGTGCCTGTCGGCGGATGTATCCGCAGTTTACGGTAAGGTCATCCTCGTGTTCGGCATACTGTCGGACAAGAGTGTCGAGGAGGTCTGCAGATATCTGTCGGGAGTGTCGTCAAAGGTCATAGTTACCGCTCCGTCATGCGAGCGCGCCAACCCCCTTGATGGTACTCTGGCTCTTATGAGGAAATACTGTCCCGATGCGGAGTCTGCACCCACGGTCGCCGAGGCTCTCGACAGGGCGAAGGAGATCAGGAAGGACGGGGACACCGTCCTCGTGACGGGATCTTTCTACATGGCGGAGGAGGCGCTTAGATGGATGGGCAGGACATCGTTGTGATCCTGGACAGGATGTCCGAGGTCTACACCGGAGGGGCATATCCCGGGAGGAACTCCGAGGGTCTGAATCCCGAGTGGCCCTGCGATCCGTTCCACGTTCTCATCGCCACCATCCTCTCCCAGAGGACCAAGGACGACAACACCAGGAAGGCCTCCGACAACCTGTTCAACGCCCATCCCACGATGGAATCCATCGCGGATGCCGATGTGGACGAGGTCGCCGCCCTGATCCGTCCCGCGGGATTCCCCCAGCAGAAGGCGAAGGCCATCGTGGCCTGCTGCAGGATGCTCATCGACGAGTACGGAGGGAAGGTGCCCGAGGACACCGAGGAGATGTGTAAGCTCCCGATGGTGGGCAGGAAGACCGCCGCCTGCGTCCGTTCCTATGCGATGTGCATACCCTCTGTGTGTGTCGACACTCATGTCCACCGCATCAGCAACCTCATGGGGCTCGTCCATACCAAGGACCCCGAATCCACGGAGTACGCCCTCATGGAGATCACCCCCCGGGAGAGATGGAGCGACATCAACAGGTATCTGGTGAGGCACGGACAGGAGTGCTGCATCCCGAACCATCCCCGCTGTGCGAAATGCATGGTCCGCGATATGTGCCAGTACGGACAGTCGTCCCTCTGAATGCATTTTCTGTCCGTCCGCAGCCGCCAGCGCATATTTATCTAATGCACGCGAGATACACGCCCGATATGCACGAAGCCTCCGTGATGGCAGACATCGTTGACGCTGTGCTCAACGAGCTTGAGAAGTACAAGGTGACGAAGGTAAACGAGGTAACCATAGTCATCGGCGATCTCACCCAGCTGGGAGAGGAACAGCTCCAGTTCGCGTGGGAGGTCCTCACCGACTCCAACATCATGAAGGGTTCGAAGCTCACGATCAAACACGAGCCCGTGGAGCTCCGCTGCCACGCGTGCGGTTTCGAGGGACCCGCGAAGAGCGTGGATTTCGGGGACGAGTTGTCCCATGCGATCCCCCTGCTCTCCTGTCCCGAGTGCGGAGGGAAGGTCGAGGTCACCGGCGGCAGCAGCTGCCGCATAGAGTCCTTCGACATCGAGGAGGAATGAAATGGTCAAATTGAGAGACGCCGAGACGGCTGCCAAAATCGTCAGGAAGATGAAGGAACTGGACGTCAAGTGCAGATTCATGCACATCTGCGGTACCCATCAGGACACCATCGTCCGCTTCGGTCTCACACCCATGCTCGCCGAGGCCGGCATTGAGGTCCACCAGGGGCCCGGATGCCCCGTCTGCGTCACCACCTCCAAGGAGGTCGCCGATGCCATCACCCTCGCCCGCGCCGGCATCACAGTCACCGCCTTCGGCGACATGATGAGGGTCCCCACCACCATCGGCTCTCTCTTCGATGCCCGTGCCGAGGGAGCGGACGTGAGGATCGTCTACTCCATCGAGGATGCCGTGAGGATGGCCCGCGAACAGCCCGGGAAGCCCCTGGTGTTCGTCGGCGTCGGTTTCGAGACCACCGCCCCCTCCACCGGGGTCCCCCTCCTGAAAGGGGACGTCCCCGAGAATTTCTACATCTACTCCTGCCACCGCTACACCCTCCCCTGCATCGACGAGATCCTGGGGATGGGCGAGATCAAGGTCAACGGTCTCATCGAGCCCGGACACGTGGCAGTCATCACCGGTGTCACCCCCTTCGAGAAGTTCTCCACGGTCAACCACATCCCGCAGGTCGTCTGCGGTTTCGAGCCCCTCGACATGCTGATGTCATGCTACATGCTCGCCAAGCAGGTCAAGGAGGGCAGGCACGAGATCGAGAACGAGTACTCCCGTGTCGTCAAACAGGACGGCAACCCCAAGGCGAAGGCGATCCTGGAGGAGGTGTTCACCCCCGTGGACCGCGAGTGGAGGGGATTCCCCGTCATCAAGAAGTCCGCGATGGCCCTCAAACCCGAGTTCGCCGCCCACGACGCCACCAAGCAGTTCGAGGACATCCTCGCGAAGACCCCGCTGGTGGAGAAGGAGGCCCATGGCTGCTCCTGCGGAGAGGTCCTCAGAGGCATCATCTCATCCGAGCAGTGCCCTCTCTTCGGCACCGCCTGCAAGCCCACCTCTCCCAAGGGCCCCTGCATGGTATCGGCCGAGGGCAACTGCAACATCGCCTACCGCTTCAGGGGGAAACTCTGAATGAAGGACAAGATCTTCCCCAAAGTCCCCACTCTCGTCCTCGTCATCACGAACGATTCCACCGTCTTCCTCAAGGACGGGATCTGCTCCGCATACGAACTCTTCGGCGGCAGGTGCCAGGAGGTTAAGAACCTCGTCAGGGACCTCGACCTCGCGAAGAAGGAGGACGGCACTCCCCTGTGCACGGTGTCCTTTGGTATCGTCAGCAGCCGCTACGGTTTCATCCCCGCGGATTACACCGTCATGAAGTACCCCGCCGAGGAGGTCGCCTCCACCCCGGAGATGTACGAGGACCTCCAGTTAAGGAAGGATTTCATCGGGACCATATTCAAGACCACTTCCACCTTCGACAGGATCATCCTCTGTCTGCCCCGCCACATGGTCGAGATGATACTCGACGCCGACATCCTCCCCGAGGGAAGGGTCATCGCCGTCACCTCCCCCGCCCTGAAGGAGAGGGTCGAGGCCAAGGACTGGATGTTCCTCGAGAGGAAGGGCGCGAGGCTCGGCAACGAGAACCGCGACATCATTATGGACGAGATTGTCAGGCTGTCGAAGTTCTGAACGCCCGATAGCGTTCCTTCAGTGCCTTCTTCCTGTCATCCGGCACGCGGAAACTGTCGCGAACCTTGTAGACGGTCATCCTGAGGACTTCCGGGGTGAGCCTCCCCGAGAATATCTCCTCCTCCGTCATGTCGGGATACTTTATGTAGCAGAACGAGAGCGCCCACGCACATCCCATGTCCCAGTAATAGCCGGTGCTGGCTCTTTCCTTTGTGAGGAGTCCAAGCATCTTCGTGATATGGGCATCATCGATGAACTTGTCCATCATCATGACCGCTCCGACGCGCATGGGGAACTCCTTCCCGGTATCAAGAAGGGAGACGCAGTAATCCCACAGGGCGTCCTCCGCACCCTTCTCCTTCCACGCGCCGCAGAACGTATCGCACACGGACCAGTCGCGGATCTCCGGGATGAAGGATTTGGTCCTTTCCAGTCTCTCCATGGGGGGCATCTTCGCGGTGGCGAGGACGAGCGCTTTGACCAGGCAATGCTCGTAACTCGTGGTGGGCTGGGAGATGAAACCCTCCCAATCCTCCTTGATTATGGATTTGGCGGCCGCCCTCATCACGGGCATGCGCACCCCGATCACTTCAAGGGGGGTGTTGAGGATCTTCGACGTGAACTCGCAGAACCTGTCGTCCCTGTTTTCCTCCATCAGGCGGTTGAACTCCTCGGGCGTCATCTGAACGTCCTCTCTATCTCCAGGAGCTTCTTCTTTATCGCGAGTCCGCCGGAGTACCCCCCGAGGCCGTTCGAGGCGACCACCCTGTGGCAGGGGATGATTATGGGTATGGGGTTGCAGCCGCAGGCGGTGCCCACGGCGCGGGCGGAGCGGGGGTGTCCGATGTACTCCGCGACCTCCCCGTAAGATGCGGTGGATCCGTAGGGTATGTCCGTCATGGCATCCCACACCAGTTTCTGGAATTCCGTACCTTCCGGTGAAACGGGCACGGTGAAGACCTTCCTCGAGCCGTTGAGGTATTCGGAGATCTCCCCGATGGCCTCTTCCATGACCGGGGTGGTCCCCGATTCTATGTTCGGGAGGTTGTCCGAGGGGAGGTAGACGGCGAGCACGCTGTTCCTGTCCGCGACGACGCTGACCTTCCCGATGATGGTCAGGAAGGTACCTATCCTCCTCTCCTCCATGTTTCCCGAATCGGGACGATATTACTTTATCGTTCCCTACCATCGAAGACGCATGATCATCAGCGCCAGCAGGAGGACGGACATCCCCGCGTTCCACTCCGAATGGCTGATGAACCGTCTTCGTGCCGGTTATTGTCTGGTGCGCAATCCCATGTACAACCCTCTGGTGTACAGGATAGACCTCACCCGCAGGAACGTGGACGCCCTCGTCTTCGTGACCAAGAACCCCGCCCCCTTGATCCCACATCTGAAGGAGATCGGTTCGATGGGGCACATGTACATGTTCGAGGTCACCATCACCCCGTACGGGAAGGACCTCGAACCCCGGGTGCCGTCGAAGGCGGATGTGGCGGAATCGTTCAGGGAGATATCCGACAGGATAGGCCCTGACAGGTGCCTCTGGAGGTACGACCCCGTCCTGATGAACAGGTACATCGATGTGGATTACCACAGGAGGAAGTTCGAACTCTTGTGCAGGGAGCTCGAGGGGTACACCCGCAGATGCATATTCAGTTTCGTGGAGATACATCCGAAACTCGCCGGCAAGGAGGATCTGTTCAGGTCCGTGACCCACAGCGAAATGGATGCTCTGGCTCAAGCCATAAAACCCATAGCGGACAAGCACGGGATCGAGCTGACGTACTGCTGTCCCCACTACGACCTCACCAGGTGGGGCATCGAGCCCCGCGGGTGCATTGACAGCCGTCAGATGAGGCGCATCGACGTCCCCTTCGAGGAGATGACCACGCCCCTGAGGGACGGATGCAGATGCGTGAAGAACATCGACATCGGGGCTTACGATACATGCCCCCACGACTGTGTCTACTGCTATGCGAACCGTGCGAAAGGTGATGCGAGGGGCTCGAGGGTCTACGACCCCGAATCGGAGATCCTCTACGGGGGGATATCCGAGAACGATCAGATCATCGACCTGAAGGGCAGGGACGCCCCGAGGATCGACGAGTTCTTCGACTATACACAGTACGGGGACGTCAGCAAGCAGTTCAAACGGTGAACTATTGTAGTTCCGCAGGTGCTTTATCCGAGAAAAACCTCCTTTCGAACATGGACAATCTCCGCCTGTCGATGGTGTGCTGCGCCTCCAAGGTCGGTGACATCGTCGGCAATAGGCGTAGGATACTGGACATCTTCCATGGATGTCCCGACTCGGATATCGTATGTTTTCCCGAGATGGTCGTCCCAGGGTACGCCATGCCGATGAGTTCGCACTACGGACAGGTGCTCGATTCCTCCCCCGTCACCGATTTGGTGGACGCCACTGCCGAGAACGGCAATTGCATCTGTTTCGGGATAGCGGAGGGTGGGAAGTACATCACACACGTCGTGGCCGAAGACGGAAGGATAGTGGGTGTCCACCGCAAGACCCATCTTGGGTTCAGGGAGGAGATGGCGATGGAGTCCGGGAACACCCTTGACGTCATCCGCACCCGCCATGCGACTTTGGGATTCCAGATCTGCTGGGAATCGCATTTCCCCGAGATAACCACCACATATGCCCTGAAGGGGGCAGACCTCATCCTCATGCCGCACGCATCGAGCCTTCCTCCGGCAAGGAGGAAAGAGACGTGGGACCGCGTATTGCCTGCGAGGGCTTACGATAATACGGTTTTCGTGGCCTCGTGCAACCTCGTAGGGGGGAACGGGTTCGGCACCATGTTCTATGGCGGGGCCTGCATCCTCGACCCCAGAGGCAATATCCTCGCGGAGAGGTACGGGGAAGAATGCGTTCTGACAGCGGATTTGGATCCGACGCCCATGGAACTGATAAGGAAAGGGAACCAGGGCAATCTGAAGAACCTCTATTTCCTGGACAAGAGGCGTCCGGAACTGTATTTCTGATCAGACCTTCTTCCCCATCTGATAGACCTTTTCGGGGAAATCCGTGTCATCGAGGGATTCCGAGATGGGCAGGCCCGTGGCGGTGAACGTCCCTGCGATGCGAGTGCCCTCGAGACAGTCGACCCATCCCTGAAGGACCTTGAGCGTCCCCTCGATGGCCTCCTCGTTCTCGTCCGCGCAGGTGGTGATGAGGTAGACGTCTTTGATGGAGTAATCCGAGGCGTAGATTGAGTTTGCGCGGTCGATGAGGGTCTTCATCTGCCCGGAGCAGCTGTAGTAATAGATGGGGGTGACCCACACGACTACATCGGAGGTGCGGATCTCCTCGACGATCTCCGGGGCATCGTCTTTGATCACGCATCTGCCTTTCTTCTGACAGGCGTTGCAGCCGGTGCAGAATCCTATGGTCTTGTCCTTGAGGGTGACGAAGGACACGTCGTTGCCCGCTTTCTCGGCTCCTTTAGCGAACGAACGTGCGAGTTCTTCGGAGAAACTACCCTTACGGAGGCTTGTGGAGATGACCGTGACCTTCTTGGACATGTGGCCGCGATGTCGGGAATCGTTCATAAGGATTGAGTCAGAAGTGCCTTTTCTTCGGGAAAGGAACACCATGGTACTTGCTATGCATTGTAAATATATAAAGCCAAGTATGTTATAAAAGTTATTTAACTATTCAACATACCTGGCTCAATGGTTTGTTATCAGATTCCGTCTATCTCGTCATCCATTATCGGCGAGCCGAGGATGATGAGCGGGACGCCGAACTCGCCCTCGTTCACGACGCGGGCGCGTATGCCGTAGACCTTCTCTATGTTCTCCGGCGTGAGGACTTCCTCCGGCGTACCGTAGGCGAAGATCCTGCCGGGGCGTTCGAGCATTATCACCTTGTGCGAGTACTTCGCGGTGACGTTCAGGTCGTGGCAGATGGTGAGGATGATTATCCCGAGCTTCTCCGCTATCCCCCTCAGGAGTTCCATCACGTAGACCTGGAACTTCACATCGAGGTTGGCGGTGGGCTCGTCGAGGATGAGGACCTCGGTCTCCTGCACGAGGCCCCTCGCGATGGAGACCTTCTGGTGCTGACCGGAGGACAGGGAGTTGTACTTCTTGTCCGCGAGGTCGGTGATGCGCATGATGCGCATCGCCTTGTACACCATCTCGAGGTCCTTCTCGCGGGAGCCCCATCTGCGGTGGTTGTGCCTTCCGACCATGATGGTGTCCACCACGGACATGGAGAACACGTCCTGCGAGAATGCGGGCACGTATCCGACCACCTGGGAGACCTCCTTGTGGGACATGTGGGAGATGTTTTTCCCGTTGATCAGGACCTCCCCGTTCAGGGGGTTGACGATCTTGCTCACGCATTTCGCCATGGTGGACTTCCCCACACCGTTCGGACCGATGATGCAGTAGAGCCCCGGTTCGCTGATGGTCAGGTTGATGTCGTGGAGGACGATGTGTCCCTCGTCGTAGCCGAAATCGACGTCCTTGAGTTCGAGTACCGTCATCGTATCACCACGTGTTCTTGTTCCTGCGGACGACCAGCCATATGAACACCGGTCCTCCGATGCAGGACATGATGATTCCCACGGGGATAATCGTGGGTGATATGATGTTCTTCCCTATTAGGTGCGCCGCTACCATCAGAGCCGCACCGAAGGCGGCGGAGGCGTGTATGAGGTATCTGTTGTCGGCGCCGACGAACATCCTCACGATGTGCGGGCAGACCAATCCGACGAATCCGATGAGTCCGGTGAAGCTGATGACGCCGGCGCTGACTATGGCGGTGAGGACCATGCAGACGATGCGGAGCCTGTCCGCGTCGATGCCCATGGCCTTGGCGTTCTCGTCGCCGGTGGAGAGTACGTTGATCTTGTTTGCGAGGAACATGGAGACTATGATGCCCGCTCCGACTATGACGCCCATGGGCAGGAGGTCGCCCCATTCGACGAGCTGCACGTTACCCATGAGCCAGTTCTCCAAGGCGGCGGTATACGAGCTGCCCGCCTTGAGCTGGATGATGCTGGTCCCGGCGTTGAATATGTACATGACGCCGATACCGGTCATGATGATCGTGATGGGTGCCGCGTTCGTCATCTTGGATATCCCGAGGATCACGAGGACGGGGATCATCGCGAAGACGAAGGCGAGGAGGACCGTGAGGCTGGGGATCTCCGCGAGGAGGGCCCCGGAGGTGATGGCCACCGCCGCACCGAAGGATGCGCCGGAGGATATCCCGGTGGTGTAGGGGTCGGCCATGGGGTTGCGGAGCACGCTCTGCATGACGGCACCGCAGATCGCCAGACCCGCCCCTCCGATGACCGCTCCGATAATCGGCGGGGTCCTGTAGAGGGTCCAATGCGTGATGTAATCGTCGTAATCCGCGTTCCCGAACATGTTGTCCCAGAGGATCTGAAGGGTACCGATAACGCCGGTGCTTATCTCTCCGTACTGGAGGGAGAACACGGTGACCAGCGCGGCCGCCGCTATCAGGGCGAGGATCAGGAGCACCTTCATCCTAGCGGTGCGGTTGTATCTGTCCAGTGTGTCAGCGAAGCGTCCGTCCGATGTCACGTCTGCGGTCCAGGTGTTGACCGAGTTGCGGACGTCGTCGCATAACAGGATATCTTCGTCGATGTTGCTCTTGAATTCCATCTGCACCGCCTTTAAGGTGGGGTGTGCCCCCGGAGGGGCACTGAATGGTTTCAGCCCTTGAGGGCGGTGTAGCTCAGGGGAGCGAACTTCGACTCCTTCACGTCTCCCTTGAAGTTGGTGAAGTTGTCGTAGTACTCCTGCATCATGTCCCAGGCGTCCCCGGAGTTGAACTCGTCGGGCCAGATCATGGAGGCGAGGACGAGGATGGTGGAGATGCCAGCGAGGGAGCAGTTCTCGAAGGGCATGGCGAAGACCATGCCGTTCTTCCCGGCAGCGGACTTGTCGAACCCGAGCTCGACGAAGTCCTTGAAGATCGTCTTGATCTGGTCGGCGGTGTAGGATTTGCTGCTGGAGTATCCGAACATGCTGACCACGAACAGGTCGGGGTTGAGGGCCACGATGGACTCGGCATCGACCTTGTCGAAACCGTCCACGGCGGTGGTGCTCATCTTGGACTTGACAGGGAGCATCTCCAGGAGGGTGACGTCCGATGTGACCATGGAACCGGAACCGTGGGCGTCCACGTAGATCTCGGGGAGGTAGCCGGGGGCGGTGTAGGGGATGACGTAGCTGAGAGCCTTGACATCGGCCTTCTCGACGGCGTTGGCAATCTTGGTGGTGACCCTCTCGTAGAAGTCGATGAAGTCGGCGGTCTTGTTCTGGAGGTTGAACATGACACCGAGGGTGACGAGGGTGTCGATGCAGTCGACGTCGTTGATGGTACGGTTCTCGGGGAGCTTGATTACGGTGAATCCGAGATCTTCGGCATCATCTGCGTAGCCTCCGAGGAACTTGGGGTCCCCGGTGAGGATGCGGACGCCGCCGGAGTACATGGCCTCGAGCCCGGGGCTCTTGATGCCCACCTGGGTAAGCTTGTCGGCGTTGGGGTACATGGCGGTGTCGAGGTCGGAGGGTCCGATGTCGCCGTTCGCCATGTAGGTGAACTTGTCGTAGATGCCCAGGATGATACCCATGTCGAGACCGGTGCTGAACTCGGTGTAGATCCCGTAGGAGGTGCCGAGGACGCTGGAGAGGGGGTACTGGACGGAGCTGACGGTGTTGTTCCAGTCGAGGTAGTACATGGTGGACGAGGTCCCGGCGAGGAACTTGTTCACGAGGGCCACATCGGAGCTGTCGACGATACCGTCGTTGTTGGCGTCGGCGAGGGGATAGGTCTTCCTGTCCCAGGCGCCCTTGTCGGCGATATCCTGAATGAAGCTGACATCGTCCTTGTCGAGGTAGTTGTCGTTGTTGGCGTTGCCGAGAACCCTCAGTTTGCAGTCGACGGGATTGTCGGAGGAGCTGCTGCTCGATCCGTTCCCGACGATTACCACTGCGGCCGCGCCGGCGACGACAACGATAGCGACGACAACGATGGCTATCAGTGCTTTGCTGTCCATAATCAAAACCTTCTTGGAATTGGTTGATAATTCCAACGCGGGCTTGGCCTTGACATATTAATAGAATTTGTAAACAGTACAACAATTAGTAAGACCAACTATTAGACCTGGTTTGATTATGTCTAATTATTGTGTAGGGTTGGCGTACGCTGGAGATGTATTCTGCTGAAGACCGGACTGCCGCGGATTCGGATTCAGAGCGGCTTCGTGCCTTCGTAGATGCAACAGGCACCGAACATCTTGTTGTGGTACCTAACATCCTTGAATCCCGCGGCGGAGAACTTGTCCGCCATCACCTGACCGTGGGGGAAACCCTTGATGGAGTCGGCGAGCCAATCGTAGGCGGGCTGCCTGCCGTCGATGGACTCTCCCTTGTCGTACTTGCGGGCGATCCTCCTGACCCTCTTGTTCATGTAGAGGTTGTAGAAGTAGCGGATGACCCTGTTGTCGGGGGTGGCCATCTCGGCGACCACGACCTTTCCTCCGGGGCGGAGGACGCGGTACATCTCGGACAGGCACTTCTGGATGTCCGTTACATTCCTGAGCATGTATCCCGAGGTGGCGAGGTCGAAGGAACCCTCCTCGAACTGGAGGTCGAGTGCGTTCCCCACCTGGAAGTCGATGACGGTGGGGAGTCCCTCCTTGGTCTGCTGTTCCTTGGCGAGGTCCACCATGGCGGGGGTGAGATCCACACCGATGACGGTGCCCTCGGGCCCGGCGCACTTGGCGACGTGGAACGCTATCCTGCCGGTACCGGTGCCGATGTCGATGCACCTCTTCCCGGATATGTCGCCGGCGAGCTTCATCATGTACGCATGCCATTTCTCGATGGTGTGCATGCTCATGATCTCGTTCATCTCGTCGTAGTAGGATGCGATCTCGGTGAAGACGTCCTTGACGTAGGTCTCCTTGCCTTCGAACTGCGTACCGTTTTCCTTGACCTCTTCCGTCATATCAACACCTCAGAGAAACAGATGTCCTATAATATACCCGATTGCGAGGACGGCACCGAAATGCCAGTTGTATGTGAACGCCTTGGGGACGAGCAGGCGGTTGCAGCCCGGGTCGGTGGGGGCGAGCCTGCTGTTGTCGAATACCTTCTTCAGGTCCCACAGGCTTATCACTACGATGAGGCACGACAGCGGGAACATGCCGATGAGCGTAAGGGCGATGGCGAGGACCATGGTGATAGTGTTCTCGGCGAGGTAGAGTTTCATCGCGGATTCGTAAGACATCCTTCCGGATAGTGTGCCGACGTCGGATTTCCTGTCCTCGTAATAGTCCCTGACCTCGTTCCCGGCGAGGACGGCGGTGATGGAGAACGCGTTGGGGAGACCGAGTATGATGGGTTCCCAGCTGAACGTTCCCTCCATGGTGTAGTAGGTACCTATGGGCATCAGGATACCCATGAGGAAGAACACCCCGGCCTGCCCGAGTCCGTGGTACTTATAGGAGGCGCCCACGGTGTACATGGCGGCCCCTCCGAGGCCCGCGATGCCGAACAGGAGCATGCCGATGCGTGCTTCCGTATCGGGCATGTGCCAGATGAACAGCAGGCCGCATGCCGCCACGACCGCCATGCAGGCCAGCCCTGCCATCAAGGCCTTCTTCGGCGTGAGCGTCCCGTCCACGAGTTCGGGGGAGCGGGTGTGGTTCTCAGCCGTGTCGGTGCCCTTGACGAAATCGCCGTAGGTGTTGAGGATGTTTGCGACCGACTGCAGGAGACATCCGCAGATCAGGACGAGGATGAAGATCCACCACTCGAGGATGCCGTCCTTCCAGGCGACTGCGCCTCCGAGTACCACGGGAACGACGGCGCCGTGAAGAGTCCAGGGACGGAAAAGGTTGAACCATCCGGATTTCACGGGCTTGACATCTGCCATGGGGGACCCGATGTTGACGAAGTATATTTGGATTTATCGAAAAACGATAAATGCTGATAGTTATTCACCCTTAATATGAAAGGGGACCTCCATACCCTCAAGAGGATCTGCGAATACGCCTCCAAGGTGATGTTCGCGGGCATTTTCGCGGTGGCCGCACTGCTCATCGCCACCCTCGTGCTGGGCATAGGTTCCGTGTTCTCGGACGGCATGGGGGACATCCTCAGGACGGTCACCGGTCTCGACTCGCCAGAGGACCTCGCCACCTGGGCGGCCCTCTTCAAGATCGTCGCGATACTCGCTCTCGGTATCGTCACCGTCTACGCCGTGTATCTGCTGATGGTCTCTGTCCGCGACGAGCACAGTCCCTTCAACGACCGCAACACCGGCGTGATAATCCTCCTCTCGAAAATCTATCTGGTCATGTCCGTCGTGCTTCTCGCCCTCTCCGCCGCCGCATCCGACAGCATCGCCATGGTGGCCTTCGTGTTCTTCGGATGCATCCTGATATCCGTCGTCCTGTACTGTTTCGCTCTGATCGTCCGCTACGGGGCCGTCCTCCAGGACGAGTCCGACCACACCCTGTGATAACATGGCGATAATTCTGCGTCTCGACAGAGTGATGGCCGACAGGAAGATGACGCTCAACGAGCTCGCCGAGAAGGTGGGCATCACCAACGTCAACCTCTCCAACATCAAGACCGGTAAGATAAGCGCGATCCGCTTCAGCACCCTCAATGGGATCTGCAAGGCCCTGGACTGCCAGCCCGGAGACATACTGGAGTTCGTCGAGGACGATGATTGATTTATCGACAAACATTAAATAATTATCATTTATCGTGTGCGCCGGTAGCATGAAAGCCATCACGTTAGTGTGCAGCACCGCGTTCATGATGGGCCTTGCCCTCGTGGTATCCATCCTTACGAACATGTCGGGGATATTCCCCTCGGACGTCCTCACCCCGGACATCCGCAGCAAGGCCACCGTGTTCCTTCTCGCGTGTATGCTCACGCTGACGATGTCGAGGATCCCCTACAAGGACCTCAACCCCGTGAAGAATTACAAGTCCGTCCTTAGGGCTATCATCCTCGGACTCGTGGTCGCCTCTACCATCCCCCTCATCGCTTATTTCCTGCTGCGCAACGTCGACGGCTACGAGGATTACGCCGTCGGTCTGGTCTTCATCGCCGCGACCCCCTTCGCCGGTTCCGTCGGACCCCTGTCCCTCATCCTCCGCGGAGACCTGGAGCACGCGCTCCGTTCCACCATCGTGGTCTACGTGGTCGCCCTCGCCTGGATCCCCTTCATCATCTGGCTGACCCTCGGCGAGGTCGTGGACATGACCGATGTGGTCATCACCGTCATCGAGCTCATTGGTGTCCCGCTCATCGTATCGAGGCTGTTCACCCGCTTCAAGATCGACAAGACGATCATGGCCGTGGTCCTCAACTGCACCATCGCATTCCTCGTCTGGCTCTCCGTCAGTTCCACCAACTTCGTGGGTGCCGGCATGACCGTCCTCATCGTGTTCATGATCATCGCCGCACTCCGCGACATCGGTCTCGGCCTCGGGACCGAGGCTATCGAGAGGAAGGCCAGCATCTCCTGGTCCACCCGTGTCACTGACATCCTCATGATCTCCTACAAGAACAAGGGAATCGCCATCGCCCTCTGCACCAGCGTGCTCGTGGGCCCGATGATCGGCAACGCCATGGTCGCCATCGCTGCATCCATCGTCGTCGAGGTCATCTGGGTGGCGTTCATGGACTCCGTCCTGTTCTCCAAGAAGAGGATGGAGGCCGAGCTCTCCCACGACAAGGAGCAGGGCATCAAGGAGAAGTGGGAGTGATATCCCCTTATACTCCGAGCCGTTAATCCCCGACCGATGAGAACGGAAGGCCATCTGCGTTTCATAGACGAGGGAGGGATCCCCGCACTGAGGGAGTTCGCCCGCCCCATATGGAGGCATACGTTCTACCCTCTGATGGATGCCCGTTCCGCCGATTACATCTTCGACTCCTGGGTGAGCGTCGCCCACCTGGGGGAGATGATGAGCCAGGGTTATCGGATGGGATACATCCTCGAGAACGGTGAGGACGTCGGATGGTTCGCTTTCCTCATCGGTCCCGACGGGATGCTGCTCATCAGCAAACTCTATCTCCGCCCCGAATTCCAGCACCGCGGCATCGGTTCCCGTACCCTGAACGAGATCATGGAACTCGCGCGCGGAGAGGGCGCGACCTACGCATACCTCTACGTGTTCCGCGGCAACGAGAAGGCCCAGGGGACCTACGTCCGCAACGGGTTCACCGAGATCAGGAGGGAGTTCGAGCAGCTTGCCGAGGGCGTCGTTAGGGACGATATCGTCTTCGGTCGTGACCTGTGAGCAATCGTTTTTTATTGGACGGATTGAGTTAACCCCTCGATAACATGGCCTATGACTCCGCTTCGTACATGAAGGATCCCGAACTGAAAGCCGGGCTCGATGCCCTCACAGCATTCGATTTCGAGGGCGCATTCGAGCATTTCTCCACTAGTGCGGCTGACGGCAACCCTGAGGCTCAGGTTCGCCTCGCCAAGCTGTACTTCTCCGGCAAGGGTTGTTCGGCGTCCCGCCCCGAGGCGCTAAAGTGCTTCATGAAGGCAGCGAGGCAGGGTAACCCCTCCGCCATGAACGAGGTCGCCCTCATGTTCTACACGGGCAACGGGGTCCAGAAATCCGCGGACAAGGCCTTTGAGTGGTTCGAGGCAGCCGCGTCCGCAGGATATCCCGAGGGCATCTACAACCTCGGATGCATGTACGAGAGGGGGCATGGTGTCGCTGTCGATTATGCGCACGCCTGCAGCCTCTACGAGAAGGCATCCGACCTCGGGGTCGACAAGGCTACGTTCTGCCTCGCCCACATGTATCACAACGGATACGGCGTGGACAAGGACCTTAGGAAGGCCGCGGAGCTCTGTAAGAAGGCGGCCGATGCCGGCCTCGGGGAGGCTGTAGCAGACATGGGTATCATCTATTTGGATGGCGACGGGGTCCCCCAGGACCTCGACAAGGCCCTTCAGTATTTCCAGAAGGCGAGGAACATGGGTGTTCCCAACGTCGAGGGTTACATCGATCTCGTCCACGAGAAGATGGCCTGATTTCTCAAACCATTGTCTTTAACGGGGCGTAAGCCCCGTTTCTTTTTTCATAATCGTTCGAGGCCCGTGAAAAAGTCATGGGAAGCCCAGAAGAAACGCCGCCCAATTAAAACAGTGGTCTGCCATATGAGTTTGCTACAACCAAATGGAGACCGAATCTGAAAT
>SUSU01000029.1 GCA_015063225.1 Thermoplasmata archaeon | reverse complement strand
CGTAGCGGAAGCTATGGAAGTCTTTATCAAAATCAACATGAATTAAGGTCTCAGACCACTTGTTTTAATGGAATAAACAGTTGTTAGGGATAGCGGTTACCGATGCGGGGAAGGTCACCTCCTCGATCCCGCTGTTGAGGAACAGATAGCTCCCCAGGGAAGTGACGGAATCCGGGATGACCATCGATGTGAGTTTGGCAGTGTCCTTGAACGCACCCTCACCGATTGATGTCAGGCCCGCCGGAAGCGTCAGACTCTCGATCTTTCCGTCATTGGCGAAACAATACTTGCCTATTGTGGTCACGCCGGAACCGATAGTGACCGAAGTGAGATTGGTCAAGTCGGAGAAAGCGTAATCTCCGAGATGGGTCACTTCATCTCTGATTTCAACAGTTGTTATTGAGGTTCTAAAATCTTCGTACCACGGCCATTCATTGGCTTTGGTCTTGTCCCACATTGGGCCGGAACCGCCGATCATCAAAAGCTGACCGTCACATAACCACGTCGCATTGTCTCCACAATAGAAATCATCAATGGCATCAGCATCATCCGTTCCGCCGACGAATACGATACATGATGCTGCCATCATCACCACGATGAGGGCAGCGAACATCCGAGAAGCTGTATCTCCGCGGGTGCGTATACCTAGAGGGCTATCTGACGATTCGGGAGCGCCAATGGACGACGGCTTCCATGCTTTCATGAAGAATGTCAATGTGTCCAAATTTTATAACGATGATGAAAACCGACCCTGGCATACAAAACCGACTAATAATTGAAATAAGACAAGGAAAATGAGGGTCTGATATGGCTGGAGGAATGAGAGGCGGGCTTAACCCCCGCCAGATGCAGAAACAGATGCGTGCCATGGGTATCACCCAGACCCCCGTCAGCGATGCTGTCGAGGTCATCATCAGGTGCAAGGACAAGGAGATCATCATCTCCAATCCCTCCGTCACCTGCATCACCATGCAGGGGAACAAGACCTATGATGTGAACGGCACCGTCTCCGAGCGTCCCCTCGGTTCCTCCTCCGAACCCGCCGGCCCGATTTTCGCCGACGAGGACATCGAACTCGTAATGAGCCAAACCGGCTGCGACAGGGACAAGGCGATCGAGGCCCTGAAGGAGTGCGACGGCCAGCCCGCGGAAGCCATCATCAAGGTAATTTCTGGGTGATATCATGTGTCTAGCTGTTCCCGGCAGAATAACCAAGATCACAGGCGACCAGGCCGACATCGACTTCGGCGGCACCATGAAGACCGCAAACGTATCCATGGTAGAGGCCAAGATCGGCGACTGGGCTGTGGTCCACGCCGGTTTCGTCATCGAGCTCATGGACGAGGAGGAGGCCCAGGACACCCTCAAGCTCTGGAACGACTTCCTCGACAGCGGCGAGGCCGACATCCAGAAGCCCGAGTGACCATAGAGTTAAATACAAGTCCAGTATGCTTGCAATTGGACGGCCACAGCGGTGGGGTTCACCCGGTCCCATTCCGAACCCGGCAGTTAAGCCCACCCGCGTAGATGTCGCGTACTGTGTTGCGCAAGTGCACGGGAAAGCATCCACGCTGTCCACTTTTACTTCTCTTTTAGTGGGGTACCCCATTCACTTCTTCGGCGGTTCGAAAGAGTCGGGAGAGCTGTTCATCTCCCAGACCATCAGGTACATGAAGGCGACCAGTCCGGCCGTCCTGACCAGGGACACAGCATCGAACGGTGTTCCTTCCAGCTGACCGAAACCGCAGATCAACGATGCGACGGAGAACACTCCGAATGCGGCATAGGTCCATTTCTGCCTCACGAACGTGGACGAGGTCATCTGCGTCATCGGGAACAGCATGGCGATCCAGACATATTGCATCGGTGTGAAGACCGGGAACAGGATCAACGCCAGGCACAGGGCTGTAGCCAATACCAGGGCGGGTGCGTTCATGGAGAGTTCCGACCTCCGTATCTGGACCGCGGAGACGAGTGCGAACACACAGGTGATTCCGATGGCCGTACCGAACTGACTGTCCGCGGAGGGATGCCAATCCAACAGCGAATACAACCACCCGAGGCACGAATCGTACCCGGCTTCGTCCGGCAGCGTGATGAAGGGGACCTCCCCGAGGTCATGGGTGGGGAAGAACCACAATGCGACACAGATCAGGAAGAACAGGAGGATGCCGAGTCTCGCCTCGGTCAGCCTGCGCGAACGCAGCAGGACGATGAGGAGTATTATGAAAAGCACCACGGGATAGAATCCGGTCATAACGGCAAGTGCCAGCATGATGAACGATACCGTGTAGTTGCGCACATGGTAGAACCACAGCGACATGATCACGAAGGCCGCACAGAACGATCCGGTGCCGACGGTGAGGAAGGAGAGCGAGCAAAGGAATGTGACCAGGAGAACGATGTAGGCGTCCCTCTCCGAGTAACCGGTCTCCCTGCAGGATTTGAGCATGAAGTGCCCCCCGAGCATGAAGAACGCGAACCCGTATAGGGAGAACAATACGCAGAAGACCTCGGGTGAATAGGAGAACAGCTTGGGAGGGATCAGCAGCAGAACGGACAGGGGAGGGAGGTCCGTCCCCAGCTCCTCGTAGGAGAATCTCCCGCTGAGGAAACGCTCCGCCACGAGATAATATTCCTCCGCATCCCCGAAACCGGAAAATAACCAGCACCAGACGATGACCGCGACGAGCAGCGAGAAAACGCACACCATGAAGGTCTGCAGCATCCTGTCCGTCGTGATGAGACGGTAGTTCTCACGATACGAATCTTCGAGTTTCTCCTTCAGATTCATATCATCCCCGTACCGAATATCGCACTTGACGACATATATGTTGGGAGGTTCGGAACGGATTTTCGTACCGGTTACCGCATATGACCGATACACGAAAGACATCCGTGTGACCCGCCATGCGACCACACCTCCCGTCCCGGACAATCAATATTATAATGCGCGCGCGTACGGGTGAATCAAGATGATTCTCATCAAACTCGGCGGGAGCATAATCACCGATAAGACCCAATATCGGACCTTCCGCCGCGATACAGTCGCACGCCTCGCATCCGAGATCGCAAAATCCGGGAAGAAGACAGTCATCGTCCACGGAGCGGGCTCCTTCGGCCACATCGTCGCCAAGGAGAACGACATCATGAACGGGTACAAGGCCCCGGAACAGATCCCCGCCGCTGCCCGCGTCATGGCGGACACCCGCGAACTGAGCGGCATGGTCGTGGAGGAACTCCTCAAGGCCGGCATCCCCGCGGTCTCCGTACCCCCGGGATCGTGCTTCGTCCTCGACGAGGGCAAGCTCGTCATAGACAACCGCGAGGTCATAGACAGACTGCTGGACCTCGGTATCATACCGGTCATGTTCGGGGACGTCTGCACCGACCGTACCAGGAGGTTCTCCATCGTGTCCGGCGACCAGATCATGGAGAGGCTCTGCACCATGCTCGATCCCGAGGAGGTCGTGTTCGTTTCCGACATAGACGGGCTCTACGACCACAACCCCAAGACCGAGAAGAAGGCCCGCATGTACGGGCGCGTCACCAAGGAGACGCTGAAGACCCTCGACTCCGCATCCGACGTCGACGACGTGACCGGAGGCATCAGGGGCAAGATAGAGTCCATGCTCCGCATGACCGACTCCAAGAGGAAATGCATACTTGTCAACGGGGACGTCCCCGGCAGGCTCCTCTCCCTGCTGAAGGGGGAGATCGTAACCTGCACCACGGCCGAAGGAGGCTTAGAATGACCCAAGAAATCAGATCCCGCAAGGCGGACCACATCAACATCTGCCTGAACGAGCGTATCGCCCCCGACCACTGCTACTGGGACGACATCCGCCTCATGCACAACGCCCTCCCCGAGATCAACATGGATGATATCGATACCTCGTCCGTGGTCCTCGGGAAGAAGCTGGATTTCCCCCTCATCGTCACCGCCATAACCGGCGGGTTCCCCGAGGCGAAGAGGATCAACGCCAACATCGCCGAGGCCTGCGCCGAACTGCGCATCGGGATGGGCGTGGGGAGCGAGAGGGCCGGCGTCACCGGCGTCGACCCCGATTCCTACTCGGTCATCAAGGACTACGACGTGCCCCTCGTGATAGGCAACGTCGGAGCACCCCAGCTGGTGAAACAGCACTCCAAGGACATCTTCAGCGACGACATGGTCGGTCAGGCCAAGGACCTCATCGACGCGGACTACGTCGCCATCCACCTGAACTTCCTGCAGGAGGTCATCCAGCCCGAAGGGGACTGCAACGGCGCCGGGGTCAGGGACAGGATCCGCGACCTCGCCGTGAAGTACCCGATCATAGTCAAGGAGACGGGAGCGGGCATCGACCGCTACACCGCCCAGAGGCTCGGAGGCATCGGCATCCGCGCCATAGACGTCGCGGGAATGGGAGGGACCAGCTTCTCCGCCGTGGAGATGTACCGCGCCGAACAGGCGGAGGACGACATCCACACGGAGATGGGTACCACCTTCTTCGAGTGGGGCATCCCCGCACCCGTTTCCCTGCAGGAGGCAAAGGTCTCCAAGCTGCCCCTGATCGCATCGGGAGGCATGCTCGACGGTACCCACATCGCTTCCGCCATAGCCATGGGCGCCTGCGCCGGAGGCATGGCGAGGGCCATCCTCAGGGAGGCTACCGAATCCGCGGAAGCCGTCAAGAACAAACTGAAGCTCATCAAGGAGGAGCTCCGCGTGGCCATGATGCTCACCGGTAGCGCCGACATAAACGCATTGTCGAAAGCACGCCACATCGTCCTCGGCGACACCGCCGACTGGATGAGGGCCATCAAGGAAAGTGAATGAAATGGATGTCATAGAGTATCTCAAGAAAGCCTCGAAGGAAGTCGACGGACCCATCAGGTCCTACATCCCCGACGAGAAGCCCGCCAACCTCATCGAGGCCTCCCGCCAGTATCCCTACGCCGGAGGGAAGAGGATGAGGCCCGCCATCGTGCTCGCCGCCTGCGGCGCCGTGGGTGGTGACAAGAGCAAGGCCATGCCCCTCGCGGTCGCCATCGAGTACATCCACAACTTCACCCTGATCCACGACGACTACATGGACGGCGACGAGGAGCGCCGCGGCATGAAGACCCTCCACGTGGCCTACGACATGCCCACCGCCATCCTCGCCGGGGACGCCCTCTTCGCCAAGGGTTTCCAGCTCATCGCCGACCTCGACATCCCCGCCGAGAACATGAGGCAGATCCTCCGGTACGTGACCAAGGCCGTCTGGGATCTGGCACGCGGCCAGCAGATGGACGTCAACAACGAGCACCAGCTCGTCTCCGAGGAGGTCTACACCGAGACCATCTTCCTCAAGACCTCCGTCCTCTTCGCCGCCGCCGCGGCAGGCGGAGCACTCTGCGGCAACGCCGACCCCAAGGTCGTCAGGGAGATCGAGCAGTTCGCCCTCGATATGGGACTCGGGTTCCAGATGTACGACGACTACCTCGGCATCGCCGGAGACACCACCAAGACCGGGAAGTCCGTCGGGAACGACCTCCGCAAGGGCAAGTGCACCCTCATGGTCACCTACACCCTGGAGCACCTGAAGGACGAGAAGAAGCTCGCCAGGTTCAAGTCCATCCTCGGCAACATGGAAGCCTCCGAGGCGGACGTCCGCGAGGGTATGGAGATCATGCGCGAGATCGGCGCCATCGATTACAACAAGAAGGCCGCCGAGGACAAGATCGCCTCCGCCAAGAAGCACCTCGAGTGCCTCCCCGACTCCGAGGACAAGCAGTTCATGCTCGCCCTCGCCGACTTCTCCATCAACAGGGAAGTCTGAACAAACTCAAAGGTCCGCAAGGCCGTCCGCGGTGATCCTGAACATCGCGGAACGGCCTTCGGGCAGACTCCTGTGTTTTATTATCACCGCTGTGCGGACCCCGTTGCCGCGGGGATCCAGCCTGATTATGGTCTTGGCGTTGTGATGCATCGCGTGGCCGCCGAGGAACTCCACCGAACCCGTGCTGATGTTGGTGTACACCTGCGAGGTGATGACCACCGGGATCTCGTACTGCCTCGCGGTATTGAGAAGGGTCTCGGTCTGACGGACGAAATCGTTCCTCATGCCCATGTCGTCGTAGTTCAGACGGTAGAACATGGTGAGCGAATCCACGACTACCATCCCGAGGACGCCGGAGGCCGCCATGCGGGCTATCTGGTCCACGCGGTCGGACTGCTCCTGGAAGCTGTGGACGTTGAACAGGAGGACGTTCTTCAGCAGGACCTCGTCCTTGAAGATCTGCATCCCGCGGTCGTAGGAGAGCCCCTCGGTGTCCACGAAGGCCACCTTCTTGCCCTCCAGGGCGACGTTGTGGGCCAGCTGGAGGCAGATGTTGGTCTTGCCGCATCCCGCCTCGCCGTAGAATAGCGTGACCGCACCGACCTCGATACCCCCTCCCAGGAGATCGTCGATTGCCTTGCATCCGGTCGGAAAGCGCTTCACGTGGATATGCATATCCAACCGATTGATAAACCAACCGTCCGATAGTCACTTATCCCCATCGCACATCATACGGCTCATGCAGCAGGGAACGCCCATGACGTCCGGAGCGGAGGGATCGGTATTCGAGACCGAGTTCCTCGGCAGGCCCGCCGTTTCCAAGGTGCGTTTCCCCAAGAAGTACCGCAACCCCGAGCTCGACTCCGTGCTCAGGTCCCGCCGCATCCGTTCCGAGGCCCGTCTCCTGAGGGAGACCAGGAAGGCGGGCGTCCGCACCCCCGTGGTCTATTCCGCGGACATGGCCGAGGGGACACTCGTCATGGAGAAGGTCGAGGGGGAGACCGTGAAGTCCTTCCTCGATGCCCATCCGGAAAGAGCCAGGAAGATCTGTTCGATGATCGGGAAGGACCTCGCGCGCATGCACGACGCAGGCGTGTCGCACGGCGACCTGACCACATCCAACATCATCGTCTGCCCCGACGGCAGGCTATGTTTCATCGATTTCTCCATGGGTTCCTACCCCGCGGACGATGAAGCCATCGGAGTGGACATCAGACTGCTCGAGAGAGCATTCGCATCCGCACACCCCGGACTGGAAGAGGCATATTCCGCGCTCATCGGCTCGTATTGCGCGGAGAAGAAGGACTCCGACAAGGTCATGGCCAAGGTGCAGGAGATCAAGGACAGAGGCAGATACACATGAGGCTTAACGTCGTCACACACAACCCCGGTAAAGTAAAGGAATACAATCTGGCTCTTTCCGGTTACGGCCTGGAGATGGTCCACGTCAACCGCGAGTACGACGAGGTCCAAACGGCATATCTCGAAGAGGTCGTGGACAAGGGGATCAAACAGCTCGCCAAGGAGGGGCTCACCGATTTCCTCGTGGACGATTCCGGACTCTTCATCAACCACTTCAAGGGATTCCCCGGAGTGTACTCCGCCTACGGCCAGAAGACCCTGGGGAACAAGGGCATACTCAAGCTCATGGAGGGTGTCGAGGACAGGGGCGCGGTGTTCAAGTGCTGCATCGGCGCCAGGATCGGGGACCAGACGATCATCGTCACCGGGCAGTGCCCCGGGGAGATCCTCCTTGAGGAGAGGGGCACCGAGGGCTTCGGATACGACCCCATCTTCTCCCCCGACGGGGTGCATTCCTTCGCCGAGATCCCCACCGACGAGAAGAACATCATCTCCCACCGCGGCGTCGCCCTCAGGCTGTTCATCGACGAACTGAAGGCTCGCGGACTCATCTGAGCCAACTTTTATACCGAATCACACAATCCCATCGGTCGTTAGGGCCCGTGGGCTAGCTTGGTATACTTGCGGCTTTGGGAGCCGCTGACTCCGGTTCAAATCCGGGCGGGCCCACCTTGGTTTACAAATCGTCGGTTTTGTTAAGAAAACTCTTTATCACCCGCTATGCATGGTTCATCGTTATCCGATAACGGTCGCGCGCGGGCGCGGAAGGAGGGGTTCGTGTGGATTTGAAGGTCCTTGCGGTCATTGTCGCTGTCGCTGCGGCAGCCTGCGTAGGCACCGTCATCGCCACCGCGGACCACGACGGCGCAGACCTCGAGATCTATGCGTCCGACGGCCTGACCGTTGATGTCTCGGGGGACCTGCTCGGCAACACCGTCATCAAGGTCCGTGCCGGGGAAGGGACGGAATTCGACGCCCTCTACACCGACGGATGGAAACTCCTCTCCGAAGATGGTACTTACACCGGGAAGATGAAGGACGGTTCGACGGTCTACGCGTTCAGTAAAACGTACTTCACCGAGACGAAGGACGCGGCGTTCGACATCGCGGACCTTCTCGATGCCCAGAAGGGGGGAACGGTCTCCGCCTCGCTATCCGATTTCGACATGGGCACCGCTTCAGTGGACGGGACCGAGGTCACATGCAATTCCTTCGGCCTCTACAGGTTCGCCTACGCCGTCGGTGAACAGAGGATGTGCGCATCCGTGCTTTCAGACGGGGTGCAGACCTCGATGCTCAGATGGAACTTCGGGCCAACCGACGAGAACCAGCTTGCTAGCGTATACGACTTCGGACTGAACCTCGACATCCTCTACTCCGATTACAGATATTATTCCGAGGCGAACCGCGACGACAGATACTGCTACACCCTGAACAACGGATTCGACGACAGGGAGAGCCTCGAACACGATGCCTCGTTCGTGAACTACGGGTCCGTCCAGGACAAGTACCTCACATCCATCGCGAGCTACATCTCGTCGGTGACACAGGGGAAGAGCCAGCAGTACGTGGCGAACATAATCCTCTTCATGACGCAGTACCTCGAATACGAGTACGACGACGACATCCACGGTGAGGATGAATACTGGCAGTATCCTCTCGAGACCCTGTTCCTCGGCTCGGGCGACTGCGAGGACACGACCACCCTGTTCTGCGCCGTCGCGGGATCCATGGGCCTCGACACCTGCATGTTCATCTTCAATAATCACGCCGCGGGGGGAGTGAGGCTCTCGGAATTCACCCCGGGAACCGCCGACGAGAAGTTGCTCGCGGACTTCCACGGATGGGAGATCGGGGATGGGGGAATCCTCTTCTACTATGCCGAGACCACCTCGGCAGGATGGTTCATCGGCGATGTCCCCAAGTCCGTCGTCGACGACTATGCCGGCGCCATCCCCCTTTCCATCGTCAACAAGCCGGCGGAGCTGAACATTATAACCTCCCCCGGGATCGAGACGTTCGCAACGGCCACCCTGAGCGGGGACACAGTAGTCACGGCGTCCGTCCCGGCCGGCGGCGTGTTCGCCGGATGGTTCGATTCCGAAGGGGGACTGCTCACCTCCGATACCACCGTGTCCGGTGCCTTCAAGGACGGCGACACTCTCTATGCCGTGACCGTGTCCAACACCTCGTATCCGATCAAATCGGGAACATCCGCATCCCTTCCCTCGGCCACAGGCCATTCCGGAAGCGGAACGTGGAAGGTATATGGGGCCACCGGAGAGGGGACGTCACGCACATTCCCCTCCGAAGGCATCTATCTGGTGACCTGCGGCACCTGGGCGGGCGCAATCTACGCTTTCGCCGACGTCATAGTGTTCCTCCCGTCCGGTGCATCCGCCGAGGTCACCGCAGAAGGACTGAATACGAACGTCACGGTCACCCTCGCACCCGGGAAGGAGATCAACGGGATCTTCCGTGATAACGAGCGCCTCTGCTCCGAGACCTCCTATTCCGGCAATCTGGAGGACGGCGACGTCCTCATAGTCCTTGAAAGCGAGTACTTCAACGCGGATTCGCCCGCATCCAAGGGTCAGCCGTTCGACCTCGAGGCATACACGGGGATGACATCCGGGACATGGAAGGCCATGGATAACTACTTCAACGACGTCACGGCGACCGCCATCGCAGGAACGGTGTTCACCGCACCCGGGAGGGGGACCTACGTGGCGATGTACGAGTCCGGCGACACCCGCTGGTGCGGGATGCTGCTGGTGGAGAAGACGGGATTCCACACCGAATACGATGTCACCGGGAGATACAGTTACAACTTCTTCAACAGCGGGAACATCACCGGAGAGGTTTCGTTCTCCTACCTGTACTACAACCAGTCCCGCAACGCCTACTACATGGAACAGGACTACACGTTCAACTACACCAACGGGTCGCAGGACAAGGACTCCGTCCGCTACTGGACGGATGACGACGACCCCGACGACTACATGGAGAGGAACGACGGCACCGCCACCGTGGAGACCCCGTACGGCACCTCTGAATGTGACATCTGGCTCATCACATACACATCGTCCGGCGGATATGCGATAACCGAGAGGCAGTACATCTCCGCGACCGACGAGCTCCCCTACAAGATGGAGATCAGCTTCAGTTCCGGAGGGACCGTGTTCAGATACCTGGAGTACACCCTCATGGCCACGTCGGAGATCGTCCCCGACATCGGCGGATACTCCATCACGGTCTATTCCGACCCCAACGTCACCGAGACGCACACCGAACCCTCGGCCTTCGGGGACATGGTCTCCCTGGAAGCGACCGTATCCGAAGGTTCGGAGTTCCTGGGATGGTTCAACGCAGACGGAGAACTCGTGTCCGACGAACCTTCTTTCACCATCGGCGTGGACTGCGCACTCGTCCTCTACGCGCGTTCCGACGGGAACGAGATCATCATGCAGGACGTACCCGTCGACATCTCGGACCTCCTGGGGGTCAGCGGTCCGGGGACGATTTCAATCACGAATACTGATCGTTCTCCCGCGGATATATCAGAAGTAACGCTCGCGGGGACCGAGGCAACCTTCCTGGCCGCCGGGAACACCTACTACGTCGTGTACGACGATGACGCGAACGGCATCCACACCCATTGCGTGGTCACGGTGGACAGGGTCGAGACACGCACGTTCGAATGGTCCTACGGCGGAGAGGACTACTCCCTCGACCTCGACATACACTATCTCGACTACGCGCACTACGTCTCCGTCTATCCGGATGACAGGAGCGGGAAGACGATCTATTCCGGTTCCTCCGCGGCCTCCAAGGCCCACGACCTGTCGTATGTGCACTACGACGACGTCCAGACGCCCTACATCAAGACCATCGCCGATTACATTACATCGCATACAACGGACATGGACGAACAGTCCGTGGCTGCCGTAGTCCTGAGGTTCTGCCAGAGCGGCGAGTCCGTATCGTCCGGCATCAGTTACGTGCTCGACAATGACACCCACGGGAAGAACGAATACTGGCAGTTCCCCCTCGAGACACTCTACCTCATGACGGGGGACTGCGAGGATACCTCCATCCTCTACGCCGCCATCATGTCCTACATGGGCTACGATGCCTGCCTCTTCCTGTTCACCGACCACATGGCCGTGGGGATAGCATTGGAATCGTTCACCGCGTCCGGCCATTCGGGCCCCGGCATCAGCTCGGACAGGCATTCAGTCGAGGTCGGGAACACGGATTACTACTACTGCGAGACGACCAACCGCGACTGGTGCATCGGCGACGTCTGGTCCGCCGAGTATCCGCTGAAGTTCAGGGTCGGGCTCGTCGTCCCCCAGTACTCCTGATCATCCGCCGAACACGGCGGCGAAAAGGGTCAGCACCATCGTGAGCCCGGCCATGGAGGCACCGAACAGCAGACGTATGATCTTCCTGTCGCTGACCGCCATCTTGTAACCGATGAACAGCAGTGCCAGACATGACGTGCTCGAGGCCATCAGACAGGCGAGCCAAAGATTGTCTATGAAGATGAGACACAGGGCGGACGGGATGACCGTGGATATAGTCACGAGGAATGCCGTGACGGCATTGAAGAGGTATCTCCTGCGTTCGGAACGGGCATCCCTCATGCACTCGCATCTGCCCGAACGGATGAGCTCGACTGCCTTCTTCCGGGTCTCGTCGTCCATATCATCGAACACGGTGCCCTCGAGAAGACCGCTGATTATCCTGTCCGATTCCTCGGAGGGGGAACGGCAGGCCGCTGCGAGTTCGTGGGAACGGCGGCGGTAGGCTATGATGTCGATATCGAAGAAGATGACCAGGTCTATGGCGCCCCATACGAAATCCATGGCGGCTATCGCCGTGATGAGGGTGACGCGGTCCATGGTGTACACCCCCAACTGGGTGGCGGTGACGAACGTCAGGGCCATGATGAACCCGTACAGCGCCTCCTGTATCACGAGGTCCTTGTCGATCTGGTCTGCGAAACGGCCCACGGAGGGTCATCGAGAAGGTATGAAAAAAAGATGACGGGGGCCGAAGCCCCCATGGTTTCACTGTTCGTCCTCGGTTTCCGTGGAGGACACGGCCTCGGGATTCTCGAGTCCGGTGAGCCTCTCGCGGGCGAGCTGGGTCATGGTCTTAGCCTTGATGAACAGACCGACGATCGAGGCGCACATGATGATCAGTCCGCCGGCGATGAACCCGAAGTCCACGGAATCGATGAAGGCCTCGAGGACCTGGTTGGAGATCTCGGGCATGCCGAGCGTCAGGTAACCGATCATGGGCTGGATGAACTCGGTGGCCTTGTCGGTGATGAGTCCGGCGGGGTCGGCGGTCACGAGCTCGTCGACCATACCCACGTAGTGGGCGTTGATGAGCATCGTGAAGACCGCGGTACCGACGGCGGTACCGACTGACCTGAGCAGGTTGACGGCGGAGGTGTTCATACCGATCTCGGCGGGGTCGGAGCTGTTCTGGACGGCCGCGAACACGGGAGTCATCATGCATCCGAGACCGATACCGAGGACCACCTGCGCCACGCAGAACATGTCGATGGGCTTGTCGAGGATGCTGTAGTAGGGGTACGCAGCATCGGGGACCACTCCGTCGACCGAGAGCAGGGAGAACATGTAGAGTCCGATGAACACGATGATGGGGCCGATGAAGAGCCAGGGTCTGTAACCGGTCTTTTCGCAGAGGGCACCGGAGATCATGGAGGTGATCATCATGCCGACCACCAGGAACAGGGTGTAGTAGCTGGCGGTGAGGGTGTCGAGCTCGAAGAGGATGAAGGTACCGAAGTAACCGGCGAAGGTCATCGCACCCATCATTCCGATACCGAAGATGAGCATGTAGATGCCTCCGGCCATGACGGTGCGGTTCTTCAGGAGCTTGGGGGAGAGGATGGGTTCGACCGCCCTCTTCTCGATCTGCACGAAGATGAAAGCGGTCACGGCCATGACGGCAATGAGGACCCCGGTGACGGGGCTGACCCACTCGAACTCGTTCCCGCCGCACTCGAACAGGACGATGAGGCTGGCGAGGAAGACGGTGAGGGTGGCGATCCCGCGGTAATCGATGACCGGCTTGGTGATGATTGCGGGGGAGGGGAACTTCCTGATGGTGAAGATGAAGGAGACGATGGCGAGGGGCACGTTGATGTAGAAGCACCAGCGCCAGTCGATGTTCTCGGTGATGAACCCTCCGATGATG
>SUSU01000028.1 GCA_015063225.1 Thermoplasmata archaeon | reverse complement strand
AGTGTGCCGCAGTGGTCCAGGTGGGCGTGCGTGATGACGACCGCGTCGATGTCGCTGATGGGCAGGGTCTCGGGTATGCTGAAATACGGGGTGCTGTCCGATCCGGGGTCGAGCCCGCAGTCGATGATGACCTTGCTGTTCCTGGTGCTGAGCAGTGCCGCGGAACGGCCGACCTGCCTGAAACCGCCGAGGGCGGTCACACGCACCCAGTCATCGCCCTCGATGGTGTTGCGCACGAGATTCTTGGCGACCTTCTTCAGCATCTTCTGCCTGTCGTCCGAATAATGCCTGAGGTAGCCCCTCACGTCGGAGATGGTCTTGCTGGGGATTGGGGGCGAGCGGACGACCTTGACGTTCCACCCCGTCTCCTTGCGGATGTTCTGAAGGAGGCTCCCCGCATCGCCGAGCACAGCGACGGTGTTGACGGCCTCGATGGTGACCTCCCCTGTTTCGGGACTGAAGATGATTCCGGTGACATCGGCATCCTCGGGAACCATCCCGCGGATGCGTTCCTCGACGGCATCCTCCGCTTCGAGGGTGGAAGGATCGGGACGGATGTCGACGCGGCGGCGAAGCGTGGTGGCGAGTTTGCGCGCGATGTCCTGGTTCCCGGAGAATTTCTCGTAATTGCGGACGTATACCACGATCAGCGATGCCTCGAACTCGATTGAGGCGATATCCATGTCCCCGGGGACGAGTCCGGTGACCTGCTGGCGTAGTGAATCGAAGAGCCTATCTGCATTCATCTGAATCTAACTCAGTGAGATTAAAAAGGGGGTTTCGAAGGGGTTTGGGGAAGTGAGTGTGAATCACTGGGGGTAGTTGAAGCCGAGGGCCTTCACGCGGGAGCGGACCTCTTCCTCGCTGACCCACTCGTAGCCGTCGGGGCCGATGTAGAGGACGAGGATGCCGTCACCGGAGTAGTTGTCGCGCCTGCGGGCGGCGTTGATGCCCGAGATGGCGACGTCGATGGCCTTGTCCTTGGTGAGTCCGGGTTTGTACAGGGTCTCGAGGACACCGTAGGCGACGATGGAACCGGAACCGGAGGAGGAGTACTCGTCCTCGAGGACCCCGCCGGCGCCGTCGACGCTGAAGACGTGTCCGCCGGTCTTGTCGACTCCCGCGACGAGGGGGCCGAGGTAGAATCCCTGGCGGATGACGGATCCGAGCATGGTGGCCGCGGTCTGCACGGAGATGCGGGCGCCCTTCTCCATCTCGTAGATGGCGATCTCGGACTTCATGAAACGGATCATGAGCTGGGCGTCGCCGACGAGGCCGGAGATGGTCATCCCGATGTAGTCGGAGATGGGATAGACCTTCTGGACGTTGCTGTTGGCGATGAGGTTGCCCATTGTGGCCCTCTGGTCGGTCGCCATGACGACTCCGTCCTTGCATTTGAGAGCGAGCGTGGTGGTGCCTGTGTGTACGGCGTTTTCGGGTTCGTTGTGGTTGCCGCTCATATGGAATTCCTCTTTTAACGGAATGAGAAACGGACGGTGCTTCACCATCCTTAAACACGCCATTGAGTCCTATAATATAAAGATTTCAACCGGAACAAACAGTTCCGGGGACGGATCTCAGAACATCTTCTTCGACCATTCGCCGACAATGGTGAGCACTTCCGGGTTCCAGGTGACAGACCAGGCGTCCCTCAGGGCTTCGACCACCGCGTCGATATCGTTCATGCCGTCGTCCACCCACTGTTCGATGATCCCGACGTATCCGTGGGCGTGGAACGTGGCGAGGGTGTTCACGGACTGGATCGGGATCACATCCCCGAGCATTTTGCGGAGGGCGCGGTATGCGATGGTGAAACAGAACTCGTGGAGCGCAGAACGCATCTCGGGGGCGTAGAAGTGCATGAAGTAGTTGGTGAGACCGGAGTCCTTCCTCATGGCATCGGTGAGCTTCAGCACGAGTTCGGTGGGCGATATGGAATAGATCGCCTTGTCGGCCGTTATCCCCATCTTCTCCTGTATGCGGTACATGAAGACCTCGGGAAGGGAATGGAAATGATAATAGAAGGTTTGGCGGGCGATCTCGACATCGTTGATGATGTCGATCACGGAAATCTTTTCGTTCGGTCTCTCCGAAATGAAGCGGGCGAGAGACTCGGAAATCCTGTCCTTCGTCTTGTCGGTTATGCGGCCACCATCCTTCGAACGCGGTTCTCCCACTGTTCGCAGGGACGCGGTCATCCTACCTTATCGCTTAACGATAGATAAGCGGGACGGTTACACTTTCGATTTATGTAAAACAAACATCGGTATTTCCCTCATTTTCGCGAACTGGTGATGCGGATCCGGCCGCGGACCGTTACATTACCTTCATTACATCCCTTTCTTTCTGTAAGAACGATTATTCAGAGGTGCAGAGCGGTGGTCGCGAGGAAAACCGCCATGCTCGCCGGGAGCAGGACGGCGAAACGTCTTACTATCCCCATGGCGCCCGATTCCCCCAGCAGGAAAGCGATGGTGCACGATATCAGCGCGGACAGTTCGGTGAGGTACACCGACAGGATCAGAGCGGTCCCGTCGACATCCACATCCTCCGACAGCCTCGAAAGGGGTTCGAGTATGGTTATGCTCAGGCCGAGGACCAGCGGTGCGAACACCGCGGCCGTTCCCGACATCGTGTCGGTCATCCCCCTCAGGTCGCTGCGGATGCTAGCGCGCACGGATTCCTGGTCCATGATCTGCCTTCCCAGCGTCAGTGCGAGGCGGCCGGATTCGCGTATGTCCTGCGTGGATGTGCGGTATATCTGCACGAATGCCTCCGCGAGTTTCTCCGAAACGGGGGATATCGTTTTCCTGATCGCGGTCTCGCATTCCCCTCTGCACAGTCTCATCTCCCTGTCCAATCTCTCCGCGATATCCGAGCATCCCTTGCGTGCGGATACCGCGGTACGGAACGATTCATCGAACGGCATTCCTGCGAGCAGGTAGTTCCCCATGTCAAATATGGCCTCGGTCAGCATCGATGCCTTCGTCTTCAGGTCCTTGGTTGTCCCGGCCTTCCTCGAGAGAAGAGCCAGAGTTGCTATTGATGCAATTATGAGCGATATGCACAATGAGCGGTAGGGTGCAATTCCCATGCCGTTCAGGAGCAGATACACCGGGATCGCTACGCCGAAAGGTATCACGTCTGCCGCTGTTACGGGCTGCCTCGATATGTTCATGAACGGGTTGCGGGAACGGATGGATACCATCAGGCATGCGACGGCCGCAGGTATGGCTACGAGGGTAATCGCAGAAAGCATCCCGCCGTCCACCGGGGTATCCCCGAACAGTCCGGACACGCCCAGCATCGGGAGGACGGACATCAGGACCATGGGGATCATTATCCCTATGCTGAATATGGCCATGCAGGGGGCGTTCAGCCCAGAGCTGTAATCCTTCCCCGTCTGGCGGAGTCCGTCGAGGGCTATCCCGCGGGCCTCGTCCATGAGCCTGCCCCTTTCTGACGTATCCTTCGCGTCTGAAGCAGAGAGCATCAGTCTCACCGCCATCGCGTATGATGACGCATCTTCGGGGAGCGATGAGAGCATGGAGTTCACAGAGGACCTTATGTCCGGTCTCACGCGGGTGTCCGCATCGTCTACGACGGGTTTGAACAACCTCGAGGATTCGGGGAGATTGCTTGATGCGACCTTCCTGACCGCGGTGTCGAGGGACCCTCCGTTACCAAGGACAACAGACATGATCCCTATGGTCTCGGGACCCTCGTTCAGCAGTACTGGCACCTTGGTTTTCCTCCGCCTTTCCCCTGCGGCGGGCGGGGTTTTGGAAGTGAATGCAATTATCATGGTCTGCCCCCTGTCGTACCTCTGATCTTGGCCCTGAACGCCGAGGCAATCTCCTCGGGCGTCTTGCCCGACATCCTAGCGATCGTCTCGTTTGCCGCGACGATCCATTTCGGTGTGAGGTACGTCTCGTCTTCCCTGCCCATCTCCGCGAGTATGCCGTGCAGCATGCCCCTTGCGGAGATCTCGTCGGCGGCCTCCTTCTCTGACATGGATGCCGTGGACATCGCCCTCCTCATCACGGGAACGGTGAAGTCCGGCAGTTTCGCCGAGAGTTCCACGAACTCCCCGGGACGGTCCGTGGTGCTGACTATCTCGCTCACCCTCCTCGTCTGGGCGCCGGTGCGGCGGTCCCTGTAGTCACCTGTGGTCACGAGGACGTCGGTGGCCATGAACGCCTCCGGGCTGATGCCCATGTCGTGGACCACCCTCTGGAACACCGTGTGCGCCGAATCGCCGTGTATGGTGCCCATTATGGATGAACCGGCCTTCCCCGTGCGCATCGATTCGTACAGGACCTTCGCCTCCGCACCGCGGACCTCCCCGATGATGATGGCAGACTCCCCGAGCCTAAGGGACACCCTAAGCGCCTCCGCGGACCTGGAGGAGCTGTCCCCCTGTAGGCGCTCGTCCACCAGGATCGATTGGACCTTGTAGCCCATGTCCCTCATCACCTTCCCCGGCAGCTCTGCTGTGTCCTCTATGGTCAGTATGCGCTGGGAGAGCGGGAATTCCATAAGGAGGGCGGAAAGGAGCGAAGATTTACCCGCACCCCTTGCGCCGCATATCAGGAACGTCGCACGGTTCTGGACGAGGAACGACAGCAATCCGGCCTGCCCTTCGTCAATCGTCCCGTTCGCTATGAGGCGGGTAAGCGTCCATGTGCGTTCCGAACGTTTCCTGATCGCCACGGCATCGCCTTCGGGACTCATGGGATAACCGACCACCGTGGCGCGGGCGTCCTGTGCCTTCATGTCGCATTCGAGGATGGGGTTGGATTCGCAGAAAGGCAGCCCCGACTCCCTTTTCAGGGTGTTCGTGAGGTTCTGCACCTCCCTGCGTTCGGCGATGAGATTGGTGCGGCAGCGCATGTGGGAGTTCCCCCCGTGGATCTCCCCCAGAGTCACATGGATCCTGTTCCTCTCACAGGGAGCGTCCACATAGATATCCTCGAGTTTAGGGTCGCTGAGGAGGATGTCGAATACGCCGAGTCCGAGGGTGTAACGGTAGACGATGTCCCCTACCCTGCCCGCGTCGATCCCCAGGTCCGAACCCGGTGATATCCCCTCCTCGGACATCCTGTCCGCGAGGACCTCGGAGGCTATGTTGAGCACGGTCTGCCTGTCCATCCTTCCGCCTTCTTCCGCGAAGCGGTTCCTCACCTCGTCTATGGCCTCCTTGACGACCGAGTCCGTGAAGTCTGTTGCGCTGTATTCCGAGGGTATGAGGTTGTACTCCGTCTCTCCGTCGGCAGCGGTACCGATGGTGACGTGACCGCTCGGGATGTCGTACTCCTCGATGACATCTAGGTCGTCCGCGCTGCCAATGAGCCAGCAGTCCGCATAAGTGGGTTTCATGCGTATATTGGAGGATACCGTCCTGCGGAGGTCCTCCATCAATGACCCCTTTCCTCCAGACCGGTCCGCATCGTTGAAGAGGTCGACGGGCGCAGTGGCCGGAGCGGCCTGTTTCCTCCTGATCTGTATCAACGTAGGTCACCCCCGAGGCAGGTGCGGACCCTGTTTATCTGCGCTTCGGATGCATCGATCATGGAGGCTGTCCTCTGCAGGCAGGACGTGCATACCGAACCGTCGGTCGGATTCCTCCTCACCAATTGCCTCGCGGCCGCGAACGAGGGTTCCGGGAACGTGGCCCATAATGCCGAATGAACCGCCGTCGGCCTGCGTTCGCACCCGCCGCATTCAGGCGATCTCGGGTCGCACACCGGTTTGTGGAGCACATCGGAGAGGAGGCATACTGCCTCCGATGCCTTCCCCGATATCTCGTAATCCCTCTCCGCGGACATCCTTATGCGGTCGGCCCCGCCAGTGCGGTGTACGGCGCCCGTTATGCAGGTGAGGCATTGTATGTCGCATACGTCGGGCTGTTGGCTGCAGCCGCGGCAGTCTATCGTGAGGATTCCCGATGGGTCGCGTACGGCCTCTCCCGGGACCGTGTCCGAGGTCCTGTTTTTGTCGAGGATGGATAACATATGCGGATATGACTCCCATCCCATAGATAAAACGATGATATTGCAATTAGTAAGTGCGCAACATCCAGTGGGCAGTGAGGTGTCCGATAAACACGTTCTGAAGAATCGGGAATGCCCTTCCGTGGTTCTTCAGGGATGAAGCGTGATGAGTCCCCATCCGCTGTGCCCTTCAAGACGGAACGACGGGGACCATCCGCCGTCACCGGGATGAGGAGTGCTTTCAGTATGAACACGCCGTGCGCACGGTCCTGTGGTCCCCCTTCCTCAGCGGGAATTGGACAGCGGTCAGCAGACTCCAAATCAACAGTGTCTCGGAGATCAACACTACCAAGGCTGCGGTATCCATCGGTCACCCTCTTGCGATTGCAGTGTTCAGTAACAAATACAAAGAATGTATGGGTTTCCCATATTGTCGTCTCTTTGGAGACGGCCTATGTCCGTCCCCCGCCTCCACTGCAGGGGCGTTGTTATATCACCGAATCTCTTGTCATACACCCATGGAGATACTGTCACCCGCCGGCAACCCCGCTGGATTGGTAGCAGCGGTCAAGGGAGGCTGCGATGCCGTCTATCTGGGAGGTAAGACCTTCGGTGCCCGTGCGTACGCCGGGAACTTCTCGGACCAGCAGCTCGAGGGTGCGGTATCCTACTGTCATGACCACGGAGTCAAGGTCCATGTGACCGTGAACACCCTCATCAAGGACTCCGAGATGTCCGATGCGGTATCTTTTGTCAGGTTCCTCAAGGACATCCATGCCGATGCGGTCCTCATCCAGGACCTCGGTCTTCTGAAGTCGCTTCATTCCGTGGACATCAGGAAACACGCCTCCACCCAGATGGGCATTCATTCCGCGGAGGGGCTGGAGTGGTGCGCGGAGAACGGGATCTCCAGGGCGGTGCTCGCCCGCGAGCTCACATTCGATGAACTGAAGGAGATAGTTCCGTCCTCTCCCATCGAGACCGAGGTCTTCATCGCTGGTGCCCTCTGTTACTGCATCTCCGGCGGATGTTTATTCTCATCCGTCGTCGGAGGGAGGAGCGGGAACAGGGGTTCCTGCGCCCAGCCCTGCAGGAAGAAGTTCAGGGTGGGCGACGAGGAGTCCTTCCGCCTCAGCAACGCCGACCTGTACGGCGTGGATTGGCTGCCCAAACTGGAATCCATCGGAGTCACATCCGCCAAGATCGAGGGGAGGATGAGGAGCGAGGCTTACGCCTACCTTTCGGCCAAGGTATATTCCTCCGCGAACAAGGGTCTCCCCGAATCCGATTACGCCGCGGACGTGGAGCTCCTCAAGACGGTCTTCAACCGCGGATACTGCTCCGGCTACCTCGGAGGGGTGGTCTCCCCCGTGCAGGTGAAATATGCGGATAACCGCGGGTTCTTCCTCGGAAAAGCGAAGTTCAGGAACAGGAAGTTCGACACCGCGGAACTGAAAGAGCCAGTAGGCGTGAGGGACGGCATTTCCCTGTATGCGGACGGCGTCAAGGTCGGTGGTTTCAAGCTCTCGTCCCTCGGCAAGACGGCATGTCCTTTCGATATCCCCGACGGTACGTATGAAGTGTATCGCACATACGATCCCCGCATCGACGAGATCAAGAACCTCGTCGGCGACCCCCCGAGGTTTACCGGCACCACCGAGAGGAAACCCGTCCGCCTAACGAAGATGGAATCCGGGAGGAGGTCTGTGAAGAGGCCCGAGCTCTCGTTCTACGTCGCATCCCTCAAGGTCCTCAATGCGGTGCTCCCCTATGCGGACCGCGTCTATTACGAATACGGCAATTCCTTCGACGATGCCCGCAAGATATGCGATGATGCGGGAGTGGAGTTCGTCGCCATCATGCCCCGTTTCTCCCCCGCGGGATGCCCCGCATTCGACGGTCCCGTGATGATAAACAGTCCCGGACAGTACCGTGCTGCCGATGGGCAGAGGGTGTACGGTTCGTATCTCACGAACATCTTCAACTCCCGTTCTGAATATCCGTTCTACCAGGTCACCCTGTCCACCGAGCTCTCCAAGCACGAGATCTCCGACATCGCCGCTTCCTATCCCGGACGCATCGAGGTCATGGCCTTCGGTCGCATCGAGCTCATGTGTACCCGCGACCCTTCCATGACCAACGGGGAGATCGTCGACGAGAAGGGGTATCGTTTCCCCACGTACAGGGATAACGGCGGTACCGCCCGCATCCTCAACTCCTCCGATCTGTTCCTTCTTCCGTATCTGCAACAGCTGGGGAAGATAGGCGTGGATTCCGTCGGAATCGACCTTCGCAAGCGTCCGGAGGGTCTCGCGAAGCTCGTTGCCCGTGCCTTCGCGGAGAACGATGTTTCCGCCAAGGACAACATCTCCGGGATGTGCGGCGGTCTGAACACGGGAGCGTATAACCGCGGCACCGATTGAACAGACTTGTTAACTGCAGTACTGCTCTTTCTTATACTTTTGAAGATAGACGTACTCATGGAACCGGATCGCAGGGGGGACATCGGCTTCCCCGAGGCAGTCATGAGTGCGTCCGCTGTGTGCGTGGTCCTCGTATGTTTCATCGCGTTCGCATACGGGAGCTTTTCCGAGACAGAATCTGAAGTGCACCAATACAGCCTGTCCGCACTTCCGGACCACATCTCCCTCGAATCCGGTTCCTACATCCTCGACGAGTCATTTGTCTACGGGAAGATGTCTTCTTTAGATGTTTCGGGTGTATCCATAATCGCCGACCCATCGGGGATGTCCACGATAACCCCCGCATCCTGGTCCATCGGAGACGGGAGCGGGGATTGCACCCAATGGAGATACGTCGCCGACATCGATTCCGACGACGGCAGACGGGTTCCCACCGTACTTACGGTGAAGGTGTTCCAATGAACCGCAAGGGGTTCACAGCAGCCTTCGATGCGGCGATGTTCATAGTCCTCATCGGCATAGCGGCGAACATCATCGCTGTATGTCTGGCTCATCCTGATGACGGTGTCGATCTGCAGGAGCCTTCCGACGTACTCGAGAGGGTGTTCTCGGCTAAGCTTGACTGCGAGGACATCGGTATGGACGAGCCCCGGGGCCGCATGTCCATGAACCGCATGGCCTACGTGTCGCTCTCTGCAGGGGACGGTTGCTTCACATCGTATCTGGAGAGCATCCTTTCCCAGACATATCCTTGGCCGGGCAGTTACGGTGTCGACATAAGCTGGTCGAAGGGTTATGAAAAACTCGGCATCGATGCCGATGGCCCCTGGCGTGTTGTCGAGAAGGACTTCCAGTCGGGTTATGCGGACGATTTGCATATCGTCCTGAGGATTTACCGGTGATTAGCCGGAACGGGTCTTCCTGCCTTCTTCCACTTTTCCGCGTATCGTTTCCTTTATGGCGCGCGTGCACGGCCAGGATTCGTCCATGTAATCGAGGAGACCGAGAATATCGACCTCGGGGTTGGTGAGGGCGAGGTAGACCCTGCTCATGAACATCGATACGACGTACGGGAAGTCGTCGCAGATCATCGGCCTGTCCTTCCAGATTGAACACTTGTTGTCCTTGCGGAGGAACGGGCACGGGCCGTTGTTCTCCTTGCGCATGAAGATGCCGTCAGATGTCTGGACGACCTTCGACGTCATGAACGTATAGAGGTCGCAGCCCGCGGCGGCGGAGACACGCTCCACCTCCTCGGGCCTGATGATGATGTTTGGCTGATGGCAGCAGCGACCGCACATCTCGCAGGGGACCTCGTTGCGGTACGAGGAACAGATCTTGAAGGCGAGGTCGAGGTCCTTCTCCATCTCGGGAGTGATGGTTTCCAGTCCTCTAAGGTCGTATTTGCCTTTGTAGAGGACCATCGGGATCACTCGAGGAGACTGGCGAAGCCGAGCATGAATCCGATGACGGACAGGAGGAGGGACGCTCCGACGAGAGCGGTGAGCACCTTCCCGGTTGAGCCACCGACGGAGAAGGCACGGCCGAAGGTGAATCCTCCGAACACGAGACCCATGCCGCCGAAGACGACTCCTCCGATTCCGATCTTCAGGATTGCGAGGACGATGGACATGATGCCGAAAATCACCGCGATCATGACGAACGTCATGGCGGTCTGGGGGGTGTTTTTCTTGCCCCCTTCCATCTCAGGGTCGAGGATGACCATATTTATCGGGTATCCATCGGAATTTAGTATTTATTGATTGAGCGAGGCTACGCAGCGGATACGCTCCCTCCGTTCGCCGAAACGGGTCGTCTCCGACACCCTTTCCAGGGAGATTATCCTCCAATCCCCGAGTGCTTCGCGGAGGGATTCCTCACTGTGATAACGGTACAGTATGCCGTTCCTCACATCCTCTGTCTTTCCTTCCGAACGGAAATCCCCAGTCGCGAAGACCTGGAGGCACAGGCGACCGTCCGGCTTCAGAACACGTTTGAATTCCGAAAGAGCCAGATGTTCGGAATCGGCAGGGATGTGTTCTATGCAGTGCTGGGAGAGGACGAAATCGAAGGCGCCGTCGGCTAAGGGGAGTGACCTCACGTCGCAGGCCATGAACACCGCCTTGTCCCCGAACCTCGAGATGCAGCTGCGGATCGCGGATTCGGAGAAATCTACACCCGTGACGGAGCACCCCATGGACAGGAGCGAGTCGGTGCACTTCCCGTTCCCGCATCCCGCATCGAGGACCTTCGAACCCTTCGGGATGCCGGTCCACGACAGGTCGGCATTGCCCCTCCAGAGGCGGGACTGCCCGGAGTAAAGGGAATCCCACTTCTCCTTCAGTCCGTTTTCCATGAGTAGCCAATCCCACAATGCGTTATAAGTCCGCGCCTGCACGCACGCGGAATTTTATAATAGCCGTATGGTACGGAGAGCTAGAAATCAGGTGCACCCATGTTTTGGAACCCCCGCATCGAGACCATGCCCTACGACGAGCTCCAGAAGCTCCAGTACCGCGAACTCAAGACCCTCGTCAACAACCTCTACAGCTTCAACAGGTTCTACCACGACCGCATGAAGGAAGCCAACGTCACCCCCCTCGACATCAACTCCCTCGAGGACACCTCGAAGCTCCCGTTCATGTACAAGCAGGACCTGAGAGACAACTACCCGGACAAGATGTTCACCGTCCCCAAGAACGAGATCGTCCGCTACCACGTCTCCTCCGGTACCTCCGGCAAGCCCACCCTGGTCGCATACACCAGAAACGACCTCGCCTACTGGACCGAGGCCCTTGCCCGCTCCTTCACCTCCGCGGGCATCGGACCCGACGACACCATCCAGATCTCCTACGGATACGGCCTCTTCACCGGCGGTCTCGGAGCCCACTACGGCGCTGAGAAAGTGGGTGCGACCGTCCTCCCCACCTCCACCGGGAACACCCAGCGCCAGCTGGAGCTCATGCAGGACCTCGGCGTCACCGCCATCGCCTGCACCCCCTCCTTCCTGGTCCACCTGGCCACCACCGCCAAGAAGATGGGCATCGACTGGAAGAAGGACCTCAAATGCCACAAGGCCCTCCTCGGCGCGGAGCCGTGGTCGGAGAGCATGAGGCAGAAGTTCAAGGACGAGCTCGGGATCACCGCCTACGACCTCTACGGCACCTCCGAGCAGGCCGGACCCATGTTCACAGAGTGTCCCGCTCAGTGCGGAGCCCACATCTGCGGCGACATCATGCTGGTGGAGATCATCGACCCCGACACCGGCGAGAACCTCGGTCCCAAACAGGAGGGGGAGATGGTAATCACCATGCTCAAGAAGGAGGCCATGCCCATGATCCGCTACCGGACCAAGGACCTGACCTACCTGAACACCGACCCCTGCGAGTGCGGCAGGACCTCCCCGAGGATCGGGAGGATCACCGGCAGGAGCGACGACATGCTCATCATCAGGGGTATCAACGTCTTCCCGTCCCAGGTGGAGTACGCCCTCATGCGCATCCCCCAGGTCGGCGACCAGTACATGATCAACGTCTCCAGGGAGGGCGACCTCGACAGGATGGTCGTCCAGGTGGAGATACAGCCCGACGCCTTTACCGACGACACCGCCAAGATGGCCGGCCTCCGCGCCCACATCGAGTACGAGCTGAAGCGCTACCTTAACATCGCGGTCGAGGTGGAGCTCATGGCCCCCGGTTCGCTGCCCAGGTTCGAGGGCAAGGCAAAACACGTTACCGACACTAGGAGGTTCTGAAAATGTCAAAGATCATCAACCAGATTTCGGTTTTCATCAGCAACAGCCCCGGTTCCCTCGCCGCCCTCTCCGAGAAGCTGAAGGCATGCAACGTCAACATGCTCGCCTTCAACCTCTCCGAGAACAGCGAGTTCGGTATCGTCCGCATCATCGTCAAGGATTCCGCACCCGCCATCGAGGCCCTTAAGAAAGCAGGCCTCACCGTCAGGGCCACCGAGGTCCTCGGCGTGAGGATACAGGACACCCCCGGCGCCTTCGTCCCCGCGGCGGAGGCACTCGGCAAGGCCGGAATCAACATCCGCTACGCCTACGCCTTCACCCTCGTGGGAGGGGATGCGGTGCTCTTCATCCGCGTCGACGAGCCCGACAAGGCCGTGGATGTCCTCGAGAAGGCGGGCATCCGCCTGGAGACGGAGTCTGATCTCTGATGGGAAACCTCAACATAGCATTCGTCGGGGCCCTCGGACTCGCCCCCGAGATCGGGAAGAAGGGGACCGTCACGGACATGACCTTCTACGAGGTCAAGGACGGCAACGATTCCATCACCCTCATCGAGCCCTCCAAGTACCCCGATAAGCTTTCCTCGCTGTTCTACAGCGTGCAGATGGCGGAGTTCGTCGTGCTCGTGGTGGACAAGATTGATTCTTTCCTCGGCGAGACCATCGTCATGCTCGATTCGCAGCACAAATCGAAAGGCTGGCTCGTTCTCAGGAACTATATCCAGCCGGAACAGGTCACACCCCTCCTCGCGGGCACCTGCCTCGAGGGTTACGAGGTGAAGGAGGAGGATCCGACCGCCATGCGCATCGCCCTCGTCGAGATGGCGAAGGCCGAGAAGAGGGTCGCCGGGGACGGCACCTGCGGTTCCTGCCCCGTCGACTCCCACTTCAATGTGAAAGGTGTGGGAACTGTCGTGCTCGGTTCCGTCGCGGACGGTTACTTCAAGGTGCACGACAAGATGAAGGTCTTCCCCCTGGGGAAGGAAGTCGTCCTCCGCTCCATCCAGAAGCACGACATCAACGCCGACGACGGTGTCAAGGGCGACCATGTCGGTCTCGCTTTGAAGGGGATAGAGAGCGACGAGCTCGACAGGGGATACGTCATCACCACCGACCCCTCCGTGAAGATGACTGATTACTTCAACGGCATCGTGGAGTACAACAGGTTCTGGAAGAACCCCCTCAAGGAGGGCATGATGATCCACGTCGGCCACTGGATGCAGATGGTCCCCGCCCACGTCTCCGCTGCCGCCGACAGGGTGTCCCTGGAGTTCGACGGGAAGATCATCCACAAGCCCGGGGACGAGGCCGTCGCCATGTACCTCGAGGGCGGGAAGCTCCGCGTCATCGGGCGCATCGTTCTCCCGTAAACACTTTCACGGCCCTCCGGGGCCTTTTATTCTACAAGAAATACCGTCCGGTCTCCCGGACGGAAGGGGTTTCAGGCTGCGATGGGTATGAACGCCTGGACTTCTGCGAGTTCGGCGTTTCCGACCAGGTCCTTCATGAAGAACTTGTATTCCTTGGTGATGTCGAACGTGTCCGCAAGGTCGGGGACGAGGACGCTCGCGTAGTACATCAGCGACAGGACGTAACCGGGGCCGGTCCCGAAGAACTGGCTGAACACACCGATCTTGCCGTGGTAGTTGTCGGTGAAGGCATCGTTTACCTCATCGAGGGTAGTCTGTGCCGGAATCTTGTTCTTCAGCAGCTGGACCTCCTGCTGCATCACGAAGGTGTACTCCGGGTTGTACGTCACGAGGTATTCGTTTATCTCGGCGATGCTCTTGGAACCGCCGGAACCGGTCTCGACGTTCTTCCCGCCGCAGTAGACCGTGTATTCGTATTCGGAGACCCCTGCGCCGCGGACGTTCAGGGTGTAAAGCCCTCCTCCGGCGGATGCCCACATGCCTATGAGGCAGGTCTTCTTGTCCTCGTCCTTCAGTTTAGCGACGGCCTCCTCGATCTTCTTCTTTGCCGAATCGTTCCACTCGATCCACTGGTCGAGTTTGTTCATGATCTGGTCGTGCTTGTCGTTCTTGTAGGCCAGGAGATATCCGAGGGTGACGACCCCGTTCTCGGACTTCCCCATCTCCGTTACGGGCATGCGGACGACATCAATCCCGGTTCCTACCTTCTCCTCGAGATTGGCGGCGGCGCCGGTGGCATCAGCGATGAGCGTCACCCCTCCTGTAGACGAGTATTCGGTGTCAAGGGACTTTATGGCCTCGATGTCGGGTTCGCTGGCGGATCCTACGTTCGTTCCGGTGAATCCGAGGAAGCCGTAGTTGCCTCCGGCCGCCATGTCCGAGATGAATCCTTTAACCATGTCCGTTGCACCGACCATCGCCACTGTGGTCCCGACCCTGCGGAACATGACCACCAGGTTGTTGATGGGTACCTGCACGCTGGTGATGTTCCCTTTCGCGTTCTCGTAGAAGAGCTTCGAGGCGTTGCCGGCGATGATCTGGTTCAGCGTTTCGACATCCGAATCGTTCACGTTTCCGTCCTGGTTGACATCGGAATATCTGAGAAGGGCCGAGTCGGTCAGGTCGATCTTGTTGCCTGCGACCGTGACCTCTTTGTCCCCGGCTATGACTGCCTCGAGGACCTTGACGTCCTTGGAGTCCAGCGTGTCGTCAGAGTAGACGTTGCCCATCGTGAGAAGGCGGTGGGTGAGGATCGAATCATCTTCCTTCTTATCGTCATTGTTCATCAGGAACAATGCCGCTCCTGCCCCCGCCGCTGCGATGACGGCGACTACGGCTACTGCGAGTATTTTGGAATTCATGTTTTTCCCTTGCAGCGCTTTGGCGCGCGAGAACGATTGAACAGGTACTATTTAATCTGTGTTACGAATTATTTATTCGTGTTATTTTATTGATATTACGATTATTGAATTTGTAACATTTATCAATGAGCCAGATAAAATATTTTAAAAAATTATTAGTCATATTATTCTAAATATCGTTAAATATTAAAAATTATTCACATCTGCATCAAAGAGGCCACTATGGAAGAGAGTAGCAGTCTTGTTGAGCGTTCCTTGACCGAATGGATGAGCAATAATTCCTGCATGTCCCCGGAGATCGTGGAATCGTACAGGCACTATGTATGGAAGAAATGGCTGTTCATGGGAGCTTGTCTCGTCATAGCCCTGATAGTCATCGGTCTATCCCTTACAATAGGCACCTATCCCATAGAGTTCCTCGAGACGTACGGCATCATATGGGCACACATCTGCGGCAACATCACCGACCCTGTTGCCGACGAGGTGATTTTCGATCTCCGTATGCCCCGCATAATGGCGGGCATCATAGCGGGTGCGGGCCTTGCCGTAGCCGGCGCATGCATGCAGAGTACCCTGAAGAACCCTCTCGCCGACCCGTTCACGACCGGTGTGTCGGCGGGGGCATCCCTTGGTGCGACGCTCGCCATCGTTGCCGGTTTCTCCATAGGCGGGGCGGGCATCGTTTCCAACGCCTTCGTTTTCTCCCTCATACCGACGGCCCTCATGGTCGCCATAAGCAGGATGAAGTCGGCCTCCCCGACCATGATGATCATGGCCGGTATCGCGGTCATGTACCTCTTCGGAGCCGTCACGACCCTCCTGAAGCTCTGGTCCGATCCAGATGACCTGAAATCCCTTTACATGTGGGAGGTCGGCAGTCTCGGACTCGCCGTCTGGGATAACATATACGTCCTGTTCCC
>SUSU01000027.1 GCA_015063225.1 Thermoplasmata archaeon | reverse complement strand
AAGTTAACAAATAAATGTTATTCCGCTCCGATATATCCGAAAATACGCGAAAACCGCAGTCCCGGCACTTTTCAGATCCATCACCGGAACCGGCGGTCCATGCGAATCATCCTTCCATCGGACAAGAACCTCAACGGCTCACATCAAGCTCGATCTCCGTGATGTCCTCAACATGTTGATTCCCCGGAGATCATTCCCGTTTCCACTTAGCGAAACAACCGGGCCGGATGTTTGAAATCTACTCATTCACCCATGGAAACGACCGTTTTTGACACATTTCCGCAGCATTCTGTTCCCACTTATCCGATTCCCACTCCGAATCGTTCTCCGATTCCCGGAAACCCCATGGAAATACCTAACTGGGAACGATCTGCATCCTCCACAAAACCCGAAGATACCTGAGAACAGCCGCTAAGTGTCAGATTCGAGATACAAAAAAAGGCGTTTGTCTGGATGACGGCCATGTGGGAATATACATCCCATTGATTAACTGTTCTGATTAATAAATGCAGATTAAGTACAGCGAATAACCGCAGATAACACGCACCGATGATCGTTTATGTTTTATCCATCCTTCCCCGGGATCTGCCATTTCTCAATAAAGCCAGACATGGAGAGTACGCCTGCATCCATCGTTGTTTTGTCAGCAGATAATTGCATCGAATTACAGAAAAAAGATGGATTTATTACAAAAACACAAAAACGACAGTATTATATCCGTGTAATGTTTGGAACATACATCCAACACAGGCGAGGATACGGAATGATGCTGAAGACCTGCAAACAGTGCGGACACAAATGGATTTCAAGGTCCGAGGTTCCCGTGAGATGCCCCAAATGCAAATCCACCCGCTGGGCCATGAACATCGTCCACCACCAGTGCAAACGCTGCGACTTCACCTGGACTCAGCGCGGAGAGGAGACCCCCCGCTACTGCCCCTCCTGCCATTCCTCCATGTGGAACGAGGACAAACGCGTCTTCACCTGCCCCAAGTGCGGGAGGACTAGAACCCTCAGATCCAACAGTCGCGCAAACATGTGCCCGTTCTGCGACAGGTACGGGAACATCAGGTCCTCCGACGAGTTCGAAGGCTCCCACTCCAACAAACCCACCCACCCCCTGCACATCTGGTCGGACGGGAAGGGACTCGTGATGACATACAGCCAGAACGGCACCGGGATCGCATCGATATTCGAGGACGGGAAGCTCGTGTCCACCGTGAACCTCGACTTCTGGTTCCGCACACACTCCTACTCCCCCGAGAGCGCCATCCAGCACATCAACGACCCGATGATGCAGAAGGAGATCACCGTTCTAGTCAAACAGACCTACAGCAGCAGGAACAAACACCTGACCAAGACCGAGAGGCTCCGCGAGAGCAAGAACATCGACAGCAGAGAGGCGGAGGCCCTCGCCCTCTACGAGGAGGGGATGAACCTGACGGCCATCGCCCTGAAGCTCAACATGCCCTACTCCGAGGTCTACGACAGCGTGAACAAGGCTCCCCGGATCGAGAACAAGGCACACCCGAAAAAGCACCCCGACCTGTGAAGAACTTTTCAGCAGACCGGACCCCGAATGAACCGGCATGTGCACAACAGAGACGGATCCGCAATCAAGAGAAATACAGGATGGTGGGCCCAGCCGGATTTGAACCGGCGACCTCCGCCTTGTAAGGGCGACGTCATAACCCCTAGACCATGGGCCCGCAGTCACCCGATTGACACGGGCTATAAAAAGGATATTCGCCCCGGCACCCCTTCATTTCCATTGATTCATTTTACAGAGGGATGCATCTTCCATTTTCCATATCGACACGGACTTCGCAGATGCCTTACTATCAAATACAAAGACGCCATCGTGCCTTCCAAGCGGCCGTAGTCTAGGGGTTAGGACGGTGGCTTCCCAAGCCTCCGACCCGGGTTCGATTCCCGGCAGCCGCACCATACTCTTCTTCACCGACCTTTCAGGCTTGTTTTACCGTCGGTCCCCCGGGATCGCACCCGACCAACACCGTCGGATTGAACGGCCCATGACTGCGTAGCCCAATTAAGGTATTATAAAAAGAAATGATAGGGGAGACGAATGGTACTGGAGATAGACAGCTCCCGCGGTGAAGGGGGCGGACAGATGGTGCGTACATCGACAGCGTTAGCCACGCTTACGCACACCGTCACCCGCCTCATCCGCATCCGCGAGAACCGTCCCACCAACGGACTCTCCAGACAGCACATCACCGCGGTGAACGCCGTCGCCGCCATGACCGGCTCCACCGTCACGGGCAACGTCCTCGGCTCCTCCGAGCTCCTCATCGAGCCCGGCGACGAGATGGTCCCCGAGATTACCGTCGACGTGGGCACCGCCGGGAGCGTGTCCCTGGTCGCTCAGGCGGCACTTCTCGCGGCCAAGAACTACAAGACCCCGTTCAAGCTCGACATCATCGGAGGAACCAACGTCATGTGGGCCCCTCCCATCGACAACTACAACCTCGTCCTCTTCCCGCTGATGAAGCGCATGGGGATCGACGCGGAATGCAAGATCTACGAGAGGGGCTTCTACCCCATCGGCGGCGGACACATCGAGATCGTCCAGCAGCCCATCGGCAAAATCGCGCCCCTCACCCTCGACACCCTCGGGGAGCTCAAGAGGATCAAAGGGCTCTGTTTCGTCCAGCACCTCTCGGACCGCATAGTATCCGAGATGACCGACGCATGCACCCGCGTCTTCCAGAACAAGTACCCCCTCGAGATAGAGGTGGAGAGATGCGAGGGCACGTCCCGCGGGGCGGGAATGGTCCTCGTCGCCGAATACGAGAACGGCCTCCTCTCCTCCAACGTCCTCTCCAGCAAGGGGCACAGCCCGAGGCAGACCGGATTGGATGCCGCATCGGACCTCCTCCAGGAGATGAGGGCCGGCAGCACCCTCGATATCCACACCGCCGACCAGCTCCTCCCGTACATGGCCATGGCCGAGGGTCAGAGCAGGTTCACGGTCACCCGCATCAGCAAGCACCTCCTGTCCCAGATGGACACCCTGGAATCCTTCCTCGATGTCAGGTTCGGTGTCGAGAGGAGGGACGACGGATACCACTTCACCGTCAACCCCGGAGCGTCTGGCTCTTGAGCCGTCCCTTCATCCACGTCAACTGCGCCATGAGCGCCGACGGCAAGATTGCGGGACCCGAGAGGAAGCAGGTCAGGATATCCTCCCAGGAGGACATCGACCGCGTGAAGGTCCTCAGGAAGACCTACGATTCCATCCTCGTGGGAGTCGGCACCGTCATCGCGGACGACCCCCACCTCACCGTCAAGAACCTCACCTATGACGAGAACCCCGTCCGCATCGTCCTCGACACCCACGGACGCACCCCCGACACCGCCCGCGTCCTCGACGACCGCGCACGCACGATCATCGTCACGGGTACCGACTGCACCAGGGAATGGCCCGGCGCGGAAGTCCTCCGCTCCCCCGACCTGGCCTCTGCCATGGAATCCCTCGGGGAGATGGGCATAAAGAGCATGCTCGTCGAAGGCGGCGGGGAGGTCATCTCGTCCTTCTTCCGCGCCGGGATCGTCGACAGGTACTCCGTTTTCGTGGGGAGTCAGGTAATCGGCGGACGCACCGCTCCCACCCCCGCCGACGGCGACGGACGCGTCACACCCGACGGCCTGAGACTGAAACTCGAATCCTCCGAGGTCCTCGGAGACGGCGTCCTCATCACCTACACGCCCCTCTATTGACGCCTATTCTCTCTTCTGGCTCTTTTCCGGAACGGCTTCTAACACAGTGCAATACATTTATGCGCGCGCGACTATACGGGTGCAGGTGCTTCAATGAAAGCGAGAATGGAAGACGGCAAGGTCTCCGACATCAGAGCGGTATGGTTCGACAACGGCAAATGCGTCATGATCGACCAGCGCGAACTCCCCGCAGCCATCAAGATAGTTTCCTTCGGCACTCATACCGAAGTCGCCGAGGCCATTAGGAACATGACCACCAGGGGCGCCCCCTGCATCGGCGCCTCCGCCGCGTACGGAATGTGCCTCGCGGCGCTCAACAAAGTGGACATCGACAAGGCGGCCGCCGACATCAAGGCCGCCCGCCCCACTGCGTACGACCTCTTCTACGCCGTCGACTGGATGCTCGCCAAGCTCAAGGCAGGAGAGGACCCCGTCAAGGCGGCCGACTCCTACGCCGACTCCATCGTCGACAAATGCAAAGCAATCGGAAGATACGGGAACGAGCTCATCCGCGACGGCATGACCCTCATGACCCACTGCAATGCGGGCGCCCTCGCCACCGTCGACGTGGGAACCGCCCTCGCCCCGATGCGTGCCGCCCACGATTCCGGGAAGAAGATCTTCGTCTACGCCTCCGAGACCCGCCCGAGGCTCCAGGGGATGCAGCTCACCGCCTGGGAGCTAAACCAGGAGGGCATCGACCACGCCATCATCCCCGACGGAGCCTCCGCCTACTACATGAGCAAGGGCGTCGACATGATCATCGTCGGCGCCGACAGGATCGCCGCCAACGGCGACTTCGCCAACAAGATCGGCACCTTCGACAAGGCCATCGTCGCCAAGCGCTTCGGCATCCCGTTCTACGTCGCCGCCCCCGTGTCCACCTTCGATTTCAACACCCGCACCGGTTCAGACATCGTCATCGAGCAGAGGGCGGAGACCGAGGTCACCGAGATCTCCGGCATCAGGATCGCCCCCGTGGGCTCCAAGGCCCTGAACCCCGCCTTCGACGTCACCCCCGCGGAACTCGTCACCGGATTCATCACCGAGAAGGGGGTCTTCGCCCCCTCTGAGATCGGGAGCATGAAAGAATGATGTCCGAGGCATACGCCCGCACCCGCCTCATCGAGTGCTGCCGTCTCCTCTACAACCGCAATCTCACCGTCTCCGCCGGCGGCAACATGAGCGTCCGCTTCGGCGACCGCGTACTGATAACCCCCTCCGGCGTCAACAAAGGCCTCGTCTCCGAGGAGGACCTCGTCCTCATGGACATCAAGGGGAACGTCATCTCCGGGGGGAAACCCTCCATCGAGCACAAGTTCCACCTCGCCCTCTACAAAGCCAACCCCGAAGTGAACGCGGTGGTCCACTGCCACCCCCTCTACTGCCTCGTCCTCGCCACCCGCGGGGAGGAGATCAACAGCACCCTCACCCCCGAAGGAGTGCTCCTCCTGGACGTCGTGCCCACCGTGAGGTACGAGACCCCCGGTTCGGACGCCCTCGTGAAAGCGGTGGCCGAACACGCCGACGCCCCCGCGATGATCCTCGCCAAGCACGGCGCTATCACTCAGGGCAGGAGCCTCGAGGAGGCCTACAACCGCATGGAGGAACTGGAGTTCCAGGCCCACCTGCAGATACTGCTCGGGAAGGACGCCGAGTCCCTCCCGCAGGAGGAGATCGACATCCTCAGGGAGATGAGATGATGGCCATCCTCGTCACCAAATGGTTCGGCGTCTTCCTCATCGACCAGAAGACCGGACGCATCATGGACAAGCGCCTTATGCCCCACGATGCGGAGGAATGCGCACAGAAGCTCGCCCTCGTCCAGAGAGGAGGCATCCTCCCCGAGGAGAAGGAACTGGCACATGGCCGCGAGAAGCTCTCCGTCGGCGAGCGCAGGCAGGCCGAGCTGGGCCGTCCCGAGATGTACGACTCCTCCCGCGTCACCGCGCAGGAGTACGGATTCGACGCGGAGTTCATGCATGAGGTGATGATCCGTCTCGGACGCCTCAGGACCTCCGAACCCGTCTCCAGGGACAAGAGCCTCGTGCAGGCCATCCGCGAATTCGACGACCTCATCGAGGTCGCCAACCTCCTCAGCGAGAGGCTCCACGAATGGTACGGCCTCTATTTCCCGGAGCTCGCGGACCTCGCCAAGGACGACCGCTACGCCTACCTCATCGCCGCCAAGGGCAGCAGGGAGGACATCCTCGAGGAGATCGGCGTGGAGATGGAGTCCATGGGCGCCGACCTCGAGGAGGCCGACCTGGAAGCCGTCCGCTCCCTCGCCCGCAACCTCTACGACATCTACGATTCCATGAAGGGCACGGAGGAGTACATCACCGCCCTCGTCAAGGACCTCAGCCCCAACATGTGCGCCGTCCTCGGCGGCCCCCTCAGCGCGAGGCTCATCAGCCTCGCCGGAGGCCTCGACAGGCTCGCCTCCCTTCCGTCCTCGACAGTACAGCTCCTCGGTGCCGAGAAGGCCATGTTCCGCCACCTCCGCTCCGGGAAGAGACCCCCAAAGCACGGCGTCATCTACCAGTACCCCGACCTCCGTAAGGCCCCCTACTGGCAGAGAGGCAACATCGCCCGCGCCCTCGCCGGCAAGGTCCTGATAGCCGCCAAGGTGGACGCCTACGACGGGGAATACTGCGGCGACCGCCTCAACGAAGAACTCAAAGCACGCATCGCGGACATCAAGCGCCGCTACCCCGATCCCCCGAAGAAACCGGCCCCCAAGGGCGGCAAGAGGAAGAACCGCGGACCGAGGAAGAAGTGAATCCCGTCCAATCTCTGTTACTCCTACAACATAATCGCGCGTAATTATTGTTATATAGGGTCTGGGTATAGCCTGTCCTGATTGCAATGCTCAGCGAACGTATCTTCCGCGCACACCTTACTGGGGTGAACAAGAGGATAATCTGAGCGGAGCAGCAAAAGAAGGTATTTTTTATGGCAGAATGGGAAATGAAAGAGCTCAGGGAGCTCAAGATCGGAAGGTACGTCAACATCGACGACTCCCCCTGCAAGATTATCTCGATTACCACCTCCAAGCCCGGAAAGCACGGATCCGCCAAGGCCTCCATCGAGGCCACCGACCTCTTCACCGGTGCCAAGAAGTCCATCAACGCCCCCGTCAGCGCCAAGGTCCAGGTCCCCATCATCGACAAAAGGAAGGGACAGGTCGTCTCCATCGACGAGAGCAGCAACGAAGTCCAGATCATGGATCTCGAGACCTTCGAGACCTTCTCCATGCAGATCAACGATGACCACGAGTCCGTCCTCGAGGCCGGCGCCGAGGTCATGTACATCGTTGCCATGGACAGAATGAAACTGATGTGAGGGTGACTTCACATTGCCATACGGACTCAACTATGCGGACGCGGAGGCCGAGTTCAACGAGGCCGACGCAGTCATCTTCGGGATTCCGTATGACCACACGGCAAGCTTCAAGGCCGGGGCCCGCGAGGCCCCGACCGCCGTGCGTCGCGCATCATACAATTTTGAGGAGTTTCACTTCGAGCACGGTCTCGACCAGGAACCCCTCGCGGTGTGCGACTACGGCAACTGCGACGACTTCATCCTCCCCGAGGACATGGTGGAGGAGGTCAAGTTCGCCGTAGGCCCCTGCATCAACGCAGGGAAGTTCCCCATCGCCATCGGCGGGGAACACTCCGGGACCATCCCGATCATCCAGAGCTTCGAGCCCGGTTCCGTCGCCCTCATGACCATCGATGCCCACCTGGATTCCAGGGACGAGTACATGGGAACCCCCCTCTCCCACGCCTGCGTAACCCGCAGGGCGGTGGACGTACACGGGATTGAGAACGTGTGCTCCGTCGGCTGCAGGGCCATCGGCAGGGAGGAACTCGAGAGGGACGACGTCGTCCCCTTCGTCAGCTCCTTCGAGGTCTTCGACAAGGGCATCGAATGGGCCGTGAAGAAAATGCTCGACGGCCTGAAGGCCGATAAGGTGTACCTGTCCATCGACATCGACGGTATCGATCCCGCTTACGCACCCGGTACCGGCACCCCCGAACCGTTCGGACTTCTGCCCATCGATGTGAAGAAGGCCATCAGCCTCGTGGGCGACCGTCTCGCCGGATTCGACGTCATGGAGATCTGCCCGCCCGCTGACCCCTCCGGGATCACGTCGATCCTCGGTGCAAGGCTCATCAACGAGGCCCTCGCGGTCCACGCCAAGAACCTCAGGAGCTGATCATGCTCTGGGAAGGTCTCCGCATCTATTCCAGGCAGCAGTACTCCGCCATAAGCGCCGACTGCCGTTTCATCCTCACGGAAGACGTACGCAAGGTGCTCCACTCCGACATCCCCGAGAGGTACGTGGGCAGGAGCATCATAATCGTCAAGACCCCCACCATCGAGGAGCTCGAGGTCGAGGGCATCAACTTCCTGGTCGTGGACGATGACTCCGTCCCCGACTTCCTGATAATGAGCCAGAGGGAGGCGGAACGCCGTTATCCCGCGGAGATGTCCGACGTCCGCAACACCGGTTCGTCCCCTGTCACGAAGGAATACCAGAACGAACAGGAGGCGATGCTGAAAATCGCCGGAGGGAAGAAAGCGGCCGTCCGCAAGGAGCCCTCCGTCAAGACCCCGCGGAAGACCCCGTCGAAGAAAAAAGCCCCCGAGGCCGAGGAACCTCCCAAGGAGAAGGCCCCTAAGGCCGAACCCGCGAAACTCCCCTCCAAGAGCACCGGGACCAGGAATAAGACGGAGAAACCCGCCGCGGTCATCAACATCCCGGACGAGGAACCCGAGGAGAAGCCCTCGAAACCCAAGACCCCCGCGCCGAAGAAGACCGCTGCGAAGACGTCCTCCAAGAAGGCTCCAGCCAAGACTCCGGCTAAAGGTACATCCAAAAGTACAAGCGCGAAGCAGTCCGAGGCGGCCCGTTTCACCAAGAAGGTGGCGGTCCGGACCGCCAAGAAGGTCCTCACTCCCCTCTGGAAGAAGAAGTGAGCCTTCAGGCTTTGGAGATGAACTCGACGATGAGCCTCTCGTAATAGGAGGCGAGCTCCTCGGCCCTCTCCTTGTTGCGGGATTCCGCGTAGACCCTGTAGAGGGGTTCCGTACCGGAAGGCCTCGCAAGGACCCAGGAACCGTCGCTGAACAGCAGCTTCTGGCCGTCGGTGTTGTCGATGCGGGCGCCGTTGGCGTTGGAGGCGATGAGTTTCGCTATCGCACCGTACATGTCCTTGCTGCACTCGACCTTGTGCTTGGCGGTGTAGTACACGGGGAGGGCCTCGATCTGCTTGCGGAGAGGACCGTACAGAGCGATCGACTCGAGCATGCGGGCGATGGCCATGCCGCCGTCCCTGCAGTACTGGTGGTCGGGGAAGATCAGACCGCCGTTCTCCTCTCCGCCGAAGACGGACTTGTTCTCGATCATGCGGCGGGCGACCTTGGGCGCGCCGACGGCGGTGCGGAACACCTTCCCGCCGGCCTCGGTGACCACGTCGTCGATGAGCGAGGAGGTGGCGACGGGGGTGACGACCTCCTTGTTCTGACCCTCGGGGGCGTTCTCGACGAGGCTCTTGGAAAGAAGAGCCAGGGTGATGTCCCCGGGTACGAAGAATCCCTTGTTGTCGACGAAGACGCAGCGGTCCGCGTCACCGTCGTGGGCGATACCTATCTGGGCGCGGGTGTCCCTGACGAGCTTCTTCAGGTCGCTGAGGTTGTCCTCGGTGGGCTCCGAGGGGTGGCCGGGGAACTCACCGCGGGCGGATGCGTTGAGGGTGATCGCCCTGACGCCGAGCTTCTTGAGAAGGAGGGGGGAGGTGTAGCAGGCGGCACCGTTGGAACAGTCGAGGACGGCCACGATGTCGGCCTTCTTGATGAGCGCGACATCCACCTTGGAGACGATGCTGTCCACGTACGCATCCCCGGCGCCGCTGACGTTCCTGACGGTACCGACGTCACTCCAGGGGACCCCCTGGATGTCCTCCTCGTACCTGAGCTCGACGGCGTTCTCGTCCTCGGGGGAGGCCTCGGTACCGTCGCCGGCGATGAGCTTGATGCCGTTGTACTCGGGAGGGTTGTGGGAGGCGGTGATCATGACGCCGGCGACCACGTCGGCGTTGCACTTGACATACTATTGGAGGGCGGGCGTGGGGATCATGCCGAGGTTCCTCACGTCGCATCCGACGGAGGTGAGACCGGAGATCACGGCCATGGAGATCATGTCTGAGGAGAGGCGGGTGTCGTTGGCGATGGCGATGGTGCCGGGGAAACACGAACCGATGGCCTTTCCCATCTGGAGGGCCAGTTTGACGTCCATGTACTTGTTCACGACGCCCCTGACGCCGTTGGTTCCAAACATCTTGCTCATGTTATAACACGGTCCGGGCAATACCGCCCAGTTGATGCCGTGTGATGTCCTATAATATTAATAAAAATGATTATAGGAGCGGGGGGATGGGACCCCGCCCCGTATCACTCGGAAGGGGTTTCGCTGTCCCCGCTGTCAGCGGGGATCTCGGCCTCGGTCTGCGGGGCCTTCCTCTGGACCACTCCCTTGGAGTTCCTGAGGATCCACTCCTTGATGTCCTCGGGGCGGGTGCTCCCGATCCCGAAGTCCTCGGAGAACTTCTTGGTGGTGGTGAGCTCGTAACTCTGTCCCTTGGGCTTGGAATGCACGTATCCGGCATCCACGAGGGTGGCGATGTCGGCGTACCCGCGGGGTCCCCTGACCTTGACGATCTGCGACTGCAGCACGGGCTGGTTGTAGGCGATGGTGGAGAGGGTCCTCATGACGCCGGTGGGGAACTCGGGGGCGGCGAACACGCCGGAGTACTTCTGGTACTCGGCGCGGAGCTGCATGCGGTAGTTCCCGTCGATGGCGGAGATGATGATGGCTGAATCCCTCATCTCGTACTCCATGCGGAGGTCCTTGAGCGCGTAGCGGATGACGCTTATGTCCATCCCCGTACGGTCGGCGATGTCCGCCGCGGTGAGCGGTTCGGATGCCGCGAACAGGGCGGCCTCGACGGTGGACTTCTCCTCCACCTTGTACCTGGCCTCGGCACCGTTGTCTTCCATCTGTATCAGGCCTCTGTGGAGAGGGGCACCTCGGCGGTGGGGTCGATCACGCTGATGGTGATGTCGCCGCAAGGGAGGGACTCCTGCTCGATATCCAGCAGCCCGTAGCGGACCAGGTGGAGGACCGAGACGAAGAAGGAGATGCTGTCCTTCAGGTTCCCGTTGTAGAGCTTGGAGAGTATGATGGGGACGGTACCGGTGGAGGTGCGCTCGATGATGGTCTTGTACACCCTCTTCACCACGGTCTCGTCGTCCTCCTCGTGGGCCTTGTTGTCGAACTTGGGCCTGTTGGCCGCCCTCTCGGCGCGGAGCTTCTCCAGGACCTCCTGGCGGGCCTCGCGGATCTCGACCTCCTTCTGTGCGTCCTCCAGGGAGAGGATGAGGTCGAAGAGGGTGGGTTTGGCGTAGTTGGACCTCTCGATGACCCTGCTGTAGTCCACGTCGTGGACGGGGAGGTCGGGGATGATGATGCCGGAGTCCTCCTCCTCGGTGAAGAAGTCCTCATCGCATCCCTCGAACTCGTCCACAGGCGAGTTGAAGGTGTCCATGGATTTGTTGACCTGCATCCCGAGGATCCTCCATGCCCAGTAGATGAACTTCCCGGCGACGAGGATGTCGAAGTTGTCCTCGGCGACCTTCTTGGAGTAGGTCTCCACGAAGAACTCCAGGTCTATGGCCCAGGGGTCGATGCCGTTCTCCAGGACCATCACGAACATGCGGCGTATGGCCTCGTCCACGGGGTCGGCGAGCTTGGTCCCGTCCACTGCGCTGTTGAGGGTGGTGAGGTATCCGTTGATCCTCTCCACCTCCTCGGGGCTCTCTGCAAGCGCCTTGTGGTACAGCAGGTGCTGTTCCAGCGCTTCGATATCGGTAGTAGTCATGTCTATCCCATCCTTTTTAAGCGGTTTCAATCGGTTTTCTCGGCTTCCTCGCGGCGCTTCTGCGCCTCGGCCTCCAGCTTGTCCAGGCTGGACATGTCCACCTGCATGATGATCTTGCTGATGCCCGAGGGCGGCCTGGTGACCCCGATGAGATTGTCGGCCTTGGTGAGGGCGACCTTCCTCAGGGACACCTGGATGAACTGGGTGTGTCCGGACTGCGTCTTGATGTGTGACGCGACGAGTTCGGTGTTGACGGCGTCCAGGAACATGTCGACCTCGTCCAGCACGTAGAAGGGCGAGGGCTGGTACTCCTGGATGGCGAATATGAATGCGAGGGCGGTGAGGGACTTCTCCCCTCCGGAAAGGGCCTCGAGCCTGAGCATCATTCCGTTGCGGGGCTTGGCGTTGATGAAGAGACCGCCGTTGAAGGGGTCGTCGGGATCCTCCAGGCTCATGGACGCCTCTCCTCCTCCGGAGAGTTCGGCGAAGAGGGTCTTGAAGTTGGCGTCGATGGCGTTGTAGGCCTCCATGAAGATGCCCTTCTTCTTGGCGCTGATGTCCTCCTCGAGCTCGGTGAGGGAGGCTATCCTGGCATTGATGCTCTCGACCTCCGAATCGAGCTGGTTCAGCTCGGCGAGGGTACGGTCGTACTCCTCGACGGCCAGGGGGTTGACGGTACCGAGCGCCTCTATCTCGGCCTCGGCCTGCCTGAGGTTCCTCTTGATGGTCTCCTCGGAGGGCGGGTTGGCGGGGATCTCCTCCCCGAGGGCTGCGACCTCGGATTCGAGGACGGCGAGCCTGTCCTCGGAGGACCTGATGGCGGCCCTCTGACTCTCGGCGATGCCGGACTTGACCTCTATCTGGGTCTTGGACGCCTCGATGGCGCTGGTGACCTTGTACCTCTTCTCGATCAGGGTGTCGCGCTGGGCGCGGAGGTTCTCCTGGCCGGCCTCGAGGTCCCTCTGGATCTTCTTCTTGGCCTCCAGCTCGACGGTGAGCCTCTCCACCTCGGCGTCGGAATCGGCGATCTCCTTCTGGATGGCCTCGATGTCCGCACGGACCTTGGCGATCTGCTCGGAGTAGCCTCCGCTCTGGTCCTGGAGACCCTTGATCTCCACCTCGGCTCCCTTGACCTGGGATTCGAGGTCGTTCTTCTCGGTGGAAAGGGTGTATGAGAGCTCGCGGGCGGCGGCGATGCGCTGCTGCAGGTCGGCTGGGGCGATCTCGGACAGCCTCTCGCGGGATTTGGTGAGCTCCGCGCGCATGGCCTCAAGGGATTCCCTGGCGGCGTCGGACTTGACGCGGGCGTCGTTGGCTTTCTTCGCGACCTCGTCCGCCTCGGCGGACCTCTTCTTCATGTCCTCCTCGGCCTTGGCGAGGGCGTTCCTGGCAGCCTCGTACCTGACCTGTGCAGCGGCGATCTTACCCTGACCCTCGGCACCGCTCTTGTTGGCGGCACGGAGGAGGTCGTCGGTCTCGCGGATCTTCTCGCGGACGGCCCTGAGGGATTCGGTGGCGGCGACGAGGGCGTCGTTGGCCTTCTGGACGTCGGCGCCCGCATCGGCGATGTCGGATGATCCCGTGCCGGCGCTGCCGAACTTGGGGAGGTTCTTCACGTCGAGGGTACCTCCGGTCATGGCGCTGGACTTCTCGATGAGCTCGCCGCTCTTGGTGACTATGCGGAGCTGGCCCATGATGGCCTTGGCCTTGTCCAGGTCGGGGGTGACCAGGGTGTCGCCGAACACGTACCAGAAAATGTTGTCGTACTTCTTGTCGTAGTGGATGAAGTCCGTCGCGTACCCGAGGGTCTGCTTCAGCATCATGATCGCCTTGGCGGACGGACGGCCGGGCTGCATCTCGGCCAGCGGGAGGAAGGTGACCCTCTTGAGGCCGTTCGCCTTGAGGTAGCGGATGCACTCCGCGGCGACCTCCTTGTTATCCACGACGATGGACCTCGCCTTGGAACCGGCAGCGACGCTGATGGCGATGTCGAACCCGTCGTCGACGGTGGCGAGCTCACAGACGGCGCCGTGGATGCCGCGTATCTCGCCCGAAGCCTTGGCCGCGAGGATGCGGTTGTACGCCTCCCCGCCCCCGGACACGCTCTCCATGGCGCGCTTCTCGGAGACCATCTTGTTGTAGGCGGTCTGTTTCTTCATGTAGATCTCGCGGAGGTCGGACTCCCTCTTCTCGAGGGTCCTCTCCTCGTTCTTGAGCGTGAGCACCTGCTTCCCGAGGGCGTCGATATCGGTGTTCCCGTACATCCTCTCGGCGTTGGTCTTGTCGTCCTCGGTGTTCTTGACGTCGAACCTGGCGGCCTCGAGGGCGTCCTCGGCCTGGGATTTGGCGAGGTCCGCGGTCTCGGACACGGCCTGAGCGGTGGCGGCGTCGGCCTGAAGGTCCTGTGCGGCGGCGGACTGCTCGTCGATCTTGGACTCCAGCTCCTGGATGCGGGTCTGGACGGCGGTCATCTCACCGCCGTGGGAGTTGACGTCCGCGGTGATCCTCTCGGTCTCCGCATCGGCCTCGGCCTTGCGCTTGACGACGTCGTCCAGCTGGGTCCTGAGGTCGGCGAGGTTCTCCTGGACCCCGGCCACGGACCTGCGGTTCTCCTCGATCTTCTCGCTGAGCTCCTGGATGTAGGCCTCCTTGTCCTGGATCTCCTCGGTGTTGTTCTGACGGACGTTCTGTATGGTCCCGAGGTTGATCTTGGCCTGCTCGACCTCTCCCTTGATCTTGACGTACTCGGGACCGCTGCGGGTCTCGATCTCGGTCTCCTTGTCGGAGATCGCCTTCTCGTTCTCCTCATAGACGGCCTGGTCGGCATCGCGCTTCTTGGTGAGCGTGTCGATGTCGTTCTCGGTGGAGGCGAGCGATGAACGCAGGGAGTCGAGCTGTTCCTTCTCGGAGTCGCGCTGGCGCACGGAGAGCTGCGCGCGGCTGATCTCGACCCTCTTCTTGGCGTCGTTGTACTTGATGGCGTCCGCCCTCTGCTTCTCGAGCCTCTCGAGGCTGGAAGCCCTCTCGGTGCGGATGATGCTTATCTGGCCGAGGTTGGTCTCGGCCTCGGTGCGTTCCCTGCCGGCCTTCTCCAGGTCGGCGTCGAAACTCGAGATGCCGGAGATACCGTCGAGGATACGCCTCCTCTCCATCGCCCCCATCTGGATGATGTGGGTGACATCCCCCTGCTGGACGATGTTGTATCCGTCGGCGCTGATGCGCGCCTTGGAGAGCAGCTCCTCGAACTCGGCGAGCTTGGACGGCTGTCCGTTGATGTAGAAGTACGAGACGTAATCGTCCTTGTTCTCGCCCTTGAGCTTGACGTGGCGGGTGAGACGGACCTCGTCGGAATCCCAGGGGAGGATCCTGTCCGTGTTCTCGAAGACCAGGGTGGCCTTCATGTAATCGGCCTTGCCCTTACCCGCGTTGCTGAAAACCAGGTCGGGGATCCTCGCGGCCCTGACCGCCTTGGGGCTCCTGGGCCCCAGAACAAACATGATGGCATCGCCGATGTTGGATTTTCCCGATCCGTTAGGTCCGGTGACCGCCATGTACCCGTCCATGAGCGGGATGGTCACCTTCCCGCCGAACGATTTGAAGTTTTCCAGTTCTATACTCTTTAGGTACAACCTAATCCCATCCGTTTAGGCCGGTGTTTCGGCCTTGTGCATCCCTTGGTTGGAACAACCATGGATAGTCATGGGATATGCATATATAAACTAATCACAAAAAACGGATGTGCCAGCGGGGGGAATGCCGCTCTGAAGGATCAATACGCGATCCTTCCGGAGGAGCGCCACATGAACAGGAAACCGATGACGAACGCCACGACGGCGTACGCCGCGGTGACTATCAACTGCGAATCCGAATCGTTGGCGACGGCCACGAGACCGAACACCATGACGATGAAATACACGATCACGGCGGTCAGGAGGGGGCCCGCGAACCTCGCATCCTCGAAGGTCACCGCGTTGTAGACCGAGAGGCAGACGGAGACGAAACCGAAGGCGAGGACGGCGACGAAGTACACGGCGAGGTCGCCCGCGTTCCAGGAACCGTTGCCCATCGATATCCCCGCGATGCCGCAGAGCACGGAGACGACGGCGATGACTATGACGTTCATGAACATGGGCATGAGGCGCGACACGGCCTCGGTGCCGGAATACTCGCGGAGCGTGTACGTGAGCAGCGCGATGTCTATTCCGATGAGGAGGAACATGAACCCGTTGTGCCAACCGTAGTCGGCGTAGAGGAAACCCGCCGTGATGGAGAACAGCATCGACAGGATGAACGACATAACGGGGTTGAACGTGAACCTCATGAGGGCATATCCGCCTCCTGCCGATATAAAAATTCCGACCCCGTTGAAATCATAATGGTCCGACCGTTTTCCGACGGCTCTGTACCAATAACAACATATGCTTTTAATATCAGAT
>SUSU01000003.1 GCA_015063225.1 Thermoplasmata archaeon | reverse complement strand
CGAATGCTATGCAAACCTTGATAAAAATCGACAGAGTTCACAGCATTGCGAGCTCAATTTTAATGGAATAAGTGGTGGGCCCCCCCAGATTTGAACTGGAGTCACATGCACCCCAAGCATGAAGGATACCAAGCTACCCCAAGGGCCCGTTGGAACGGAGTAGTAAGGGGTTTGATTAAAAGGTTTGGGTGATAGGAAATCTCATCCCAGTCTGGAGATCTCGGAAATGAGATCAGCGTGGGCCACGATCATCCTGCGGCAGCAGTAGCGCTCGAAACCCAGGTCGTCGAGGACGGCCTTGGGATCCTCGCCCATGTTGACGCGGCTGGCATACGCGGGGTATGCTGATCCGACGACCTTTCCGCAGGTGAAGCATCTGACAGGGATAATCATACTGTGATCACCTGTAGGACTTCTGCTTCTTGGCGCGTGCGCCGGGTCCAAGGGGCTTCTTGGGCAGCTTGCGGCGGTCGTCGTTGATCATGAGGGTCCTGTCGTAGGACTTGAAGAGGGCCTCGAGGTCCTCGTCCTTGTAGAACTCGACGAGACCGCGGGCGACTGCGGTCCTGACGGCGGCGGCCTGGCCCATGACTCCTCCTCCGGAGACGGAGACGGAGATGTCGACGCCGGCGGCCTTGTCGGCGGCCAGCTCGAGGGGCTCCTTGATCTTCAGCCTGGCGAGCTCGGGCTCGTAGATGTCCAGGGGGATCTTGTTGACGGTGATCTTGCCGGTACCCTTCTTGACGGAGGCCCTGGCGATCGCGGTCTTGCGCTTTCCGCTAGTGTTGACTGCATCCATTTCAGTTCACCTTCGATCCGAGGTATGCGGAGATCTCTCCGAGGGTCACGTACTTGCAGCTGACCTTCTTGGAGGCGATCTCGGGGACAACCTTCTCGACGTCGTCGAACTGCTTGGGGGCGCCGACCAGCACCTTGAGGGCGCGGTAGGCTTCGCGGCCGGTGGTGGTGTAGCGGGGGATCATTCCCCTCACGCAGCGCTTGAACAGGAGGTCGGCGCGGCGGGGGTAGAACGGACCCTTCCTCTTGGTGACCTCTCCGAGGTCGACCTTGTGCTTGAAATCTTTCAGGACCTCAGCCCTCTCGCCGGTGACGATAATCTTCTCGGCGTTGAGGACAACGACCTCTTCGCCGTCCATGATGAGTTTGGCGACGGCGGTAGCGAGGCGGCCGTAGATGAGGTTCGATCCATCAATAACTGTAACCATCTTTCCTCACCCGATAATCCTGACTTTCGATCCAGAGGGGCACTCGTCCATGAGTTCGCGGATGGTCATGACCTTTCCGCCGGCAGCGGCGATGGACGCGGCGGCCTTGGCGGAGAAGCTGTAGGCGGCGACGTTGACCTTCTTGGTGAGGTCGCCGGCAGCGAGGACTTTTCCAGGAACGACGATGGTCTCTCCTTCTTTCACGTACTTCTCGATCTTGCTGAGGTTCGCCTCGGCCCACACCCTGGAGGGTGCTTCCAGCCGAAGCGCAATGTCTCGCCAGATCTCAGCTTCGGTCTCCCTGGTCTTCGCTTTGAGGTCAGCGATGAGGGAAACGAGCTGGGGGTTGGTCTTCAAAGAAGCCTTGCTCATATTCTGACTCTCCCGACATTCGGGTAGAGTCCCCCTAACAGGGTCTTATTAATAAAGGTAACCCCGGACCCTATAGTCGCGTGTGCGATTGTTACTTAGGTACGGTAGTGGGAATACCTTTAAAGCGGTATTGCAGATGCCCCTTAGGCTGGTGGACTTTTTATGATTAGATACGGACCTGCCGGAATCCCCCTCTCCTGTAAAGGACGCACGCTGAAAGACGGAATCGAGGATGTTCACAACCTCGCACTCACCGCGCTGGAAGTACAGCTCGTGAGGCCCCGCACGCAGTTCGTCCCCGCCGACGAGGACGAGGAGGCCGGCCAGACCCTCGACACCCTCCCCCCGGAATCCGGATTCATCGTGGGTATCGAGAGGGAAGGCGAGATCATCTACGCCAGGGACGAGCCCATCATGGAGGAGGACAACCTCATCATGCTGCTCGTGCCCCCCACCACCACGTTTGGCGACCTCGCCAAGCTCGGGAAGATCGCCCGCAGGCACGACGTCGCCCTCTCCTCCCACACCCCCTACTACATGGACCTCACCGGCAACATGGAGGACGACAAGGAGGCCGCGCTCACCGGACAGTACATGGACATCCTCCTCCAGGCCGGCATCATCACCGATGCCCTCGGAGGGGACGTCGTCGTCACCAGCCTCGGCCCCTACGATGAGCGCCTCCGCACCCGCGAGGAGACCGATGAGAACATCTTCCAGAACCTCTCCATGGTCATGGACAGCTGGCAGGAGTACGGCCTGAAGCCCAAGGTGGGCATCGAGGTCACCGGACAGACCGACGTCTTCGGCACCGCCGACCAGATCTTCGACCTCTGCGACCAGATCGACGGAGTCGTCCCCATCCTCAACTTCGCGCACTACCAGGCCCGCACCGGATGCGCCCTCGAGACATCCGCGGACTTCGCCGACGTCATCGGACAGTTCGCACAGTTCGGCGACGGCCACGTCTGGTCCGCGTTCTCCAACGTCGAGGTCGACAGGGAGAACTGCTACGAGAAGGTCCTCACCCCCCTCAAGAAGGGAGACCTCAAGTTCGAGCGCCTCGCCGAGGCCCTCGCCGAGATCGGCCCCGACATGACCATCATCTCCTGCTCCCCTCTCCTGGAGCACGACGCAGTCTACATGCGCACCCTGACCGAGCGCGTCCTCTCCAAGAAGGCGCAGAAGGCCCTCAAGGAGAGGAAGAAGGAACAGGCCAAGGCGGAGAAGGAGGCCGAGGAGGCCGCCGCCGCAGAGGCTTCCGCTTCCGAGGAGCCTCCCGCCGAGGAGTGACCCGATTGGACGAAGCGGAAAGGATCGCTTCCCAATGCATCGCCGCGCTCTCCGGCATCACCGATGCGGACCGCGAGGAGCTCGCATCCCGCATAGTCGGTGCCCGCACCGTCTTCGTCTTCGGCGTGGGGCGTTCGGGACTGATCGCGCAGTCGTTCGCCGTGAGGCTCGTACAGCTCGGACTGAAGGTCTACTTCATCGGGGACATGACCACCCCGCTCATCTCTTCCGAAGACCTCGTCATCCTCGTATCCAACAGCGGCGACACCATGTCCGTCGTGAAGACGGCGGAGATCGCCCGGCGCATAGGCACCCGCGTGATCAGCGTCACCAGTTCCAAAGACAACGATCTGGCTCAAACCTCGGACACGACGATTATCGTGAAATCCGACCACGCGTCCGACGCCCCCCTCGGGACCATTTTCGAGGACGCCACCATGCTCTTCTTCGACAGCATGACCCCCGCCCTGATGAAACTCCTCGGCGCGACCGAGGAGGACATGCGCAACAGGCACGCCATCTGGGTCTGATCATCTGCTCTCGACCACGACGGCCCTGACGCTCACGGGCTCCCCGTCCTCCACGGTGTAGAACGCGAGGGAGGATTGCTGGGGGTCGATCATTATCGCGTACGCCCTCTGTTTCCCGAAAAGCGAGATGTGTTTCTTCACGTCGGCGGGGGACATCGACACCCCTCCGCCCTCGGATGTGCGGAACCACCCGATGAGGTCATCGGCCTGCTCATCTCCGGAGATGCTCGTGATCTCGGCCCAGGTGCCGAGGGAATCGGAAAAACGCTTCCCCAGGACGAGGCCGGTCGCCGGCGTCTCGGTATCGTATGCACCGTCGCCGAGGTCCGCGAGACCCTCCATGATCGTCTCGGAGACGAAGAGCTCCGCACCCGGCACGTAACGTTTCCTGTCCTCCATACCATCACCTAATCATGAGCCAGTCAAGGTGTGTTCTGCCATTTCCCGTCCCTGTGGAAAGGACATGACGGGGAGATCCCCGTGTTGAGGACGACCCTGTTCCCGTCCTCCATGTGGATGACGCCCGAGACGCAGTCGTACATCCTTCCGGCGATGATCTTCACCGCCTCTTCCGCCATGAACTCCGCGGTCTCCTTCAGCGTTACGGGGTCCGCGATGCCCGGATCCACGGACGAACGGCTCGTGACGAGACACCCGAGACAGGGGCCCGTGGAGAGTACGGTCTGCACCCTGGCGCGCCTTCCGGAGACGATGCCGTCCACAAGAGCCAGATGATACTGTCTCACGCGCATGTTGGCGGTCATCCTGTCGCCGTACGAAGCATTGCAGCACAGCACGGCCTCGAAGTTCCAGCCGTCGATCTTCTGTGCTCCGGCGATCTGATACGTGCAGGATGCCCCCATGGGCACCAAACGGGCCACGGTCACCTCGGCTGCGTAACGGGAACCCACGTCGCTCTGGACGAAGTGCTCCCCGTCCACATCCCTGAAACCGACGGAGGACGGGTCGAAAATGACGAAATGACGTACGCCGCGGGCTATGAGTGCCTCCGCGGTAACGCACCCGAGCAGCCCCGCTCCGATGATAAGGACCCTTGCGGATGCGATGCGCTTCCCGTCTTTCGTTCCGTCCATTCACTACTCCGTATCCCCGCTGCGGATAAAACCCCACCGAACCCGATACCGTCTTTTACGAAGAACGCATCGTCGGAACCATGGATCCGTCCCTACCCGATCACGACCATTGCCGCTACTGCGGTGATGCAGTACCGTTCGATCAGGCATACTGCTGCGAGGAGTGCTACTACGCCGACCAGAAGCGTATCCGCTCTGAGAAGATGAGGGACATCGCCATGGCCGCGGTCGCGATTATCGGCGTCGTGGTAGTGTTGGCACTCGGACTCATCTTCTGAACTTTTTGCGTGGGCGTTTTATTAATTAAGAGCGATTACGACCCAATGAACGCACCGAAGCTACTAGCTATCATCGTGGTGATTGCGATTTGCGCGTACATGCTGTACGACACGTTCAATTCCGCCATCCCAAAGACGATAGACACGCCGTTCGACATAGAGATGGATGACTCGGGCACCAACCTCGAAGTCGACGAAGACATGAACCTCGTACTGGGACTGCCGACCATGTACATCACGTCCCATCTGCCCCAGGACATCAAGGATGTTACCATCGACGTGTTCCTGGGCAAGGGCGACAAGAAGATGCCCGTCGGGACTTTCGACTTCGGTGTCATACCGGCGAACGACACGGCGACGAAATCTTTCGAGAAGGAGAAGATCCCCGCACTGATGTTCATGGCCTACGCCAGTTCCCTCCAGTCGGATGAGGGCAAGATCAACGTGCCCATCGTCATGAACATCCAGTTCAAATATCTCGACTGGAACGGAACCTCCCTTCTCGACCTCGGGCTCGGCATATCCATGGAAGGGACCGTCTCCGACGGAAACGTCACCATCGAGCAGTCCGGGAACACCTCCACGGTCACCGTCGATGTCGATGATTCGTCTTCGCTCATCGCCTCGATCGTCGATACGTTCGAGGACGAGTTCGGAGACCACGTCACCGCCACCTGCGGCGACGTCACCCTGTCCGTAGAGGTCCCCTCCAGCGGAACTCTCAAGGTTACCGCGGCAGGGACCACCGACACCGCATACAAGATGCTCAAGGACATGATCACCGACGACGGTCTGACCTTCACCTACACGGACAGCGAGGGGCCCCATGACATCCACCTCACGAAAGAACAAGCAGAGACCCTCGTGAAATCGCTCGAGACGTTCTTCCCGGAGGGATCCTGATGAGCAAGGAGACCGCTGAAGAGAAACGTGCCAGGATAGAAGAAAGGATAGAGAAGCGCCTCAAGAGGGAGGATGCGGATTATCTCAACAGCAAATCCCGCGTCGTCAAACAGGTCACTTACTCGATTATCGAGTACATCATCGTCTTCATCCTGATCTGTCTCGTACTGGACTACGCCACCCACGGCAGCATCAACCTCGAGAATCTGCCCGAAACCATCAAGGAGTACCTGAAGCCCGGAGGAGTCATCCTCACCGCGCTCATCGCGTATCTGCCGGTCCTCATCATCGGCAACGTCGGAGTATACTTCGGTCTGGGAACCGTCGGCCGCATGGCCTTCGGAATCATCAAGATCCTCGCCGTACTCCTGTTCCTGCACATCTTCGTCATGTCCGCAGGCGACATCGACTTCGTGGAGCTCTCCGGGATGTCCGGAGGAATGAGCGGAGTCGGCCTCGAGAGCTTCACCGTCAACCTCGAGCCCCTCATCAAGCTACTGGACATCATCCTGCTGCTCTGCCTGATCATCCCCGTCGCCGAGTTCCTCGGCGCCAGGAGGAGGCACACCGAGGCCGTCCTTAGGCAGCAGGACAGGGAGGATGACGAGGCCGACGAGAAGGACGCCAAGAAGGCTGAGAAGAAAGCGGAAAAGGAAGCGAAGAAGGCTGAGAAGAAGGCCGCCAAGGAAGCCGAGAAGAATGCTAAAGAGGCTGAAAAGGCGGAGAATGCAGCCGTCGCAGCTGCGGTAGAGACCGAGGCGGAAGATGAATCAGAGGATGAATCCGCCGAAACAGCTGACAATGCCGAGGTAAACGCCCCTGCAGAGGCCGATAAAGAAGAGAAGGATAAGGAATCCTGATCAGAACAAACCTTTCAACCGACCCGGCGCATGGACGCGGAGGATGTCGGCGCCGCCGGAAACGGCGGCACGGCAGGCCTCGTCCGTCGCCGAGTCGGGATCCATCTCCGGATACCAATGCCGGAGGAATCTTTTCCTGGACGGCCCCACGAGAACGGGATACCGCCCGAACGAGAACCTCGATGAGTTCCTGAGGAGGTCCATCGCCTGGATGTCGTCGGTGCCGAAACCCGCCCCGGGATCGATGATGATCATGTCGTCGCCGACACCGGCATCGTGTGCAGTGCCTATAAGGAACTGCAGACGGCCGCATGCATACTCCACGGCATCGCCGGGGATGAAGTTCGTGCGGAATGTCGAAGGGTTCCCGTAACTGCTCATGAGGACCAGCGGCACCCCGAGCTCCGCGGCGGCGGGGGCCATCCCGGGATCCGAGAGCGAGCTCACGTCGTTTATAATCGATGCTCCGAGACCGATGCACTCGCGGGCGACGGAGGCCTTCATCGTGTCCACGGAGACCGGGACACCGATGCGGGGGACGAGTTCCTTCAGAACGGGCACGATACGAGCCAGCTCCTCTTTTTCCGATACGGGGCTGGCACCGGGACGGGTGGACTCCCCACCGATGTCGATGATGTCTGCGCCCTCATCGATCATCTCGAATGCATGCCTGACGGCATCCTCGGCGGAGACATAGCGTCCGCCGTCCGAGAACGAATCGGGGGTGACGTTCAGTATCCCCATGACACGCGGGCGGCTGCCGTTGCGCCTGAGGGAGGAAGCGCTCAGCAAAGGTGCTCCTCGATGAGCTCCACCAGGTCGACGACCCTCGGACCGTCCTTGACGAGAGCGGCCTGTGCACCGAGGTTGGTGACGCAGAACGGACAGGTCGTGATGATGATGTCCGCGAAGTCCGCCTCGGCAATCCTGGTGTCGGCGATCTGTCCGGCGACCTCGGGGAACGCGGCCCTCACACCGCCTCCGCCGCCGCAGCAGTGGCTGAACTGGCGGTTGTACTGCATCTCCTTGAAGTCCACTCCGGGGAACTGCCTGATGACCTCCCTGGGAGCGTCGTACACTCCGCAGTGGCGGCCGAGGTGGCAGGGGTCGTGGTAGGTGACTGTGACGCCGGTGAGGGGCTTGAGGGGGAGCTTCTGCTTGGCGAGGAACTCGGTGATGTGCAGGACCTCGAAGGGCACCTCCACGTGCTTGGGGTACTCGACCTTGAACATGCGGTAGCATCCGGCGCAGGAGAGCACGAGGGTCTTGACGCCCAGGGACGCGATGGCGTCCACGTTCCTCTTCATGAGGCTGAGCTGGTCCTCCTCGTTCCATCCGACGCGGCCCATGACGGATCCGCAGCAGACCTCGTCCACGCCGGTCCAGTCGACCTTGAGCCTGTCGAGGATGGAGATGACGCCCTTGGCGGTCTTGGTGGCACGGTAGGTGGCGGTGCATCCGGCGAAGTAGGCGACCTCGGCCTTGTGGGGCTTGAGCCCGAGGGTCTCGACGACGCTCTTCTTCTCGCCGAAGGGGTTGTTGTTTGCCATGATTCCCTCGCACATCGCCTTGTGCTTGGGGAGAATGTGCCCGTTGGCGACGAGGTCGGAGCGGCACATCTCGATGATGTCGACGATCTTGACCTTGGAGGTGCAGCGGCGCACGCAGTCCGCACAGGTGGTGCAGGTATACATGCTCTTGATCACGGACTCGTCGGGCTCCAGCTGGCCGGTGGCGAGACCGTAGGTCATGACGATCCTTCCGCGGGACAGGTCGGTATCCCAGTTGATCGCCTTGAAGGAGGGGCAGACGCTCTTGCAGAACCCGCACATGGTGCAGGTGGTGAGGGCCTGCCTGACCTGCTCGATCTTCTCGGGGGTGAAGGTGGATGCCATCAGGCTCCCTCCGGGGGTCTGGGGATGGTGACGCTTCCTTCCGCGAGGACGATGATGCGGGCGGCGGGGTTGGCCTTGAGGGCGTCGGAGACGGCGTCCGCGAGGGTCTTGTAGGGGGTCATGTTGGCGCCGGAGATGAGGGCGGGGTCGAGGTCGGTGACGCAGCAGACCTTCGCCCAGATGGCGATCTCGGCCATCTTCGCGGCCTTGTGGTATCCGAGCTTGTACTCCTTCCTGATGTTCTCGACGACCTGCTTGGGGTCCTTCGAGGTGGAGAGCTGCTTGAGGAAGGCATCGGAACCGATGCCCTCGCGGCACTTGGACACCATGATGATGGTGCCGCCCTCCTTCAGGGCCCACTTCCCGTTGTCGAGGGCCTTCTGCGACTGGTAGAGGTCGACGTCCATGGGATAGGGCGCGACGGAGATGACGATGTCGGCCTTCTCGGGGATGGGGACGATGAAGACCTCCTCACCCCACTTGACGGCCTGTGCGAAGGCGGCGTTGAGCTCGCCGCTGGCGACCTTGTAGATCCCGTGGTGGCGGTCGAGGACGGTCTGTATGGAGAATATCCTCTTGCCCTTCACGACCTCGAGGGCGTCCATCATATCCTCGTGGACGGGGTTGCCCTTGAGGGCGAGGGCCTGCGCCTCCATACCGACGGCCATCTTGTGGTTGGCCTCGACGGTGCGGTAGGATGCGACTCCGGGGAGGAAGGACTTCCTCCCGCCGGTCCATCCGGCGAAGTAGTGGGGCTCGACGCTGGTGATGATGACGAGACGGTCGGCGTCCACGGCGATCCTGTTGACCTCCATGGGGGTGCCGTTCTTCGAGGTCCCGAGGTTGACGCACTCGCTGGTCTTCGCGTCGTGGACGACGATGCGGTCCCTGAGGGCATCGAGGTGCCTGCCGAAGATGTTGCGGTACTCCTCCTCGGTGGGGGCGCGGTGGGTCCCGGTGGCAATGAGGTAGCGGGGCACCCTCAGGTCCATCCTGGACTCCAGGGCATCGAGGACCATGGCGGTGGGGGTGGGACGGGTACCGTCGTTGACGATGAAGACGATGTCCTTCCCTCCCTCCAGGAACTTCTCCAGGGGCTCGGATTCGATAGGTGCGTCCAGCGACTTACCGATCTCCGCGGCGGCGTCTCCGCAGACGACGTCGTTCGGATAGTAGGTACCGATGTAGTTGCTCTCGGGGATCTCGGCCTTCATGCTGCCGTCCCTGCCGTACTTGACCTCGACGATCATTGTTACCGTCCCGCGGGTACGCGTATTTCCTTATAAAGATGCGCGCGCACGGGCAGCGGGGCCCGCGCTGCCCTTGAGCCCAGCAGAGAGATGCGGGGGAGGCCCCCGCAGGGGGAGGGAGGCACTTGCGGTGAAACCGAACCTGATCCGACAGAAGGGCCTCATCCCCCCTTTCGGGAGTCCGCCCGACTGTATTCAGGTCTCGGCCTCCGGGAACCGTCGTCCCGTGTTGCCTTGTCTTCAAGATATAGTATGCATTACGAGTATATAATACATATAATGTTATATATGTTAATACATATTTTCAATGACTGGCTCATAGCATCATCATTTGTGAAGTACGCCCAATCGATTCAAAAACAACACAGGATCGAAAGAAACTCACGATGTCCAAATCCCCGATATCGCAAGACAATCCTTTAACGGATGATGCGATTGTCTTTCCATGACCTCAGTGGGGGAAACCGGGGAAAAGGAGCTTGTAAGGCTCATCTCCAACGTCGCGCGGACCCGTTCGAAGTCCACACGCATCGGCATCGGAGACGATGCCGCCGTCCTCCGCTGCAAGGGGGATGCCGTCGTCTGCACGGACATAGTCGGCGCCTCCCGCCACATGCCCGAAGGCATGGGCTACGAACGTTTCGGATGGACCTCCGCGGCGGTATGCTTCAGCGACCTCGCCGCCATGGGCGCTAGACCCACCGGTTTCCTTCCGTCGATAACCGCCCCCGACGATATGGAGGTCGCGGACCTCCTGGATATCGTGAGCGGCATCGATCAGTGCTGCGAGTTCGCCGAGACGGAGATCGTCGGCGGTGACACCAAACCCGGAGAGCTCTCCGTGGCGGGCACCGCCATCGGCCAGATGGAGGGCCGCGAACCCATGACCCGCTCCGGCGCACAGCCCGGGGACATAGTCGCCGTGACCGGCCCGCTGGGCAATCCGGCGGCCGGATTCTACAGCCTCGGCACGGACATCGAGGCCGACGACGAGCGTTTCTCCCTTTACGTACCGGTCCCCCGCGTCTCAGAGGGCATCAAACTGGCCGAATCGGGCGCGGTCACATCCTGCATCGACCTGTCCGACGGTCTCGCGACGGCCGCCGCCGAGATATGCACCCGTTCGCATGCGGGCATGATCCTCGAGTGGGAGTTCCTCCCGATCGGCGAGAACGTCGAGGAGATCTGCAACCTCCTGAGGAAAGATGTGCACGATGCCGTCCTGCGCTGGGGAGGGGAATACGAACTGCTTTTCACTTTCAAGAAGGAGAGGATAGAGGACATCTACCGTCAGGGTGTCCCGTTCTCGATAATCGGGACCGTCGACAACGGCAGGGAGGCGTTCATCCGCTGCGACGGAAAGGAGGAGGCTCTGGGCCATGGCGTTTATTAATCCCAACCACCCGGCCGAGCTGTGGCATGCCGAGGGCGACAAGGTGGTCTGCGACCTCTGCCCCCGCCGCTGCCGCATCGAACCCGACGGGTTCGGGGCCTGCAGCTCCCGCCGCAACAACGACGGCACCCTCGTGGCCTACAACTACGGGAGGGTTTCCTCCCTCGCTGTGGACCCGATGGAGAAGAAACCCCTCTACCACTACAAACCCGGGACGTCCGTGTTCTCAGTGGGAGGCATCGGATGCAACCTGCACTGCGAGTTCTGTCAGAACTACTCGATATCGATGTCCCCCATCGGCAAGAAGCGCACCACCTACAAATCCCCCGAGGACCTCGTGGGGCTGTGCCACCAGCAGAGGCTCGGAACGATAGCGTTCACGTACAACGAACCCTCCATCTGGCTCGAGTACATCGAGGATGTCGCCGAGGCCGATCCGGAGCTCGACATAATCCTGGTGACCAACGGCATGATGACCAGGGAATGCGCCGAGAGGTTCTGCAGGATAACGAAGGCCATGAACATCGACGTGAAGGCTTTCGACCAGGAGTTCTACACCAAATACTGCGGCGGGTCCCTGGAGGCCGTCAAGGAGACCTGTGAGACCGTGTTCAAGGCCGGTGTCCACCTGGAACTCACCTATCTGGTAATCCCCGGACTCAACGACGACCCGTCGGACATCCGCAACTTCGTCCTCTGGGTGAGGGACTCCCTCTCGCCCGACGTACCCGTGCATTTCACGCGTTTCCACCCGGATTACAACATGGTCGACATCCCCCTCACGCCGGAGGACACGCTCGACATGTGCCTCAAGACCGCGGAGGACAACGGACTCAACTACGCCTATGTGGGCAACATCATGTCCGACGACGGCAACGACACCTACTGCCCCGAATGCGGGGCGGTCGTCGTCAGGAGGACGGGGTACCACGTCGAAGTGGTCGGACTCCACGGGAACCGCTGCGCCGCCTGCGGGGAGCGCCTGTACTTCAGGAGATGAGCGGACAGCCTGTGAGGAGCAGTACCGCCACAGACGCGGTTATCGGTACGATGAACGGGAACATGGGGGAGACCAGCACGTCCTCCGCCCCGTAAGCCTCCAGCCTGTCGCACACCCCGTCCCTGTCCTCGGATCTGTCGGTCCTGATTATCCGTCCCTCCGACACGTCCTCCATAACCCACACATGGCTCCTGCGTGCCTCCTCGATAGGTATCCTGTAATCCGCCGATAACGGAAGAGCCAGACTTCTACGTTTATACAATATCCATGCCCCTCCGGCCACCACTGTGATCAGGCAGGACATGAACAGGACCTGTACCGGGGGCGGGAACAGGAACCCCATGATGCCGGGATCGGCATGACCCGAGAACAACGGTCCGAAGGACGCGGGGAACATAATCGACAGAGACATCAGGCATTTCGCGTCCGCGCCCCCGGTCACCGCACCGGAGAGATACAGAACGTAGAACAGCACGACGAATACCGGCGACAGTGAGACCTGCATCGCCCACGCATCAGCGTCCGTCAGGTACGCGGATAACGGGAACAGAACGGAGATCGCAGCCATGATCAGGGGATGTTTATCCGCCGTCAGGCATCCGAATATGAAGAGCGCCGATACGGATGCCGTGACGGGGAGGACGCCTGCCCCGTCGCGCAGGGCGGTTAGGCCTACCGACAGCACACCCACCGAGGATATGAACCGCCACGGAGTGTCGCTTATCTCACGGTATCTGAGGTCGCATACCGAAGCGTAGGCCAATAGCATGACGGACACTGCCGCCGCCGACGTGAACAGGACGTCCATGGCATGACGTGTCTGCAAACAATAAGAACTTGCGTATTGCAGTTAACAAGCGGTCAAGGTTTCAGCATCTCGAAGAGGTTGCCCGCCGAGTTGGTCGGGAGCTTCGGGAAGTTGTGACTCGCGTAGTAGAGGAGCTGCATCCCCTCGAGGACGATGCTCGACGGACCGGAGCGGACGTAGAACACCATCTTGTCCTTCTCCTTGTGGAACGCGGGGGTGTTGCTCTTCTTGCAGTCCACCCTCATGACGGCCTTCCCGTCGAAATCGATGAGCTTGTAATTGATGTAGGGAAGGTACTCCGAGCCTATCTGGCTCACTATGAGGTTGTTCATATGGAGGTTCATCCTGTCACGGCTCTCGAACGAGTCCTCGTCGATGCCGATCACGGACCCGTCGTCGGCCACCCCGATGAACAGTGTGCCGCCGCGGCTGTTGAGGAACGCGACTATGGTCTTCAGGACGGCCTTCTCCATGCGGGGATCCTTCTCCCCCGTCTGCAGGTTGGTGCGGAGGGTCGATTTGAACTCGCGGGTGTTGGTCTCCCCGCCCGCGATGTCCTCCAGGGCCTTCTTGCGCTCCTGCTCGTCGATCCCCAAGCCCGATGAGTTCTCCTTGAGGAAGCGGTTGAGGGTGTGCACGAATAGGCCGTTGTGGCGGTTCAGGTAGAACAGGCCGGTCATGAACACGATCCCGCAGAGCGCGATGGAGAGCTGTATCATCAGATCCTCCACGAGATTGCCGTAGGTGTCGCCCATGACGAGCCTCATGGCATAATCCCCCATCACCATCATGGTGCACAGCGAGAAACCGACACTTGCGGCCGTGAGCGACACGAACAGGGAACGCTCGGTATCGAATCCGGGAGACGCCCTGAGCATGATGTAGACACCGATGAGCCCGATGAGCGACATGAACACGCCCATCATGAAATCCGCGGCGACGTCCAGGAACCTCAGGTCGGAGGAACCGATCCTCGCCAGCTGCAGCAGGATCATCATCGCAGCCATGATGGCGACCAGGAGAGGGGGGATGAACAGATAGCGGCCCCTCAGAACGATGGCTATCAGGACAACGAACGTAGGAAGGGAAAGAAGGAAGTTCCCCCATTCGCGCGTCACCACGGAGATGACGATGAAGAAGACCACGACGACGAGCAGGAAGTACAGCCCGCCCTTCTTCCTGACACGGCGGTCCTCCGCCGCATTCCAAACGTTGTCCATCGAATGAACATCCACAGAGACGATAAAAAGATTACAACTGCTTCAAGTTGTTCCTATGAAAATATTAAAAATAATAATTCCAGTCCCACGCTCATGTTCGGAGGCAGACGCGCGGCGATTATCGCATTGGCAGTCGCATTCATAGCGACACTGTCGATGCCCCTCGCATTCACCGACGCCTCCGAAGCCGCGGATACCAATGTCCTCGATTACAACGATAAGATCACAGTCCGTGCCGCGGATACCACCACTTTCACGTTCATCTTCCTGAACAACGAACCGTACGTCGCCGATTCGAACGAAAACGTCCTCCTTGTGAAAGTCTCCGCCGCCGCGTACAACGGCGATAAGGAATACGATTACATCACTGCAAAGGCCGTCGCCTCCTCGGATTCCAGCTCCGGCGTGCTGGTCCGTGACAACACGGCGATGCTGCCCGGCGGGTCCCGCGTCATATTCGATATCACCTTGAACGCGGACAAGTTCGCGAGACAGGGAGACTATACCATCTCGTACACGGTCACCGTCATGAGCATGGACTACATCGTAGAGTCCGAGGACACATACAGCCACCCCCTCCACGTGGGTTCCAGCCTGTCCACCTCTGACACATACAACAAGTTCCTCGGCATTTTCCCCAACGAGCTCGAGTCCCCGCTCGACAGCGTCCTAGTCACGGTCGCGGTGACCATCGTCGCTTGGTTCCTCATCGGCATCGCGGCAATGTGCGTCGCCGTGCCGCTGATCACCATCCTGATGACCAGGAAGGACGATCCCGACAGACCCGTCCTGCGCAAATCGCTCATCCGCTGGTGCCTTGTCATCATCGCGGTCTTCACCGTGGTCAACACACTCTGCGTCATCGGGGTGGACGAGCATATCATCGACTCCGTCAAGATGTGGGCCCACCTCATCTACCTGCTGGTCGGCCTGTTCATCACCTGGAGGATCTACAAGACCTTCCTCGACCGCCTCACCGAGCACATGCGCGGACGCGACATGGTCGCCGGAGGGGAGGTGCAGGACTTCGAATCGTTCAAGCCCCTCTTCATCTACATCGGGGAGATCGTCATCGCCATCGCCGGAGTGGTCATCGGCCTCGGCATGATGGATGTCGACCTCGCGGCCATCATCACCTCCGCGGGAGTTGTGTCCCTCGGAATCACCCTCGGCGCCCAGCAGGTGCTTAACCAGTTCTTCTCGGGACTCGTCATCCTCTCCACCAGGCCGTTCAGGAAGGGGGACATCATCCAGCTCGCCGGCAACACGAACGTCACCTACAGGGTACGCAAGGTCAACGTCATGAACACTGAACTCGAGAACTGGGACAACTCCGATGTCACCATCGTGCCCAACAATTCGATCACCGCCAACAACGTCAAGAACATCACCCGCGACACCCTCCGCTCCAAGGTGCACCTCTTCGTGGATGTCTCCTACAAGACGGATCTGGCTCTTGCCCGCGCCGCCCTCCTCGAAGTGGCCAACAACCACCCCCGTGTAATCAAGGACGGTTCCGTCGCCAAACCCGCCACCCGCGTCACCGGCTTCCAGGATTCCAACATCACCCTCAGGCTCACCGTGTGGGTGGACGACTACAACGACCACGGCGCCATCGCCGGGGACCTCAGGGTCGCCATCTACAAGAAGTTCAACGAGATCGGCGTCAACATCGACTACCCCCAGGTGGTCCTCCACATGGCCGACCCCCAGAGCCCGAGGGACGCCGAGAACGCGACCGAGTGAAAACGCAGTTCTTCTACGGAAATCGTAGAAAATCTCGCGCATTGGTCGGATTAATTCAATTTTCCTTCGAAATTCGTAGCGGCGCTCGATTCATTAATATACGTTATAGGAATACACGCGCGCATAAGGAGAGCGCCCGCATGATCGACAAACTCGACAAACGCATCCTCGACATAATGAAGAAGGATTCCCGCCGCCCCTACGTGGAGATCGCCGAGCAGCTGAACGTCTCGGAGGGAACCGTCAGGAGCAGGGTCCACAGGATGACCGAGGAAGGGATCATCCGCGGATTCACCATCAAGACCAGCTCCAAGAACGTCAAGGCGCTGGTGGAGATCAAGGTGGACGTCAACACCGACACCGAGCACATCGCCAAGGATCTGGCGAACTACGACGGTGTCACCGAGGTGCTGGAGATCACCGGCGACCAGGACATCATCGCCATCGTCGACGTGGAATCCTCCCAGAGCCTCAACGACCTCATAGACCAGGTGCGCAAGTACAGCAACGTGCGCAGCACCATGACCAGACTCATACTCAAGGAGCACTACGCAGAAGAGTGACCCAATGGCTAACAAGCAATTCACAGGAACAGGAACCGCGCTCATCACGCCCTTCAAGAGGGACGGCAGCATCGACGAAGAGGCACTCCGCCGCCTCGTGGACTTCCAGGAGGAGAACGGCGTCGACATGCTCCTCGCGTGCGGATCAACCGGCGAACCCGCCACCCTGAACGCCACCGAGCACCAGAAGGTGATGGAGATCGTCATCGACCAGGCCAAGAAGGCCAAGGTCATCTGCGGCGCCGGCAGCAACTGCACCCGCGAGGCGATCGACCTGAGCAAGGCCGCCTTCGACCTCGGGGCCGACGCGATACTCTCCATCTGCCCCTACTACAACAAGCCCACCCAGGAGGGTATCTTCAGGCACTACGAGGCCATCGCACAGGCGGTCGACATGCCCATGATCTTCTACAACGTCCCCTCGCGCACCGGCGTCGGGATCGCCGCTGAGACCATGGTCAGGCTCTCGAAGATCCCCAACGTGGTGGCCGTGAAGGAGGCCTCCGGGGACCTCACCCTCGCTTCCAAGGTCATACAGGAGACCGCCGACGACTTCATCGTGCTCAGCGGGAACGACGACATCACCGTCGACATCATGGAGCTCGGAGGGGACGGCGTGATCTCCGTCGCCTCCAACTGCGTCCCCAAGCTGGTATCGGAGATGGTCAACACCGCGAAGGCGGGCAACTACGCGAAGGCCCACGAAATGAGCGTCGCCCTTAATGACCTCTTCACCGGGATGTTCGTGGAGTCGAACCCCATCCCCATCAAGTACGTCATGTCGAGGCTCGGGTACGGGGAGGACGTGCTCAGGCTGCCGCTCACCCCCATATCGGATGCGGCAAAGGCGAAGCTTGACCCCATCCTGGAGAGGATGGGACTCTGAGATCCGGGATGTCCGGAATTACTGTCACGCCGGCAACGCCGGCACAGCGAGATGATAACAATGCTTACCGTAATGAAATTCGGAGGGACCAGCGTAGGCTCCCCCGAGGCTATAGAGAGAGTGGCCAAGATCGTGGCCGGTACCGAGGGGAAGAAGGCCGTCGTGGTCTCCGCCATGTCGGGCATCACCAATTTCCTGGTCGGCGTGTGCAAGGACGTCCCCGGACTCAGGGAGGAGACCCTGAAGACCTTCGAGGAGAAGCACCTCGCCGTCGCCAACGCCCTGTTCCAGGGGGAGAGGCTGGAGGCGTTCATGAAGGACTTCACCCCCAGGCTCGAGGCCTTCCGCGCCGTGCTCTACGACGACGACGCCCGCCTCAACGACCCCTACTACGTGGACAACGTGACCTCCCAGGGGGAGAGGTTCTCCTCCCTCCTCCTCAGCCACAAGCTGCAGGACATGGGCATCCCCTCCGTCGCCCTGACGTCCGAGGATGCCGGGGTCACCGCGGTCGGACGCCCCCTGAACGGGGAGGGCGACCTCGCCGCCTGCGGGAGGAACATGGGCGTCAACACCGCCCTAGTCATCGCCAAGGGTATCGTCCCCGTCATCACCGGGTTCTACGGCGTCACCGCCGACCACCACGTCCTCACCTTCGGACGCGGAGGCAGCGATTACGCCGCCGCGGTCGTGGCCAACGCGCTCAACGCAGACATGCTGGAGATCTGGACGGATGTCGACGGATTCATGTCCGCCGATCCCAGGATCGTGAAGGGCGCCGTGAAGATCGACGAGATGACCTACGCGGAGGCCTCCGAGCTCGCCTACTTCGGCGCCAAGGTGCTCCACCCCCGCACCATCGAACCCGTGAGGAAGAAGCACATCCCCCTCAAGGTCAGGAACAGCTTCAAGCCCGAGGAGCCGGGTACCCTGATCTCCCAGTTCAGGAAGCCCAAGAACGAACTCCTGCGCAGCGTCGCCGCCAAGACCGACCTGTCCATCCTGACCATCGGTTCGCCCGAGATCGCATACAGGCCCGACATCACCGCCAAGATCCTGTCCAAGATTTCGGAGAACAACGACGCCATCTACTCCATATCCACCTCCCTGTCCACCCTCGCCGTGCTCATCCACAACAACGACGTGAAGGACACCCTCAAGAGGCTCAACGACCTCGAGGACTCCGACGTGGAGAGGATCGACGTCACCGCCGACATGGCGCTCATCTGCTGCGTCGGCGACAACCTGATGACCACCGTCGGCGTGTCCGGCGAGATCTTCGGGGCCGTGAAGGACGCCCAGGCCAACGTCAACATGATCTCCGAGGGCGCGTCCGCCGTCTCCCTCAACTTCGTGGTGCCGATGGACCAGGCGATGGCCGTGGTGAGCGCCCTTCACCACAAGTTCGTGGAGGAATGAGACATGATGAGGGATTTCAGCAGCGACGAGGGAATCATGTCCTTCGGCGGGATGAAGGTCACCGAGATCGCCGACCGCTTCGGCACCCCCTGCTACGTCACCGACGAGCAGAGGGTCAGGGAGAACTACCGCAACGTGTACAACGCCTTCTCCCAGTACATGGACACCGAGATACACTACGCCTGCAAGGCGAACACAAACCTCGCCATCCTCAGCATCCTGAGGCAGGAGGGCTCCGGGATCGACGCCGTCTCCATCGGGGAGGTGAAGACCTGCCTGAAGGCCGGCATCCCCAAGGAGAAGATCATGTACACCGGAGTGAACGTCTCCGACCAGGAACTGAAGGAGGTCGTGGAGTCCGGGGTCATGATCAACCTCGACTCCCTCTCCGAACTCGAGCGTCTGGCTCGTATCAAGACCGGCATCCCCGTATCCTTCCGCGTGACCCCCGGCGTGGGGTCCGGACACGGCGACAAGGTCATCACCGGCAACAAGGGCGCCAAGTTCGGCGTCCCCAAGGAGAGGATCGTGGAGGCATACCTCCGCGCACAGGACCTCGGTTTCATCCCCACCGGCATCCACGCCCACATCGGCTCCGGCGGACAGTCCGTGGAGCCCTTCATCGACGAGGCCTCCGTCCTCGCGGAGATCATCAACCAGCTCTCCGATGCGGGCATGGACCTCGAGTTCGTGGACATCGGAGGGGGCATAGGCGTGCCCTACAAACCCAACGAGGAGGAGATGGACCTCCAGGAGATGGCCTGCGAGGTCACCGACGTCTTCCAGCAGGAGACCGATGTGAAGAAGATCATCCTCGAGCCCGGGAGGTACATCATCTGCGATGCCACCATCCTCCTGACCCGCTGCGTCGACGTGAAGGACGCGGTGACCAAGAAGTACATCGGCGTCGACGCCGGGTTCAACACCCTCATCCGCCCCGCCATGTACGATTCCTTCCACTACATCCAGAACGGCTCCAGGTTCGGGAAGGCCGGGGTCGCCCGCTACGACATCGCCGGGCCCATCTGCGAGACCGGGGACTACCTCGGACACGACAGGGTCCTTCCCGACACCCAGGAGGGCGACGTCATGGTCGTCTACAACGCCGGTGCCTACGGGTTCTCCATGTCCAGCAACTACAACTCCCGCCCCCTCTGCGCCGAGGTTCTGGTGAACAACGGCGAGGCCGAGCTCATCCGCGAGCGCGAGACCGTGGAGGAGCAGTGGAGGCACCAGATCGTGCCGGGGAGGCTTCAGGATTGAGGTTCTGGAAGTACCAGGGATGCGGAAACGACTTCGTCGTCGTGGACGGGGTCAGGAACAAGCTCGAGGTGGACACCGAGTGGTCGAAGAAGGTCTGCGACCGCCACTTCGGCATCGGCGCCGACGGCGTGCTCTACGTCCTCCCCGGAAGGGAGGGCACCGACATCGAGATGGTGGTGGTCAACTCCGACGGCTCCATCGCCGAGATGTGCGGCAACGGCATCCGCTGCGTATCCAAGTTCGCCAGGGACAACGGCCTCGTGAAGGGCGACGAGTTCCTCGTCATGACCGGGAGGGGCGTGCTCAAGGCAGTCACCGTCCCCGGGGACGACGGGAAGGTGGCAAGGGTCCGCATCGACATGGGAGCGCCCATCCTCGACGGCAGGACCGTGCCGGTGGACCACGACGGACGTTTCATCAACGAACCTTTCGAGGCCGAAGGCTACAGTTTCCGCGCCAATGCCGTCTCCATGGGCAACCCCCACTTCATCACTTTCGACGACCTCCCCGATGATGCGGTCGAGAGACTCGGCCCCGTTCTGGAGAAGCACGAGTTCTTCCCCCGCAAGACCAACGTCGAGTTCGCCCGCGTGAAGGACGGCAAGATCAACATCAGGGTCTACGAGAGAGGGGCCGCATGGACCCTCGCCTGCGGCACCGGCGCATGCGCCACCACCACCGCCGCGGCCCTCAACGGATTGGTCCCGTTCGGTGAGCCGGTGGACGTCCACCTCCCCGGAGGATGGCTGAAGATAACAGTTGACAAGGACCTCGGATACGTCCTCATGGAAGGACCCGCGGAACTGGTGTTCTGCGGCGAGACCGATTAAACACAATCAAAAGAAGGTATACGATATGACTGCAACTTTCAAACAGGCAGAAAGACTCCAGAAACTCCCACCTTACCTGTTCGTCAGGCTCGAGAAGCTCGCCGCAGAACAGAGGGCAAAGGGAGTGGACATGATCGACTTCGGCATCGGGGACCCCGACCTCCCCTGCCCCGGCGAGATCGTCCGCGCCATGAAGAAGGCCGCGGACGTCAACGAGAACCAGAAGTACTCCTCCTCCCAGGGTGAGAGGTTCCTCCGCGTCGCCATCGCAGACTACTACAAGAGGAGGTTCGGAGTCAAGCTCAACCCCGACACCGAGATCTGCGTCACCATCGGTTCCAAAGAGGGGATCTACAACATCGCGCAGGCGTTCGTCAACGACGGCGAGAAGATCATCGCCCCGTCCCCCGGATACCCCGTGTACTCCAACGCCGCCTGCCTCTTCAACAATGCCGAGTGCGTGAAGGTCCCCCTCCACGCGGAGAAGAACTGGCTCCTCGATGTGGACGAGTGCCCCACCGACGCGAAGCTGATGTACCTCTGCTACCCCAACAACCCCACCGGCGCCACCTGCGACGTCGAGTACCTGAAGAAGGTCTACAAGTGGGCCAAGAAGAACAAGGTCATCCTCGCCTACGACAACGCATACTGCGAGCTCACCTTCGACGGATACAAGGCACCCTCCGTCCTCCAGGTCGGCAAGGACTGCATCGAGTTCGGGTCCTTCTCCAAGACCTTCGACATGACCGGTTTCCGCATCGGATGGGCCGCCGGACACCCCGACCTCATCGCCGGACTGACCAAGTGCAAGGGACAGATCGACTCCGGCGCCCCCATCTTCATCCAGGCGGCCGCCGCCAAGGGACTGGAGATGTACGGCGAGGACGGTTCCCTCCCCGCCGCCGCCCAGAAGAACGTCGACGAGTTCGGCGAGCGCAGGAAGCTCCTGGTCGAGGGCCTGAGGAAGCTTGGATTCAAAGTGGACATGCCCCGCGGGACATTCTACGTGTGGTTCGACTGCGGCATGGACTCCGGTGAGTTCACTCAGAGGCTGATCGAGAAGGGAGTCATCGTCACCCCCGGCGACGGCTTCGGCGAGGCCGGCGCGGGATACATCCGCATGGCCGTCACCCGCGACAAGGACCGCATCAAAGAGGCCCTGAAGCGCATCGGCGAAGTCGTCGGAAAGAACTGAAACTTCAACCCTGAGGCAGGGCATGGACGGACTCACGGAAGAGATACTGGCTCTTATCAGAGAACCCGTATCGGACGACCCCTCGGAGGCCGTCTCCGCCGTCATGTCCCGCCTCGGTGACATCCCCGACACGGCTGCCCTTCTGGCCGGTCTGAGGGAGATAAAGGCGGACATGCGCTCCCGGAACATCCCCGGGGACACGTCGGAACCCGTCATCGAGGGCGTCTATCTGGACGCCATCCCCCGCATCATCATGGACGACCGCATGTACAGGCTGGTCGTGGAGCTGGAGAGGAGGTACGACCCCTCCGTCCCCGTAGACGTGGACCTCCATTCGATTTCCCTCCTCTACACCGAGCTCATAGACATCGTCGCCACGGACCTGAGGATCGCCTGCAGGGCGTGCCGCGAATACCCATCGGAGAAGAACGTCTCCGATGCCGTGAGATGTCTGGAGCTCATCAGGATGCTCGACCTCGCCGGCGCGGAACATCTCTCCATCCATTCCAGGGAATCCCCCGCATCGTACCGCGCGAAGATGGGGAGGAACCTCGGCAAATGCAAGGAGTACGTGGAGACCGTCACCATAGGCACCGGGATCCGCGCCCCGGAGATCGTCAACGCCCTGGCGGACCTCACTGACGCGTTCGAATCCATAGTGAATGCGGAATGGTACTCCGAACTCCAGGAGGAGCGCAACGCGGACTACCGCGAATACCACCGCAACATCCACGATTGGCTGGTTCGCAACATCCAGAAACTGAACATCGAGATGGAGGACCTCGACCCCACGGATTTCACGCAGAGGCGCTACCTCTCGCAGCTCATCACCCTCTCGCAGGATGCTCTGAACCGTTACAACGGCGACCACTGACCGTTTCTCGGAACGTCTGGCATTATTATGGATAATAGCAGTTGGCGTAATAATCCATATATATCAACTTGGCAATTTTCAGCGGTCCGAACACGCCTATGGCGTGTTTACCATATTGCGGGAATCCCGCCGGATCACAATCGGTCGTGTAGACATGCGTGCAAGATACCTGACGCTGCTGTTGTGTGCCGTGCTTTTCGTCACCGCCTTCTCCGCCAACGGCGACTCCGATAGTGCCGATGCGGATGACGAGGTCGCGTACCACTTCTATCTCGACCTTATCGACGAATCCGGCACACAGACCTGGAAAGGATGGATCCCGCAGTACATCGTATCCGGCGGACTCAGCGACGATAACTACCTGGAGGCGGTCCAGCATGCCGTCGAGGCCATGGGCGGCAGCACCGAGGTCTACGAACCCTGGCATTTCGTCAACGACATCACCCTCGACGGCGATTCGTACCATGTGTACGAATGGGGCGTCGACGACCCCTACTACGGATTCGGGATCTACTATTCCGACGGCACCGGCTGGAAACCCATAAGCAACGAGATGAACGACGGCAGCACCATAGGGATCTCCTACGGGAACTACTACGTTAACAGCGAGCCCCCAGCCGAGGAGATCGCCAACTACACGAATCACGAGGACTACTGGACCAGGAACCCCGACGCCCCGCAGCCGACGTTCGACCAGGCATACAACATCTCCGTATTCCTCGATGACGGCACCAACCTGGTAGACACACCTCTCGCCGTCCAGAACTGGCAGTCGATCAGTTCAGAAGAATACGTCCTGTCGATGAGGGGTGCCATCCACCAGGCCGGATACACCGCAAACTACGACGGCAACAAACCCGTCAGCATCAAGGCCTCCGGCACGACCTTCGCTAAGACGGGCACCTGGGGATCGGCGGGGTACATGGACTACTACGTCCTCTACCAGGATGCCGGCGTCTGGAAACTCGCCAGCACCTATGCGGAATCCGCATCGTACACCATCTGCTACGGAGAATACCTCTTCAGCGAACCGACCGGAACGGCCGCCGACAAGTACGTCGACTGCGGCACCTACTGGGTGAAGAAGCCCATCGCAGAGCCGACGACAGTAATCTCCGGCACCGTATCCGACAGCTCCAGCAACCCTATCTCAGGAGCTACCGTCTCCTTCGGTAGCATATCCGCCACCACGGATACTGACGGAACATATGTGCTGAAGGACCTGACCTCCGGTACGCAGACCTTCACAATCTCCGCGACGGGGTATGAGGGATACAGCACATCGATAACGATGAACGAAGGGGACATCATCGTCAAGAACGTCACACTGACATCCGCCAGTACAACGTCAAATGTTTCAGGGAAAGTGACGGGAACGTACGGGGCCGCATTGTCGGGCGTCACTGTAAGCATCGGCAGCATGAACACCACCACAGACTCCTCCGGCAGCTACGCTTTCTCAGATGTGCCGGAAGGGGACTATACCATTACCGCGACCAAGAGCGGCTACGATGATTACAGCGAACCATTCCATGTCAACGCCGGTTTCGAGATTACCAAGAACATCGCCATGACGGCAGAGTACGACCCGTCAGAGGTCAGAACACCGTACCACATCTATCTCCAGTTCAACGACGGAAACGGGAACGAATGGTCGGGATGGCTTCCCGAATTCATCGCCTCGGGTGACCCCAGCCCGTCCAACTACGCCCTCGCCATCAATATGTGCAGCCAGTTCATGGGTGGCGAGGCCGATGTAAACGACGGTTTCATCAATTCCATAACGGTGGGCGATTTCACATACGCGAACACCGACTGGGACGATGAACCGTACTATGGATTCTACATCTACTACGCCGACGGTTCGGAGTGGGCACTGATCAACTCGTTCGCCGAAGGCAGCACCCTGGTAATCACCTATGACAGGTTCTACAGGATTACCGACACGGAACCCGAACCCCCGGACGAACTGAAGTCCAAATATCTGTACGATGACGGTTCCTGGGTCAGGATCCCCGACATCGCCGTCCCGACGTTCCCGCAGGAATACTCCATATCCCTGTTCCTCAACAACGGCACAGATAAGGTCGACACGACCCTTGATGCCCAGGAATGGATCTCCAACAGCGCCAACTACTACATCCTCTCCATGAGGGGCGCCATCGGACAGGCGGGGTTCATCGCGACCTTCGACGGCTACAAGCCCACGAGCATCACCGTCAACTCCACGGCATACGCCAAGAAGGGCACGTGGGGCACCGACGGATACTACGACTATTACATCACATATCTCGACGGCTCCGACTGGAAGATCGCCAGCACATACACAGAGAGCAACGCATACACCATCTGCTACGGGAAGTTCTACTTCACGGAGCCCTCTTCGACCGTGATCGACAAGTACATCGCAGGCGACGGATACTGGGTGAAGAAACCCATCGAGGACACCGACGGTTCCGTCACCGGTAAGGTCACGGACACCACGTCCGCTCCCGTCGCCGGTGCGACGGTCACCCTGGGAAGCGATTCCACCACCGCCGCCGCGGACGGTTCGTACACGTTCACGGACGTCCCCGCCGGCACCTACACTTTCACCGTCTCAGCATCGGGATACGACGACTACTCCGTATCGCTCGTCGTAGCGGAAGGGGATTCGCTCGTGAAGAACGTGGTCATGGGCGCTCCGGTGCCCACCACATCCACCGTGAGCGGGAAGGTCACCGGACAGTACGGTGCCGCCCTGTCCGGAGTGGCCGTGACCCTCGGGACCCTCAGCACCACCACCGACTCCACCGGTTCCTACACCTTCACCGACGTCGCCGGAGGAAGCTACACCCTCACCGCCAAGAAGGACGGATACGAGGACTACAGCCTCGACATCTTCGTGAACGAGGGCGTCGACACCACCAAGAACATAGCGATGACCCCGAAGGCGGCCCCCACCGACGTGGCCACCGTCAGGGGTGTCGTGACCGGCTCCAACAACGAGCCCCTGCCCGGCGCCACCGTCACAGTCGGAGAGTTCACCGCGACCACGGACGCCACCGGGTCGTATGTGATCAAGAACATCCCTCCGGGGACTTACACCCTCACGATAGCTCTCGAAGGATACACCACCTACACGAAGGAGGGCATCGTCCTCGCAATCGGGGACGACATCACCGCAAACGCCGTCCTCACCGTCCCGGCCCCCGAACCCGAGGAGAAGGACGAAGAATCCGCCGAGCACAAACTGTGGAAGACCGTGGCGATCTGCCTGGTAGTCGTCTGCGCGGCCGCTGTCGTACTGGCTGTTCTGGCTCATTTCTTCGGACCCGCTCCCCCGACACCCGCCGCGGCCGCCCCCGCGGCCGTCCTCGGGCATTCGGTCACCAGCACCGGTGCCGACACCATCGAGAAGAAGGAACAGCGTTTCGGCGGGAAGAAGGACAAAGGGATAGACAACAGCTGGATAGAGTCCGACCGCGCCGCGTCCGGTCAGGCCAAGATGCTGAAGACCAAGACGCTGATCACAGTCATCGTTGTCATCGCCGCCGCCCTCGGCGTCATCGCCTTCCACGACCTCGGCAGCAACGCCACTCTCTACCAGTCGCAGGGCATAGTCATCGACTACGGGGACTACAAGACCGTGTGGACCGATGTCGACTACGACCTGGAAACAGAGGATCCGCTGGAGATGCTGGATATCGCTTGTACGCAGCACGATATCGCCAGACAGTTCGATTCGGACGGCAACCTCTACTCCGTGGAATATTATGATTATCTGAAACGCGAGACCGTCGCCAACAATGAGAACCACAAGTGGGGCCTCTGGACGGTTGACTACGAAGGCGGCATGAAACAATCCGATACCTACTCGATCGATGCATCGGACTACAACGTGGTCATCTGGGCATACACCGAGACCGGCGGGAAGCCCACAATCGCCGTGGACAGCACCAACACCTCCGTCTACGGATACTCGCAGGCGTCCCGCGTGGTCACCCTCTCCCCCGTTTCCACGGAAATCGTCAGCTACGTCAGCGGCCCGTACCCCATCGTCGGTACCGACAGCTACAGCGACTATCCCGCCTCGATCAAGACCGGGCGCGACAATGGCACCATCGCCACGGTCGGTACGTTCCTCTCCCCCAGCTACGAATCCATCCTCAACGCCAACCCCGACATCGTCGTCTGCGACGGTTCCGCCGGCAGCCACATCAGCATGGCGGAGAAGGTCCGCAGCTCATCCGTTAACGCCGTCGTCCTCTACGACGCGGTGGACATCCAGAGCATCTACGACAACATCTTCATCGTCAGCACGGCCATGGCCTACTACACCGCGGCGGACAAGATCGACACCATGCAGAAGGCCATCGCGCAGATCGACGCCAAGATCAAGGACGCGGGAGAGAAGACGATAATGGTCTCCCTGGGAGCCTACGCCTCGCCCTACGTGGCCGGGAAGGACACCTACATGGACAACATCCTCTCCGAATGCAACGGGGACAACGTGTTCGGCAACATCCCCGGATGGCCTCTCATCACCGCGGAGTACATCCCGCAGAACAACCCATCCATGGCCATCGTCATCGACGACGGCAAGTATTCCAAGTCCAGCTACGACACGATGATCCACGACCTCGGCAACACGCAGTGGAAGAATACCGATGCCTACAAGGACGGCGAAATCTACCTCTTCTCCGAGGACATGGGTTCCATGGCCCAAAGAGCCAGTCCCCGTTTCATACAGCTCTACGAGATTACTGCCAGGATCCTCAACCCCGACTGCTTCGACGATGACGCGCAGAAACTGCTCAACGATACGAAGGCGATAGGTTCGGAATACCAGGACTACCTCACCTACACCAAGGGGGTGATGTGAAATGATCGGTAAGACCAAGATAATGTCAATCTCCCTTGTCCTCCTGCTCCTCGGGACCCTCGCCGTAGTGCTGCCCGATGACTCCGAAGCCGACGGTCCGGCACCGGACTTCCTCCTCGACTACGGTAACGGCGCCACCGAATGGTACGTCGGCGCGACCGACCCCACCCTCTCCGCCAAGATCTACAAGACCCTCACCGACAACGGCCACACCGTGGACCTCACATCCCCCGAGATTACGGTCGATGGCAAGGGCCCGGTCACCATCGGACTCGATTACTCCGGAGGTTCCTTCGAATCCCCCGGAACCACAGGTGTGAAGGTGACGTCCTCGTGGCATGTGTTCAACTGGGACGGGACGGCCTCCAAATGGGCGGAGGAGAGTGATCTCAGCAAGGTCGCGGCGCAGTACGTCGCCATCGCATACTATCCCGACGGCGTGAAGCCCGCCGAGACCCCAGACCACAACTCCGCGTGGAGCATGATAGGCGGGGACTCCTGGAACAGTTTCAACCAGGTCGCCGACCTCAGCCAGGGCGGTTCCGGAGGGGACAACGTGTTCGAGGACTTCCCCGACGAGACCATCAGCCCCACCGGAGTATACTCCTCCATCCTCTACGCCAAAGGATACGCCTTCGTGAAGTTCGGATACGACAGTTCCACGGTCCAGCCCGCCGTGGTCTGCTACGACACCAGCGACTGGAGCAAGAAGTGGACGTTCTCCTACCCCTCCACGGTATACGAGACCACCACGGCACTCGTTGTGGACGATTACATTTACGTACAGTCGATGGAGGGCTACATCTACCGCATCAACTACATCGACGGCCCGGGTACGGACAACTGCAATGTGACCACATTCTACAACCAACCCTGGGGCAGCAACATCACAATCCCCTCGTCCACCAACCACGTCTTCGTCCCCGGGAACCCCGCGGACACCGACACGGACACTCTCATCAACCAGTTCTTCTCCTCCATAACCGCATCCACGGATGCCGGTGCCATCGCCGACGACTTCCTCGCCAACGTCACCGTCGGCACATGGGCCAAGCAGAGCGGCGGCAGTTCCGCCTCCACGGGACTCATAGAGACGGTGACCGACACCCGCGGCATCTCCACGGAACGCTTCGTCACCGTCACGCACTACGACACCGAGGCCGCCAAGAACACCGCGTTCAACAAAATCAAGGCCGCCATCGAGGACAAGAAGGACACCAGCATGGGCACCCTCACCTGGACCGAGTACACCACGACCGTTCCGTCAGACATCACCTTCTACGCCGTGAAGGTCCAGACGGAATCGGGCATGATGGTCAGATTCGTGATGTCCTACGGCAACACCATCATCGACGGGAACACCCACGACCTGCTCGGATCCACCTACGGATACGGCGCCGGTGCGCTCGTCTACGATTCGGGAACCATCTTCGCCAAGTGCAGCAACGGAATGGTCTATGCGCTGAACATGGACCTCGAGCTCATATGGTCCTTCCAGTGCGACGGTAAGAACTACTTCCGCCCCGTGACCGTCTACGACGGCATCGTCTACGCCGGCGCCTACGACGGATACCTCTACGCCCTCGACATGACCTGCGGGGACCTGCTCTCCAAGGTCGAGGTCTGCCACAAGTCCGATGAGACCCCCGGCTGCGTGAACGCCCCGGCGGTCAAGAAGAACGGCGCCAATTACACTGTGTTCATCACCTACTCCGACGACGGTACGGGTTCCGCGTACTACGGATACGCCATATACAGCTTCGACGGCACCACGTTCACCCAGGTGTTCAAGAAGCAGGAGAACACAGGCGTATCGACCTTCCTCACGCACTACAACATCGGTGAGACTCCTTCCGTGATCCTCTCCACAAGCGAGACCCTCGGCATACTCACCGCGGACGGAACGTACACCGAGATCACCGACTTCTTCCAGGGAGAATACGTGATACACGTATCCCCCGTGTTCGTCAACAACACCACGTTCTACGTGAGCACCTACAACCAGGGTTCGGAGGGCAGCGCGAACGCGCAGTCGGTATACTCCTTCGACCTCGAGGGTAAAATCACCGGCAGGTTCACCCCCAGCAAGCTACAGTACGCCATGTCCACGGTCACCGTGGTCAACGGTCTCATCATGTGCGGCAACGACGCGGGGATGTACGCCATCCAGAGCCTGTCCGATTACACCCCGGAGACGGATGACAGCGTACCGCTGTGGGAGACGCTCCTGGCGTATCTCGTCGTGATATTCGCCATCCTCGTAGCCTTCTGGGCGATCATCAGGTTCGGATTGGGCTGGAAGCCCGCCTTCGCCACGATGCGCACCCACATCATGACCTACTTCTTCGGAGAGAACTATCTGCACAACACCCGCAGCAAGCGCAAGCTGAGACTGGTAATGCTGATCGGTATCCTCATGACCCTCGGCCTCGCCCTGCTGTCGCTGTGCGTCGGTTCCGAGACCACCGTCGGGGTGGGCGATGCGATATCCGCCATGATATCGTCCATACAGAAGGGAGGACAGCATCTGGACAAGGTGGAGATGCTCATCTACAACCAGAGGCTGCCTCGTGCTCTCGCCACCATCTGCGTCGGTATCGGACTGTCCATCGCGGGAGCGGTCTACCAGGCGGTCATCAAGAACCCCCTGGTCGAGCCTTACATCATGGGTGTGTCCTCGGGTGCGGGAACGTTCGCCATCGCGGTCATCACCTACGGGTTCACGTTCTTCGGCCTGCTCTCCCCGCAGAACTCCTACCTCATCGCCGTGGCCGCCATCCTCGGAGGACTCACCGCCTTCGGACTCACCATGCTCCTGGCGGTCAAGACCGGAGGCAAGTCGGTCAACTACATCCTGTCCGGTATCATCATCGGACTGGTATTCTCCGCGGCACAGTCGATCATGATGATCGGCAACGGTACGAAGGCCGCGAACGCACTCTCCTGGCTCTATGGTTCGTTCATCAACATCAGCTGGGACACCGTGTGGATCATCGTGTTCCCCTGCCTGTTCCTATCGCTCATCCCGCTGTTCTGGGCGAAGGAGCTGAACCTCGTCCTCCTCGGCGAGGACCAGGCCATGCAGATGGGCCTCGATGCCAAGAAGTTCGACATGATCATGCTCATCGTCGTATCCGTCCTCACCGCGTTCTGCGTCGCGTTCTGTGGTATCATCGGATTCGTGGGACTGGTCATCCCCCACCTGTCGAGGCTCCTCCTCGGCGGCGACCACAGGCTCATGCTGCCCGCATCGATGGCCTTCGGAGGCTGTCTGCTGCTGTTCGCGGATTTGATATCGAGGGTGCTCATCTCCGGATACGAGCTCCCGGTGGGCGCCATAACCACGATCATCGGAGTGCCGGTGTTCGCATATCTCCTCGTGAAGAGAGGGAGGTCGTACAATGACTAAGACCGACGGCATCACGGAATCCCTCGGCAGATTCCTGGACGGCAGCGCCGCCACGCATATCGCGAAGAAGAAGCGCAGGATGATCATCCTGTTCGGGCTCGCCGCCCTGCTGATCACCGTGTCGATAATCGTGGGCCTGTTCGTCGGACCCACCAACTACAGGGACGTCGACATCTTCGAGACGAGACTGCCCAGGCTCCTGGCGGCCATCGGTGTCGGTATCGGCCTGTCCGTCGCCGGCGCCGCGTATCAGGCGGTCATCCGCAACCCCCTGGTCGACCCCTACATCATGGGTGTGTCGTCCGGAGCGGGTACGCTGGCTATCGCAGTCATCTCGTTCAACTTCACGTTCTTCGGACTGCTGTCGATCCACTCCCCGTACACCATCGCCGTGGCCGCCATCTTCGGAGGCCTGCTGGCGTTCGGTTGCACCATGGCCCTCACCAAGAAGGCCGGCGGGACCACCAACGCGTACGTCCTGTCGGGAGTCATAGTCGGACTGATCTTCGGTGCGATACAGACAATCCTGCTGGTGTTCTCCGGGGACAACGTATCCAATTCGCTGCTCTGGCTGTTCGGGTCCTTCAAGGATGTCACGTGGACCCACGTGCCGTTCATCATAATCCCGACCGCGGTCATCGCAGTCATAATACTCAGGTATTCCAAGGAACTCAACCTCATCCTGCTGGGTGAGGACCAGGCCACCCAGATGGGGCTCAACGTAAAGAGGTTCAACGCACTGATCCTCATCATCGCCTCCATCCTGACGGCCTTCTGCGTCGCTTTCGTGGGTATCATAGGCTTCGTCGGCCTCGTGGTCCCGCACCTGTGCCGCATGATATTCGGAGGGGACCACAGGCTGGTCCTCCCCGCCTCCATCGCCATGGGAGGTTTCCTGATGGTGATGGCGGATCTGCTTGCAAGGATGATCCTGATCGGGCAGGAACTCCCGGTCGGGGCCATCACTACACTGATAGGCGTACCCGTGTTCGCCTATCTCCTCATGAAGAGGGGGAAGATGTACAATGGATGATGTACCGTTGTTGGAGATTAGGCACCTCGAGAAGGTGTACGATAATGGATTCCATGCGGACAAGGACATATCGTTCTCGATCCCGTCTGGAAAACTGGTAGGGCTCATAGGGCCCAACGGGTGCGGAAAGACCACCATGATGAGGTGCATCAACAAGATGCACGAGCCCACCAGCGGGGACATCCTCATCGACGGGAAGTCGGTCCTGCCCATGACCCCCGCGCAGGTGGCGAGGCTCGTTTCCAACGTGCCCGCAGAGATGACCGCGTCCTTCGGACTGACGGTGTTCGAGACCGTCATGCTCGGCCGCTACCCCTACCTGCAGAACATGTGGTGGGAGACCGAGGAGGACGAGACGCTGGTCATCAAGACCCTCGAGAAGTTCGGTGTGGCTCATCTCCAGGACCGCCCCCTGAACATGCTCTCCTCGGGAGAGAGGCAGAGGGTGCTGATCGCCAAGGCGTACGTCCAGCAGCCCAGGCTCATGCTGGTCGACGAGCCCACCTCGCACCTCGACATGAAGTACAAACTCGATGTCATGGAGTACCTCAAGGCCATGGTCAAGCAGGACATGACCATCCTCGTCGCCGAGCACGACATCTCCCTGATGGCGAGATACTGCGACCTCTGCATCATCATGAAGAAGGGAGAGCTCGTGGTCGTCGGGGACCCCAAGAAGGTCATCACCGAGAAGCTGATCGAGGACGTCTACGAGGTCAGTTCCTCCGTCGGCCTCGACCGCGACGGCGAACTGTACATCCTGCCCAAGAAGTACATCGGCAGCGACGCCTTCTGAAACCCTTTCGATGATCTTCCCCCGCCGGGGCCGAAAGCCCCGGCAACTCTTGTTTTTTCCAAGTAAAAGAGAAGGGCCGCGATGCGGCCCGTGGTGTTTGGGATCAGTTCTTACCGAACTTCTCGGCGGAGTAGGTGAGGGCGTCGATAACGGGCAGGGACTCCCCGAGCAGGAAGGTCTCGAGCGCGCCTCCGCCGGTGCTGACGTAGGACATGGAATCGGCGAGGTCGAACCTCTCCGCGGCGGCGGAGGTGTGTCCGCCTCCGAGGACAGCGAATCCCTTGGAGTCGACCATGGCCTGCATGATGGCCTTGGTGCCCTTCTCGAACCCGGGCTTCTCGAACATGCCGGCGGGACCGGACATGAAGGAGGTCTTGGAACCCTCGATGACCTTGCGGAACTTCTCGGCGGACTCGTCGCCAATGTCCAGGGCAGCGGGGGCGTTCGCCATGTCGCCGACGCTGATGCTGACCCTCTTCCCGTCGATCTCGACGGCCACATCGGAGGGCAGGATGATCCTGGCGCCGTATTTGGCCATGACCGCCTGGGCGTTCTTGAAGTTCTCCTCGGTGAGGTCCTCCTGCAGAGGTGCGCGGGACGCTTCGCCGATGTCGACTCCCCTGGAAGCGAGGAACGCGTTCCCGGCAAGTCCCACGACGATGACGGTGTCGGCACGGCCGGAACCGAGGACGCTGTCGATCATGTGGGGGACGTCGTCGAACTTCGCTCCTCCGAGGATGAACACAGAGGGGCGTCTGGGGGTGTTGAAGATGGTCTCGAGCGCGTAGATCTCCTTGGCCATGAGGCGTCCGGACGCGGAGGGCAGGACCGCCTCGAAACCGACCAGGGAGGCCTGGGAGCGGTGGGCGGCGCCGAAGGCGTCGCAAACATAGTAATCGAACAAGGGAGCCAGGGCGGTGACGATCTCACCCTTCGCGTGCTCCTCCATGGGCAGGTTCTTGCTCTCGGAGTCGATGCCGCGGACGTTGCCGAGAAGGAGGACCTCCCCGTCACCGACGGCCTCGATGGCCTTCTTGGCCTCGTCCCCGATGACGTCGTCGACGTACTTCACTGGGACCCCGAGGTTGCGGGAGAGCAGGCCGGCGTGGCGGGACAGATCGGTGAAGTCCCACTTGCCCTTACGGGACTGGTGGGCGAGGATGACGAGTCTCGCCTTCTTGCCGATGAGCTCGCGGACGGTGGGGACGATGGCCCTCACACGGGAGTCGTTGATGATCTTGAGGCTGCCCTTCTCCATGGGACAGTTGATGTCCACCCTGAGGAGCACCCTCTTTCCTTTGAAGTTGAAATCCCCGAGTCCGTTGAAGGCCGTCTTAACACCTCAGTGGTCGATCCCGAGGGTGGCGTTGGTCTTGGCGACGGATTCGGGTCCGGGCATTGCCTTGCACATGGACCTGATGCAGTCCACGTTCTCGGGGATGACATCGGACTCCTGGTGGACGGCCTGATAGTAGTACAGGGTGTCACCGACGACCTTGATGCCGTCCTTCCAGACGACGATCTCGTACATGTCGGAGCGGTCCCTGCCGAGGTCGCGGGCCATCTCCATGATCTGGGCGGTGGATTTGATGCCGTCCTTGGAGGAGACGAGGCGCACGCGGGGGGCCTTGGAGAAGAGGTCGACGACCTCCTCTGTGGAGACCTCGCGACTGAGCTTGGCGACGACGGTCTGGATGTGCATGAGGGTGGTGGGGCTCTTGATGGCCATCGAGGTGATGTCCAGCCAGGGGAGGACGCTCTTCACGTCGGTGCCGTGGTGGGTAGGCAGGGATACGGAGGGCTCGAGGGCGTTGATGGGCCCGGTCTTGGAGTCCCCGGGATCGGCGGCGCGGCGGACGATGGTGACGTAGGCATTGACGATCTTGTACTCCCTATCGAGGAGAGTGAGGGTCCTCAGAAGACCGGTGGTGTTGCAGCTGACGACGCGGGACAGCTGGGCGCCCCAGGACTCCTGGTAGTTGGCAGTGGAGTTGAAGGAGAGTCCGGTGAGACCGTGCTCCTCGCCGCCCTGGAATATGGCCTTCTTCCCGGCGGCCTGGTATTTGGCCTTGTACTCGGGGCCGAGGGTTCCGGGGGTGCAGTCCACGATGATGTCCGCGGCGGCGATCATGTCGTCGACGGTACCCTTGGTGGCGATCCCGGCCTTCTGGAAGGCCTCGACGGACTCGGCGGGCACGTAGATGGGGAAACCGCGGTTGGCGGCATCCCTGGCCTCGAAGTTGGGGCGGGTCTTGGAGATTCCGACGATCTCCATGTCATCCTGCTTGCTGACGGCGTAAGCGACACGCTTGCCGATGGTTCCGTAACCGTTGACTGCTACCTTGATCTTGGCCATGGTATTCAACCTCGAATACCCACTGCCTATATTATAGGTATCGCGCGCGAAAGGAAACCCCGGAAACCGTTGTGAAAAGGCGCAAATCGATTGAGCCAGAATCATGAAACCAACATCCGTTTTCTTTAAATCCGCCCGCTGATTCACAATATCCGACAGCTGGCCCGCCCCTGACCGGCGGCCCGGAACGGAGATGAGGACATGGACAAGGCATCGGTCGCCGTAGCAGTGATAATCGCCGCCGCAGCGGCCGTGTTCGTCGCCATCGTCATGATCCCAGGCACCACGGACATCACCGTCTACACCGATGAAGGCATCTCCGCCAAGGTTTCGGGAGGGATGATGGGCACCACCACTCTGGAAGCCGATGTGGACGAGGATACCGAATTCGGCGGATGGTACGACGGGAATGGCCGCCTCCTCTCCAATTCTACAGAGTACACCGCCTTCTTCGACAAGGGGGATGTGGTGTACGCGTTCACAAAATCGTATCTGACCACGGACCTCGATACGGAGACCGACCTTACACTCCTGATGTCCGTGTCGGGGGAAGGTACGTTCACGGTCGGCAAATCCGACTATGACGGGAGCAGCCCGGATACCGAAGGCACCATCGCGGTCTTCGCCTCCCCGGGCATGTATGTGGTCACCTACGTTTCCGGAGACGTCCACAGATGCTCGAAGGTCCTCGTCGACGGAGAGATAGATATCGAGTACGAATGGTCCTACAACACCGAAACGGAACCCGTCTTCAGCTTCTTCCGCAAATGGTTCAAGACCCCTTCCGGACAGAATTACAAACTCGAACTGTCCATACTCTACTCCGATTATCTCCACTATGCGGACATCTACGATGAGGATGAGCGCATGTGCTACTACACCAACCGCGACGGTTCCGACGAGGACCTCGCCCATGACCTCTCCTTCGTGAGGTACGACGATGTCCAGGACAAGTACATCAAGCAGATCGCGGACTACATCTCCAGCAAGACGGCCGGGAAGGACGGACAGTACGTGGCGAACGTCATCCTCTCCTTCGTGCAGACCATCCCGTACGCCTACGACTCCGACGTCCACGGGACCGGGGAGTATTGGCAGTTCCCCCTGGAGACGCTGTTCCTCTCCGGCGGGGACTGCGAGGACTCGTCCATACTCTTCTGCGCCATCGCGTCCTACATGGGTTACGACACCGCCCTGTTCCTCTTCGATGACCACATGGGGGCGGGCGTCTACCTGGAGGACTTCAAGGCGAGCAGGACCTACAGCAGCAGCGTGGAGCCCGACGTCGTTGGTTGGAAGATCACCGTCGGCGAGGGGGAAGAGGCCGTTCAGGTCCCCTATTACTACGGCGAGACCACCTCCGTAGGATGGCTCATCGGGGAGATCCCCGCCGACGAATATGACAAGTTCAAACACGGGTTCGCCGTCCCGAACGCGTGAATATGCCGTTTTTTGTACGACCTCTTATAAAAAATGCGACAATACGGTAGAGCATGAAGGGTTCTGACGCATTGCTGAAGATGCTGGGAGACCGCGGTGTGACCACCGTCTTCGGATACCCCGGCGCTACCGTCATCCCCATTTACGATTCATTCATAGATTCGGACATCAGGCACGTCCTCGTCAGGCACGAACAGTGCGCCGCCCACATGGCCGACGGATACGCCCGCGCCACGGGCAACCCCGGCGTCTGCCTCGCCACGTCCGGACCCGGCACCACAAACCTCGTCACCGGGATCGCCACCGCCTACGCGGATTCCGTCCCCATGATCGCCCTGACCGGGCAGGTGGGCACCTCTTTCCTCGGCGCGGAAGCATTCCAGGAGGTGGACTCCTACTCCCTGATGATGCCCGTCACCAAGCACAACTTCCGCGTCCTCGACCCCGAGAGGCTCCCCCATGCCATCGACGAGGGTTGGAAGATCTGTCAGTCCGGCAGGCCCGGGCCCGTGCACATCGACATGCCCACGGACCAGCTCAGCGCGGACATCCCCGACGAGTACCTCACCAAGGACTACGGCGTCAAGCTCCCGGTCAGCGACCTCTCCGGCATCCCCGCCGCGGCCGATATGATCAAGAAGAGCCAGAAGCCCATACTCCTGGTTGGAGGAGGGGCCATGGGCGCTTCCGCCGAGGTCCTCAGGCTCGCCGAGTTCTGCAACATCCCGGTCATCACCACGCTGATGTCCCTCGGCGTCATCCCCAGCTCGCATCCCCTATGCCTCGGCCCGCTCGGCATGCACGGGAGGATGTGCTCCTACGACGCCATGAAGGACTCCGACCTCATCATCGCCATAGGCACGAAGTTCTCCGACCGCACCTACAACCCCCACACCAAGCCCGGGGAGAAGTGCAAGGTCGTCCACATCGACGCCGACCCCACCCAGTTCGGAAAGAGCGACAGAGACGGCGTGAACATCCTCGCTGACGCCAAGGTCGGCACAAAGGCCCTGCTGGACGCTCTCAAGGGTTACACCAACATGCACTCCGAGTGGGACGACAAGGTCGCCGGCCTCAGGAAGAGATGCGACTGCGGGTTCAACTTCGAGGGCCACCCGATCCTCCCCCAGACCGTCATGAAGGAGATCAACAAGCTCCTGGACGGGGACGTCATCGTCACCACCGACGTGGGGCAGAACCAGATGTGGTCCATGCACTGCCTCGACATCAGGCGCCCCCGCCAGTTCATCACCTCCGGTTCCTTCGGCACCATGGGCTTCGGCCTGCCCGCGGCCATGGGCGCGAAGATAGCGAAACCCGACTCCAAGGTCATGACCATCGTCGGGGACGGAGGCCTCCAGATGGTCATCCAGGAACTCGCCACCTCCATAGCGGAGGACATCCCCGTCACCATCGTCCTGCTCAACAACGGATGGCTCGGGATGGTCAGGCAGTGGCAGAAGCTGTTCTGGGACAAGAGGTACTCCGGAGTCAACCTGAACCCCGACCCCGATTTCGTCAAGGTGGCCGAGTCGTTCGGGTGCGAGGGCATTCGCGTGGAGAAGTCCGGCGAGATCGCCGATGCCCTGAAGCAGGCCATGAACTGCGACAGGACCTGCCTCGTGGACATCCACACCGACCCGGAGGAGGACATCTGCCCGATGATCCTCCAGAACCCGTCCGTGCCCATCGTCAAGGGAAGATGCCCTTACTGATGTCCGAACCTGACGCACTTCGATCCGCCGGAACCCTCGGTATCCGCAGACAGCCCCATCTCGGAGATCGCTCCCGCCAGGATCCCGGCCTTGTCGATGTTCCTGCCGCCGACGGTCTCGTCGGGAGCGAGGAAGTATGCGGTGCATCTGCTGCTCATGACCCCTTTCATCATCGAGGCCACCGAGACCATGTCGGAGAACCATTTGTGGACCAATTTGTCATCGGCGGTCTCCATGGGGAGGTCGTCGGAGAAGCTCTTGACGGCGTGAGCCTCGAAGAACGGTCCCTCATCCCCCAGAGGACACCCCACGGACATCTCGTCACGGCGTACCATATCGCTAAATCCCATCCACTGGCTCATGGTCCTGCGGAGTTCCGCGTCCGGAGCCTTTCCAATGGGAGGGAGCACACTAACAACCATGTCGTAGGAGTTGCGGAGTGTGTACGGGATGTCGCGGGAATCGCAGAGGTGCACGGTCTGAGTGATCTCGGAATTGGGGTTCAGATTTCCCTTGACCTCCGCCAGGCGGCTGCTGTAGATGTTCATCCCCTTGCGGTCGTCGAAGGAGGAGTCGTCACCCGCCATCTCAGGGAGCGAGATCAGGAACGCGGCCTTGAGGAGCGAGTTGATACCCTCGTCGCTCTCCCTGTCGATCTGCCTGCGGACCCTCCTGAGGAAATCCGTGGTGACCTCACCGTAGGAAATCGTGCCGGGGACCTCGGGTACGATGTACACCTCGCTCTCCCAGAACACGTCGTCGGCGACCCTCTCCCAGGCATAACCGACGAACTCCGCGGCGTCAGGGCGGAAACGGTAGGACCTGACGGATGCGATCCAGCGGAGGAGGGGGTCCGCCTCCATGCCCGTGCATTTCCATCCCTTCTTCCCGAACTCGTACAGCACCTGTCCGGAGCCGCAGATGGGGTCGAGGGCATGGGAGGGACGTTCCGATGATTCCAATATGCCGCGAATCCAGGCAATCGGTTCGTCGTCGGCGGGCACCGGCCAGCCGTCCCTTCTTCCTTCCATGCCCCCTCATCGTCGGGAATGTATTATAACAATTAGCGCCCATGCGCGAGCGATTACCATGAAAGGCTCACGCGCCCTGCTGAAGATGCTGGAGGACAGGGGTGTCGAAACGATGTTCGGATACCCCGGCGGATCGGTCATCCCCCTCTACGACGAGATCCCGAACTCGAGCATCCGCCACATCCTCGTCCGCCACGAGCAATGCGCGGGACACGCCGCCGACGGTTACGCCCGCGCATCCGGGAAGACCGGCGTGTGCCTTTCGACCTCCGGACCCGGGACCACGAACATGGTCACAGGGGTCGCCACCGCATATGCGGATTCCGTCCCCATGCTCGCCCTCACCGGACAGGTGGGGACCGGCCTCCTCGGTTCCGACGCGTTCCAGGAAGTGGACGCCTACTCCCTGATGATGCCCATCACTAAGCACAACTTCAGGGTCACCAACATCGACAGACTCCCCCACGCCGTGGACGAGGCCTGGAAGATCGCCCGCGCCGGAAGACCCGGACCCGTCCACATCGACCTCCCCACAGACAAGTTCAACGCCGAACTCGACGAGTCCCTGCTCAACGTCGATTACGGCATCAAGCCCATGCCCGAGAACTTCTCCGCCATCCCCGATGCCGTGAAACTCATCAAGGACTCCGAGAGGCCGGTCATCATGGCCGGCGGCGGCGTGATCTCCGCCGAGGCCTCCGAGGAGCTCGTGAGGCTGGCGGAGATGATGAACGCACCCGTCGTCACCCCCCTCATGGGCATCGGATGCATCCCCAGCACCCATCCTCTCTGCATGGGCGCGCTCGGCATGCACGGACGCATGTGCGCCACCGAAATATTCTCCAACGCGGACCTCGTCATCGCGGTCGGCACCAAGTTCTCCGACCGCACCTACAGCCCGCACACCAAACCCGCCGAGAAATGCAAGGTCATACAGTTCGACATCGACTCCGCCCAGCTCGGCCGCTCCGGAAGAGCCAGCGTGAATCTCCTCGGCGATGCGAAGAAGGGATTGAAGCTTCTCATCGAGGCCCTCGGGAAGTCCCCCGAGCACCAGGCGTGGGACCGCACCGTCCGCGAGGCCAAGGCCCGCTGCGCCTGCGACTTCAACTACTACACCCACCCCATCATCCCCCAGAAGGTCATGAAGGAGCTGAACACCTTCATCGACGACGAGACGATCATCACCACCGACGTCGGACAGAACCAGATGTGGGCGATGCACTGCCTGGACTTCAGCCGCCCCCGCCAGCTCCTCTCCTCGGGTTCTTTCGGGACCATGGGGTTCGGACTCCCCGCCGCCATCGGCGCCAAGGCCGCCCGCCCCGACTGCAAGGTCGCCGCCGTCGTCGGCGACGGAGGCCTCCAGATGGTCATCCAGGAGCTTGCCACCGCCGTTTCCGAGGACCTGCCCGTCGTGATCGTCCTACTCAACAACGGATGGCTCGGCATGGTCAGGCAGTGGCAGAAGCTGTTCTGGGACAAGAACTACAGCGCCACCAAGCTCAACGATAACCCCGACTTCTCCCTCATCGCCAAGGCGTACGGCGCCAGGTGCGTCACCGTGGAGAGGGCCGGGGAGGTGCACGACGCCCTCGCCGAGGCCTTCGGTTGCGGCGAGACCTGCATCGTCGACATCCACGTCGATCCCGAGGAGGACGCCCTCCCCATGCTCCCCCCGAACCCCGCTCTCCCGCTGGTCAGGGGCCGCTGCAAGTACTGACCAGTAAGAGCCAGCTCAGGATCCCAATGCATGGTTCCAGCTCCAGCGCCGCGCGTGGCGGTTCGCGCGCGCACGCGCAAGAACCTTTATAGGACGGGGTATGTCCACCATTCAGAGGATTATCATGTCCATGAAGATCTACCATGATGAGGACGCCAGCTTCGACGTCATGAAAGGAAAGAAAGTCACCATCCTCGGATACGGCTCCCAGGGCCGCGCCCAGGCCCTCTGTTTCCGCGACTCCGGTCTCGACGTCATCGTCGGCGTCCGCAAGGACGGCAAATCCTGGAAACAGGCGAAAGAGGACGGCGGCATGAAGGTCATGGAGATGGCCGAGGCCGTCAGGGAGGGAGACGTCGTCATGATGCTCCTCCCCGACGAGGTCCAGCCCGATGTCTACAAGGACATCGTCGCTCCCAACATCAAGTCCGGAGCGGCCCTCGAGTTCGCCCACGGATTCGCCATCACCTACGGCCTGATCGTGCCCCCCAAGGACATCGACGTCATCATGATGGCCCCCAAGTCCCCCGGCGCCTCCGAGAGGAAGGCCTTCGAGGAGGGCTTCGGAGTCCCCGCTCTCTTCTGCGTCCACCAGGATGCCTCCGGCAAGGCCCGCGACATCGCCATGGCCCTCTGCAAGGGACTCGGTGCCACCCGCGCCGGCATCTTCGAGATCGACAACTTCGACATCGAGACCAAGACCGACCTCTTCGGCGAGCAGGCCGTGGAGTGCGGAGGCCTCTCCAAGCTCATCGAGGCCGGATTCAAGACCCTCGTCGACGCCGGCTATCCCCCGGAGGTCGCCTACTTCGAGACCTGCCACGAGTGCAAGCTCATCATCGACCTCATCGTCACCCGCGGAATGGGCGGCATGTGGAGAGCCTGCTCCAATACCGCCAAGTACGGCGGTCTGACCCGCAGAGACCTCGTCGTCACCCAGCAGGGAGTCGAGAACATGAAGGAGATCCTCCGCATGATCGAGTCCGGGGAGTTCAAGACCGAGTGGCGCGCCGAGTGGGCCAACGGACTGAAGAAGCTCCACGGCATGATGGACGAGGAGGACAAGCTCCTGCTCGAGAAGACCGGCGCCGAGGTGCGCTCGCTCTTCCAGTTCAAGGACCCCAAACAGTGAAACCTTCATGGGGCGGACCGGATGCTTAACGTCAGGCTGATCACGAGGAACGCGGATTTCGACGCGGTGCTCGATGACCATAACGACCTTGCGCTGGCACTCTGGTTCGCCCTCCCCCTCGGCAGTCCCATAAACATGCTGGGGGATTCCTTCTTCTTCGAACTCCCGCCCATGACGCTCACCGTCGAGGGCGAGCGCGAGAAGACCTTCGAGAAGGGCGACATCGCCTATTGGCCCGGCGTCCACGCGCTGGTGGTCATGTTCGGCCCCACCCCTCTCAGCGGCGAGGACGGCAGGCCCGTCTGGAGCTACGGCCTGATCAAGATAGGCCATCTGACCGGAGAGTTCGACGGCCTGTCCGAAGCGGGCGACCGCCAGAAGGTCACGTTCGTTCAGAATCTGGATGTTTGAAACCGGGAAAGAATTATTTGTTTTCTCCAATAAGTATCACAATACGATACTTACTGGAGAAATAACGAGTTCAGATGATTGTGAGCTCATGGGGGAAAGAGGTCAATCTCTCGCAACCGTCCTCCTTGATGAGAATGGTGTCCTCGATCCTTATCCCGCCCACTCCGGGGATGTAGATGCCGGGTTCGGCGGAGACTATGTTCCCCGCTTCCAGGATCTGCTCCGACTTGGGGGACACGTGGATCGGCTGGTGCACGTCCTGCCCGATGCCGTGGCCGAAGGAATGGATGAACTTGCCCTTGAACTCGGTAGCGTCGATCACGGCGCGTGCGGCGAGGTCCGCTTCACAGGCCTTCGCCCCGGCGCGGTAGGTCGCGATTCCGGCATCCTGCGCCTCGAGGACGACCTCGTACGCCCTCCTCATAATGTCGGAAGGCTCGCCGAGAAACACCGTGCGGGTCATGTCCGAACAGTAGCGGTCGTACTTGGTGCCGAAATCGAACAGGGCGGCATCGTGCTGTCTGAGACGGTAATCCCCGGGCATGTAGTGGGGCTGCGAGGAGTTGGGTCCGAAGGCGGCGATGGTGTCGAACGCATTCCCGGTCCCGCCGAGCTCCCTCATCCGGGCGTCCATGCGGGCGGCTACCTCCTTCTCGCTCACACCCTCCGAGAGGTAACCGGGGAGCTCTTTGGCGACAGTGGAGGAGATCTCGCACGCCTTGCGGGTGGCTGCGATCTCCCTCTCGTCCTTAATCGCATACGTACGTGCCAGGGGGTCGCTGGCATCGGCGATCTCGAACTCCATCTCCGTCAGTTTTTTGATCCCCATGACGCTCGCGTAGGAGGCGGAGTGGACGTTGAATCCGACCTTCGAACATCCCTTCAGGGCATCGGTGAAAAACGACTTCAGATCGTCGCGGGAACGGTAGACCTTGATGTCCCCCTTTCCCGTACGGGCGGTCTCCTCCTCGAGAATGTTGACGATCACGTCCATGGAACCGTCCTTCTTGACGACGGCATAGCAACCCTCGAAGCATCCGGAGTTCTGCTCGGTGATATACCAGAAGGTGGAGTCGAGGAAGGGCTCCCCGTCGTTCGCGATGACTATCGCATCAAACCCTTCAGCGTTCTGCATCAGCCGTTCGGCTCTGCTCATGGACATGCGGACGCAATCCGCGGAAGTGTGTAAAAAACCTGTCATGCAACAGGCGGAAGGGGGCGGAGCCCCCTTTGGAGTTTCAGATACCGAACCACTCGTTGCGGCAGATGCGCCTGAGTGCGGCGGTGGCGGAGAGCCCGGCGAGCTCCGAGGTCTTCGGGTTGTTAGGCTCCGGCACGTTGTAGGTGTGGGCGACGGCCTCGCCGAACACGCCCTTGTAGCGCAGCTCGTGCGAGTTGCTGGTGGCGGCGGGGTCGAGGACGATGGTCACCTTGGTCTGGTCGAAACCGACACCGACGAGGGACACCGTTGCGGCGACGTTGACGTTCTTGGGGAAGAACCTGACCGCATCCCTGGCGCTTCCGGAGAACACGACGGTCTTCTCCTTGATGGCCATGGTGTCGATGCCCTTGTCCTGCAGGTACTTGACGCCGGCGAGGGACTTGGGACCCTTGGTGGTGATGAGCTCGACGGAATCGAGGTGCTCCATGGACGCTCCCCTGAGTCCGTCCACGCCGCATAGCGCTCCGGAGGGGATGAAGATCTTGGCCTCGTGCTCGACGGCGCTCTGGAAGACCATCCTGCGGTAGTCGTCGTCCACGAAGGAACCGACGGACATGACCATCATGTCCACTCCGCGGGAGACGACCTTGGGGACGATCTCCTTGGCGGTCTCCTGGTTGGCGGCCTCCACAACGAGGTCGGTGTGATAGAGCTCGTCCTCGACGGAGTCGACGACGATGGCCTTGGTGAGTGAGTTGGCGAGCTTGTCGGCGATCTCCTTCACGATGTCGACCAGGTAGATGCGCTTGACCTCGCTCATGGCATCGGCGGCGGCGGCCAGCCTGGAGCCGATGGCCCCGCAGCCAACGATAGTAATCCTCATAAGGACGGGTTACAGAGACTACTTATTAATCCATTTCCCTTGTCGAATACGATAATCGTTGGTATTCTACGATATTCGTAGAAAATCCAGCCGAACCCTCCGAATTTCAGAAAAATCCCGCGATTCTCACGATAATCGTAGAGATGCTTTCGAAATCCGCAATCTTTAACGCGAAGGCCCCGATACGAGGGGCATGAGGTACGAGGTTCTCGACCACACGGCTGACCTTATGATCAGAGGCTACGGCAAGGATCTGGAGGAATGCTACGCCGCGGTCGCCTACGGGATGTTCGACCAGACCGTGGACCTCAGGGACGTGAAGCCCGTCGAATCCCGCCACGTCGAGGTGGACGGGATGGACGAGGAGGATGCGCTCTACTCCCTTCTCTCGGAACTCCTCTTCATCGAGAACTACGACAACCTCATCATGTGCCAGTTCTCCGTACACATAGACGGATTGCACATAACCTGCGACTGTTCCGGCGAGCTCCTCGACAAGGAGAGGATGCGCATACACGGGGAGATCAAGGCGGTCACCTTCCACGAGATGGACATCGACCCCTCCGTCCCTCAGGTGACCGTCCTCTTCGACGTCTGACCGGGATAGGTTACCACCGTGTTGATGGGATTGGTCTTAGAGCCTCCGTACACGGTTTTTCCGGAGGTGAAATGCCCGGTATTGCCCCCAGCGCGGCCCAGGGGCAAAAACGGCATGCCGAAGGGAGGTTAGTCCCTGCGATGAGAATACGGCTTCCTGGGCCGTTCCAGGTGCAACGGGCGGCAGGCCCCCGTCGGCACGGCGGACACCTAACAGTATTTTTATGCGCGCGCCAATGAGGAACTCATGCTCAGACTCGGTTGGTTCTCCACGGGCAGGGGCCCGGGCTCCCGCAACCTCCTGAAGACCGTCATGGACCGCAAAGCGGACGGCACCCTCGACATCGAGATCCCGTTCGTGTTCTGCAACTGGGACAACACCGAGTCCCCCAACTCCCGCAGGGAACAGAGGGAGATCTTCTTCGACATGGTGAAGGGATACGGCATCCCCCTCGAGACCGCATCCTTCAAGAACTTCGAGCCCGAGCTCAGGGACAAGGACAAGGAGGCCTGGGGAGAGGCCTACGGGAAGGTCCTCAGGGAGAAGACGTCGAAGTACAACATGGACCTCGGGATACTCGCCGGGTACATGCTCTGGATGGACGACACCACCTGCGACGAGTACGACATGCTCAACCTCCACCCCGCCCTGCCCGACGGACCCAAGGGCACATGGCAGGAGGTCATCTGGCAGCTCATCGCCGAGGATGCCGAGAGGCAGGGGGCGATGATGCACATCTGCACCAGCGAACACGACCGCGGGGACGCGATCACATACTGCGGGTTCCCCATCCGCGGCGGGGACTACGACGCCCTGTGGGAGCAGATGTACGCCAAACTCGAGAAGAAATCCCTGGAACAGATCAAGGCCGAGGAGGGGGAGAACGAGCCCCTCTTCGCCAGGATCAGGAAGGACGGGGCTGAGCGCGAACTGCCCCTGGTGGTCGCCACCATCAAGCTGTTCGCCGACGGCAAGGCCTCGATACAGAACAAGAAGCTCATCTGCGGCGGCAAGGAGCTGGGAGGCCCCTACGACCTGTCCGCCGAAGTGGACGGTGCGCTCCGATGCCGGACGAGTACGACCCGATGAGGGAGATGGGGTTCGTCGACGACCGCGAACTGGTCCTGGAACCCCAGGGGATCCTCACCCCCGCGAACACCACGCGCGACCTCTGCGAGCATTTCATCCCCAACGGCGGGAAGATCTTCGACCTCATCGAGAGGTACGACATGATCACCACCCTCGTCCTGAACAACAACGGGACCGACAACGGCACGCTGAGCTACCTCGCCCCCCTGCTCAAGGCCTACGGGGCCACGGATTACACCGTATCCCGTTTCTTCACCGACAACATCCCCCTCACCGACCATGCGGCGGACACCATGAGGTACCTCCTAGACATCATGCCCGTCTTCATGGACAGCATGGTCTACGAGCACGCCGCGGACGCCATCTGCGAGAAGACCGGCGTCCCCATCGACGTCACCGGCTCCTGTGCCCTCACACTCGACGATTTCCACATGCCCGTGAATGAGGCCCGCGAAATCCGCAAGATCGCCGCGGAAATCGCCAAGCTCCGCCTCCCCAGCGACCTGTACGACGAGGACTCCCCCCTGGAGCTCGATGCCGACGAGGTTAGGCTCGTCAACGTGCTCGACGACGTATTCCAGAACCGCCTGAGGAGCGGGAGCGCGTTCGAGATGATGCAGGAGACCTCGTCCGTGGGACTCAGCGAGAAGGCCTACGCGCTGCTCGACATCCGCAAATCCACCCAGATCGACCTCGACGGCGTCATGTACGCCGGAAGCGAGTCGAGCGACTACCAGGTCCTCGACCTTGTACGCGAGGGCGGAGGTCTGGCTCTTTCTTTCAACGGCACCGAGGCGGCCGTCCACGGTTCCGACGTGGCGGTCATATCGGACGACACCACGGTGCTCACCTTCCTCGGCTCCGTGTTCTTCGACACGGGGGTGCAGGGTGTCATCGACCTCGCTGCCCAGTGGAGCAGGAAGTACCTCGAGAACACCGAGTTCCCCGACCAGAACCTCGCGGACGAGATCCTGAGGATGTATCCCAGGAAACTGCCCGAGGTCTACCGCATCGACGACGGAAACAAGGACCAGATCTCGACCCGCAGCGAAGCCTTCAGGAACAAGCTCATGAAAAGGGCGAAACTGAAGGCCGCGAAGACCACCTGATTCGCCAAAGACGCCGTTCAGCCCGCTGATACTGTTTTATCCCACATGTTCGATACATGTTCGATACATGTACGATGCACCGCCGTTCACAATCAGCCCCAGGATGCTAGACCTGGTATTCCGGATAGGAGAGAAGGTCAGCAGCATCGAGGGGTACGAGGCTCTCGACCCCAGCCCCCATCTCAGGAAACAGAACAGGATACGTTCGGTCCATTCCTCCTGTGCGATAGAAGCGAACTCCCTGACGCTCGGACAGGTGTCCGACATCATCGACGGACACAGAGTGATAGGTCCCGAAAAGGATGTGAAAGAGGTCAAAAACGCCCTCAATGCATATTCGATGCTGGGCTCGTTCGATGCATATGACATGGGGGATCTGCTGCGCATCCATTCGATCATGACCGACGGTGTTGCGGATGAGGCGGGGATGTTCCGCACACGCGGCGAGGGTGTTTTCTCGGGGAACACCTGCATCTTCGTGGCTCCCCCGCCGGAACAGGTCCCCGGTAACATGGAGAACCTGTTCGGCTGGCTGAAGGAGACCAGGGGTCAGATAAGTCCGCTGATATCCTCATGCGTCTTCCATTACGAATTCGTATTCATCCACCCCTTCACCGACGGGAACGGAAGGATGGCGAGGCTCTGGCAGACGGCGATTCTCGGGGACTGGAGGACGATCTTCCACTGGATTCCGATAGAGAACAGGATCGAGATGGCGCAGAAGGAGTATTACGATGTCATTGACAGATGCAACAAGGCGGGGAACTCCGATGCGTTCATCGAGTTCATGCTGCAGGCGATCCTCAACGCACTCGAGGATACGGAAGGGATGCTGAAGGAAGATTCCGAGGAAATACCCCCGTCCGTCCTGAAACTGGCCGAGACTATGGAAGATAACAAATGGTACACGTCTAAGGAACTGATGGACCTCGTGAACATCTCATCACGCTCCACGTTCCAGATGAATTATCTCAGGCCCGCGCTGACTAGACGGACAGTGGAGATGGAGTATCCGGACAGCCCACGCGCCAGAAGTCAGAGGTACAGGCTGAGGAAGTGAGTGCTCCCGACGGGATGTACCAATACCTAGCCAGTATATCTGTTTATGCGTCAAATATCCGAAAACTCCTGGGGTACAAATCCCCGAGGTCGATAATCAGCAGGAGAATGGAATTATCTATTTCTGTCGGGAGATAAGCCCGCAATTTCCTCCAGGAAGTATCTGTGAACGGTCGTATCTTCGGTCAATTCGGGATGGAATGCGGTGGCGAGCTGTTTGTCCTCGCGTACAGCAACTATCCTCCCGCCAGTTTCCGAAAGGACCTGGACTTCGGGACCGGCAGTCTCCACGAACGGTGCACGTATGAATCTCATCGGTATCTCCTTGCCTGCGAAGGAACCGTTACAACTGAAACTCCCCAGCTGCCTGCCGTAGGCATTACGTACAGTATCGATGTCCATGGTGGCGAGGGAGGGTGATCCTCCCTCGACACGCTTCGACAGGAGTATGAGTCCGGCACAGGTGCCGAAGACCGGGAGTCCCTCTTCGATCATGGCCTTGAGTTCATCGAACATGCCGAGGTCATTCAGGAGTTTGTTCATTACCGTGCTCTCGCCGCCCGGGAGGATCATAGCATCGAGATCTCCCGTCAGGTGGGACCTCTGACGGACCTCGGTGTAGGAATATCCCAAGCCTGTCAGGACTGCCTCATGCTCCGCGAACGCACCCTGCAGTGCCAGCACCCCTATCATTGACCGCGCTCCGCCATTATTGTTTTGATCTCCTCGGCGTTGATGCCGACCATCGCCCTGCCCAAATCATAAGAGAGTTCCGCTAGTTTGGCGGGATCGTTGTAATTGGTGACTGCCTGTACGATGGCGGCCGCCCTCTTTTCGGGATTGCCGGAAGCGAATATGCCGGAACCCACGAACACCCCTTCGGCTCCCAGATGCATCATCAATGCGGCATCGGCAGGAGTGGCTACACCTCCTGCGGCGAAGTTAACGACAGGGAGTCTCCCGTTATCATGGACGTACCTTACGAGATCGACAGGTACCTGGAGCTGTTTGGCTGCCTCGAATAGTTCGTCGTCGCGTTTGTTCGCAATGTCGCGGATTGCGGAGTTCATGGCACGCATATGGCTTACAGCCTGGACGATGTCCCCGGTTCCGGGTTCTCCTTTCGTCCTTATCATGGATGCGCCCTCGGCAATCCTCCTGAGGGCCTCGCCTAGATTCCTGGCACCGCATACGAAAGGCACCTTGAATTGTGTCTTATCAATGTGATATACATCGTCTGCCGGAGTGAGGACCTCGCTTTCGTCGATGTAATCGATCTCCAGTGCCTCAAGTATCTGGGCTTCAACAAAGTGTCCGATACGGACTTTGGCCATCACGGGTATAGATACCGCGTCCTGAATCCCTTTGATCATCTTGGGATCGCTCATGCGCGATACGCCTCCGGCTGCACGGATATCCGCGGGGATGCGTTCCAGCGCCATGACTGCAGCGGCACCGGCCTTTTCGGCTATGCGCGCCTGTTCGGGAGTTGTCACATCCATGATAACACCGCCTTTCAGCATCTGTGCCAGTTCTTTGTTCAGTTTATACCGGTCATCGGTCAATTATTCACCTACCAAAATGGTAGGTAAATACCTGTATATAACCTTGAGTGTACGTGCGGGTTATTCTTCGGGTTCGAGGGATTATTGGCAGAATAACGTTCAAACACCGATTTTTCGAGAAATCGGCACAAGAATCGGCCTTCACAGACAGCAGATACCACGCGAAAGCAGTAACGAAAATAGAATTACGAGCTCTACACGCTCAATTTTAATGTAATAAATGAGTGCTCCCGACGGGATTCGAACCCGTGTCTTGGCCTCGAAAGGGCCGAATGATTGGCCGCTACACTACGGGAGCGCAGTTCCACCCATCGGTCCTCTATATAAAAAGAATTCCAACGGGAGATAAAAAGAGCCCGGACGGTATCCCGCCCGGGCAGGGTTTGATCAGTAGGCGACGCCTTCCCAGATCATGGCCTGGGCGACCTTGTCGAATCCGGCCATGTTGGCGCCGGCGACGAGGTTGTACTTGCCGGCGGGGGTCTTGACGTCGTACTTCTTGGCGTAGGAGGCCACGTTGGCGTAGATGTTCTCCATGATGCCCTTCAGCTTGGCGTCGACCTCCTCGAAGGACCAGCTCAGACGCTCGCTGTTCTGGGACATCTCCAGACCGGAGACTGCCACACCACCGGCGTTGGAAGCCTTGCCGGGGATGAACAGGATACCCTTGTTGTGGTAGATCTCGATAGCCTCGGGGACGGAGGGCATGTTGGCGCCCTCTCCGACGGCGAAGCATCCGTTCTTGGCGAGGAGCTCGGCGTCGCTGGCCTTGATCTCGTTCTGGGTGGCGCAGGGGAGGGCGATGTCGCACTTGACGCTCCAGATGGAGTAGTCCTTCTCGGTGGAGGGGTGGTACTTGACTCCCTTGTGCTTGCAGCGGTCGGCGTACTCCTTGATGCGTCCGCGCTCCTGCTCCTTGATCTGCTTAACGAGGTCGAGGTCGATTCCCTCGGGGTCGTAGATGTAACCGTTGGAGTCGGACAGGGCGACGACCTTGGCTCCGAGCTCGGTGGCCTTCTCGGTGGCGTAGATGGCGACGTTCCCGGAACCGGAGACGACAACGGTCTTGCCCTTGAAGGACTTCTTGTTGTCCCTGAGCATGGCGTCGACGCAGTAGCAGAGTCCGTATCCGGTGGCCTCCTTCCTGGCGAGGGATCCGCCGACGAGGAGGTTCTTGCCGGTGAGGACACCGGTGTGCTCGTTCATGAGCCTCTTGTACTGTCCGTACATGTATCCGATCTCCCTGGCACCTGTTCCGATGTCACCGGCGGGGACGTCGGTGTCGGGGCCGACGTGCTTAACGAGCTCGGTCATGAAGGACTGGCAGAAGCGCATGACCTCCGCGTCGGACTTGCCCTTGGGGTCGAAGTCGGATCCTCCCTTGCCTCCGCCCATGGGGAGGGTGGTGAGGGAGTTCTTGAAGACCTGCTCGAATCCGAGGAACTTGAGGATGGAGAGGTTGACGGAGGGGTGGAGCCTGAGTCCGCCCTTGTAGGGACCGATGGCGGAGTTGTACTGGACGCGGTATCCGCGGTTGACGCGGACCTTGCCCTTGTCGTCCATCCAGGTGACACGGAACATGATGGTCCTCTCGGGCTCGACGATGCGCTCGAGGATGGCGTTCTTCTTGTAGAGCTCCTCGTTGGCGGCGACGATGGGCTCGATGGTCTCGAGGACGACGCCGGCGGCCTCGAGGAACTCGGGCTGGGTCTTGTAGCGCTTCTTGAGGTCGTTGTAGACGCTCTTGACGTACTTGTTGGTGATAGCCATATTCATGCCTCAGCTGCAGGTTGTAGAACCTGACTGATTGTCCACAATGATACATCTATAATATAAACTATTCTTTTATGAGCTTTAAACTACTGTACAAATATCTAATAATGAGCATCAATTATTAGACAAATGTCTAATTTACACGTCCAGACGTACGGCCGCTTTATATCGCACGCGCACAACTATATAAACTATGAAGCGGAATGGCGCGACAGATACCATGGTAGACGAACAGTTCGAGAGCACAGAGGAAGACGTATCCCGTATACGCCTCCCCAACATCAAAGAGGCCGAGATGTTCGGCATCGCAGACCAGCTCCTCGGGGCTTCCAAGATCAAGGTCATGTGCGAGGACGGTCAGTCCCGCGTCGGCCGCATCCCCGGGAAGATCAAGAAACGCATGTGGATCCGCGAGGGGGACCTCCTCATCGTCAGCATCTGGGACTTCGAGCCCTCCAAGTGCGACGTGAGGTTCCGCTACACCCGCACCCAAGCCGGCAACCTCAGCCGCAAGGGCAAGATCCCCAAGAACCTCGACATTTTCAACTGAGGCCGACACTTGCCTGCACCCTCATACGAGGAAAAGTACGCCTACGTCGAGAAGCGCATCGACGCCCTGAAGACCAACAAGACGGGCGACGAGAGGCAGACCGAGGGCGAGGTCTTCGACAGGAAGACCCTCATGACCATCTACGGGTTCATGAAGAAGGGGCTCATCGACCGCGTCCACTACCCCGTCTCCACCGGGAAGGAGGGGAACGTCTTCTACGCCACCGACCCGGACGGCGACCCGCTCGCCCTGAAGATCTTCCGCACCTCCACATCCACCTTCAAGAGGGTGGCGACGTACATCGAGGGTGACCCCCGCTTCAGGGGGATCACCGGCAACCGCTGGAAGTTCATCTACGCCTGGGCATCGAAGGAGTTCAGCAACCTCGACAGGTACTACGACTCCGAGCTCCCCGTACCCGAACCCGTGGCGGTGGACCAGAACTGTCTGCTCATGGAATACGTGGGGGACGAGACGGGACCCTGCCCCCAGCTCAAGGACACCATCCTGGAGGACCCGACCGACACCTACGACGAGGTGGTGTCGTTCATCATCGACGGCTGGAGGGACGCGCACCTCGTGCACGGCGACCTCAGCGAATACAACATACTCATGGAGGAGGGCGAACCCGTCATCATCGACGTCGGTCAGGCCATGACCGCGGATTCCTTCAACGCGAAGGACCTCCTCGACAGGGACATTAGGAACATCAACAGGTTCTTCAAGAACCGCGGCGCCGAGATCATCGATCCCGAGACCATCAAGGAGGAGTGCTTCGCACCAGAGGATGATGATGAGGACGCCGAGGAAGAAGACGAATACGACGAAGAAGAGGACGAGGAGGAAGAGGAATGAAATCCGTCAGGATACCCGAGGACAGGGTAGGGGTTCTCATTGGAAAGGAAGGAGCGTCCAAGAAGATGCTCGAGGAGCGCTCCGGAATACCGCTCAACATCACCAAGGACGGCGAGGTCACCTACGACGACGAGGCCGAGACCGCCGACCCCCTCATGTGCCTCAAGATCATGGACGTCATCAAAGCCATCGGAAGGGGGTTCAACCCCGAGAAGGCGATCAAGATCCTCGATGACGACGACATGTACGTCGAGATGATCGACATCAAGGACGCGGTGGGCGACAGGCAGTCCCAGGTGCAGAGAGCCAGGGGCCGCCTCATCGGCCGCGACGGCAAGACCCGCAAGCTCATTGAGGACCTCGCGGACGTCAGCATGGTCGTCTACGGCAACACCGTCTCCCTCATCGGGAACAGCGTCTCGCTCCCCATCGCCAAGCAGGCCTGCGTGATGCTCCTGCACGGCAGCGAGCACTCCACCGTCTACCACTACCTCGAATCGCAGCGCCCCCGCCTCCGCATCGCGGAGATGGGATTCGACCTCTGAGGCCGGACCATGGAAGAATGGGTGTCGCAGAACCTCGACAAGGCCGCCCTCGTGGCGGAGAGGGGGGTCTGCGACCACTGCCTCGGACGCATGTTCGCCAAATGCGGCGATGCCCTGACCGACCTGGAGAGGGGCAGGATGCTCCGCGCCGGGCTAAAGGAGACCGGCAGGGAATACGAGCTCGCCGAGATGTGCCCCATATGCGAGGACATCTTCGACATGGTCCCCCGTTTCGCCGACGCCGTCGCCGAGAAGCTAGAGGAGGTGGAGTTCGACAACTTCCTCGTCGGATGCAAGCTCGACCCCACCCAGGCGAAGAACGAGAAGGACATGATCGCCGAACTCGGCCTGGGAGAGACCGCGGAACCCCTCAAGACCGAGCTTAACCGCGAGATCGGGAAGGTCGCGCTCCCCCGCATATGCAGGAAGGTCGAGTTCAAGGAACCCCAGGTGGTCGCATGCATCGACACCCGTTTCGCCGAGGTCACCCTCGACATCGCGCCCGTGTTCATCGCCGGGCGTTACAACAAGCTCAGCCGCGAGATCCCGCAGACCCGCTGGCCCTGCCGCATATGCAGGGGGAAGGGCTGCAGGAGATGCCACAACACCGGCATGATGTACCAGGCCTCGGTCCAGGGAGTCATCGGGGACATTGCCCTCGAGATGTCCGGCGGGGACGCCGAATTCTTCCACGGGATGGGGCGCGAGGACATCGATGCCCGCATGCTCGGCTCCGGCAGGCCATTCGTCATGGAGATCAGCCATCCCAAGGTCAGGGACATCAACCTCGACGAACTGGAAAGGAGGGCAAACGAATCCATCCTGGCACAGTTCCACGGACTCCATTTCGTACCACGCGCCGCGGTGGCGAAATACAAGGAATCCGACCCCGATAAGACCTATCGCGCGCACGTAATAGCGGAAGGGAAGGTTAATAAAGAAGGAGTGGTTGAAGCGGCCTTATCATTCGAGAACGTCCACCTTGCCCAGCGGACGCCCGAACGTGTGGAGCACCGTCGTGCAGACCTCGTGAGGGACCGCGTAATCTACAAGGTAGAGGCGGAGAACATCGGTGAGGACTCGTTCGACCTCATACTGAGGACGCAATCCGGAACATATGTGAAGGAGTTCGTCTCAGGGGATGAGGGGCGCACGACCCCGAACTTCTCCGAGCGGCTGGGAATCCAGTGCCGCGTGTACCTGCTGGACGTCTTGGAGATCGACTATCACGAGGACTGATAACAATGCAGAGATCCAGAGGATTCAGGACGAAAACCCGCCAGGTTCTCAAGAAGAAACCCAGGGCCAGGGGACTCTCCCCCATCACCCGCGGCTTCCAGACTTTCGAGAGCGGCGAAAAGGTCAACATCAAGATCGACCCCTCCATTCACAAGGGCATGCCTCACTCCCGCTTCCAGGGACTGACCGGCGTCGTCATCGCCCCCAGGGGAACCGCCTACGAGGTCAGGGTCATGGTCGGCAACAAGCCCAAGACTGTTGTCTCCCGCCCCGAGCACCTTGTCAAGGCCGTCGAGTGAAACCGTTTCCCATAACATTCATTGACCAGGGGTGCAGATAATGGCAGAACCGCAGTATGTATCGCTTGCAGAGGTTAGGGACTTGCTTACCGCAGAGAACGCTAAGAGGGAACTCCTTCCCTCCCAGAAGAGCGCGATGACCCACGCCGGTGCCGTCTGCCCCCTGTCCAAGGAACAGGTCGACGAGATGGTCGCGAAGCTCCAGGAGCTCGACTTCGTCACCCCCGCGATCGCGTACAAGATCGCCGACCTCCGCCCCAAGTACTCCAACGACGTCCGCGCCATCTTCTCCAAGGAGAGGATCACCCTGGACGGCGACATGATACAGAGCGTCCTCGACATAGTCAGCAGCTACTGAGGAGGCTTTCCCCATGGAAGAGTACGTTTACGTTCTAGATTATCTGCCGAACGGCCCCGCCGGAGCGAGGGGCCCGAGGGTGGAACCCATCGTCTACGCCATCGGCGAATCCGAGTTCAGGCTTTTCGAGCTCGTCGCCAAGCCCAAGGCCGTCATCCAATTCGAAGACCGCATCTACATCGGTGCCGAGACCTCCAGGAGGACGGTCATCGACCACGTGAAGCGCAGGATCAAGTTCGAGGAGCTCTCCGCCACCGCGCAGGGCGAACTCGAGTACGCCATCGCCACCATCGTCAAGGCCAACGAGCAGAAGTACCTCAGGTTCTACAACGAGTCCGAGGCCCTCAGCCTCAAGAAGCATGCCCTCGAGGAGCTTCCCGGACTGGGCAAGAAGACCATGCTCGCCATCCTCGACGAGAGGAAGAAGGGATTCTTCACCTCCTTCCAGGACCTCGCCGAGCGCGTCCCCGCCCTCAAGCAGCCCGAGTCCTACATCGTCAAGCGCATCATCGACGAAATCTCCAGCAGCGACCACAAGCACTTCCTGTTCGTCCCCAGGGAAGCCCCGCGCAGATCCTGATGAGCAAAGGCGAGACCGGCCGTCTGATGGCCGAGACCGGAATAGTGCCCCGCAAGAGCCGCGGTCAAAACTTCCTCACCGACGGCAGGGTCGCGGACCGCCACATAAAGTACGCTGAGATCGAGAAGGGAGACCGCGTCCTCGAGGTCGGCCCCGGGCTCGGCGTCCTCACGAAGCGCCTTCTGGAGACCGAGGGCACCCTCACCTGCATCGAGCTCGACGAGACCCTCGCCGATTACATCGAGGGGGAGTACGGGGACCGTCTCACCCTCATCCGCGGCGATGCCGTCAAGGTCCCGTTCCCGGAGTTCGACAGGTTCGTGAGCAACCTCCCGTACAGCGTCTCCACCCCCATCATCTTCAAACTCCTCGAGTACCCCTTCAAGAAAGGGGTCGTGATGGTGCAGCAGGAGTTCGGCGACCGCATGGTCGCGGACGTCGGCAGCCCCGACTACTCCCGCCTCACCGTCAACCTGTTCTACCGTGCCGAATGCGAGATCCTCGAGCACGTGCCAGCATCCGCGTTCAAGCCCCAACCGAAGGTGGATTCCTGCCTCGTTTCCATCACCCCCCGGCCCGCCCCGTTCACCGTCGAGGACGAGCCCACCTTCTTCAAGGTGGTGGAGGTCTGTTTCAGTCAGCGCAGGAAGAAGATCTCCACCGCGCTGAAGAACGCGGGGATGATCCCGAAGGGTACGGATATCCCCTACGGGGACGAGAGGATCGAGCATCTGAGGCCCGTGGAGATAGCCGAAATCGCCGACGCCGTCTTCCGCCTCCGCTCCCTCCGAGCCAACCTATAATTCCTTGAAGGGCTTCCCCGAATCGATTGGAATGCAGATTGGTATCGTGGGAAAACCAAACGTAGGGAAATCGACGATGTTCGGAGCGGCCACCATGGCCCCTGTCGAGATAGCGAACTATCCCTTCACCACCATCGAACCGAACAAGGGAGTGGGATACGTCCGTTTCCCCTGCCCCTGCAAACAGCTCGGTGTCACATGCAACCCCCACAACTCCCTGTGCATCGACGGCACGCGCATGATTCCCGTCGAGCTCCTCGACGTCGCCGGCCTTGTGCCCGACGCTTGGCAGGGAAAAGGATTGGGGAACAAGTTCCTGGACGACCTCAGGCAGGCCGACGCGCTCGTCAACGTCGTCGATGCCTCCGGAGGGACTAACATCGAGGGCATCCCCGGGAAGACCGGGGAGTTCGACCCCCTCGAGGACGTCGTCTTCCTCCGCCGCGAGATCGACATGTGGATGCGCGAGATAGTCAAGGACGGCCTCGGCAAGATCGCCAGGCAGGCCCGCATGAACGGGAGCAAACCCGAGACCGTGCTCGCCGAGAGGCTTGCCGGACTGAAGGTCACCGAGGGACAGATCAAGGCGGCCCTCGAGAAGGCCCCCCTGCCCGCCGACCCCACCCAGTGGGACGACGACTCCCTCCTCGCCCTGATGACCGAGATCAGGAAGATCGCGAAACCCATGATCATCGCCATGAACAAGGCCGACATCGCCTCCGAGGAGAATCTCAAAAAGCTCTCCGAACAGGGTGAGGTCGCCGTCCCCACCATGGCCGAGACCGAGCTCGCCCTCCGCAAGGCGGAGAAGGCGGGACTCATCGCCTACGTCCCCGGGGACGACCACTTCACGCTCAACGACCCCGGCAAGCTCAACGCCGCCCAGCAGAAGGCCATGGATTACATGGCCGCGAACATGAAGAAGTTCGGCGGCACCGGCATACAGAAATGCCTCGAGGATGCCGTGTACAAGACCCTCGACTACATCCCCGTCTACCCCGTCGAGGACGAGAACAAGCTCTGCGACCACTTCGGCCGCGTGCTCCCCGACTGCCACCTGGTCCCCAGGGGCAGCACCGCCAAGGACCTCGCGTACCGCATCCATACCGACCTCGGTGACAAGTTCATCAGAGCGGTCAACTGCCGCACCCACCGCACCGTCGGGGCCGATTACGTCCTCGAGCCGGGGGACATCATCCGCATCGTCGCCAACAAGTGAGGGTACAGATGGGGACTTGGGACGTCAGGATACTCAGCGCCTCATGGGCCACCAAGGACGACGAGGCGTACATCGAGCTGTTCGGGAAGACCCGCGACAGGAAGTCCATAGTCGTCACCGTCTTCGGGTTCCGCACATACTTCTACATCCTCGACCCCAAACCCGGGACGGACGATTTCCTGGCGAAGGACGGCCATATCACCTCCGTCGAGCACAGGACGCTGTTCTACCGCGGCAGCGACCACGACACCATCAAGGTGGAGCTGAAGAACCCGTGGGAGATGTCCACCTACCGCCGCAGGTACGGCGAGAGGTACAAGATCCTCGCCGGCGACATACAGTACCCCGACCGCTACATCTACGACACCGACATGGGTTCCTGCATCCGCGTCACCGGACAGGAGGAGGACATGGGCTACCGTACCGCCCTCACCGTGAGGATGGAGTCCTTCGAGAACATCGAGCCCTTCGACCCCGGTCTGAAATACCTCTCGTTCGACATCGAGAACAGCATAGAGGACCAGCACATCTACTGCATCTGCACGGTCACCGAGGAAGCGGGAGTCATCACCGAACAGACCCCCATCTGGGGGGAGGAGGCCAACATCCTCACCCGTTTCGCCGAGGTCATCCGCGAAGAGGACCCAGACGTCATCACGGGATACAACATCGACAACTACGACATCCGCAAGATCCGCGAGAGGGCCGAGTTCCTCAGGGTCAAGGGCGCCATGTCGTGGGGACGCGACGGAGGGGAACCGAAGCTGTTCTCCGAACGTTTCTGGAGAATCAAGGGCAGGCTCATCACCGACGCGTGGTGGGCCGCCAAGAGGGAGCTCCGCCCGAAACAGGAGACCCTCAACGCCGTGTCCACCCTCGTGCTCGGGGAACAGAAGCTCGACGTGGACTCGAGGCACATCGACGAGGCGTGGCTCGAGGACCGCGACAAGGTCCTCAAATATTGTACTCAGGACGCCAGTCTGGCTCTTAGGATCCTGCTGTCCATCGGCACCGTCCGCAAGGGCCTCGACCTGGCGGCCGTATCGAAGCTCCCGACCGAGGACGTCCTCGTGTCCGGCACCTCCACGCTGGCGGATTCCCTGCTCATCAGGGCCGCCGACCGCAGCGGCGCGGCCGTCCCCATGAATGGGAGGAGGGGAGCGCGCGACGACCAGATCGAGGGGGGTTACGTCCACGTGATGAAACCCGGTCTCTACCATTGGGTAGCCGTCCTCGACTTCAAGTCCATGTACCCCTCGATGATGATCGCCAACAACGTCTGCTTCACCACACTCTGCGACGACGGTGAGATCGTGGCGCCCTCCGGGGCGAGGTACATGTCCCCCGAGAGGAAGAAGGGGCTCCTCCCCACCATCCTCACCAACCTGATGGAGCAGAGAGACGATATCAAGAAGAAGATGAAAGCCGCGAAGACCCCCGAGGAGCACGCCTACTACGACGGCCTCCAGGCGGCCGTGAAGGTGGTCATGAACACCTTCTACGGCGTGTTCGCCTCCTCCTTCTACCGTTTCACCGACAAGAGCATAGGCGCATCGATCACCGCCTTCGCCCGCAACAACATCAAGGGCATCATCTCCCAGCTGGAGGACGACGGGTTCCCCGTCATCTACGGCGACACCGATTCCGTCTTCGTCCTCTCCCCGTACCACGACATCGACAGCGCCGTGAAGTTCGGGAAGGAACAGGCCGCGAGGTTCTCCCGCGGCGCTAAGGTCCTGGAGTTCGAGAAGCTCCTCGAACCCCTGTTCTCCCACGGGGTGAAGAAGAGGTACGTCGGCCGCATCGTATGGCCCGAACCCCAGGAGGAGCTACTGGTGAGGGGGTACGAGATCCGCAGGTCGGATTCCTTCGATCTCCAGTCCCGCCTCCTCATGGAGCTCTTCGAGAAGATCCTAGACGAGGACGAGGAGGGTGCCCTGGACCTCGTGAGGACCACCATCCGCAGCGTGCTCAACGCCGAGGTGGACCCCGCGGACCTCGTCATCTCCCGTTCCTGCGCCGGACTCGACGCCTACGAGAACCCCGACCGCATGGCCAACGTGCAGTGCGCCAAGAAGCTCATCGCCATGGGATACGATTTCATCCCCGGCATGAAGGTGTCGTGGATCGTCACCGACGCGTCCACCGCCCCCCAGGTGGTGGAGCCGTTCATCAGCGGGACGAAGTTCGAACACACCCCCGACTGGTACTACTACGCCAAACGCCTGGCACAGATGGCCGCGAGGGTGACCGAGGTCTACGGATGGTCCGAGGACGACCTGCTCAAGGGATCGCAGCAGCAGACCCTCTTCGGCGGCGCATACTCCTCCAAAGGAAAGAAGAAGGGCAAGCAGAAGCCCGGCGCCTCCGACACCTCCGCGAAGAACGTCTCCCTGGACGACTTCTTCTGAAAACAGGGGGTCCCCCGACATATTATTTATAGGGGGAGAATATCGCAACTCCGCTGATACCCGTTATAGGTAGCAGACGGAGCTGTACCCGTAAGGGCGAATCCGAAGGTGATTACAATGGCAGATGAATCTACCGAAAAGAAGGCGCCTCAGGGCAAGAGCATGTACAAGTACATCGCCGAGGCCTGGGCAGACGCCGACAACACTTACGTCAAAGCGCTGAACTACGAACGCCGCATCCAGTGGCGCAAGGAGGAGAACTTCCTCCGCGTCGAGCACCCCACCAGGCTCGACCGCGCCCGCGCCGTCGGCTACAAGGCCAAACAGGGATACGTCGTCGTCAGGGCTAAGGTCCGCCGCGGTTCCTTCCGCAAGAGAAGGATCAACGCCGGCCGCCGCGCCAAGAGGAAGGCCGAGGAGCAGATGATCGTCGGCAAGAGCCTCCAGCGCATGGCCGAGGAGAGGACCCAGAAGCGCTTCCAGAACCTCGAGGTCCTGAACTCCTATTGGGTCGGAGCAGACGGTCAGAACGAGTGGTACGAGGTCATCCTCGTCGACCCCGCAAGCCCCGTCATCCTTGCTGACCCCAAGATCTCCTGGATTGCCCAGGGCAACCAGAAGAACCGCGTCTACCGCGGAAAGACCGCTGCCGGAAAGAAGGGACGCGGCCTCAACGTGAAGGGACACGGAGCCGAGAAGGCCAGGCCCTCCGCTGCCGCCAACGGCAACAGGTCCAAGTGATCGCAGTAACCAAACAACTTCCGGCACCTCCGGGTGCCGGTCCTTTTTTATTATTATTAAGTCGAGGGGGAGGGAACATTGTCGTCGTCATCCGGTAAGGATCTCGAAACGATGCTCGGGGACCCCCGCAAGGCCCTCCTATCGATGGCGGGACCGCTGATCGTCAGCTATCTCATAATCCAGCTCAACACGTTCATGGACCTTTCCTGGTGCTCCGGACTGGGTTCGGCCTGCACCTCCGCGGTGGCGTCCATCTCCCCCATGGCCTGGATAGCGTCCGGTCTCGGCACCGGCATCGGCGTGGGTGCGGCCGCCGCCATAGCCACGAGGCTCGGCACCGGCGACAAGGACAAGGCGGACAGCCTCGCCTCTCAGACCATCGTGATTTCCGTGGTGCTGGCTCTTGTTACCACAGTGATCCTCCTGCTCCTTATCGACCCCATCGTCGACATGATGGGCGTCACCGACATCCGCGAGGAATGCCACGAGTACATCACCCCGATGATCCTCGGCGCCGTGCTCGTCGTCCTGAACGGGACCGTCGCGGGGATGCTCCGCGGCGAGGGCGCCGCGAAAAGGTCCACCTACGTCCTCATCGTCGCCGCCCTGACCCACATGGCCCTCGACCCCCTGTTCATCTACGGACTGGACATGGGCCTCACCGGCGCTGCGATTGCGACCGTCATCGGGATGGGGACGGGTGCCGCCCTCGGATTATATTGGTACTTCGCCGGGAGAACCGTGGTAGGCCTCTCCTTCGGAGGATACCGCCCCAAGCGCGACGAGATATCTTACATCCTCGGCGTCGGGATACCCCGCGCGTTCGAGATCTTCATCGTCTCGATAATGTCCATGGTCCAGAGGATATTCGTGGTGGAGTGCGGGGGCACCGAGGCGGCCATGTTCTACAACATCCCCTGGAACTTCGTCACCCTCGCCCAGAGCATCTCGATGTCCCTCGGTTCCGCACTCGTACCCATCAGCGCAGCCGCCATAGCCATGGGGCTGACCTCGAAATCGGAATCCGCGTTCGGGATGGCGATGAAATGGACGCTGGTGTCCATGACCGCCCTGGCCGCCGTGCTGTTCGTCTTCGCTGACGTGGCGATGCTCCCCTTCACCTACTCCAGCGGGATGTCGGAGTACAGGGAGGAGTTCGTCCACGTCATGCGCATCTACATGCTCATCGTACCCTGCATGGGTGCTATCGACGTCGCATCCTCCATGCTGCAGTCCATGAGGCGCGCGCAGCAGTCGATGATGAGCTCGTTCATCAGGAACTTCCTGATCGTCATCGCCCTCGTATGGGCGTGCACCGTATCCCTCGATGCGATCTACTGGTCGCTGGTGGTCTGCGAATACATCGGCGCGGCGCTGATGGTGGGACTCGCGGTGAGGGGAACGAGGATGATGAGGAAAGCCCACAGACAGCTCAGCTGAGTCCAGCCTCGGAACGGATCTCGGCCATCTTCTCCGCGACCTCCTCGTCGGTCATGCCCACGGTCGGGAAGAAGACCGGGAGGTCGTATGCGGACTGGTCGAAACCGGGGATGTCGTCGACGGAAAGGCCGAGGACGTACCCGAGGTTCTTGTATGCCTTGTCGCCCTCGGAGAGGACCTTCAGGAAGGGGTCGTAAGCCTTCAGAACAGAGACGTCCGCGCTCCCGCGGACGTAGACCCTGCACCCCCTCTTCATCATGAGCCAGGCACTGAGTATCCCGCGGTCGTCGTCCACATAAGCGAGGACACGGCCCTGGGTTCCGAGCGGGAGCCCGGCATGGCATTCGATGTAGCTCTGGAAGATGTAGGCCTGCCTGGGGCGGACCTCCACGTAGAACAGGATGTCGGGATTGGTGAGGTCCACCTTGGGGTCCTTGTCGAGGTTCGCGTTCCATATGGCGTCCCCGACCGAACGGCCGACCTCCATACTGGTGAAGTTCTGGTTCCCGGCACGGCGGGCCTTGACGGCATAACTCTTGCCTTTAACCATCCTGCTCTTGGAGTACTCGGCGGCGCATGCGCAGATGCTCTCCATGTCGGGGTCGCAGGTCTCCGCGACGGAAATGGAGGCGACGCCGAATACCTTGCGCGCGCTGGCGATCGCCGCATCCAGATCCGAGGCGGTGACGTAGAAACGGGCCTCGCCCTTCTCTACCAGCGCCTCGACGCCGTCCGCCGCGAACATCTGGATGAGGTTGTCCTTCATGCGGTTCTCGAAACGCGACCTCACACGGGACGTCTTCAGTCCGATCTCGGCGTAGCGGATCAGCAGGATCTCCATGGCGCCGCCATCGGAACTTACCTATAAAACCGACTGGGGACCAGACGAGCATCCCCATGGTGAATCTCCTGTCGGAATACACCATCCCGTCCTCGGAACGGTCGCTGACCACGCCGCGGATGACATCCACGTCACCCTCGTCCAGGACACGGTAGGACGACACCTTCCTGACCAGACGGTCTGCTACGTCGGATGCGGGTTCCACCGACTCGTTCCTCTGCGTGAAATACCTCATATCGGGGGATACCCCGAGGGATTCGAGGTAGCGCGCGGGATATGAGATGTCGTACCCGGCATACGAATAATCGCGGCCGAGCGCCCTCCAGACCTCGGTCTCGAGACCCGGACAGGGATTGGACGACGAGACGTAGATGCAAAGGTCCCTCGCGGATCCCTCCAGGATCCTCAGGCCGTCCGGACCGTTCATCGGCGGACAGAGGGAACTGAAGGCCACGTCACGGACCGTCCCCGCGGGGAGGTCCCTGCAGTCGCAGAGCATGGTGGAGACGTTGGGGAGGTTCAGGGCCTCCACACGTGAGAGCATGCACGGAGAGATGTCCGTACACAGGATCGATGAGCAATGGGGGGAGAGTGGCTGCGCGAACGTCCCGGGGCCGCACCCGATGTCGATCATGGACCTCTCCGGGGATACATACCCCCTGTCGAGCATGTAGGAGACCATGTTCCCGCATATCTCCTCGTACCCCCTGGCACTGTACATGGCGGCACTCCTGTCCCACAGGGAGTCCATGTCGGCTCCGCCGGGTTCGTTGTACATCGGGTGGCGCGATTTCTCCGCCATCCACTCGGTAAGCACGGCGTCAGAACCCATCCTCATCCTCCCCCGGCAGCACCATGCGGTACCCCCTGTGCTCGATGACGTCCACGTCCATGCCATAGACCTCGCGTATGGTCTCGGGGGTGATAGCCTCCTGCCCTCCCCACGAGTGGATCCGCCCGTCCTTCACGAACACGAGGATGTCGGAGTAGCGGGACGCGAGATTGATGTCGTGCATGGTCATGACCGTGCACAGCCCCCTCTCTCTGACGGCCGACGAGATGGTCCTCATTATGCGGGGCTGGTTGGAGATGTCGAGGCTGCTGGAGGGCTCGTCGAGGACGAGCAGGCGCGGATCCTGGACCAACGCGCGGGCGATGTGCACCTTCTGGAACTCGCCGCCGCTGATCTCGTCGGTGTCCTTGAGTGCGATGTCCTCCAGCCCCAGGGACTCTATCGCCTCCCACGCGGCCTCCATGTCGCTCTCGCCCATGGACCAGCCCATGTGGGGCTTGCGGCCGATGAGGACGGTGTCGAACACGGTGGTCTTGGACCTCGATGCGCTCTGGGGCACGTATGCGACCTTGCGGGCGAAATCACGGGGCTGGAGGCTGAGGACGTCCTCCCCGTCGATCCTGACCGACCCCCTCTGGGGACGGTTGATGCGGCAGATGCACTTCAGCAGCGTGGTCTTGCCGACGCCGTTGGGGCCCAGGACGGAGACGATCGTGTTCTCGTCGGCGGAGAACGAGATGCCGTCGAGGACGTCCTTCTCGCCGTAGGAGAAACCGAGGTCCTCGACTTCGAGAAGCGTCATTTCTGCCTCGCCTCCACGAAACCCTTCAGGGTGCGGCGACGCTCCCCGTTCCTGGAGAACAGGATCCACAGGAACATGGGTCCGCCGACGAGCGATGTGATTATGCCGACCGGGATGACGAACGAGAACGCGTTCTGAGAGATCACCATGGCGATGAGCAGTACCGCAGCGCCGATGATAGCGGATGCGGGGATAAGGTAGTTCTTGTCCTCGCCCACCAGCCTCCTCGCCACGTGAGGTGCCAGGAGGCCGATGAACCCGATGATTCCGACGAACGATACGACCACCGAGGTCATCACCGCGGATATCACGAGGACGGAGACGCGGGTGAATCCGACCTTGACGCCAAGGCTGTGGGCGATGTCGTCGCCGTGGTCCATCGCATTGAGATCCCATCTCCTGAGGAACAGGTACACCACGGGTATGATGACGGCGACCGCCACCAGTGGCATGTTGCCCCAGGAAATCTTCTCCAGATCTCCGAACTGCCAGAAGACTATCGCGCTGAGGGCCATCTCGTCGGCCCTGTACTGGAGGAACGCGATGCCCGCGGCGAATATCGCGCTGAGGGCCATACCCGCGAGGATCATGGTCTCGGGGCTCGCCCCGAACTTCCTCATCGCCAGGACGATTGCCCCGGTGGCGAGCATGCTGAAGGCGAACGCGCTAACCGTGATGATGTAGGGGTTGTCTATCCCGTAACTCGCCACCGCCCCTCCGAGCACGGTGCCCCCGCCGAGGACCATTATGCCGAGCGCGGCACCGAAGGCCGCCGCATTGGAGAGACCGAGGGTGTACGGGGACCCCAGAGGGTTCTTGAGCACGCATTGCATGACGGCTCCAGCCACACCGAGCCCGCACCCAGCGAGTATGGCGGCTACGGACCTCTTCAGACGGATGTCGTGGATGACGTACCCTTCCCAGTCATCGTACGAGAAAAGGCTCCCGATGATCTTCGAGAGCGAAACCCTCGTGGGGCCGAGGTAAAGGGACAGCAGGAAGACCAGGACCAACAGCACCGCGGCTATGATAAGCACTGCGATGCTGCCGCGGGATGAGCGGATGTAATCCCTCACCCCGTCGCTCGGTCCCGATCCGCTGCCCAAAGGTTTCAGTTCCTCCTGATGAACAGCAGCAGGGCGATGGCTGCGACTGCGATGATGGCGGCGGCCGCACCGATGTAGAGGACCGTGTTGTCCTTGCCATCGTCGCCCTTATCGTCATCGGGGATGACGACATCGCCGGCGGGGCGGTCGACGGCGGTGAACTTGGAGTCCTTGTAGTTGTACGCCTGTCCGTCGAGGGTGAGCTTGCTGCCGGTCTTCGCATAGTAGGAGGAGAATCCGTCAAGCGCAGTCTTCCCGTCGGACATCTCGGGGTAGAACGCCTGGAAGACGGCCTTCACCTTGCTGAGGCACTCGTCGAAGTCCATCACCCCGTCGTAGCATGCGTAGACGAGGATATACGCATCGGCGAGGGCGTTGTCGAAGTTGAACCCGAACCAGAAGTAGGGGAGAAGGGTGTAGATGGGCGTGCCGTTGAGGCTCGCGTAGGTGAGGGTGCTCTCGCTCGCGGCATCAGAGTACTTCGCGGTACCGGAGAGGTCCAGGAACAGCACCGAGGGGGTGGCCTTGGACATCGCCTCGGAACCTGCGTCGGTGGCGGTGGTCCCGGCATTGGAGTAGCCGTTCTTCACCCCGGCGAGGTCGAAGGGGACGTATTTGCCCACGGACCAGTTGAGGGTCTTGGCGCCGGCGTTGGAGGCGGAACCGACGTAGGCGTCCTCGAACTTGCAGGTCTTCCCGGAGATCATTCCGTTTATGTCATCGATGATGGCGGTGATGCTGTTGGCGAGGGTGTTGGCGCGGGCGGTGTCGTTGAAGACCGCGGCGAGTATGGAGAGGTTCTTGTTGAACCCGTCGGACAGCTTGCCGTCGGAGGTGAGGAAGGTGTCGACCTCCTCGATGACGACGACATCGGTCTGGTTGGAGAGTCCGGACAGGAGTTCGGGGGAGAATCCGTCGTAGACGGTCTTGGAAACGATGGTGACGGTGGGTTTCGAGGTCCAGGTCTGGAGCGCCTCGAGGTTGGCGGTGGAGAAGCCGTTGTGGTCGTGGCAGGCCATACCGTAGGTGGCGATGTGGCTCTCCGTGGGATTGATGTTCGCTCCGGACATCTGGGAGACAAGACCATCCTGGTCGAAGGAGAAGAGCGAGCGGTACGCCTTTCCGTTCCAGGAGGCTTTGTTCGCATCGCCCGCGTCGATGCAGACGACATCGGAGGAGTGGCCGAAGTAGGACACCCAGCGGAGCGTGCCCACGCCGATGGTCATTATACTGCTCGCATCGTATGACGATTCGAGATCGTTGTCCGCGGCGTCCTTGGTGGCTTTCGAAATCGCGGCATCGGAATCGTCGGTGACCGTCACCGCGAAAGCCGATACGACCATGATAAAGACTAGGAGGATGGCCAGTCCCCCTGTCATGAATCCCTTGCAATTCATGCAGCCTCCATCCCTAGCAGCATATTAATAACTTTTTTAGAAATAGTATTACGCATAGCATACTAGCATAATATTCATATTACTAAATTTTACAATGCCCCCGCCAGACCGTTACGAACCTGTTTAATATAGAATATATATGAGAAACCGTGGAGCCCCTTCTTCTCATGGCATTGCTACTGATCGGCATCTTCGCCGGTGCGTTCGGTGCCGTTTTCGGACTGGGTGGAGGTATCATCCTGATCCCGGTGATGACCATTCTTTTCGGGCTCGGCGCCACTGAGGCCGCGGCCGCAAGCCTGATTGGCATCGTCGCCACCTCGGCGGGGGCGGCGTCCAGGGGACTGAGGAAGAGCACCGCGAACATCCGCCTCGGCCTGATGCTCGAGATAACGACATCCATAGGTGCGATTGTTGGAGCCGCCATCGCGGTTTATCTTGCGGACTGGGCGCTCTTCCTTATCTTTGCCGGCATAATGCTGTACAGCGGTGTCAAGATGGCCCTCGCCCCCGAGAGGAGCGAGATCCCCGAGGACGCACCGGACGGGATGATGACCTTCGAATACCGCGATGCCGCGGACGGCGACAGGACCAAGAGGTACGAGGTGCAGAACGTCAGATCCGGCCTCGGCATGTGCGTAGCCGCGGGGATGATCTCATCCATGACCGGCGTGGGCGGTGGGTCCGTAAAGGTCCCCCTGATGAACATCCACATGCACATCCCCGTGAAGGTCGCCAGCGCCACCAGCAGTTATATGATCGGAATCACCGCGTTCTCCGGTGCGGTAATCTATCTCGCGGCCGGGCAGGTCCTCCTAGACGTAGCTGCCGCCGTATCCATAGGAACGTACGTCGGCGCGCTCACCGGTGCGAAGATCGCCGAGAGGGTTCAGACCGCGACGTTCAAGAGGTACCTCTCCGCCGTGTTCTTCTTCGTCTGTTTCACCATGATCCTCAAAGCGGGGGGATACCTGTGAACTGGGACCTCAACGCATCCACAGTGAGGGTAATCCAGACCGGGACGATCATCGGGATCGCCATACTGGCTCTGGGCCTTTTACTGTCCGGTACCGATTACGGGGAGGACGTGCTACTCGCCGGCGCGGTCGTCCTCGTATTCACCCCTCTCGCGGGGATACTGACTTCCCTCGCATGCCTCCTGAAGGCAGGGGACAGGAAGTGGGCGGCCGTCGCGGTGATCCTGATCGCGGTCGTGGCCCTCGGACTCGCCATCACCCTTCTCAAATGATCAGAACGGGGGTTCGGAACGCCTTCCGGCCTTCCAGTCGCGGATGGCATCGAGACGTTTCCTGTAGTATTGCTCCGAACCGAGGCTCCCGGGCTCGAAATAACGCTTGTCCTTCAAGGAGTCGGGGAGGCACTGCATCTTCGTGACCTTCTCGTCCGCATCCTCGGCATACTGGTAGTCCTTGGCGTAACCGAGGTCCTTCATCATCTTCGTGGGGGCATTCCTGAGATGGAGAGGGACCTGTTCGGCGAGCATCTCGGAGGCGTCCTTGAGGGCCGAATCGATGGCGACCGCAACGGAATTGGAACGGGGTGCCAGACTGAGATAAATCACGGTCTCCGCAAGGGCGAAACGGCAGTCGGGCATGCCCATGTAATGACAGGCCTCGAAACACGAGACGGCCATCATCTGCGCCTGCGGGTCCGCCATCCCCACATCATCTCCGGCGAACTCGATGAGCCTCCTCGCGATGTACAGCGGGTCCTCCCCTCCGGCGAGCATGCGCGCCAACCAGTAGACGGCAGCGTCGGGGTCGCTGTTCCTCATAGATTTGTGCAGGGCGGAGATGAGGTCGTAGTGGAACTCGCCGTCCCTGTCATACATGAGGTTCTTGCGGCCGGCGATGTCCGCCACCGATTTCACGGAGAGGGTCACCTTCCCGTCCTCTGAGGCGCAGTCGTTGACCGCGGCCTCGAGCACGTTGTATGCGGTACGGGCATCGCCGTCGCAGTAGACCGCTATCGCCCTGAGCACATCATCATCGGCCTCCACGCTCAGGCCGGGGAACCCGCGGGGATCGGTGAGGGCCTTACGGAGCAATCCCATGATCCTCTCCTCCCCGAGTGGCTTGAGAACGAACACCCTGCACCTCGAGAGGAGGGCGGAATTCACCTCGAACGAGGGGTTCTCGGTGGTCGCGCCGATGAGTATGATGCTCCCCTTCTCCACGTATGGGAGGAAGGCGTCCTGCTGGGCCTTGTTGAAACGGTGGATCTCGTCCACGAAGAGGACGGTCCTCTTCCCCCTGCTGCGCCTGTTCTCGGCGGCGGCCATGATCTCCTTGACCTCCTTTATCCCGCCGGTGACCGCGCTGTAGCGGACGAACTCTGCATCCGTGCTCTCCGCGATGATCCCTGCGAGGGTGGTCTTCCCCACGCCCGGAGGCCCCCAGAAGATCATGGATGTGACGGTGTCCCTCTCGATCATGTTGCGGAGGACGCATCCGGGACCGACAAGATGCTCCTGCCCAGCGAAATCGTCGAGACTGAGCGGACGCATGCGTCCCGCGAGCGGCATCCCCCTGACGTCCTCGTTCTTCGGGGACGGGGGCTCGTCGTCGTAGAGGGATGTCTGAACCATGAACGGCCATGGACACGGAACGATAAATGTATCTCGTGCCCGAGGGCAGCGAAGAAGGATGAGAAGTGGTGCAGGAGGTGGGATTTGGACCCATGGACCGCTAGGGACTAGACCCTGAATCTAGCGTCGTTGGCCAGGCTTGACTACTCCTGCTTAAACCCACCAATAGTTTCCTATTATAAAAACGCGAATGTTTGGGCCCGCGTTCGGCACTTTTTACAGATAATTGCCCCGCTTCCGCCGAGTTTGTTACCCCATCGACGAATAATCGTTATATCGTCCCGTCTGCCGGACGCGGGTTCGAAAAAAAAAACGGGGCGGGAGGACCCGCCCCGAAGGATTGTGATGAACTCACTCGGAAGGCTTGTTCATGATCTTCATCCACGAACCGGTGGCGAAGATGGCGAGGTTCCTCTTCTCGAGGGCGGCGATGAACTCCTCCCAGGAGATGGGCTCGATGCGGGGGTTGTTTCCCTTGGTGAACTGAACACCCTCGGTGCCCTTGACCCTGCCGGGGACGATACCCTGGTTCTTGGCGATCTGCTGAGCTCTTGCGATAGTAATAACTTCCATTGACATTTGAGTGCCCCATTGGCTTTTTCAAGCCAGTCAATTATCTCAAACATCAGTATTTATAAATTGTCCAAAAAAAACCAACATCTGGCCGTTTTTTCCGGGATATTTTCCCGAAGGGGGAGTGGGATGTATCATCCCCCTACAGCCAGTACAAACCCATCCAACTGGCCCTTCCGAACCCCGAAGAATAATTATCCGAATAGGCCAATCAGCGGTCCATGGAAGAGGTGAACGTCCCTAGGGTCGTCTCCAGCAACAACATCCGCATGACCCCCGAGGATGCCCTCGAGACCGGTCTCCGCATAGGCAACATCTACAAGCAGGTAGGCGTCGCCATGGACTCGGACCCGGCCACCACACCCATCTTCTACGCCCTCGTCGCCGGGCTCAACGCTGCCGGCGCGGACGTCGTCTCCGTGGGGATCTGCCCCACCGTCGCTGCCTGCCTCACCCTCAGGAACAGGTGCAAGGTCATCATCACCGTGGGCAGCCCCGACATCTCGAGCATGACCTGCCTCACGTTCTACCGTCCCGACGGGACCGTGTTCAACTCTGTGGACGAACGCGTCCTAGAGACCAAGGTCCCCAAGGAGGACCTCCCGGAATGGGACGGGGTCGGGGGATTCACGGAGATCGCCAATTCCGACAAGGCCTACGAGGAGTACATCACCAAATCCGGGATGAAGATCTCGGGATACATCATCATGGACTGCGGCTGCGGATGCACCGCCGACATCGCCCCCCACGCCCTCTCCGGTATGGGCGGCGACGTTTCCTCCCTCGATTCAGATTACAGAAGGCGCAAGCCCAGGAACCCCGGGCTGAACAAATCCGAGCTCCTCTACCTCTCCAACTTCGTCGACGCATCCACCGGAAGTATCGGCATCGCGTACAACGGGGACGGCACCGCCCTCGCCGTCATGGACGAGAACGGCAAGACCATCCCTCCCGAGAGGCTCCTCGCGCTCATGCTCATGTACATCGAGCCCCGCTGCGCTGTAGTCCCCTTCAACTCCTCCGCCATCGTGGAGAACGCCTTCGAGAACGGTCTCCACCTTCGCCCCGACGCCCATTCCACGGACCACGAGATCTACAGGGGCACGGGCGTGGACGACATCCTCGAGATTGCCAAGGAGAAAGACGCGGATTTCGTCGCGCTCGACGGCGGCAAGTTCGTCTTCCCCGAGATGAGCTTCTGCCCCGATGCGGTCTACGCCTCGGCCATCATCGCCGAGCTCTCCGGGAAACGCTCCCTCCGCAACCTGCTCGAGGACCTCCCCAACTACATCTCGAAGGAGATCCGCATCCCGTTCACCGGCAACCTCCGCCGTTTCGACGAACAGCTGAAGAAGGTCACCTCGCGCTACGACATCAAGGAGCTCGTCTCCGACGGCGGCGCCTGGAAGGTCCTCATGAAGCACGGTCAGTTCGCCATCGTCTACGCCGAGGGAGAATTGGTCATCACCGCGGAATCCACCGACCAGACGTACCTCGTCACCATGGGCGAACTGGCGCAGGAAATCGTCCGCGCCTGCCTCTGAATCACTCCTCTGGCTCCACCTTGGTGCCGTCCTCGTAGACGAGGTCCAGGCTTATCCTCTCGCCCGCGGAGTTGTACACCCTCCAGCTGGTGCGGTCGTAGGGGAGGCAGGTTATGAAATGTACCCCTCCCGTGCTGCGGAACACCTGGAGGTCGTCCTCCGACGCCTCCGCCGAATAGCCCGGATGGGAGTGCGCGCTCCCGGTACGCTCGTAATCGATGGGGTCCATCCAGTAGTTGATGAAGCTGTGGGTCTCCCCGAACACCGACCCGGGGAGCATCACGAACTCGTCGATGATGCCGTTGTGGGCGCGGTGCAGGCAGATGAACTCGTCGGGATACGTCGAGCGTGCCGCCTCGTTCAGGGCGTCTATGAAATCAACGCAGACCGCCCAGACGCCACTCATATGTTGTTCACCAGTTTCTCGCGGACGCGGGAGTAGAAGTCCTTGCCGAGGTCGATGTACCTGAACTTCGAGGCGGATTTGACGCATTCGATGAGGGAACCGCCGGGGGCCGGGTGCTCAGACTGCCCGTCCACCACGACTATGCAGCCCCTGTCGGTCATGATCTCCACCGAGACGCGGGAGTCCGCGGGGACGATGAACGGCCTGGATGCGAACTTGTATGCGGCGATCGGGACGATGACGAGGGAATCCACGGAAGGGTCGAGCATCGGGGCGCCGAGGGACATCGCGTAGCTCGTGGAACCCACGGGGGTGGAGATGATGAGGCCGTCAGCCCTCACCTCGGTGGCGATGTGCCCGTCGACCTTGACGCGGAAGGAACGGATCTTCGCGACGGAATCGGAATGGATGACGGTCTCGTTGACCGCAGGCTCGAGCCTCTTCCCGTTGAGATAGGTGTCGAGCTTGAACCTCTCGGTGATGGTGTAATCCCCCTTGCGGATGCGCGCGAGGTCCTCCTCGATGCGGTCGGTGGGGATATCGGCGAGGAAACCCACACCGCCGTTGTTGATGCCGACGATGGCGGCGTCGCAGGAGCGGGCGGCCCTGAGGATGGTACCGTCGCCGCCGATGGTGATGACGATGTCAGGGGATATCTCGGAGAGGGGCTTCCCCTCCTCCCCCAGAACGGAGGCGGCGGAGGTGTCGAACAGGAGCGTCTCCCCCTCCATGGCCTTGACCACGCGGCGGGCGAGCTCCTCCACGCCGGGGGAGTTGGGGTTGAGGGTGAGGGCGTAGACCGGGGACTTCCCGGGCTCGACCGAGGGGCCGAGGATGTAGGCGAGGACCTCGGGGCACGACGCAGCGATGAATGCGGAGCGTTCAGAGAGGTCGAGCCTCATGTCGAAGGGTTTCCCGTCGAGGTCGGTAATCATCCCCCCGGCCTCCAGGAGTATGAGGTAGGATGCGGCGATATCGATCACGCGTATCCCGCGCTTGGAGTGCTGCGGCTCGTAGAAGTAGCCGTCCGCCTGACCTTCAGCCACCAGCGACATCTCGATGCTGGCACAGCCGTACTCGCGGCAGGATTTGACCCTGTGGGCGAGGTTGAACGCACGCTGGGTCGAAGCGGATCCGAGGTAGATCATCATGAACAGGCGGTCCATGTCGGGCTTCCTGACGTGCAGCCTCCTGCCGTCCTTGAAGGCTCCCTTCCCCTTCTGCGCCCACACGGACTCCCCGGTGGTTATGTTGCGCAGGTACGCGGTGTGTATCCCCGACAGGGTATCCTTGCCGACACCCATCGATATGGTGAAGACGGGCACCCCTGCGGCGGCGTTGCTGGAACCGTCTATGGGGTCGAGGACGAGGACCTCGTCAAACCCGTAATCCACAAACCCGATCTCCTCGGAGAGGACGTTCAGGGGCACCCCGTTGCGCACAATGAAATCCAGAACGGTGTTCTCGGCTACCTTGTCGATCTCCGAGGTGGGCGTCCCGTCGGCACCCATCTCGATATCCTTCCCCCTCTCCTCGAGGGTGGGGATGAGCCTGACGGCGGAGGTCACGGCATCCGCGATATCGGCGAGGGTCTTCAGGAGGTCTTCCATGCACTTGCATCGGTTCGCGGTAATAAAACTTGGGCGCGCATATTCATAACCGCATGCCCATAAGGGCAGCATGCAGCCCCTCGAAGGAGTGGACGGCGTCTTCACCGAGATGAGACGCCTGTACACCGCATCCCGCGTACCCGGAACCCGCATCTACGGCGAGAGGCTCGTGGAATCCAAGGGAACGGAGTACAGGGAATGGAACCCCGCACGCAGCAAGCTCGCCGCATACCTCGCCAACGGGGGACGCGAGGTGCCCATCCGTTCCGACAGCAGGGTGCTGTACCTCGGGGCCTCGAGCGGTACGACTCCGTCCCACGTCTCCGACATCGTCACCGACGGGATGGTCTACTGCATAGAGTTCGCGCCCCGCATGTTCAGGGAACTGGTGAACAACTGCGGCCCGAGGACCAACATGATGCCCCTCCTCGCCGACGCCACCAAACCCACCGACTACCGTTTCGCCCTCGAGCACGCCGACATCGTCTACGAGGACGTGGCGCAGAAGGGGCAGGCGGACATCCTCGCGGATAACATGGATGCCTTCGGCGCGGAATACGGGATGGTCGCCGTGAAGGCTCGTTCGGAGGACGTCGCCGAATCCCCGAAAGTCGTTTTCAAGAAGGCGGAGGAGAGACTCAGGGAGAGGGGTCTGAAGATCCTCGATTCCAGGAGTCTCGAACCCTTCGAGGACTCCCATCAGATGATAGTGGTGAGGAGATGAGCCAGGATACCGATGATACCATCTACACCGTGGGTTTCTCCGATGAGGGTTTCCTCATGGTCTACAACCCTAAGAGGAAGGGATGGGAGATGCCCGGAGGGCATGTCCGCGAGGGAGAGGACCGGGAAGATGCGGCCGTCAGGGAGTTCCTGGAGGAATCCGGATACAAGATGAGGATCGCGGCCGTCCGCGACCTCGGCTACTGCAGGGTCTGCGCGGGCATCGTGGATACCGGGGAGAAAAGACCTTGCGAGATGGAGGTGAGGTTCTTCAGGGAAATCCCGGAGGAGCTCGCGTTCTCACGCGAGGAATACGAGGACGTCGTCCCCTGGGCGGAATCAGCCCTCATCGAGATGGGTTACCTCACACGGAAGCGGACCTGCATCTGATCGGCGATGGCCCTGCACCTTTCCTCGCTTTCTTCCGATATCGAACCGCCGACGACCGACACGGTCACGTCGCCGATGAGCTCCTTCGAGCGTTTTATGAAATCAAGCAGTCCGGCGTAAGCCGTTTCGGGGTCGAACCTGCAGCGGGTGACCCTTCCGTATTCCTCCGCATCCGAGGCGTTGAGGCTGATGGAGATCGCGTCGAGGACCTCCGCCAGCTCGGGCAGGATGTCCCTCCCGTTAACGAGGTTCCCGAGACCGTTGGTGTCCAGCCTCAGTTTGGAACCCACCTCGGACCTCACCCTGCGGGCCACCTCTACGAGCACATCCATCCTCTCGGTGGGCTCGCCGAAACCGCAGAAGACGACGCTGTCGGATGCCGTGACGCCCGCTTCCGCGATGGCGGCCATGACCTCGTCGGCGGTGGGCTCCTCCTTAAGCCAAAGGGAATCCGAATCCCCGATGGAATCGTGGATGAAACGGTAGCAGAACGTACAGTTACAAGGGCACCTGTTGGTCAGGTTGATGTAGAAGTTGCGGCCGTAACGGTACAGGATACTGCTCATTTTGCTCCTCTATCGCACGCATCTTTATATAAGGTAAGCAGATGGACACCTAAGCCTCGCCGCCTATAGATTTCAAGGAGATCAATATGGCAAAAATGCACACTAGAAGAAAGGGAAAGGCCTCTTCCGAGCGCCCCATGGTTACCGAGAACCCGTCTTGGGTACCTCTCTCTGCCACCGAGATTGAGTCCAAGATCGAGGAGCTCGCTAAGGAGGGTATCTCCGGCGCCATGATCGGAATGATCCTCAGGGACCAGTACGCCGTTCCCAACGTCAAGCTCGCTACCGGCAAGACCGTCACCCAGATCCTCGACGAGAAAGGCTTCAAAGGAGACCTTCCCGAGGACCTCTCCAGGCTCATGGTCCGCGCCATCAACCTCAACGTCCACGTCAAGGCCAACCCCAACGACGTCGCCAACAAGAGGGGCCTCGCCCTGATTGAGGCCAAGATCCGCAGGCTCGAGCGCTACTACAAGCGCAACGGCGTCCTGCCCGCGACCTGGAAGTACTCTCTCGCCAACGCTGAACTGATGCTTAAGTGAGTGAGATGGACGGCTCAGGCCTTCCTTCCAAACTTCTTACCACACTTTCTGTGGCCGCGGAGAAAATCCGCGGCCAACCCTTTGTCCATGTCTATTCCCACTACGATGCCGATGGCATATCCTCCGCGGCGATCATCTGCAAGACACTTGCGAGAGCGGGGATCGGATTCAGGACCACCATCTTCCCCGTCCTCGACCCCCCTCAGATGGATACCATCCGCCAGGACAACGAGGACTGCATCATAATCACCGACCTCGGTGCTTCCTACGTCGACCAGATCGACGCCCTCAGGGGCGAGGCGGTCATCCTCGACCACCACACCCTCGGCGTCACCGAGACCAGGAAAGCGGTCTACGCCAACCCCCACCTCTACGGCATCGACGGCATGACCTCCGGATGCGGAGCGACCATGTCCTTCCTCTTCGCCATTACATTCGACGAGAGGAACTGGGATCTGGCACCCATCGCATTCGCGGGAATGATCGGGGACAGGCAGCACCTCAAGGGAATGCTCGGACTGAACGAATTCGTGTTCGAGGGCGCGAAGAAAAGGGGGCTCGTACAGGATGTCCCCGGCTCCTTCATACCCTACGGGGACCTCTCCACCGAGCTCTTCAACTGCACCGACCCCTACATCTGCGGGATCACAGGGAACCCCGACGGGGTCATGGGCCTCCTCGAGGAACTGGACCTCAAGATCAGCTCCACATACGATTCCCTCACCGACGAGGAGCGTCAGAAGCTCTCGTCGATAATCGCCGCCCGCCTGATCAAGCAGGGCGTCTCCAGGGACAAGCTCGAGGAGTGCGTGGTCACCCGTTACATGCTCCCCACCAGGAATACGGATGCCCGCGTCCTCGCCGGCATCCTCGATGCCTGCGGACGCAACGACATGCCCTCCATCGGCATCGCCGCGGGCATGGGCGACCCCGAATGCCTGAAGATGGGCGCGGAGATAGATGCCGAAGCCCGCAAGAACATCCTCGCCGGCATCAGGAACGCGGAGGAGAACCTCACCCAGATGGAGAACATCCAATGGTTCGACAGCACCCTCTCCGGATCCACCGGGATCATCTGCGGCGCGGTGATGAGTTACATCGGCGACCCCTCCAAACCCACGATAGGATACAACGGTGCCGAACCGACGGCGATGCTCTCCTCGAGGGCCACGTTCCCTCTTCTCGACAAGGGCGTCGACATGGCCGTCGCGATGAAGCAGGCCTGCGAATCCGTCGGAGGAAACGGCGGAGGACACAAGATCGCCGCTGGAGGTTCCATACCCCGCGAGCGCCGCGACGACTTCCTCAAGAAGGTCGACGAGATAGTCGGTTCGCAAAAAAAGAACTGATTCAGCTGCGCCAGGTGACCGGCACCTCGTCGGTCCTGAACCTCTGCCTGACCTCGGTGTCGCTTATCTCCATACGCACTCCGGAACGGTACATCAGCGACCCGAGCCAAGCGATCATCGCGCCGTTGTCCCGGCAGAACTGGCGGTCGGGAACGAACATCCTGGCTCCTCTCTCGCGGGCCATCTCGTCCACCATCTCGCGGAGGCGTCCGTTCTGCGCCACCCCTCCTCCCAGGAGCACCTGGTCCTTCCCGATGTGGGCCATGGCCCTCTCGGTGACCTCGGTGAGCATGGCGAAGGCGGTCTCCTGTACGGAGAAACAGATGTCCTCCAGACGCCTGCCCTTCTTCCTGTGGGCGACGGCGGCGGTGAGTATCCCCGAAAAGGAGACGTCCATGCCCTTCACGGAGTACGGGATGTCGAGGAGGACGTCGCCGGAACGGGCGAGTTCCTCGATCTTCGGGCCCGCATAATACCCCAGTCCCAATTCGCGCCCGAGCTTGTCGAGCATGTTCCCTATGCCGACATCCTCGGTCTCCCCGAAGATGCGGTAACGCTGGTCCGCATACGCGATGACCTGCGTGTTGCCCCCCGATGCATAGAGCAATGCGGGGTCGTCGCACCCCGTCAGGAGGTTCCCGATCTCGATGTGGGCGATACAGTGGTTGACTCCCGTGATAGGTACGCCGAGGGAATAAGCCAGAGCACGTGCGGATGTACCTGCGACACGAAGACAGGGGCCGAGTCCGGGACCCATGGAGAATGCTACATGATCCACCTCCTTCACGGAAATACCCGCTTCGGAAAGGGCCTTCTCGATGGCGGGGGCCACCGCATCGGCGTGATGGTTGGCGGCCTCGCGGGGGTGGAGACCTCCCTGGGGAGGACGGTACATGTCGATGACGTTCGCCAGGACACCTTTCTCGGAATCCACGATCCCCACACCCATGGTGTGGGCGGTCCCTTCGATACCCAGCGTTATCATCGCCGATACCAGCGAATCCCTCCTATAAAGGAGTTCCCAGATTTCCGGCGTTGCCCAAAACTATATTTATAGCAACCAGATACGAGAGAATCGTTGGGCCCGTGGTCTAGGGGTTATGACGTCACATTGACATTGTGAAGGTCGCCAGTTCAAATCTGGCCGGGCCCACTAACTTCTAACATCGTTGATTCGTGGGGGACTCTGTCGCCCTCACAGGATGATTCTTCTGTACTTCTGCGTAGGGCTGCGGGGACTTTCCGGATCGGTCATCTCGATGAACCCGTAATCCAAAGCGGGACGCAGATACTCCTTCTGGAAATGTCCCCTGTCCCTGAGACCTAATTGAGACATAATCTCGGATGAAGACATCGTCTTGCTGCCTATCGCCATGAGGATTGCGGCCATCTTCGGTTCCATGATGTGTGTCAGTGTCCTCAGAGAGGACAATACGATATCCAGCATGAATTCAATGAATTCCGTGCAATCGGAGACCGTCTGACAGCGTTCGAGGACCTGATAATAATCCTGCTGACGGTTACGTATGGCGTTCTCTATCGACAGCAATCTGAACAGTTTGCTCTCTTTACGCAACATCGCACTATGCCAAAAACGCCCCATCCTGCCGTTTCCGTCACGGAAAGGATGGATTGCCTCGATGTAGTAGTGCATCACGGCAGATGTGATGTGCAACGGATATCCGGATGAGGAACACCATTCGAACATCTTTTCGATCATCGATGCGACCTCGCCCGCTTCCGGAGGTTCGTAGATTATCTTCTCACCCTCGGCGATGACCACTTTTCCGTCTCTGAAACCGTTTTCTTCCACAAGACCCCACATCATGATGGACTCAATCTTAAGAAAACAATCAACGGACATTATGTCCGTTTTATCAATCAGACGATATGCTTCGATTGCATTCTTTGCCTCTGTTATCTCATCGAACGGCCCATCTATCGGTTTACCATTGATTACGTCTTTTACTTTCAGAGGGCCGAGGGAATTACCCTCGATAGCTATCGTTGAATGAATTGAACTAATGCGTGCGGTCTTTCTCAAAATAGGCCTAATGTCACCGCAGGTACGGCCCTTTAGTTCGTTAATTATGGCCCTAATTGCTTCATCCGCTGATGCGATTTTTTTGGAAAAAACAAATTTAGGAATTTCGCTAATTGTTAAAGACACAAAAATAATAATTCCTTTCAATTATAAAATAGCCAGCAATAACTATTTTACATTTTTACTTGTGGGGTAACTTGTAGGATTACTTGTAGGGTGATCTACAAAGATCTACTGAGTGACTAACGAAGAGTTTCGTGAAACGGAACTCAGAACATTCCGCAGAGATTCCTTATTTCGGCTTTGTTTTCCTCGCTCATGGAGGAGAGGATAGTCACCTTCTCGCCGACGATCTCCACGGACATCTCCCCCAGAATCGCGAGCATGTACTTCCCCGCAGTGGGACCGAACGAACCGTTCTCGATGACCCCGACCTTCCTGGACTGGAATTTCTTCGCAGACAACTCCCTGAGGAACATCTCCATGGCGGGATTGAGCCCGCCCTCATAGGTGGTGGCAGCGACAATCATCTCGGAATAACGGTATGCGGCCTCGACGGCATAAGAAACATCTTGATGGACGAGGTCCACAACATCGACCTTTTTCCCAGATTCCCTGAGACATTCCGCGGCGAATTCCGCGGCACGGGCGGTGTTCCCGTAGAATCCCGCATGGACGACTGCGATACCATCCTCCTCCGGACGGTAGGAACTCCAGGTGTCGTAGAGTGCGACGTACTTCCCCAAATCCGAATCGAGAACGGGCCCGTGCAGGGGGCAAATCTTCCTGATATCGAGGTCCGCGACCTTCTTGAGTACCTTCTGGACGTTCGCCCCGAACTTCCCCACGATGTTGAAATAATACCTTCTGGCTCCTTCCACCCAATCGAACTCGCGGCTGGCCGGACCGAAGCGCCCGAACCCGTCCGCCGAGAACAGGATCCCCTCGGACTGCTCGTAGGACATGAGGACCTCGGGCCAATGCACGAAGGGGGCTTCGATGAACCTGAGGCTGTGCTTCCCCAATTCCAGTACGGAACCCTCGGAAACGATGTCGCAATGGGACGACATGTCGCGGTTGAAGAACTGGTCCATCATCTTCTGCGCCTTGGCGGAGGTGACGATCCTCGCGGACGGGAACATCTCCAGGAACGTGATGATGTTCGCGGCGTGGTCGGGCTCCATGTGGTGCACCACGAGATAGTCTGGAGTGGTGTCTCCGAGGACCTCGAGGAGCTCCTCCTTCCACAGGTCGGTGACCTTCGCATCCATCGTGTCGAGCACGGCGGTCTTCTCATCCCTGATGACATAGGAGTTGTACGTCACACCCTCCGGGATGGGGTATCTTCCCTCGAAGGGCTCGTCGGTGGGGTCCTCTACCGTGACCATTGCGATGCTGTCCGCGACCTTGGCGATCATCTTATCGGTACGCCATCGAACCGCGCGATAAATGTGTTTTCAGACCATTATTTCTCAGACCCCCACGACAACAATTATTAGTCGTATTACATTTGGATGTATTATCCGATAGACATCGGGGCGGTCGGGATGAAAGTAGTCTATGTTTCGATAAGGCATGTGGATGCTCAGTTGTTGGAGAAGGCAGGCGCCGAACTGAGCAAACGCATAGGGATTGATGTAGATGTCTTCGGCGTCAACTGCGAGGACGTCAACGACGACGTCCTCCTGTACGGTAACCTGGTCCGCAAGACCGCGGATGCGAATTTCGTATATGTCCGCATCATGGGGGACCCGTACCGCTTCCTGAAGTTCGACAAGTACATCGACACCCTGAGGAAATCCTCCGCACTCGTCTACATCCACGCCGGGACACCAGAGGTGATGTCACTCGTCAAGGACCTCTACAAGGGGAGCAACGAGGACTTCAAGACCCTCTTCAGCTACTCCGACGCCAAGGGAACAGAGAACGACATCTCCACGTTATGGTACGCCGCCCACATGCTGAAGCTCACCGACACCCTCCCCCCTGCGCCCGTCCCGAGGAGGGAGCACGGCATCTTCCACCCCGATTTCCCCGACGACATCACCGTCGAGGAGTACATGAAGACCCTCCCGCAGAGGAGGGTGCGTGCGGGGGTCGTGATACCGGGATACATAGACGTCTACAAGGACACCGACCACGTGGCCGCAGTCATCCGTGCTTTGGAAGCCCACGGGATGAGCACCATCCCCGTGTTCTTCTCCAACTTCAGCGACGACGGGTACGAGGGGCTGAAGAGGATCCTCGACCAATACTTCCGTCCTGAGGGCGTACCGATAATCGATGTCGCAGTGTCCCTCGTGTCCTTCTCGCGTTCATCCACCTACAGCTTCACCGGAGTGGAGGAGACCAACTACTTCCGCGACTGCCTGAACGTCCCCATCGTCTTCGGCCTCACCGTCGCCGGCGACTACCACGATTTCGAGGACGACAGGATCGGCCTCTCGAAGAACGACATGGAGGCCAATGTCACGTACCCTGAACTGAATGGCGACATCATCACCGTCCCCATCGCGTACCGCCCCCGCACCAAGGGCAACAGGAGGTCCTTACCCATCCCCGACAGGATCGAGCACCTCTGCCGCGTGGCCTACGGATGGGGAAAGCTCAGGTCCACCCCCAAGAAGGACAGGAAGGTGGCCATTCTCATGTGGCAGTCCGTGGCCAACTCCGGGAACATCGGAGGCGCGGCGGGACTCGACACCATGGAGACCATCGCCAACGAGCTGAAGAGGTTCAGGGACGAAGGCTACACCGTCACCAACGTGCCCGAGAACGGCGAGGCACTGGTGAAGGAGATCCTCGACAACGTCACCAACGACCTCGACAACCTCCCCGCGGAATACATGAGGGAGCACGCCGCCGACATGATGTCCAAGAAGGACTACGTCGGACACTTCGAATCCATCCCGGAATGGAACCAGGAGATGAAGATAAAGGACTGGGGAGAACCTCCTGGCACACTGTGCACCGACGGCGACGATATGGTCATCCCGGGATTGGTCAAAGGGAACATCTACGTCGGTTACCAGCCCCTTCGCGGGAGGGCGGAGAAGTTCGCGCAGAACATCCACGACCCCCTCCTGTTCCCCCAGCACCAGTACCTCGGCTTCTACAGATGGCTCAGGGATGTGTTCAAGGCGGACATGATCATCCACACCGGGACACACGGGACCATCGAGTGGCTGCCCGGTAAGAACGTCGGTATGTCCAGGAAGTGCGAGCCCTGCGTCGTGCTCGACGGGATCCCGAACCTCTACCCCTACATCATCGACGACCCCGGCGAGGCCATGCAGACCAAGAGGCGCATCGAGAGCGTGGTCATCGGCCACATGACGCCCTCGATGGCGAGAGCGGACTCCTATGACGAACTAGACGAGGTCAACGTCCAGATACAGAACTACCTGAAGAACAAGGGCGGCGCATCCGAGGAGAGGCTTGCAGAGATGACCAGGCAGATCTACGAGGCCGCCAGGAAGAACGATATGCTCAACGACCTCGGGATAACCCCCGAGAACGACCCCGGGCCGGAAGGGTTCGGCCCCTACATCGTGGAACTGCACGAGTACATCGAGGAAATGAAGGATGCACTCATCAGGGCCAACCTCCACATCCTCGGGAAGGTGCCCGAGAGACTTCACTTCGACGAGATGGTGTACTCACTGACGAGACTGGACAACGGCGACGTGAGATCCCTCAGGGACGCCTTCGCCGCCAACCAGGGATTCGACATGGTGCACGCGGTGGACGACGTCTCCGGGACCACCGCCGACGGGAAACTGAACTCCGAGGAGATCGACCGCATCGACAGGGAGCTCATGGCCTTCATCCAGTGGATGAGGGAGGACGGTTTCGACGCGGAACGTTCGGTGGAGAAGATAAGGAAAGATTACGGGAAGGTCTCCGACGAGCTTCGCGAATCCGTGGAGTACACCTGCAACAGCGTTTCCGTGAAAATCAAAAGGATGGCCGACGAGATGGACCACCTCTTCGACGGCATCAACGGGGAGTTCGTGCTCCCCGGACCCTCCGGCGCACCCACCAGAGGGAACGCCGACATCCTGCCCACTGGGAGGAACATGTACTCCCTCGACCCCTCGCTCGTGCCCTCGAAGTCCTCGTGGGAGATCGGGAAGCGCATGGCCGACCAGATGATCGAGAAATACGCCAACGAGCACGGCGGATTCCCCCGCGAGATAGGGTTCGTGATATGGGCCACCGACACCATGAAGACCGGCGGGGATGACGTCGCATACATCCTCTGGCTCATGGGCCTCAGACCCATCTGGAGCAGGACCGGCGGACAGGTCCTCGGGCTCGAAGTCATCCCCGTCAAGGAGCTCGGGAGACCCCGCGTGGACGTCACCGTCAACATCACCGGACTGTTCAGGGACACCTTCCCGAACCTCATCGACCTCATCGACGACGCAGTCAAGATGGTCATGGACCTGGACGAGGACGACGAGGACAACGCCATCGCCGCCAACCTCAGGAAGGACATAGTCGAGGGGATAGCGGCAGGCCTCACCCCCGACGAGGCGCGCAGGAGGAACTCCGTCAGACTCTTCGGCGCACCGCCCGGTGCGTACGGCGCCGGGGTGAACCATGCGATATCCTCCAGCGCGTGGGAGACCGTGGAGGACCTCGCGAACATCTACCGCGACTGGTGCTCCAACGGATACGCCAAGGGGGAATACGGGACCAAGATGACCGAGGAGTTCTGCCGCAGGTTCTCCAAGGTCGCCGTCACCGTGAAGAACATCGCGGACAGGGAGATAGACATCCTGGACTGCGACGACTACTACGAGTTCCTGGGAGGGATGAACTCCTTCGTCAGGACCTACGGGAGGAAGGACGCCGTCACCTACATGGGCGACGATTCCGACCCCAAGAAGAGCAAGATCCGTTCCACCCAGGAGGAACTGCGCTTCACCGTGCGCAGCAAGGCGCTCAACCCCAAGTTCATCAACGGCCTGAAGGAGCACGGCTACCGCGGCGCCGCCGAACTCGCCAACGTGGTGGAGTTCACCATGGCGTGGGATGCCACCTCGGGCATCGGAGAGGATTGGATGTACGAGGGGCTCGCGGACAAGTACCTCTTCGACAAGGACACGCAGGAATGGATGAAGAACGTGAACCCCTACGCCATGATGAACATCCTCAACCGCTTGCAGGAAGCCATCGAGAGGGGCCTGTGGGACGCCACCGACGATTATAAAGATAAACTGAAAGAACTGTACATCGAAACGGAAGCAAGGATCGAGGAGATTACCGACCGCTGAGGCAATTCTCATGGAATCAATACCTAAGATAACCGCTCTCGTGTGGGACAGCTACGCCAAATCGCTGAGGGACGCGGCCAAAGAGCTCGACATCGAGGTCGTGCCGTTCACCCGCATGATGATCTTCGAAGACCCCTCCCTCATCGACAGGATCGAGAAGGACATGCGGGAATCCGCGGTCGTCCTCCTGCACATGATGGGCACCGACCTCCTCGAACCCGTCGAGAGGATCGTGAAGAGACTGCCCGACAGCGTCCCCGTCCTCTCCATGGGACATGATGCCATCAACTACATCTACACCACCGGCCCGAAGGAGGCCGCCATTAGGTGCCAGGAGTACCTGGGACTGAATGGGAGGGCGAACTGCAAAGGGTGCCTCCTGTATCTCATGAGGACCTTCCTCGGACGCGACGTCGAGGTCCCCGCCCCCATATCTCTGCCTTGGCACGGCATCATCCACCCCAGCGGGGAGAGGTACGATTCCATAGAGGATTACCTCCGGGATTACAAGGTGAAGGATGCCCCGTGGATAGGGATCATCGCATCCCGCGCCCAGTGGAACAACGACAACACCGATGTGGAGTACGGACTCTTCGAACGTTTCGAGAAGAGGGGGTACAACGTCATCCTCGTCTACGGCGACGGCCACACCGACAAGGAACAGGGGATGCTCGGCATCGCCGACACGGTCGGGAAGTACATGTTCAAGGACGGGAAGTTCCTCCCTTCCGCACTGGTGAAATGCACCGTGCTCGGGTTCGGGACCCCCTCCGAGTACGGAAAGGACACCGATTTCCTGCGCAGCCTCGACGTCCCCGTCTTCCAGCCCGTGGTCCCCTCGTCCATGTCGAGGAAGACCTTCGAGGAGTCCCCCGGCCTCAAGAGGGACATCTCCTTCGCGATCACCTTCCAGGAGTTCGAGGGTACCATCGAGCCCATCCTCATCGGTTTCGCCAGACAGGAGAACGAGTCCGACGCCCACCGCACGCTCATCCCCGAGAGGGCTGACCACCTGGTGGACCGCGTCATCAGGAGGATCGAGCTCAGGAACAAGCCCAACCGCGACAAGAAGGTCGCGTTCATCCTCAACAACTACCCGTGCGCCAACGCCGACGCCAACGTCGGGGAGGCCCACAACCTGAACGTCATGGACAGCCTCGCCAACATCCTGAGGAGGTTGAAGGAGGAGGGATACACCGTCGACGCCCCCGATACAGGGAAGGGCATAATGGACTACATCCTCTCCCACAAGGCCATGTCCGATTTCAGGTGGACCGACTCCTCCGAGATCGAGAGGTGCGGCGGAGTGCTCTACCATATGAGCAACGCCGAGTACAGGGGATGGTTCGACACCCTCTCGGACAAGGTCAGGGAGGACGTCATCCGCGTATGGGGGGAGCCTCCGGGCGAATCCATGGTCCGCGACGGACAGATACTCATCTCCGGCGTGAGGTTCGGCAACGTCCTCATGCTCGTCCAGCCGAAACGCGGATGCTACGGCCCGAAGTGTGACGGAACGGTCTGCAGGATCCTGCACGACCCCGTCTGCCCACCCACCCACCAGTACCTCGCGACCTACCACTGGCTCGATTCGATATTCAAGGTGGACGCGATAGTCCACACGGGCATGCACGGCAACATGGAGTACCTCCCGGGGAAGGGGACCGGACTCACCGCCGACTGCTACCCCGACATCTGCATCGGCACCATGCCCCACCTCTACATCTTCGACGCCGGCGGACCCCCCGCGGCCACCCTGGCGAAGAGGAGGGGTTACGCCACGCTCATAGACCACATGCCCCCGGCCATCGAGAGGGTCAAGGCCTACGGTCCGATAGAGGATCTCCGCGTCGCCCTCGAGCAGTACGATTCCGCGAAGAACGACCCCCTCCGCGCCGAGGAGTTCCACAAGATCCTCAGGGAAGCGGGTATCGCGGTGGGCATGGACGCCTCCGACCTCGAGGGGAAGACCCTCCAGGAGACCCTGAAGCTCTGCACCGAGGAATACTCCCGCCTTACCAACACCCACGTCCAGATCGGACTGCACATCATGGGCGAGACCCCAGACCTCCGCAAGAAGGCCACCCTCGTCACGTCGATTATCGCCGCTGGCGAGAAGTCGGTCTGCAAGGCCTACGCCTCCTCCAAGGGCATCGATTACACCAAGTGCCTGACCGAGCCCGACGGCATTGAGCCAGTCACCGGAAGGCCAAACCCAATGGTGGTCTCGGACATCTACGACGGATGCCTCGCCATGGTCGAATCCGTCCTCTCCGGCGGGAGCTGCCTCCTGGGCCCGCTGGTGGAGGAGCGCATACTCTCCATCTCCCAGAAGATAGACGCATCCGATGAGATCGGGGCGTTCATCCACGCGCTCGGCGGGGGTTTCACCCCTCCCGGGCCCTGCGGACTCCTCACCCAGGGACGCGAGGACGTCCTCCCCACCGGGAGGAACACGTTCAGCATCGACCCCCGCGGGATACCCACCAAGACCTCGTGGCGCACCGGTGTGATACTCGCCGACAAGACCATCGAGAGATACAGGCAGGACACGGGCGAGATGCCCGAGACCATATCCCTCTTCTGGATGTCCTCCGACCTCATGAACGACGGCGGAGAGATGATGTCCCAGATGATGTACCTCCTCGGCACGAAACCCGTCTGGGGCAAGGGAGGGCAGGTGGAATCCTTCGAGATAATCCCCCTGGAGGAGCTCGGAAGACCGAGGATCGACGTGACCGTCCGCAGCTCGGGGATACTGATGGAGACGTTCCCCGCATGCCTCGACCTCCTGGACAACGCCGTCATCGCCGTCTCGGCCCTCGACGAACCCCCCGAGTCCAACTTCGTGAAGAAGCACACCCTCGCATCCATGGCCGACGGGATACCCTCGGACGACGCCACCGCGAGGATCTTCTGTTCCGCTCCCGGGTCCGCCACATCAGGGGTTCCGCTGGCAATCTACGCCAACGCCTGGAAGACCGAACGCGACCTCGCCGACATCTACGTGGCGACCAACGGATACGCGTACGGGAACAACCGCAACGGGAAACCGCTGCACAGGCAGTTCATGAACTCCCTCTCCACGACCTCCCTGTCATACACCAAGATTGGGACCGACGAGTACGACATCCTCGGAAGCCCCGGGTTCTTCGGGAACATCGGCGGCATGGCCATCGCCTCCAAGATAATCACCGGGAAGAACGTCAAATCCTACTTCGGCGACACCCGCGTCTCGGGAGCCGCCGGTGTCCACACCCTCAAGGACGAGATCCGCAGGGTCACCAAGGGCAGGCTCCTCAACCCGCAGTGGATCGAGGGCATGAAGGCCGCGGGATACCAGGGGGCCGCCGAGATCATGAAACGTTCCGGAAGGGTCTACGGGTACGGTGCCACCACGGATGCCGTCGACGACCGTATCTTCGACGATATAGCCAGGACCTTCGTCAACGATCCGGAGATGAGGGAGTTCTTCAGGCAGAACAACCCGTTCGCCGGAGAGGAACTCGCCCGCAGGCTGCTCGAGGCCGCCGAGAGGGGATTCTGGAAAGCGGACCCCGAGGTGCTGGAGAAGCTCAAGAACAACTACCTCATGTTCGAGGGCGACCTTGAGGGCATAGCCGGCGACGGCGAATACCAGGGGAGCTCCACGGAGATCGCATCATACGCGGACGTCGAGGCCTGGAAGGAATCCAACGGGAAGGTCATGGAATCCGTCAGGACCATGATGGACGGGAAGACCGCGAGGACGGACTGAAGCGTACCGTAAGATAATCAAAGCTGGAAAAAAAGGTGTTGTCCCCGGCGGATGCCGGGGAACCCCCGATGTGGGGTACGAACGCGACGGGGATGACCCCCACCACCACGGCAGGACATTCTGACAGGATTCCGCTCTCGCCAGACCGCTCCCCGAGGGGAGGGTCGGTTTGGGGCAATCTTGTCGCGCGCTCCGGCGATTGAGACGGCTTTTGGCCGACACTCACACGGACTTCCGCGCTGTCTTCGTCTGCAGGACTGATTACTCAGTGGCTGCACGCGGCGCTTGAGCTTGACGCTCTGACGCTACTACAGCGTCGACGTCCCCGGATGAACCGAGGACCCTCCACCGGGCCGGGCGGATCTTTTCCCCCATTAGGAGGGGAGCTTCCGCGACCTTTGCTGGCGGACACCCGGGAGGTCTCTTCGGACGGCCGGATCTTTTCCCCCATTGGAGGAAGGCTGTTCTCCACTTGATGGAGAGTTCTCCCCATTAGGAGGGGAGCTCACGACCACCTCTGCGACCACCCTGGCAGTTCCCGTCAGTCGACCAGTTTCCCGGCCGCCTCAGGCGAACCACCGCGGGCGGACCCGCTCGGACGGACACCGGACCCTTTCGGGCGGTTCTTCCGACCGCTTACGGATCTCGTCGGACAGCCGAAGCCGGAGACCCGGTCAACGACTGACTGCGAACGACGCTGCGACACTGCTCCAGGAAGCTTTGGCTTCCTGCACCTCAAAGGCCGTATGCGAGACGCATACGACCCGACCAGCGGGGCGGGCTGATCTCTTCTCCTTGCGGAGCTGCTGACCAACGTACGGACGGAGCCCGTACGTCCTTTTCAGGACACGCTACGGCGCGACTGCACCCCAGGGTGCAATCGCTTTGGCGCTCATGCTTGCCGGACTGCCATCGCGGCGAGCACGCTGCTGGCGCACAGATTCCGGATTCCCCGAGAGGGGGCGACCCGATCTGCACAGGTGATGGTAACACAATCGACCGCGAACCATGCGACCCGCGACCTGTCCTACTTTTACAGAGGGACACTACGTGGCTGACGACTCACGCCATCAGCACCCCACGCACCGGGCCTAGGGGCCTCGGCTACGTGCGCCACAACCCGAAGGCTGTGGGGGCAGGATGTGTTGCGTTTTGACGCGGAACCGGTCTGATCCCACGCCCCAAGTCTCCAAAGGCCTTTTCAGGCCAACGGTCGACACAACTCCTTGTTGGGAATCACGTTGATGCTTGGCGAAAGTAAACATTAGCGTGCTAAGTATTTACATTTTTCGGTATTTGTAATAAATGTTGAGTAGTCAACACAAAAAAATCAATGTTTTTTGGCTTTTCTGCGCTGATTACGCTCATCCCAACGCATAATCAGGTCCTTCGCATCGCGGTTCCCGCGTTCGGCCGCCATCTTCACGAGCACGCGGTACATCTCGGGATCCGCTTCGCATCCCTTACCTTCCTTATAGAGTAATGATAAACGGAACATACCCTCGGCGTCACCGAACGCCGCGGCCGACTGCAGGAGCTCGAAGGCGCGGGCCTCGTCCTTGGGCACGCCGTCCCCTTCGAGGTACAGCATCGCCAAACGGGTCCTCGGAGAACCTCCGGCGACGGAGGCCCTTTCGAGGAGGCGCGCGGCGGCACCGGGGTTCTTCTTGAAACCGCCCTTCCCGGACAGGTAACGGGAGGCTAGGGTCACCATGGACTGGGGATTGCATGTGAGAGATGCCGCCTTCATCAGGTCCGGATAACTGTCGGACTCCAGGCGGCGGGTGCGGATCGTATCCAAGGCTTCCTTACGGAACTCGTTCACGGTGGTGCTCGAATAGCGTGCGAACCACTCCTTGGCCTTCTCGGGGTCCTTCTCGCACCCCAGCCCGGAGGAGTACATAGTCGCCACCTGATACTGGGAACGGGCGTTCCCGGAGGATGCGGACATCATGTAGAACCTGAAGGCCTTCTCGGGGTCGCGCGGGACGTACTTACCCTGGAGATACTGCTCCGCGAGGACCGTCATGGCCCTCGAGTGACCCGTATCCGCGGCACGTTCCATCAGCCTCACGGATTCGTCGATGTCCCTGTCGACACCGGTCCCCTCGCGGTACATCACGCCGAGGAGATAATCGGCGTCCGCCCATCCGAGGTCGGATGCCTGTTTCACATAACGGAACGCCTCGCGGTAATCCTCGATGCTGAGGGCGGAACGGTAGAGCATGTTCCCGCAGTTGTAGAGGTCGTAAGGATAACCCGTCTCCGCAAGTTCCCTGAGGAGGGTACGGAGATCCTCGATGTCGCCGTGGGTGTCACCGAACATGGTGGAGTACTTGCGGCGGGCCTCGAAGTTGCCCTGTTCGGCGGCACCCTGGTAGAGGTCGAGGGCCCTGGCCCTGTCCTCCTCGTCATCGGACGCCATGAGGATGTCGGCGAGCTCGGACATGGCCATGGGATGCTCCCTCACGGCGGCCTCGTTCAGCCATTTCATCCTGGCCTCGGGATCCCTCTCGGTGCCGTTGCCGTCGCGGTAGAACGTGGAGAGGCGGTACTGTGCGGAGGATGCCCCGCCCTCCGCCATGGAAAGGGTGTCCTCGAAGGAATCCATGATGGCGTGGGAATAGGCGTCGCACACGTCCTCTGCGGGGCCGTCCATGGCTATCTTGTGATCATCGAGCCAGATGGCCCTGGTGCATGTACGTTTGATGGTGCCGAGGCTGTGGGACGTGAACAGTACTGTCTTGCCCTTGCGGACCAGATCCCTGAGATGCTCGGACGCCTTTGCGGCGAACGCCATGTCGCCGGTACTGAGCGCCTCATCGACGAGGAATATGTCAGCATCCACGTTGACCATGACGGAGAACGCGAGACGGGACCTCATACCGGAGGAGTACGTCCTCACGGGGTTGTCGATGAACACGCCGAGGTCGGAATACTCGATGATCCTGTCGAGGTTCGCGTACGCCTCGGAACGGGGGATGCCGTAGAGCTCGCTGCGGAGGACGATGTTGTCCCTCCCGGACAGATCCCCGTGGAAACCCATGCTCAGCTCGAGGATGCTGGCGACCTTGCCTTCGACCTCGATCGTACCGGAATCCGGCTCGAGGATCCCGGATACGAGTTTGAGGAACGTCGATTTCCCGCAGCCGTTCTTCCCCAGGATCCCGACGATGTCGCCCTTCCTCACATCCAGGTCGATACCGTCGAATATCGGGTACTCGGCATACTTCTTGGAGAACCGGCCACCGGGCAGCGAGGGGTCGGTGATCCTATAGGCCTTCTTCAGACCCCTGATCCTGATGACGACGTCCTCTTCCATCACAGCATCTCCGGGAATTTCTTCTCATAGCGGAAGAACACGGCCGAACCGATAAACGTGAACGCGACGGTGAGCAGCACCGCCACCGCGATGTACTCCACATGGGGGAATATACCGTAGTAGAGGACGTCGTGGAATATCTCCACGTAGTAGGTGAAGGGATTGTACCAGACTATTGCTTTCAGCAGGCCCTTGGCCTCGTTGACGAAGAAGAAGGTGGGGGTGATCCAGAACACCAGCCTCATGGCGACGCTCATGAAGTAACCTATGTCCTTCACGAACACGGTGACCGTGGAGACCAGCATGGAGCATCCCACGCAGAACACGAACATCAGCAGGAGACCCACGGGGATCATCGCCATACCGAACCAGTTGACGTACTGTCCGGAGAGGAGGATGACCATGATGATGAACACGTATGCGAACACCACGGCGAGGAAATCGGTGAGCACGGATGCTATAACGACAATCTCCCTCGGGAACTTCATCTTGGTGATATACTTCGCATTGGACAGCACCGCCCTCCCCCTCAGACTCGAGGATATGAACATGATAGGGAACATACCCGATGACAGGTAAATCCAGAAATCGGGCTCCAGACGGGGCTTGATGGAGGTGAACGTGATGTAGAGCACGATGATCATCAGCACGGGCAGGATGAGGTGCCAGGCGAACCCGATGTAACTGCTCTTGTAGCGTCCGGCGGTGTTCCTGCGGACCATCGCCATCAGGATGGTACGGTTGTCGTACACATCCCTCGCGCTCTTGGCCATGCGTTTTATCAGATTCATGTCACACCTCCCTCACTGCGTATACGATCAGGAGGATCACGGCGATGCATATCGCCACGCCGATGAAGTTCTCGTACGGGTACGGGCGTTCGCCCTTGACCTCGACGTTGAGGGTCGTGTTCTGGTCCGCCGCCGTGGACGGGACGGACAGCCCCTTGGGGACGATCACCCTCAGGGTGACCTTGTTGTCCTCTGTGCCCGCCGAGAGGCTGCTCTCCCCGAACGTGACGTCCGTCCCCGCGAACTCCACTGTCTCGAGAGCCAGGCAACCGAAGAACACCATGGTCTCCATCTCCAGGCTCCCCTCCTCAACCAGCACGCTCTTCAGGGATTTGCAGTTGGAGAACACCCCGTACTCCATGTAGTATACGGATGCCGGGACGGTCACCGACGTGATCGCGGTCCCGGAGAACGCGTTGACGCCGAGGACCCCGACCCTCGCCGGGATCACGACGTCCCTCAAATTGCTGCAGCCCTGGAAGGCCAACATGCCTATCGAGACGATGGAATCGGGGAATTTCACGGTCTCGAGGGATGTACAGTCCGTGAATGCCAGTTCCGGGACCTCGGTCATCTTGGCCGGGAGTTCCACGTGCTTGAGGTTGACGCATCCGCGGAAGGCCATGTGCGATATGGACACGACGTCGGAGGGGATGATGAACGATTCCCCGTCGCGCCCGGCGGGGTAACATGCTACCGCCTTGTAGTTCTCGCGGCACTCGTACAGGACGCCCCCGTCCTCCATGAAAACCGAATTGCTACTAGTGAACGCCTTCAGGCTCGTGCAGTTGCTGAAGGCCCCCACACCCAACGTGGCCACGGAATAGGGGATGTCCACCGTCTCCAGACCAGTGCTCGCGAAGGCGTACTCCCCTATGGATTTCAGTTTGAACGGGAGGGCGAGGCTCTTGAGTTTGGGACATTCGTCGAACGCACTGTCCCCGACGATGACCAGCATCTCGGGCAGGGAATCCGGCGCCTGGCTGTTCACGTGTTCCAGGGCGGTGCACCCGTAGAACGCAGCGTTGTTGATGCAGTAGACCGTCGAGGGGAGGTTGAGCGTCACCAGATGCTCGTTGCTGCTGACGGCGCTGTCCTCCACGATCTTGACGTCCGGTTCCACGTTGAACACGGCGTCCGCCTTCCCACGCGGATACTGGATGAGCACGGACTTGTCCTTGGTGTAGACCGCCCCGTCCACCGACACGTACCGCGGGGAATCGATGTTGATGGCCGTGACCGTCGACGAGGAGACGGCCCCGATGTTGTAATCCACTATGGTCGACGGGAGGGTCACGGTCTCGAGGCCGTCCGCCATTATGGACAGCATGTACAGGCCCACGACGGGATAGGTCTTCCCGAGATGTTCGACCGATTCCGGGATGACGAGGTCCTTGACGGGGTCGTCGTCGTAGTACGATGAGACGTAGGCCTCGCCGTCCTCGACGTAATAGGTGACCCCGTCCACGTCGAACGCGATGCCGGCATCGGAATCCTCGGACGGATCGTCTTCCGCGGACGAGGAGGGGACGAGGACGATGAGTGCCATCGCCATCAGGACGGGCAGGAGAATGAGGGACCTCACACCATTCAATCTCTTTTGAGTTATAAAAAAGGGGACCTGTCACCTGCCGGGGCCATCCGCCTCGCCGGGGATCAGATAATCCAGGATGTCGGCGATGTTGTCGGACCTCACCGTGTGGGTGGCGGCCTCCTCGGTGTAGGGGTCGGTCGGGTTGAACGCTATGGACATCCCGGACGCCTTGAACATAGGTATGTCCGTGAAGGAGTTCCCGACGGATACCGTCCTCTCCACCGTGACCCCGTACCTCCTCTGGTACTCCCTCACCCAGACGCTCTTGTCCTCGAGGTTCACCTTGTTCGTCCCCTCGCCGGTCAGGATGCCGTCGGGGTTGGTGTTCACATGGTCGGCGACGAAATCCTCGAAACCGAACTCCTTGGTGAGCATCTCCGCGGCGATATCTATGCCTCCGGATATGATGACGCAGTGCATGCCGCAGTCCTCGAGGGCTGCGACGGTCTCCTGTATCCCCCCGACCAATGGCATGGTCTGGAAGCAGCGGATGAGGTCCTTCTCGGAGAAATCCGGCTTGACGCCAGTCCAGAGGGCGATGTCCCTGCGCATGAACTCGTCGATGTCTATCTCCTGGTTGAGGTAGGCGCGGTAGTTGGGTTCGCTGTCCACCCCGAGGCAGTCGTGGACCCAACGCCACGAGCTGCGGATGTTCGTGAGCGTGCCGTCCATGTCGAAACAGACGAGGTCGTAGTCCCTGCGCATGCCCATCCGTATGGTTTCCCGCATATAAGGTCCGTGACGCCGGCCCGCCGACATAGAGGTAATAAATCCGGTAGCGGATTGGGTACCATCATGCTCACGCTGATAGGTACCGGACACGTCTTCAACATCGGGGATTCCGTCGCACAGATCGCCCGCTGCTGCTGGCCGGACGCCGTCTGCGTGGAGCTGGACGAGATGCGCTACCACGCCCTCACCGCCGACAGGGAGGCCCTCGAGGAGGACCTGAGAAAGAGGGGCATCGACCCCGAGACCGTGAAGAGCCAGCAGTCCAGGAACGAGTCGTCCATCTATAAGAGGAACAAACGTTACCAGGAGGACATCGCCAAACAGAACGGCGCTCAGCCCGGAGCCGACATGATGGCCGCCATCGGCGTCGCCAAGTCCCTCGGTTCCCCGGTCTTCTGCGTGGACAACGATGCCCGCGAAACGTTCGACAGGATGTGGGCCGAGATGGGTACGGGGGAGAAGCTCAGGTACCGTTTCTCCGGGATCACCGACAGAATCGGCGGGAAAAAGAAGGTCGACCGCACGCAGGCCGACTACTACGACGACGAGGCGAAATACCTGGAGGAGTTCAGGAAGAAGTACCCCGTCATGACGCGCGTGCTCATCGACGAGAGGAACGAGGCCATGGCGAAACGCATCGCCGAGGTCGCCTATTCCCACGAGAGGACCGTGGCGGTGGTCGGGGACGGCCACATGAACGGGCTCATCGAGCTGCTTCCCTCCGATATAGAGAAAAGGACGGTAAGGCTACGTGACCTCACCGACCCCGAACGCCTGAAGGCACTCAAACAGCAATACTGGGAGACGAACGAATGAAAGTCACACTTCTTGCACACACACCCGAACCCGAGAAGATCTGCGCCGCCGCCGCGCGTTCCTGCTATTCGGGCGACGGGGCCTCCGACTTGCTGGATGCGAAGGATCCCGAGAAGTTCCTCGCCGGCGTGGTGAAGATGGGGCACGAGTCCGTCATCGAGCACGCCGTGTTCACGTTCTCGGTCGAAGGTGTGTCGAGGTCGCTCACCCACCAGCTCGTCAGACACCGCATCGCCTCGTTCTCCCAACAGAGCCAGAGGTACGTTTCCATCGATGAGCCGGGGTACGTCGTGCCCCCCACGATTGCCGCCGACCCCGAGAAGGAGAAGCTGTTCAGGGAGGCCATGGACAAGGCGTGGAGCACATACAACGCCCTCTCCGATGCCGGCATCCCCGCCGAGGACGCCCGTTACGTCCTGCCGAACGCGTGCTTCACCAACATAACGATCACCATGAACGCCAGGGAGCTGAGGCATTTCTTCAGCCTCCGCTGCTGCAACCGCGCCCAGTGGGAGATAAGGGAGATGGCGGACAAGATGCTCGAGCTCTGCAAGGAGGCGTGCCCGGCGATCTTCGCCGATGCCGGCGCCTCGTGCGTCCGCGGACCCTGCCCGGAGGGGAAGAAGAGCTGCGGACACCCCCGCAGATGATTCTTTCGCACGTAGCACAACTTTATATAAGGAATACCCTTGCGCGATTTCAATAGGTGAAAGCATGGGAAGGATCAGACCGACCTACATCAAAAGGGTGTCCATCGAACTGGTGAACAAATACCCTCAGGCTTTCAACCAGGACTTCGAGAACAACAAGCAGATGGTTGCTCAGCTCACCGATGTCGCCTACGTCCCCATGAGGAACAAGATCGCCGGCTACATCACCCGCTACCTTCAGCACCCCGAAGCCTGATTGGATCAAACGACTTCCCGTTTCAAGACGGATTCCGCACTAAAAAACACGGGCGTATGGGGTAGCTTGGATATCCTGGAGGCTTGCGGAGCCTTAGACTTGGGTTCGAATCCCAGTACGCCCGCCATATCTCTTCATTATACGGTCGGGTTTCCCACCGATTCCTCATTTTTCATTCGGTCTCTTCGGCGGGTTCTTCCTCTGGGACCACTTTACGGATCACAACCGCAGGGCCCGGGGGGACGATGGACGAGATCTCCTCTTCCGGAACGGAGAACAGTTTGGCGAGCTCTCCGTTGAGATGGGGGTTCTTCTCCTTGGAGGGTTTGATCACGACATACTTCGAACTCGCCTTCTCCATGACAGTGACCGGTGCGCACATGACCTTGCGTGCACCCTCGTAGAAGATCTCCCCGACAGCCATCTCCAGGGGGATGTGGTATTCCCAGTTCCTCTTCCCGCGGATGATAAACGCACCGCGGGGCACGAACTGACCCGCATCCGGGGTCTTGCTGACCTGATCGGGATAGGTCCAGAAGGCACCTCCCTCCGGAGACCCTGCGGTCCAGGCCTTGGAATGCGCAAGGGCGAACCAGCAGGCCTCCCTCATCTCCTCGGGGGATGCGGACAGACCTTCCTTCACCACTATTGAGGGTGCACCGTGGATGTCGGCGTGGGCGTAGAGGTCCTTCTCCTTCATGTGCTTCTTGACCACGGCGTCGTTGGACTTCACGTCCCTTCCGCCCAGGACCAGTCTCCCTCCGGACGAGATGAACCACTTATAGGCCTCGAACCAGAACCTCTTGGTGGGTGCGGCGCGGGATGCCTCGGCCTCCTTCCTCTTGCCGAACTCGTGCTCCCTCTTCGCCAGTTCGTCCTGCGAATCCTTCAGGGCGGCCTCGGCGTTCACGGCCTTCTGGGCCTCGGTCTTCCCGAGGGCGTAGATGTCCGATGCGTTCGCATCGATGGATTTGGTATAATCGAGTTTCACCTCGAAATCGCCGATCCTGGCGGTCACGAGGTTCTTGGCGGGGACGATGTCGGTGACCCACGAGATCTTACGGGCGCCGGCCTCGAGTTTCTCCCAGGAGAGTTTCGCGCTCTGCTCCGCGAGGACCGTGAGGAGCTCCGAGACCTTCTGGTACTCCATATACAGGACGTCCCCCTGGCTCTTGTATTCCTCGGCTTCCTTGCGGTAGAGTTCCACGGTCTCCGTCTGCTTGGCGATCCTCTTCTTGAGCTTCTCGATCTCGGGGTCCTTCCGCTCCTCCTTGAATAGGGCGGCGTTCTCCGACATGAGCGCCCCGATGGCTTCGGATATCGATGGGACCTCCTCCTTCTCGTCACCCGAGTGGATGGCGAGGTCGGCGGGCGCGAGGTCGATGATCCTGCCGTCCTTACGGTAGAGCATCGCCGCAGGCCGGTCCCTCATGTCGGCGATGATGGTCTGCAGGGCACCGTAGAGTTTGGAGATGTCCGCATCGGAGATGCCCGACGAGGGCGTGTCCTTGGCGATCCCCGCGCGGGCGCAGACCTCCTCGGCGTACTGACCTCCCAGATTGTTCACGGTAGCGAGCGTGCGGACGGTGTCCGCATCGGATTTCCTGAACTCCGCGGCGAACTCCCCCTCGCTTGCGGTGAAGGGGTTGAACCTCTGGGCAGGTGTAACGTAAGGCTGTCCGGGACGGGTGGTCCTCTCGCGGAATGTCTTCTGGACCAGGCAGTTGACGATGGTCCCGTCCTGAACGAGCAGGATGTTCCCGCCTCCGAACAGTTCGAATATGAGCTGGTAGGCACCGTCCGACTTGAAGACCTCCATGACGATCATACGGTCAGCGCCGGACTGCGAGGTCTTCCCTATCCTCGCGTTGATGAGATGCTTCCTCAGGAAGGCGGCGAACGGACCGGGGGTGACGTCTGTCTCGGGACGGTCGGGGGCGAGGTAAATCCACTTCCCCCCGCGGAAGAAGAGTTCGGATTTGCCCGCATTCTTCACGTTGATGCGGAAAAGGACGTCGGTACCGGTCTGATACACCTTGTCGAGGTGGCCCTCCACGAGACGGGACATCTCACGCACGACCGCGCCGACATCGAACGAACTCATCTCCTTCTTCATGCGCGCGCATATGCGGGCGAGCGATTAAAGGGTAACGCGGGCGGCGAACCGTTCGGTAGTTATCTTTATTAACAGGGTGTGCATGGGCAACTCTACGTGCCGCTGTGGCTAAGGGGTATAGCGACGCCTTGGTAAGGCGTAGGCCGAGGGTTCAATTCCCTCCAGCGGCTCTCATATCTTCATCGCATTCTTCAGGTACGGCGGATACGCCGTCCGTTCTCAGAGACACTTATCGAGCGTCTCTTCCCACTTATCCATCGCGAGGAAGGACTTGGGTGCGTCCCCGGCCATCCTCTTGTAGAGGCCGAAGGGCACCGCAAAGGTCATCTCGTCGGGCCTGACGAACCTCCTCGCATACATGTCGGTCATGCCGAGCACCGCGCGGGGATGTTCGCTCTCGCCCTCCGCACGGGGGATAGCGTAGATGTGCTGGCAGGCATGCCCGTAGGGCATGACGACCGCGGGGTCGGATGCATCCCTGGAGAAACCCGCGAGCTGTGCGAGCGCGGAGATGCGGGACGGATCCGCAAGATAGACCACGACCTCGATCGGGTCACCCGCCGCAAGGGCGTCATCGAGCCTCTTGAAGACTATGGCTCCGCTCCCGTCGCCGTAATCCTTGATGTTGTTGAGCTGGAGGGTGGCGATCTCCGGAGAGGCGAAATGCCTCTTCCCGCCGTGCTTCATCTCGCCCTTCCTGTCCTCGGGGACGTCGGAGGCGGCCCAGGATGAATGCTCCCTGTCCGGGATCCCGCCGAAACCGAAACCGCTGAGTGCACCGTGGCAGAAGATGTGTTCCCTATCGGCGGCGCAGACATCTCCTAATCTGGCACACCTGACGAAAAGACCGGGAATGCTGCATCCCTTGCTGGGAACGAACGCTCCCTCGGGAATGCTGTCGGTCCTGAAAACGGCCACGGCAGGTGTCTCTAGACGCAGATATCTTGCGATTTCATCCATGAAACGGAGATTATCTGGACGGTTATAGCATAATCGGATATTGGATTGGAATCCGCCACCCCACGCGTTGCTTATTTACGGAATATCCCAATCTCGGACACTATGAGATGGTCCGCGAAGCAATACGCAGCCGTATTCGCCGTCGTGATAGTCATCGCCGCCGTAGCCGTATACGCTTACACCCAGATGGGTTCCGGCGACGATTCCGGCGACGATTCAGAAGTCAGATACCTTTACAACTACAAGTACGAAGAAAAGGACAGCATAACCCTGTACGACGGGAAGACCGTGACCGCGGAGGAGAAGGGAGTCGACAAGCTCCTCGTCTACACCGTGGTGTTCCAGAACAAGTACACCAGCGCCGCTAGCATCTACCTCTACCCCGCCTCCGCATCCTCCACCTCCACCACCAACCTTGTCCAGCTCACAACCACCATCACCAACCCCTCCTCCGGTGCGGACCGCGCACTGGTCAACGACAACGGGATCGTCAACTACTTCTCCTCTACCAGGTCCCTCTCCGTCTATGCGGGGACCGAGGTGACTTTCCAGGTCGCCTTCCCCCACGCGGACCACTCGTCCCTCGCCACCGAGAAGAGCAAGATCACCACCGCGCTGACCTTCAACAACACGGATATCAAGAAGTACGGGGAGGAATCGAGCAAGATCTCCGTTCCCGACGGTGCCGGACTCCAGTTCAAGACCAACCCCTCCCTGACCTCCTCCACCTACACGGAGAGCCCGAGCATCGAACTCGCCAACGGATCCACCGCCACCGCGGATGCAGGATACTGCTACCGCGTCTACAGCATCGGCATACGCTCCGCCGGCGAGGCCTGCACGATCAACCCCGCGGACGTCCACCTGATCCTCTCCTACACGGATGCGAAGACCACCGTGACCGCAGGCCACACCTTCGATGCCATTACCGACTACATCGACACCGCTCCCGTATCCCTCGATGCCTGGAGCGGGGACGACAGCACCGCCTGCAAGACCATGAAGGTCGCCTTCCTCGTACCGAAGAAGAACTCCTCGGTCGCCACCAGCATCAGCAACACCGCGTACCTGATGTTCGACGGCCATGCGGCGGGTTACATAACCTCGAATTCGCACATCGTCATCGACTGAGAAACCCATTTCCTTTTCGGGGAAACTGCGCCGGGATCCGGCGCAACCCCCAACCTGACTTTAGGCTATTTCGTGGACGGAGCACATTGTCCTGAAAAATAGCGTAACGGAGATTACGGTAACCTACATTACGATAATCCAGCAATACATCTACGCAGTTCTTTATCGTACAATAAGCAATTAGCCAGAAACGCACTTTGCGTAACAGGGCCGATCAACGCATGAGGTAGAACACCCATCCGGACCAGATCTTCGGATAGAAGAAGGTGGTCTTCTTGGGCATCCTCTTGCCCTGACCCGCGAGGTCCCATATGGTCTTGAGGCTCGGGGGGTTCAGGATGACGGCGACGTCATGCTTCTTCTCCTCCATGGCCTTCCTGACCGAGGAGAACTCGGCATCGAACGAGACGTTCGATTTACCCTCGTCGTTCTTGTAGATGCCGTTGAGGATCTCGACACGGGCGAAGTAGGTGTCGAGGGCCATCATGACGTCCTCGTACTCCCTGCAGGGGTCGACGAAGTAGCACTTCCCGCTCTTGTACATCAGACCGAGCATGTGGTCCCCGAGGGAATCCTCCAGACCCTTGACGTCGGTCTCGGTGAGGGTGACGTTCTTACCGAGCTTCTTGATGGCGGTGGTCTCGCCGATGTCCTCGGCGTCGACGAGCCTGTGGGTGGGCTTGATCACGAGCCCGGGGTCGTCGGAGGCGACCATGGTGCAGAGCACGTACTGCTTCGACTCCGCGGAGGGGTTCTCCTTCGCGTAGTTGAGGGCGGTCTCGTACCTGTGGTGGCCGTCGGCGATGAGCATGCTCTGGTCCTTCAGTTTCTCGCTGATGGCCTTGCAGAGCTCCTCGTCGGCGATCCTGCTGTAACGGTGCTCGGTGCCGTCGGCATCCATGTACCTGTAGAGGAGGCGGGCCTCGGCATCGATCTTCCTGTTAAGTTCCTCCCCGAGACCGGGGAAGATACCGAAGATGCTCTCGAGGTGGGCCTCCACATCCCTGAGGAGGTTGAGGCGGTCCGCCTTGACCTTGGAGAATGTCTCCTCGTGGGGGATGACGCCGGTCTGGGAGTACTCCTCCGTCTTAAGGATGCCCACGAGCCCGCGGCGGCGGTACTGTTTGCCCCCGGACTCGAAGGTCTGGTCGTAGAGGTAGAACGAAGGGGTATCCTGCTTCAGGGTACCGGAGGCGACCATGTCGTCGAGCAGTTTCCTGGATCCCTTGTAACGCTTGTCCTCGTCCGGTTTCAGGGTGAGGTTGGTGACGTTGCCGTCCAGGCTCTGGAGCCTGGCGAGCTCCTCGGGACCGATGACGTCGTAAGGTGGGGATACACGGTCGGAGATGCTCTCGCCTGCACGCATGGCGGGGCGGAATCCCGCGAACGGAAGGAATGTTACCATGTTCCGCTAGACGGCTATCCCGTATAAAAAGGATGGAGAGGACGGAGTCCTCTCCTTGGAGTTTCAGCAGATCCTCGGGACGGGGTCGCCGGATGGGGGCTCGAGGATCCTCCTACCGCCGACCTCGGTGTTGAGGACCACACGGGAGGGACCCTCCACGGCCTTCCCGATGATGGCGGCGTCCTTGCCCTCGGGGGTTGCACGGATGGCCTTGAGGACCTCCTCAGCCATCTCGGGGACGACTGAGATGACACACTTGCCCTCGTTGCCGATGTTGAGGGGTTCGATGCCGAGCAGCTCGCAGGCGGACTCGACGCCCTCCCTGATGGGGATATCGGCCTCCTCGATGTCGAGCTGGCACTTCGATTTCTCGGCCCACTCGTTGAGCGTGTTGGCGAGACCTCCGCGGGTGGGGTCCTTCATGGCGACGATACCGCCGACACGGAGACCCTTCTCGATCATGCGGTTGACAGGCTGCACGTCGGACTCGATGACGCTGTCGAACCCGTAACCCTCCCTGAACGAGAGCAAAGCGATACCGTGGTCTCCCATGTACCCGGAGACGATTATCACATCGCCGGGGCGGGTGTTGGAATCGGCGCACCAGCGGGAATCCACGGTATCGCTTT
>SUSU01000002.1 GCA_015063225.1 Thermoplasmata archaeon | reverse complement strand
GGTCTCCCATGTACCCGGAGACGATTATCACATCGCCGGGGCGGGTGTTGGAATCGGCGCACCAGCGGGAATCCACCTTGCGGTAGGAGTTGGCGACCTCCATGTCGTGGTCGAGGGCATCCCACCTCCTCCCGATGGCGGAGGTGGTGATCACCATCTTATCAAGCTCACCGGCACCCATGACCTTGGTATCGCCGGTGACGATGGGGACGCCCGCATACTCCGCGGTCTCCCCCATGGATTTCATGACCTTGTCGACCGTCTCGGAGTCGAGGCCCTCCTCCATGATGACAGATGAAGCTAGACCGATGGGTTTCGCACCCATCACGGCGATGTCGTTGATGGTGCCGGAAACGGCGATCCTTCCGATGTCGCCGCCGGGGAAGAAAAGGGGCTGGACGGTGTGGCCGTCGATGGTGAAGACGACGTCGTCGACGACGGCGGAATCGTCGAGGGAATCCAGCGGGATCTCCGTCTTCATCTTGGGGAAATGCGAAGTTATGTGTTTGGAGATGAACTCCTGCATGAGTTCGCCTCCGGCACCGTCATTCATGACGACCTTGGACATAATGCGTGTATGGGACACCTTCTTAATAAAGAGAGACGCGCGAACGCGCCCGAAAAGTTGTTAATACTGCACTGGCGATTTTCAGACGGGCCCATGAGGTAGCTTGGATTATCCCCCCGGCTTTCGGAGCCGGTCACTAGGGTTCGAATCCCTATGGGCCCGCCACCTGTGTTATGTCCTGTCTAGCAGCTCCACCATCTGTTTCGGAGTAACTACGAAATCGACCCTTGGGAAATGTTTTGTATTTCCGGTAACAAGATAAGAATCGCAATCGCGAGTGGAAAATGCAATCTCGAATATCGGGACATCTTTGACATCTGGCAATGTGATTCCGGTTTCATCGGATTCCACTTTTATCCCGAACCTTTGAAGGCCGTCCATCACGGTCTGAATCTCCGATTGCCCGATGCCGAATTTCTCCCTGCCGAGAACGTCACGGTATTCAATAAACAGATAGTCGTTGTAGAGAGGCGTTATCCTGCCTCCGAAAATCTCCTCCACAACAACGACCGGGGGACTGCTGTCCTTCGATAGGAAATATGACACGAGGACGTTGGTATCGATGACTGCGAAAAGCATCTCAGTCCCTTTCAGCTCTGACCGCTGCTATCTCTGCATTGATTTCGTCCAGAGTCATCCCGTTCGGGTTTTTGGAAAGGGCCTGAGCTCTCGCCTTTCTCAGGGAGTCCAAGACGTCCTCCCTTGCCAGGGGTTTGCTTCTGATTTCAAACGGAATGCGCTGTTCATTAACGACGGCTGTTGCGAAGAGATTAATCGCCGCAGTCATACTGATTCCAAACGATTCGCACATCCTTTCAAATTTGATCTTTAGGTCCTCATCCATTCTGACACTGAACGCTGCGGTTGCCATGACTGTATCAACCACTTATGTATATAAATAGATATCAATAAGATTTGTTTTGAAATGAATACGCACCTATTTGATACCAATTCTGACGTCAATAATATTAACCTGCAACGACACCATAACCTACGATGACGCTACTTTTAGCACTATACGTCATCGTAGGTTACAGGCAACTCGAAGAGAGCCTCTGACCCGGAATCCATTCATCTCATGCTCTTGAGGTCGTACGGCGTCAGCTGGTAGACGTAATAGTTCAGCCAATTCGTGAATACGAGGGTGGAGTAGCTCCTCCAGGTCAGGATGGGGTCGAAACTCGGATCGTCGCCCGGGTAGTAGTTCACCGGGAATGCGGGCTCTATCCCCTTGGCCACATCGCGGGAGTATTCGTTGGCCAAAGTCTCGGTGTCGTACTCCATGTGCCCCGTGATGAATATCTCCAGATTGTCCGAGATCACGATCCCCGGGTCCCTCCCGATATCGGTGGCGATGATGTGGAGCTTGGGATGTGCTAGTATGTCATCGGTCAGGACCGTGGCATACCTCGACTGGGGCATGCGGAACTTATCGTCGATACCCCTCATGAGGGGTTCGTCGGGCATGAGATTGGTGTATTCGAAGATTCCCGCCTTCTTCTTCGGGAGAGCCTGCTTCGGCACCCCGTAATGATGATAAAGGCCTGCCAGGGCGGCCCAGCAGATGTAAACGGTGGTGGTGACGTGCTCCCTGGACCAGTCCATGATCTCGCAGAGCTCGTCCCAATAATCGACCTCCTCGTACTCTATATCCTCGAGGGGTGCGCCGGTGATGATGAGTCCGTCGAGGTTCTCGTCCTTTATCTCGCCGAAGGTGCGGTAGAAGCGTTCCAGGTGCTCGTGAGAGGTGTTCTTGGACTCGTGGGTCGCGGGGACCAGCAGGGTGATGTCTATCTGCAGCGGGGTGTTGCTCAGGAGCCTCATCAGCTGAATCTCGGTCTCCACCTTCGTGGGCATGAGGTTGAGGATAGCAATCTTGAGAGGCCTGATGTCTTGCGATACCGCCCTCGTCTCCTTCATTACGAAGATATTCTCCCTTTCGAGTGCGGAGAATGCGGGCAGGTCGTCAGGAATGTTTATAGGCATTTTACCGATAATCACATTCTTTGTTGTATATTTATTAATTCCTACCTTTTTGGTAGGTGAATATTTATCCTAGTTATGCATCGCACTTCCTGGAATAACATGACCGCACCATCGAAATACAGATTAGAGACCCTCCAGGTCCATGCTGGACAAGAGACCGCGGACCCCACCACCGACGCCCGTGCCGTTCCGATCTACATGACCACCTCCTACGTGTTCAAGGACTCGGCCACCGCCGCCGGACGCTTCGCACTTACCGAGCCGGGGAACATCTATACCAGGCTCATGAACCCCACTTCCTCCGTCTTCGAGGAGAGGATGGTCGCCCTCGAGGGAGGCGTCGCCGCCCTCGCGACCGCATCCGGTTCGGCAGCCATCACCTACGCCATCCAGAACATCGCCCTCGCCGGCGACCACGTGGTGGCCTCGACTAACCTCTACGGGGGAACGGTCAACCTCCTTGCCAACACCCTCCGCGAACAGGGGATAGAGACCACCTTCGTCGACCCCTCAGACCCCGAGAACTTCAGGAAAGCGATAAGGGAGAACACCAAACTCCTCTACACCGAGATCCTCGGCAACCCGAACTCCGACATCGCCGACATCGAGGCCATCTCCAAGATCGCCCACGAGAACGGCATCCCGCTGATCGTCGACAGCACCTTCAGCCCTCCCTCCGTGTTCAGGCCGCTCGAGCACGGCGCCGACATCGTAGTCCACTCCGCCACCAAGTTCATCGGCGGGCACGGCGTCGCCATGGGCGGCGTCATCGTCGACGGCGGGAAGTTCGACTGGGCTCAGAACGACAAGTTCCCCACCCTCTCCAAGCCCAACCCCTCCTACCACGGGGTGGTCTTCACCGATGCCGTCGGGAAGGCCGCGTTCGTCGTCAAGATCAGGACCACCCTCATGAGGGACCAGGGAGCCGCCATCTCCCCGTTCAACTCGTTCCTCCTCCTGCTCGGTCTGGAGACCCTCTCCCTGCGTACCGAGCGCCACATCGAGAACGCCCTCAAGGTCGTGGAGTTCCTGAAGAACCACCCCCAAGTGGAGAAGGTCAACCACCCGTCGCTGGAAACCGGGAAGAAGCTGGAACTGTACAACAGGTTCTTCCCCAACGGTGCTGGCTCCATCTTCACGTTCGAGATCAAAGGGGATGCCGCCAAGGCGAAGAAGTTCACCGAATCGCTGAAGCTGTTCTCCCTGCTCGCGAACGTGGCGGACGTGAAATCCCTGGTGATCCACCCTGCGTCCACCACCCACTCCCAGCTCGACGAGGAGGCCCTCCTCGCCAGCGGCATCAAGCCCAACACCATCCGCCTCTCCATCGGGACCGAGAACATCGAGGACATCCTCGACGATCTCAGGAACGGTTTCGAGGCCGTGAAAGACTGACGATGGTTACATAAACGTCCGTCCCGTTCCAATAACAAGGGGGCACGGCCCCCTTGCGAAACGGGTGATGAGATGAGCTATCTTGTATCCACCAAAGGAAGGTATGCACTCCGCGTAATGCTCGACCTAGCCGACCGCAAGGGGGGCGAGTCCGTGCCGCTCAAGGAGATCGCAGAACGTCAGGAACTCTCCCTGAAGTATCTGGAATCCATCATGCCCGCCCTCAAGGAATCCGGACTGGTTATCAGCACCGCAGGGAAGGGCGGCGGATACAGGCTCGCCAAACCCGCCTCGGAGTACACCGTCGGGGAGATTCTCAAGGTCTCCGAGGACCAGATAGCCCCGGTCGCCTGTCTGAACGAGGGTTTCGTCTGCACCCGCGCGGACACCTGCAAGACACTGCCCATGTGGCGCAAACTCGAGGGAGTCATCTCCGACTTCCTCTACACCGTGAAACTCACGGACCTTCTCTGATCACGGCAGGACCGCGACGTTCTCGCTGAGGATGACATCCTTGTGCTTCATCCTGTCGCCCAGAAGCTTCTGGGCCTCGGCGGAACGCTTCCCCTTTATGAGGTTGATCTCCTCGGAACTGTAATCCGGGATCCCCCTCGCGATGACAGCCCCTCCGCATACGATGTCGACGGGTTTCCCGGCCTCGAAGGGCCCGGAAGCGCTGAGGATACCGACGGGCAGGAGGGATTTGTGGGAGAGCACCGCCTCCGCCGCACCGGCATCGACGACGATGCGTCCCGCGGGGTTCACGGATTTGAGCCAGCGGCGCTTTGCAGGTATCGCGGAATCCGCAAGGAAGACGGTACCCACATCCTCTCCGGAGACGGAACGGAGCACTATATCATCCTCGGAAGAGGACACGATCAGCATGAGGCATCCCGCGTCCCTGCAGATCCTCGCGGCGTTGATCTTTGTGCGCATCCCGCCGGTGCCCATGCGGCTGCCGGCACCGCCGGCGAAGGCCTCGACGGATTCGATGTCGGAGACCTCGGAGATGAACTTGGCATCGGAGTGGGTACGGGGGTTGCTGTCGTAGAGGCCGTCGATATCGGACATGATCACCAGGAGGTCCGCGTCGGCACGACTGGCGATGACCGCGGAAAGGGTGTCGTTGTCCCCGAACACGGGACCGATCTCTTTCACGGCTATGGCGTCGTTCTCGTTGAAGATGGGGACTGCGCCGTACTCCAGGAGGGTGGTGATGGTGTTGTTGAGGTTCATGACCTTCTCCCTGTCGGAGTAATCGGCCATGGTGATCAGCACCTGGGCGGCGTTCATGCCGTACTTCTGGAAGCTGTCGTTCCATTTCTGCATGAGTATGCCCTGTCCGACGGAGGCGGCGGCCTGTTTGATGGGGACCTCGTTGGGTTTGGGCACGGCATTGAGGGCCTTCAGCCCGATGCCTATGGCCCCGGAGGACACGAGAAGGACCTCGATGCCCCTTTTGCGGAGCTCGGAGACCTGCCCTGCGATCGAGTCCATGAACTCCTCGGAGACGGCGGAGCCGCCCGCTGTTATAGATGACGTGCCGATCTTCACGACAACGCGTTTCACATCGGATAGCAGGGCTTTGCGGTCCATGATCACTCACCGTATTTGGCATCGGTATGGATGTGCTTGTACTTCCTGGCACCCGGTCCGGAATAGTCCTTCACGACGTGCCCGTCGCCGATAACGACGTACTTGTAGATCATCAGGCCCTCCATGCCCATGGGGCCGCGGGCGTGTATCTTGCCGGTGGAGATCCCGATCTCCGCGCCGAGCCCGAGGCGGTAGCCGTCGGCGAAACGGGTGGATGCGTTCAGCAGGATATCCGCGGAATCCACGTTGCGCATGAAGTAATCGAAGGTCTGCCTGTTCTCGGTGATGATGGCCTCGGAATGGTGGGAACCGTGGGAGTTGATGAAATCCACGGCCTCCTCCACACCCTTGACGGTGCGGACGGCGATGATGAGGTCGTCGTACTCCGCATACCAATCGTCCTCGGAGGCGACCTTCACGTCGAATCCCACCAGGTACTTCTGGAGTCCGTCCTGTATCCTCACCTCCACGCCGTTCGACACGTAGAGGTCGACGATGCGGGGCAGGAAGTAGGGTGCGACCTTCTCGTCCACGAGGAGCTTCTCGGCCGCGTTGCATACCGCGGGATACTGGATCTTGGAATCGAGGGCGACATCCAGGGCCTTCTTCATGTCCGCCTCGGCGTCCACGTAAACGTGGCAGATGCCGGCGGCATGCCCGAGGACCGGGATGCGGGTGTTATCCTGGATGTAGCGCACGAAGGAATACGAACCGCGGGGGATGAGGAGGTCGATGTACTTGTCGAGTTCCAGGATCTCGCTGATGTCCTCGCGGGATTCCAGCAGGACGAAACCCTCGGCGGGGACGCCCGCGGAGGCGGCCGCATCGCGCAGGATGCGGAACAGCGTGCGATTGGAATTGAGCGCCTCGGAACCGCCCTTGAAGCAGACGGCGTTACCGCTCTTGAGACACAGCGACATGATCTGCGGGATGACGTCGGGACGGGATTCGAAGACGATCCCGATGAGGCCGATCGGGCAGCGGACCTGATACATGGTGAGACCGTCGTCCATGATGACGGAGTCCATGGTCCTGCCCACCGGATCCTCGCAGGAGATGACGCTCTCGAGGGACGCGATCATCTCATCGATCTTGGCATCGGTGACGAGCAGCCTCTTGAGCATCTCCTTCGAGAGCTTGCCCTCGGCCGCGGCCATATCGGAGGCGTTCGCCGAGAGTATCTCCGCGCGGTTGGCGTCAAGGGCGGAGGCCATGGCCTTAAGGGCGGAATCCTTCGTCTCGGTACCCAATGCGGCGAGACGGACGGATGCACTCTTGGCGGCCTTGACCGCTTCGACTGTGTCGGACATGCCCGGAGCATCGGGGTATTCGACTTATAGTTTGGCGCGTGCGCGCGTACTGTCGGGCGCGCAATCGGTTATATATCTGCATAAGTTTGGGCCATTCACGCCGAGATGGCCCAGCCCGGTAAGGCGGCGGTCTCGAAAACCGCTGGTGCGAACCTCGGGAGTTCGAATCTCTCTCTCGGCGCCATTCTAATCACCTCATTCGTCTGCTCCGTCACGCGAATCATTACGACCGTTTTTAGACCGTTCATATTTTACTCATCTAGCTTTATTTTCAATCTGAATTCTACGGCCGTAAAAGTACGATTAATCTGAATTCTACGGCCGTAAAAGTACGATTAATCCAAATTCCACAGAATTTTATATAATCAAAATCATACTGAAAACCGTGAAAAGGAAGATTACCGACCGCCTTATGGCATGGAAGAACGACAAACACGGCAAATGCCTCACCATCCAAGGCCAGAGACAAGTCGGAAAGACCTACATCATCGAAGAGTTCGCAAAGAACAATTACGGCCGCTTCATCGAAATCGATTTCACGAAAACCCCGGAGATGAAACGCGCTTTCGAGAGAGCGACCGACGTAGATTCGGTAATCAGGGAATTATCGATAAGACTGAACAACGTATCTTTCCAACCCGGGGACACGCTCATCTTCCTCGACGAGGTACAGGAATGCCCCCAGGCAAGGGCATCGCTCAAATGGTTCGCACAGGACGGAAGGTACGATGTCATCACCTCCGGTTCCCTTCTTGGCGTAAAGAATCTTAATGCGAAAAGGAAAAAAAAGGAAAAGACGGAAAAGACCCTTTCACCGATGGGTTATGAAGAGGTCCTGACCATGAGGTCCATGGATTTCGAAGAATATCTGTGGGCGATAGGCTTCAACCTCAAAATCCTGGATGAGGTCAAGGAAAGGATCTCGAAGAGGGAACCCCTCCGGGAGACCGAACTCGAGGTTCTCGGATCCCATTTCCGTAACTACATGATAACCGGAGGGATGCCGGCGGCCGTCGCGGCATTCGTGGAATCGGGACAGTTCGCCGATGCGGGCAGGGAACTCGACGTCATCTTGGGGGATGTCATCAACGACATCAACCGCTACAACGACCCTGTGAACTCGATTAAGACCCAAAGATGCTTCGAATCCATACCCGAACACCTGAGTGCCAACAACAAGAAATTCCAATTTTCGCGCCTCGAGAAAGAATCTGGTTCACGTGCCTCCGCGGAGAAATACGCCGAGAACCTCCTGTGGATCGAAGGCGCGGGATACGGAAACTTCTGCTTCGCCCTCGAATCGCCTGAACTGCCTTTCAGAAGGATAGAGGATTCGTTCAAGGTCTACCTCTCGGATACGGGCATGCTCGTCAGGATGATGGGCAGGTCCGCCGCGATGGCGATTTACGACGGTAACGACAAATACAACGCTGGAGCAATATTGGAGAACGAGATTGCTGAATGTCTGGCGAAGAACGGGATAAAACCGAGATTCTACCGTAAATCCAGCGGCAAGAACCAGATGGAGATAGATTTCGTCATAGAACTGCTGAACGAATCCGTTGCCATAGAGGTGAAATCCGGAAAGGACAGGACGGCCCCGTCGATAACGAAAGTGAACAGCGTCTTCAATGTGGACCGCAGGATCATGTTCGAGAACGGGAACATAGTTATGGAGGACGGCATAGAGCATTACCCCCTGTTCGCAGCCGCATTCATCAATCTGCTGGAAAGAAAGTACGACGGCCCGTCCTTCTAACCGTACCGAAATATACCGTATCATCATACGAACAAGAGGATAACCATGGTTGAGGAAGACCAGTGTCAAAGGCCCGAGGGCGAGGAGGGCATCAAGGTCCTCGAGAAGATGAACGAGCACCACAAGGACCTCTCCGCCTGGGCGATAGCTACGATTCCTGAGGCGTTCACCGCCTCCCGCGTCCTCGACGTCGGATGTGGCGGGGGAAACGTACTCCGCGTGCTCTCCATGAAATGGCCCCGCTCCGTCTGCGACGGCATAGACATCTCCGAGACCTCGGTCGAGTACGCCAGGAAGAAGAACTCCTTCCTCGTGGCGGCCGGTAAGGTGAGAGTGCAGGTCGCCGGGGTATCGGACATCCCGTTCCCCGACGGGGAGTTCGACCTCATCACCGCCATCGAGACCTATTTCTTCTGGCCGGACCTGGCGAACGATATCAAGTCCGCGGCATCCAAACTCAGGGAGGGCGGCCTGATGCTCATCGTCTCCGAGCAGTTCTTCAACGGGAAGAACGACGCGGAACTGTCCAAGGTGTGCGAGTCCCACCACATGAAACTCGTCTCCCACGAGGAGATGACCTCACTCATGGAGGCCGCGGGCATGACCGTCAAGACGACGGTGGACGAGGACCGCAACTGGGTGGCGTACCTGGGGAAGAAGTCGTGATTCCATGGCCAACTCCAGCGTGACCTACGGACTCGCGGGATTCGGCGTTATCGCGTTGGTCATAGTGGCCGTGTTCGCACTGGGAATCGAGATCCCCCTGTGGGCGATGGCGGTGCTCGGCATCCTCGCGATGGCCGTCCTCATCCTACCTATCGCTTACGTGAAACGCCCGTCGGTCACCATAGACGGGAGCACGGTGTCCATCACCGCCTCCGGCGTCGACCTGAGGATCAACACCTCAGACCTCCGTTCCGTCGAGTTCCGCGATAAGATGACCACCGGTTTCCTCCAGAAGGGACACAGCAACGGATGGATGATCAGCGGGACCTGCAACAACCCCGAGTTCGGCGATTACACCCTGTGCGCCGATACCGACCTCCCCGCGTTCGTCGTCGTGAGATACAAGGGACAAATAGTCGTATTCAATCTCAAGACCGTGGAGGAGACTCAGGAGATCTGCGAGCAGCTGAAAACCCGCGTCCCCGAACATCCCCGCAGAAGATGAGTGAAATGCAGCCGATGATGAAGAAGCTGGCTCTCTCTGAGGAAGAGGTCATGGAATACCTCTCGAAGGGGAGGGACGGAGTGCTCTGTTCCAACGGGCCCGACGGTTATCCATACGGCGTCCCGGTGAACTATATCCTCAGGAACGGGAAGATCTGCTTCCACGGACGCGCGGCGGGGGAGAAGTACGACAACATCCTCCGCGACGGGAGGGTGTGCTTCACGGTCTACTCCCATGAGGGTTTCGAGATCACCGGCCCTGAGACATGCAACGTCACCACGGACTACACCAGCATCATCGTGAAGGGCAGGGTCGAGGAGGTCACCGACCCCAAGGAGAAGGAGGACATCCTCTACGACCTCGTGAAGACCCTCGTCCCCGTGAAGGACAACGGACCAGTGAACCCCCACAAGGCCGCCGCCGCGGCCGTTTTCGCCATCACCATAGAGTCCGCCACGGGCAAAAAACGCCCCGCGATGCCCGGCAACCGTACTGTCTGATCAGTTCGCCAAACTGCGGAGGCGGTACCCCATGAACTTGAGGGCGGCCCACATCGCCACGTAGATCACCGAGGTGGCGACCATCATCAGCCCCAACCCCTGGATGAAATCGGGGAACATGGTAGACACCGCCATCCCGATAACGCCCATGAAGAATATCATGAAGTTGATGAGCGAGGAGATCAGCCCGTTGTCTCCGTCACGGGACGCCATCACTATGCCCATCCCGTAAGGCCTGACGGCCGAGGTCACGGTCACGCAGGGCAGGAACGCCGCATAGAACCATATGGAGCCCCTGTCCGCGACGGTGAACATCAGGAGTGCGGAGAGCAGCACGAGGATGAGGTACATCGGTATCGCCCTCACGTTGCCGACCGCCCTCCAGACACGGTTCACGGGAACCATGAGGAGGGTCCCCCCTATCAGCGCGACGGCGAGGTACATGGAATACTCCATCGGAGCGCAGCCGAAGGTCTCCTCGTAGATGTACGAGGATACGGACAGATAACCCATGAACACCGCGTGGAATACGGTGGCTAGAATGAGGAAGGCCGTGAAGGCGCGGTCGCTCAGTATCTCCACAGTCTTGCGGAAGTTGCCGATTATCGATGCCCCGGCGCGGTGCTCCTCGGTGACGGTCTCCGTGAGGAGGGCGGTCATGACGAGGCACACGACGCCCAGGAAGGCGGGCGCCGCCATGGCCCATCTCCAGTCGGAGAAGCTTATGATCCAGGAACCTAGGATGGGTGCGATCAAAGGAGCCAGAACCCCCATCACGGCGGTGACGAAGAGGACCTTCTGCATCGCCGGCCCGCGGAAACAGTCCTTGATGAGCGCGGTCGATACGGTCATCGCGGCACCGGAACCGATACCCTGCAGGACACGGAACGCGATGAGGATGTAGATGTCGTCCACCATGCTCCCGGCCACCGTCGACACGATGTACTCCGCGGTGGCGAAGAAGAGCACCGGCTTGCGGCCGTACCTGTCTGTGATCGGACCGAAGACGAGGATGGAGACCGCGAGGGAGAAGATGTACCCGTAGAGCACCATGTTCATGGTGGACGGGTCCGTCCCCAGTTCGGCGGCCATGTTGGGCATGTCCGAGAGGAACATGTCCGTGGATAGGGGCGGGAAGAAGCAGAGGATGATGATGAGGGCCATCAGCGGCCCCTTCCCCAGATGCCTCTGCCCCTCGACCTTCATGTCACTCCCTCAGAACCATCCCGTCGAGGACCTTCCCGGCGAACTCGCGGGACTCGTTCTCGGACCCGCACACCACCAGGAGGCGGGTGGATTCGAGGAGGTCCCTGTCGTAATAAGCGCCGGACATCTCGGCTATGAACATCCCGGGGACGAAATCCCACAGCTTGTTGACGAATCTCAGGTGGATGTCGGTCTTCCCCGAGGCAAGGAAGGCGAAATCCGCGCACGCGGCGCCGAACATACGGATCCTGGCGACCTCATCCCTCATCCTCCCGATGAGTTCCTCATGCTTCTCCCTCCAGAACACCTTCTTCCTGGAGAAGTCCCCGGTGCTGACGATGCACTCCCTCAGGGGCCTGTCGCCGCTCTGTTTCAGGGGAATGCCGTTCATGGTGGCGCCGTTCTCCCTGTCGGCCATGTACACCTCCCCCAAGGCGGGGAGACTCACGATGGAGAAGACGGGCTGTTTGTCCACCATCAGCGCCATCTGAGTGCCGAAGACGGGCACTCCGCGGTTATAGTTCAGGGTGCCGTCTATGGGGTCGATCACCCACGTACGCTCCCCGGTAAGGGAGGCCTCCCTGTGCTCCTCGGCGATGATGAGGTCGTCGGGGAACAGCTCGTTCAGCCCGCTGATGATTATCTCCTGCGCCCTCTCGTCGGCATCGGTGACGATGTCGAAGGATCCGGCGGCGTTCTCCTTTACCTCCTGACTCTTCGCTGCCGTACGGCAGTAGGAATCCGTCGCCCTGGCGACCAGAGCGGGTATCGTCTCCCTCTCGCGGAGATAGCTGTCCATAGATATTCGGAAATGACCGTAGTTGAAAATACTACGCCCCGCGGCCTCACTGGTAGACATCCTCGAACTGCGAACGGTAGAGGTCCGCGTAGACCCCGCCCTTCTCCAGGAGGCCGTCGTGCGTCCCCTTCTCCACGATGTTCCCGTCCTTCATGACCAGGATGATGTCGGCGTTGCGGACCGTGGACAGACGGTGGGCGATGACGAAACAGGTCCTTCCCACCATCATGGAGTCGATGGCGTTCTGGATAACGACCTCCGTCCTGGTGTCCACGGAGGAGGTGGCCTCGTCCAGGATCAGCATGGGGGACCTGTCGATCAGCGCACGCGCGATGCAGATCTGCTGCTTCTGTCCCTCTGACAGGTCGCTGCCCTTGCCCACCATGGTGTCCAACCCGTCCGGGAGGGCCTCGATGAACGCCCTGAGCCCGACCTTGTCGCAGGCGTCCATGATCTCGGCATCGTCCGCATCCACACAATATGCGATGTTCTCCCTGATGGTCCCGCGGAAGAGCCAGGTGTCCTGCAGGACCATGCAGAACATGGAGTGTACGCGGGCGCGGGACATATCCTTGATGGATACCCCGTCGATGAGGATGTCCCCGCTGCCCACCTCGTAGAACTTCATGAGCAGGTTGACGATGGTGGTCTTCCCGGCACCGGTGGCGCCGACGATCGCGACCTTCTGACCAGGCTCCACAGAGACCGAGAATCCTTTGATGGTCTCCTCTCCGGGGACGTACCCGAAGTGCACGTCCCTGAACTCCACCCTGCCGGAGACCTCCGTCTTCTCGGGGTCCTCCGGGTCGTCGGGCATCTCCTCGGCGTCGAGGAACTCGAACACCCTCTCCGCACCGGCCCCGGCGGCCTGCAGGTGGCCGAGGGATCCCGATATCATGTCGAGGGGGCCCATGAACATCTTCTCGAAGAGGATGAAGGCGACGACCACACCGATGGTGATGTCGCCCTCGATGACCATGACGGAACCGACGATGCAGACCAGCACATACCCCACGTTCCCGGCGAAGGCCATGACCGCGGGCAGGAGGCCCATGGTGATCTCCGAGCGGAAACCGCTCATGCGCAGGTCCTCGTTGATGCCCTCGAAGGTCCTCCTGTTGGAGGCCTCCCCGCTGTAGGAGAGGACGAGGTCGTGGGAGGAGTAGATCTCGGAGATGAGGCCGTACATGTTGCCGATGTTCTTCTGCTGCCTCCTGTAGTACTTCTGCGTGTAACGGACGATGAGTCCGGACAGACCGAACCCGAGCACAGCGGCGAAAACCGCGACGAAGGTCAGGGTGACGTTGGTGATCAGCATCATCACCGAGCAGAGGATGAGCACGCATACCCCGTGGATGAAGACGGAGATGCTGCGGTTCAGCGCGACACCGACAGTGTCGGAATCGTTGGTGAAACGGCTCATGACGTCACCCTTGCTGGTGCCGTCGAAGAACTTCAGAGGCATGCGGGAGAGCTTGCGGTTCAGGTCGGTGCGCATATCTCCCGCCACGTCCTGTGCAAGGTCGGCCATGACGTAGTTGCGTATGTACATGGCCACATGGCTGAGGGTGTACAGCAGCAGGACGATGATGCCGATGGAGTTCACCGCATCGATGTCGATGTCCCCGGTGTAGAGGCCGTCGGCGATGAGGTCGGTGATCTCGCTGATGTAGTTGGGCGCGAACACCGACATCAGGGACTCGAAGACCACCAGGATCATCCCGACGGCGAACAGGAACTTGTAGCCGCTCATGTACCTGAGGATGGACCCCCAGGACCTGAGCATGGAATGGGGCTTGTCGAGACTGACGCCCCTCGTGACGAACCTAGTGGGCATTGGTCCGGCCATCAGATCTCATCCCCCGTGCGCTGCGATTCGGCGATCTCGCGGTACAATGGACAGGAATCGAGAAGGTTCCTGTGGGTGCCCTGCCCCACCACCGTCCCGCCGTCAAGGACTATGATGCGGTCGGCACCGCGGGCGGTACCGATCCTCTGCGTGATTATGACGGATGTCGCGCCGCCGGTGACCTTCCTTAGTCTGGCACGTACCTCACGGTCGGTGCGGAAGTCGAGGGCGGAGAAACAGTCGTCGAAGACGTAGATCTCGGGGCGCTTGCAGACCGCCCTGGCGATGGATATCCTCTGCTTCTGTCCGCCGGAGAGGTTCTTCCCCTCCTCGGAGAGGGATACGTCGAGACCGCCGACGCGCTCCACGAAATCGTCTATGCAGGCGACCTGCAGGGCCTCCCATATCTGGTCATCCGTGCGGTTCTCCGCCCCGGCGCCGTAGTTCACGTTGTCGCGGACGCTCCCGCGGAGCACCTCCGCCTTCTGGGAGACGTACCCGATGCGGCTGCGGAGTGCGTCGAGGCTGTAATCCCTCACATCCACCCCGTCCACGAGTATCGAGCCTCCCGTGGTATCGTAGAACCTCGGGACCAGATGGGCGAGGGTGCTCTTCCCGCACCCGGTAGCGCCGATGATGGCGACGGTCTCGCCGCTCCCTACGTCGAAGGACACGGACTCCAGGACGTCGGCGTTGGCCAGGGGGTAGCGGAACGACACGTTCCTGAACGACAGCGTCCCCCTCTCCTTCCCCTCGGTGACCTCCCCTCCGACTATGGTGGGTTCGGTGTTCAGGACCTCCCATATGCGGTCCATGGACACCTTCGCCCGGGGGAAGACGTTGAAAATCTGCACCAGCGAACGGAACCCGTTGAGAGTAAGGGTGGCGTAGGTGGCGAAGACGATCATATCGGAGAACAGGACGAGCCTCTCCGATTCCGAGGACGTCCCGACGATGATGAACGCCCCCAGCCAATAGATGGCGAGGGTGAGACCGTTCCTGATGAGGCCGTTGAACGGCACGTTCAGGGACATGACGTGGTTGACGCGCAGGTTGTTCTCGATGAGGCCCTCGTTGGCCCGGTCGAACCTCGCGTTCTGGTGCTCCTCCGCGTTGTACGCGCGGATCACCCTCTGGCCGACGACGGCCTCCGAGGTAATGGAGTTGATGGCATCCTTCATCCTCTGGATGATCTTGAACCTCGGGGCGGTCAGATGCATGACCGTGAGGACGAGGGCGGTCATGAGTATGATGGCGGTGAACGTCGCGGCCGTCCAGGTGAGGTTCCCGGAACTGATCCTGAGGACCGCCCATACGGAGATAATCGGCGCCCTCACCAGCGCATGCATCGATGTGCCAATGAAATCCTGCACCTGCTTGACGTCGTTGGTGGAGCGGGTGATGAGGCTGTACGCGGACAGCCGGTCCACCTCGGCGAAGGAGAAGCTCTGCACATGGAGGAACTCCGCGGCGCGGATGGCCTTGGCGACGGATGCGGAGATGTATCCGACCAGCACGCTGATCGACAGCCCGACCGCGAGGCTCCCCACGGCGCAGAGCGCCATCCCCACTGCCTTGTCGGTGACCTCCGCGGTGGTCCCGTGGGCGGTGATCACGTCCGTGATGGCCGCCATGTAGCGGGGGAGCTCAAGATCCAGCCACACCTGCGCGAACGTCAGGGCTATCACGAACACCGTAAGAGCCCACTCGCGCTTTCCGTAGAACCGGACGAAAGAAAAAATCCCGCTCACTTATATCCGATTGGCTGGTTAAACCAACACCCTTAAAATACACGCGGTCGCGCGCGCAACGGCGGAAATGCCAGATTTGCATCGTGCCAGATGTTCGCGCGATGCCATGATACGCGGATTATACACTGTTCCAGCATCACGGGGTTTGGATGAATAAAACTACCCCCGGCACCCCCCTGTGCCGCCCGGAACCCCCGCAAGTTTATTACACGCGAATAGGGATGGCCTGGCAGTGATCCCATGGGATTAGTCGCATTGAGATGCCCGAACTGCGGGGGAGAGGTCCAGATGGACTCCGGCCTCACCAGCGGGTTCTGCACCTATTGCGGGGCCAAGATCGTCAATGAGAACGCGGTGGTCGGTAAGGTCACCCTCAACCGCGCCGACGAGCTCATAAACTCCCTCAAACTCGCAAAGTCCGCCCTCGTAGACGGTGACCGTATGGCCTGCCAGAGCTACGTCAACACCGCCCTCGTCATCGAACCCGAAAGTTCCGACGCCTGGTTCATCAAGGCCGTCCTCGACAAGGAGGATCCCAGGCAGTACCAGATCGACAAGGCCAGAGGCATCAGGGGCAATGTCCAGTCGGGCATCTTCACCCTCAAGGACCTCGACCGCATATGGAACGCCGATTACAAGGAGCAGCGCGAGAACCACAGCGTCTTCTTCATCATCGGACTGTTCTTCATCCTCTTCTTCGGCATGTCTCTGTCGGTCGTCGGACTGGCGGTATGGGGTACCTTCATTCCCCTCATCGTCACCGTGGTGCTCATCGTCCTCGTCGTCGCCATCCACATGATAATCAAGAAGCGGATGGAGAGAATGCCTTGACGAAACCCAGGGTTTTCGTCTACAGCTGGAGGGACTTCGACGAGGCCCCTCTGTTCGAGAAATACGCCAAGGAACTGGGGTTCGAACTCGGTTTCACCGAGGCCCTCCCCTCCTTCGAGAACCTCGACCTGCTGAAGGGATATGAGTACGTCTCCGTCCTCACCACCCCCATCGATGCGGGGATGCTCGACAGGATGAAGGAACTGGGCGTCAAGATGGTCTGCACGCGCACCATCGGGTACAACCACATCGACGTGGACCATGCGAAGAGCATCGGCATGGTGGTCACCAACATCACCTACGACCCTACCGGTGTCGCCGAATACACGGTCATGATGATGCTCATGGCCATACGCAAACTGCGCGCCATCGGGGAGAGGGGCGCCATCAACGACTTCTCCCTGAAAGGGCTCCTCGGGAAGGAACTGAAGAACTGCACCGTCGGCATAATCGGTGCGGGACAGATAGGGACCACCGTGCTGAGGATCCTCTCGGGCTTCGGATGCAGACTCCTGTACAGCAACAGGAGGGAGAAGGAGGAGGCGTCGGAACTCGCCGAATACGTCCCCATGGACGACCTCCTGGCTCAATCCGACATCGTATCCCTCCACCTGGAACTCAACCCCGAGACCGAGCACATGTTCGGGAAGGAGCAGTTCTCGAAGATGAAGAAGGACGCATACTTCGTCAACACCAGCCGCGGACCCCTCGTGGACACCGCCGCCCTGGTGGAGGCCGTCGAATCCGGGACCATAGCCGGCGCCGCGGTGGACGTCATCGAGAACGAGTTCGACATGTGCTACTACAACCGCAGCGGCTACGACTACCGCAACCCCGTACTCGAATCCGTCAGGTCCACCCCCGGGATCATCCACACCCACCACATGGCGTTCTACTACGAGGACGCCATCAGGGACATGGTCTACAACTGCCTCCACGGCATGCGCATGCTGGAGGACGGGGAGGAAGTCCCCCACCGCATCGCTTGAAAATAGTTTTAATAGCCGTGCTACATTGTGACACACCATGCCCAAGCTCACAGTCGGTTTCATCGGGTTCGGACTGATAGGCGGTTCCATCGCAAGGGCCCTCAAGGCCAACCCCGACATCGACGTCTCCACCGTGGTCTACGATGTGGACCGCGCCTCCATCACCCGTGCCTTCGAGGACGGTATCGCCGACGTGACCGTCGGGAGCATCGGCGAAGGGTTCTCCGGATGCGACTTCGTCTTCCTGTGCGCCCCCGTGACCGTCAACATGGCGAACGCCGAGACCGTAGCCCCGTTCCTGAAGGAGGGTGCAATCCTCACCGACGTGGGAAGCGTGAAAGGGCAGATGCACGAGAGGATCCGCGAACTCGGGCTCTCGAAGGTGTTCATCGGAGGCCACCCCATGGCGGGTTCCGAGAGGGTGGGATACGCCAATTCCAAGGAGAAGCTCCTGGTGAACGCATACTACGTCATCACCGCCGACGAAGGCGTCCCCGAGGACAGGATCGAAGCCTACAAGGAACTTGTCGCCGCCACCGGCGCAATCCCCCTGGTGATGACCCCCGAGAGGCATGACTACATCACTGCCGCGGTATCCCATGTGCCCCACGTGATCTCCGCCTCCCTGGTGAACCTGGTGAAGGATTCCGACACCGCGGACGGCGACATGCATATGATAGCCGCTGGAGGATTCAAGGACATCACGAGGATATCCTCCTCGTCGCCCATGATGTGGCATGACATATGCGTCAGCAACAGCGGGAACATCTGCGTCCTCCTGGACAGGTACATCGCCTCCCTCACCTACTTCAGGGACGCAATCAAGGCCAGCGAGGACGATGAACTGGTGAGGCTGTTCGACGGTGCGAGAAGGTACCGCGACACCTTCCAGGATTCCTCCAAGGGGCCTATCAAATCGGCCAACGTGGTCCATGTGGAGATACCCGACGAACCCGGCGCCCTCGCGATAGTATTCACGATACTCAGTGCCCGCGGAATCAACATCAAGAACGTGGGCATCGTCCACAACCGCGAGGTCGAGACCGGTTCGCTCAGCATCGAACTCCACGACGAGACCGCGGTCAGGGACGTGTACGATATCCTCACCGCCCGCGGATACGATGCCACCATCGGATGAGCAGAGCAAAGCAATTTTACGCCCGGTCCCATGACACGCCCATGGCAGAAAAAGTCGAGATAAACGACATCGGGAAGTACGTCAACACCATCGACGACATCGGCAACAACTGGATGCTCGTAACCTCCGAGAAGGACGGCAAAGCGAACACCCTCACCGCTTCCTGGGGAGGGCTCGGGTTCCTGTGGAGGCGCCCCGTGGCGTTCATCTTCATCCGCCCCTCCCGTTACACATACGGGTTCATCGAGTCCTCCGGACGTTTCACACTCACGTTCTTCGACGGCCAGAAGGAGGCCCTCGGATACCTCGGCAAGACCTCCGGACGCGACGTCCCGGACAAGGTCGCACAGGCGGGGCTCCACGAGACCAAGGTGGACGGACAGCCCACTTACGAGGAGGGCAGGTTCATGATCTCCTGCCGTGTCCTCTACAGGGACCCCATCGAGAGGGACAAGTACCTCGACAAGACGATCGACGACCAGTTCAGCCTCGGCGACAACCGCTCGGTCATGTACATCGGCGAGATCGAGTCCGCCTGGAAACTCTGAAACTCTCCGGCCGCCCCCGCGGCGGCCCCCCCTTTTCGAAATAGGTTACCACCGTGTTGATGGATTCCGGAATCGCGTCCCGGAACCTCCGTACACGGTTTTTCCGGGGGTGAAATGCCCGGTATTGCTCCTAGCGCGGCTCAGGGGCAAAAACGATATGCCGCAGGGAGGTAAGTCCCTGCATTCATGATGCGGCCACCCGAGTCGTTCCAGGGGCAAATGACGGCATGTGCCCTCCGGACGACGAGGGCATCAACACGATGGTCACCTATTACGGTGCGGAAAAAAGACGGGCTATAGCCCACGCTGTTCCTAAACTCGGAATATGGACGTTATCCGCGGATCAGGCGGATGCGGGGCCCCAGACGAAGGAAACGACCATCACGACGGCCACGACGATGACCATGGTGGCGGCGATAATCATCCTCTTGGTGGGGACAAGTTTGGGGATTTCCATGATAAACACCTGTGCTCGACGCACGTACTGAAAGACGTTAAGTCAAGGACATATAAAAAGTGAGATTATCCAGACGGGGCGCAATGCTTAATCGTCAGAGAACAATCAACCGCTGATGACTCAGGTAATCCTGCACACCAACATGGGCGATATCGCCCTCAAAATGTACGACGACATGCCCATCACCACCGGCAACTTCATCGAGCTCGCCAAGAAGGGCTTCTACGACGGCGTCATCTTCCACCGCGTCATCGACGGTTTCATGATCCAGGGCGGTGACCCCACCGGCACCGGCACCGGAGGACCCGGCTACACCATCGACGACGAGAAGGTCAAGGGCCACAGCAACAAGCCCGGCACCATCGCCATGGCCAACACCGGCCGCCCCCACACCGGAGGCTCCCAGTTCTTCATCAACGTCAACGACAACGGATACCTCGACTGGGACAACCCCAGCACCCCCTACGCCCACCCCGTCTTCGGCGAGTGCGCGGACGAGAAGAGCTACGAGGTCGTCGTGAAGATCTCCATGGTCCCCAGAAACAGGATGGACAGGCCCCTCTCCGACGTCGTCATCGAGAAGGCCGAAGTCAAGGAGTGAAACCCATGGGAAGGCATGTGATGGAGGCCCTCGGCCTTTGCAGGGTCGTCGTCGAGGACGGGAAGGTCGTCGAGATCTCCCAGCCCCGCCTCCATCGCTGCCCCATGTTCGCCAAGATGCGCGGGATGGAGTCCCTGTCTGTGGATTCCGTCCGCGCGAACATCGAGTTCCGCATCAGGGACTTCGGTCTTTTCACCGAGGACCGTCAGGTCCGCGGCAACGACATAGTCACATTCGGCGTCTCCGAGATCCTCAGCAACGCCATCCGCAACGGCGACCTCGACGCCGCCTGCATAGTATCGGACGGCTGCGGATCCGCCATCGTCACCGACCCCGAGATCCTTCAGGGACTCTGCGGCAGGATATCGGGGATCATCGAGACATCCCCCATCCGCACGGTACTCGACGCCGTCGGGGAGGACAACGTCATCGAGCCCGTCACCGTGCCCATCGACCAGGTCGCCATCGCCCAGAAGGCCGCCCTCAGGCCCTACCGCAAGTTCTCCGTGACGGTCTGCCACGCCGAGGAGGCAGCGCAGATAAGGGATGCGTACGGCGACCGCGTGGCGGTCGTCGGCGTCCACTCCAGCGGACTGTGCCAGAAAGATGTCGAACTGCTCTTCGATAACTGCGACCTAATCACCGCGTGCGCCTCCGGGCGCATCCGCGAGAAGGCCTTCGAGCTCCGCGACAAGGGACTCGTGGAGATAGCCGGCAACAAGGTCCAGATAGTGGCCATCACCGACTTCGGTAAGAAGATAGTCGGAGACAAGCTCCGCTCACTCGGAAAGGATTTCTGGGACGGGAACCCCCCTCCGGAGGACCCCGTCCCGTTCATAGACTGATCAGTTCGGCCCCTCGACCATGAACCTCAGGCAGAAGGGGATCTTCCCGCCGGAGGCCTTGTGGAATTCCACGCACTCCATGCACTTCCCGTGGCGGGGGCATTCGGTCTTCGGACAGTTGCAGTTGGGGTTGAGTTCGGTCATGCTACCAGGATTGTGGTCGGCATAGAAAAAACGCACGGAATCAGTTGCGCTCCACGATCAGGTGGGTACCCGAGCGGAGATAGAGAAGGGGGATGTGCAGGGTGCGGGCCCTGCGCCTGAGCTCCTTGTCGTTGGTGAGGATGTAGCCGTTCTCGCGGGTGGCGACCTCGATGACGGCATCGTCACCATGGCCGTCGCATTGGACGATCTCCTTCGAACGGGCAAGAGCCAGGGCCGGTTTGGCGAAACGGTTTGACTCCTGGAGGTGCTTGAGTTCACCTACCAGGGGTCCGGGGATGACGAAACGTACGTCGCCCAATAGATCGCGTACCGCGAGGTCGAGGTTGATCCCTACCTCGAACGGCATCAGAAGGGCGTTGGTATCGAGGACGACGGTCTGCATGTCTCACTGCTCGACGATGCCGTATCCGATGAGGCGCCACTTGTTGGTGATACGCCTGGAGATGGCGACGCGCTGATCCGGGAGGATGCACACGGGGAGCTTGAGGACCACATCGACCGAACCGTCGCGGGCGCTCTTTACGACGCCGACGGTGGTGGCGGTCCCGACGGAGAGCATGAGAATCTCGCTGGACTTGATGCCCTCGACGTCGGTCTCCGCGGCGGATCCGACGACCCTGTCGAGGAGGACGGTCTTCATCCTGAAGGCCGAGACGACCTTGGGCAGCTTCCCGGGGATTCCGATGACCCTTCCGGTGAGTCCGTCGGACTTGGTGATGGAGGGATCGAGCTCGGTACCGATGGCGATGAGGCCTCCGGGGTTGACGCTCTTCACGCTCTTGGCGCCGGCGTTGAGGGAGACAATCTTCGCCCTGATGGGCTCGTAACCGTCCTTGCCATCGGCCTTCCTGCCGGGGACGATCTCGATCTCGTCGCCCACCTTGAACTTGCCGCAGATGAGCGAGCCTCCGATGACGCCGCCCTTGAGGTCCTGCGGGAGGGTTCCGGGGGCGTTGATGTCGAAGGACCTCGCCACGTGCATGACGGGGTCGGCATCGACGTCCCTCTCCACCTTGGCCACGATGGTGTCCTCGATGGTCTTGATGAGGAGGTCGATGTTGACGCCGCTCTGGGCGGAGACGGGGACGATCGGGGCGTTCTCGGCGACGGTACCCTTGACGAACTCCTTGATCTCGCGGTAGTTCTCGAGGGCACGCTCGCGGGAGACGATGTCGATCTTGTTCTGGACGATGACTATCTTGTCGATTCCGACGATGGACAGCGCCATGAGGTGCTCCTTCGTCTGGGGCTGGGGGCAGCGCTCGTTGGCGGCCACGAGCAGGAGGGCGCCGTCCATGAGGGCGGCTCCGGAGAGCATGGTGGCCATCAGGGTCTCGTGACCCGGGGCATCGACGAAGGATACGGCGCGGAGGAACTCAGTCTCCGCGCCGCAGTTAGGACATTTCTTGACAGTGCTGAACGCTGCTGCGCCCTCGCACTGCGGACACTTGTAGAACGCGACGTCTGCGTAGCCGAGACGGATGGAGATTCCCCTCTTGACCTCCTCGGAGTGCCTGTCGGTCCACTCGCCGGAGAGGGCTTTGGTGAGGGTGGTCTTTCCGTGATCGACATGACCGATCATGCCGATGTTGATCTCGGGCTGGCTAGGAACTTTCATTCCTGCTTCTCCGCGCCGAGAGTGTCTTCGATGGATTTGCCGCCGTACTCGACAACCTTCATGTTGATCTGAACGATGTCGGAGGAGATGGCGTTTCCACGCTGGGCGATCCTGCGCCTCTCGCCGTGGTAGACCTCATGGTATCCGAAACCGTCGGAGAGCAGGAGGTCGGTCTTCTTCTTACCGGGGAGGTCGGGCCTCATGGGGGTTCCGGTCTTGTCGGATCCGCCGGTAATCTTCAGCTTGTAGCCGGGGAGGCCGGCGAAAATTCCGTCCACGATCTCCCCGATGCATTTGCCTTCGAGGGAGTTCGCGTAGTTGCCGGACACGGTAATGTTGTAGGACTTACCGGTCTTCACGTCGTTGATGACGACTTTGTATTCAGCATTTGCAGCCATTTGAACACCTGTGGACCGCCCTAATCGCGTACCCCTTATATAATTATCCTAAGGAGAGGGAAGGTGCCGATATGCCTCCGGGACCGCCCGCCGGACGCCTGTCCGACCCCGCCGCGGGAATATGCCAGATGCAGGATTTAGATTACCTGACGAATGCTTCGAAACACGAATAGTATTATAACCCGCGTATCATTCGCCGATACGGTCATACTATGGAGGAAAGGATCGACATAACGGTCGGCATATGCGCTTACAACGAAGTGCAGACCGTGGAGAAGTCCATCAGGTCCATCTACTCCCAGAAGACCGAGTACGCCAACGTGAAGGAGGTGCTCGTCGTCTCCAGCGGCAGCACCGACGGGACCGACGACAAGGTCCGCGAGCTGATGAACGAGTTCCCCACGCTGAAACTCATCGTCCAGGAGAAGAGGGAGGGAAAGAACTCCGCCATCAACTGCTATCTGGACAACAAGACCTGCGACATCGTCGTCATGCTCAACGCCGACAACCTTTTCGGGACCGAGGACTCCCTCGAGAAACTCGTCCTGCCCTTCAAGGACCCCAAGGTCGGCATCACCGGCGGCAGGCCGATACCCACCAACGACCCCAAGGACAAGGTCGGGTTCGCGGTCAACCTCATGTGGCTGATGCACCACTACCTCGCTCTCAAGAACCCCAAGATCGGGGAGCTCATAGCGTTCAGGGACATCGGCACCCGCCTGCGCACCGACTTCCAGTCCGACGAGGACATCATCAGGATGGAACTGGAACGCAAGGGATACATCTGCGTCTACGCCCCCGAATGCATCTGCGTCAACCGCGGCCCCGAGACCGAGGAGGACTTCAGGAAACAGAGGATCCGCGTGAACATCGGCGAGGTCAACATGAAGAAGACCTACGATTTCAGCATCCCCACCTGGAACAAGAAGTACCTCGCGAAGGCCTACTTCAAGACCATCCGCGAACTCGGGTTCCACCCGTTCAAGACGTATTACACCCTGAGGCTCGAATCCCAGTGCCGCAAGGAGGCCGAGAGGCACGTCGAAGCCGGCGAGGACACCATGGCCGTGTGGGACCCCGTCGAGAGCACCAAGAAGGTCTGATCACACCGTTTTCCGGTGTTTCAGGCGCAGAAGCCCCGCACCGTCGAGGAATATCAGTAAGGCGGAGGCTATGCCGATGTACTGCAACGCGCCGCCGACATAGTACTGTATGTCCATATACGTCACACCGAACAACGTGTTCTGATACCAGTCGAACAGACCCATGGCGGCATCCACGGACATCACGGTCGTCCATTCCGCCAGTGTCATGAGCACCGACCCGTTGGTCACCGCGACGAACAGGAACGCACTCACCGCGAGGATGAGCCAGGAATTGTAGTACCTGCCATCCTCCGCCGCCGCGAAATACACCAGGAACGGGATCATGACGACCACGTACTGAGGTGCGGGCGGGTACATCATGCAGAGGACCATCATGAGGAAGGAGGCCGACATCATGCGCCCGTCCATGAGGCCCTGTGGTGCCTTGCGCATCTTCAACGCCAGGATCAGGGACACGATGAGGAGCGCCCCGTAGAAGACCACCCTCGATTTCGATACGATGATGTCGATGATCGACGACTCCCCGCCGGTGGATGCACGGTCGGAGATGAATGCAAAGCACTCCATCAGATTCCCTTCGAGAACGGCCGGGAGGAGTATGATTGCGGCCATGACGACCGCCCCGACCAACGCGAGGAACAGGTCGCGGACACTGTCCGCCCTGGACTTCCTGAAAATGACCCAGACGATAAGGATCGGGAGGAGGAAGACGGGGAAGAACTTGGTCAGTACCGCGGCGGCGAAGGTCATCCCCGCAATCAGAGGGTAATCCTTCCTGACGAGGATGATCGTCAGGAGGATGAACGTCGCCGAGAACGTATCGGGCATGCCCGTCAGACATGTGGTCCCGATGATTATGGGGCAGAGACCGGTGAGGAAGAATGCCACCATCGCCTTCCTCCGGGACTGGGTGGCGTCCATCACCAGCCAATGGACCAGATACGCCATGACGATGTTGCTGACCATGAGCGGGATCTTGATGAGGTAAGCGAACGTCAGGGACACGGTCGTGGCGGTCGTGAAATACGTCGGATCGATGGCCTCGATGCCGAGGGCCCCGAAGACCCTCACGGAGAGGAGACCGAGACCGGGTACGAGATATGTCGACACCATGTTCACGAAGGAGATGACGTATCCCCAGACGGGCGTGTAGTAGTATCCGTCGAGCTCGTAAAGACCGTATCCGGCACGTATGTTACGGGTGACGTACGACCAGTAGTTGATGTCGTATTCAATGCAGAACGGCATCAGGATGAGATGCACAATGACAAGAGCCAGTATGGCTATGAGCAACGGATGCTCCATACGCAGTATACGGTCCACGGCAGGGTCGGCCGCCTTGCGGAGGAGGTCAATCAACGAACAACCTCCCGAACACTGTGTTCACGCCGCCGATGTAGATGTATAGAGAATCCTGGGGGCCCGTGAACGACCCGCCCGTCTCGCCCTTCACCTCACCCTGACGGGTATCGAGAACCACGGTATCGTCCGTGATGCCCGCGGCTATGACCTGGGCCATGTCCTCGGTCTGCCTAATCCCGAGGGTACCGCTGAAGACGCAGACGCTTCCCGCACCCATACCCACCAGGGACACGGACGCGAAACCGTCATGCACGTACCCCATGGATAGGACTCCCGGGACCGACATGCTCAGCGCGTAATCCATGTCGTTGCATTGGAGGGTGAACACATCGCACAATCCGGCCGGATCGGTCTCCGTTGCCACGGCCGAATCGCCGAAGATGCACCCCTCCGTCCCGAAGAACAGGGTTTCGTTTCCGGGGACCTCGTGGATGCCGGATTCGTCCGAATAGAACCTCCCAATCTCTGAAGAAGCCCAATAGAGCCTCCCGCCGTTGGAAATCCATTCGAAAATAGGATCGGACGCGCTGCCGGTGTAGACAGAGGAGGGGAGCGCATAACCCGCGACGAATATCCCCTTCCCCGCGGCATCGGCCTTGGTGGAGTTCACGAAATCGGACAGCCCGGAGGAATCCTCCTCGGAGACCTCGGACATCCCCCTCATGGAGAGCTGTTTGGTCAACTGGTCCGCCATGGAACCCTGGTCGAAACCGAGCACCCGGCACACCTCGCGGGCATCGTCGAGGTTATCATCGAAGGATTCGTCGATGTAGATCACGAGCTCCTCGACGGGGGACGACCCCTGCATCGCCACCGCGGCGTAACCGTCGGAACCGTTCGATTCCACCGTGTACTCCACGGTGCTCCCGTCCCATTCGGCCGAGGCGGAATAGCTGTTGGGATGGAAAGCGTATGCGCCCAGCTCACCGGCCACCATCAGTGCCAGCAGTGCCACCGCTATCACGACTATGATGTCCGTCCTTGATTGGCGCACGAGCATTTCCTCCGTTCTGGATTGTTATCGGCTGATGCTAATAAACAATATCGCCCTAAACCGGAGAACCCCAGTCGCGCCCGAGCGGGCGCGACTGTTTTAAAATAGAGGGCCTATGCGAAAACGACTCATGGCAGGCTCGAACTTCCTCCGCAGGACCCCCCTGAACATCCTCATGAACGTCACCAGGACGGTCGTGATGGCGCTCGTGGGAATCCTGCTGGTCCCATACTACATCGATACGCTGGGCATGGCCAGCTACGGTATCATCCCGCTGGCCACGACCATGTCCTCGTACGTCATGATTCTCACGGATTCGCTGGGATCCGCCTGTTCGAGATATTCCACCATCGACATCCACAACAAGGATGACGCTTCCGATACGCTGTCCACCGGGTTCTTCGGGATACTCCGCATCTGCATGATGCTCATCCCCATAGTCATCCTCCTATCCGTAGCATCGCCGTACATCTTCGGTGTCGACGACAACGCCGACTCCGAGGTGCAGATTATGTTCCTGCTCGTACTCGGGGGATCCCTCATCACCGCGCTGACGTCGGCGTACACCCCGGTGTTCAACGCATTCAACACCCTCTACAACCTCTACGCGGCGAGGCTCGTCTACACCTTTGTCCAGGTGGGGATCGTCGTCGTCATGTTCTCCTTCGGCACCCCCAGCCTCGAGTACGTCGGACTCGCATACTTCGTGTCGTCCCTCTTCCTCATAACGATTGTGGCGTACCTCGCTAAACGCGCCTACCCCGTCATGAGGATGCGCTATTCCCTCTACGACAAGTCGCTCTTCAAGAAGATGAGCGCGCTCGGAGCCGGGGCGGTGATGATGAAGATCGGAGACATGCTGTACATCAGCGCCTCCCTCGTCATCATCAACATCATACTCGGTTCCGAGGCGGAAGCTGGTTTCGCGGTGGTGTCATCGCTCGTTTCCATGATCCACACTGCCTGCTACTCCGTGACCACGTCCTTCGAACCCCTCATCTACGACTGCTACGCCGAACACGACGATGAGAGGATGGCCGGGATGATGAGGGCCGGACTGAAGTTCGTGGCCCTCATGTTCGCCATGCCCGTGGCGTTCCTGATTGTGTTCGCGCCCGAGGTGCTCACCGCCTGGGTCGGGGCCGAGCGCGCCTACCTCGCGGAGATCGCCAGGATCGCGCTGGTGGGCGACGTCATCTACTGTGCGGTGACGATCATGTTCGACATCCCCATCGCCTATCTGAAGATCGGGAAACTGGCGAGGCTAACCCTCGCTTTCGGCATAATCAACGTCATCTGCGGAGTATGCGTGGCCGCTTTCACGGACTACGGGGTCGAGGGGGTCACAATCGTATGGATGCTCTGCACCCTCGCATACATGGTGTCGACGCTGCTGTTCGACGAGAGGATCGTAGGTACCCCGCGCTTCCATTTCCTCAAACCCGTACTCTTCGGCACGGCGGTAATGTTCGGGTGTGCGGCCCTCATGTGGGGACTCTCGGAGATTATCGATCTGCCGGGCTCCTGGCTCTATGTTATCCCGTTGTTCTTCGTACTCTACGGGATATATCTCCTCGTTATGTTCAAGGTGCTCCTCAGGAAGGAAGAGAAAGAGATGGCCTCCAAGTTCCTGCCCGGTCAGCTTCAGCGCCTCTTCTCGGTCTTCATGTGACCAGCGTCGATCTCGGCGAGGAGATCTATGAGGAACCTCACGAGGGAATCGTCGCGTTTGTAGGGAGGGAATTCCAGCGCCCTCGCCTTCTCGATCCCTTCGAACACATCGTCGAGGTCGTTGACGACCACTCCGCGGCCGATCTTCTCGACCTTCTCGGCCACGGCACCCTGTTGGTCCCTGGTGAGCTCCGGGACGACCACGACACGGGGGATCATCACCACGGGGATGTTGCGCTCCAATGCGTTCAGTATGGTCCCGAGGCCCGCATGGCACACAATGAGGTCCGCGCGGTCGTAGATTGCCTTCATGCTGTCGTTGGTCCCGAACTTGAAGCACTCGGTGTGCTTCCCTTCGAAACCCGTGTTCCCGACCTGCATGATGACCTCCTCGCCGGTACGGGCGGCGTAGTCGTCCATGCGGGAGAAGAGCCCGTTCCACGGGGCGTCGTTCATACCTATGGTCACGAAGATCAGATTACCCCGCCCCTGTATTCCGCACCGATCTCCTAGGCGAGACCCTCCCACCTGACGAGGAAGCGGTCGGCGAACCTCCTGACGAAGTTACCCGTACCGGAGATGTAATCGACGTTCCCGCCGGATTCGATGTAGATGGTGTATGTCCCCAGTATCTTGCAGATGGGGAAGATGACGATGTCTACCCATCCCATGCCGGTGCTGATCAGGACGTCCGGACGGTCGAATACCACGTGGACGACGGATTTGGCCAAACCCCAGAGAAAACGTGGGATGCTCTTCCATGGGGGGTAGACTATGAGCATAGGCTCGGTGTCGGACATCGCCCTCGCGCGTTCGCTCTCGTAGGTGATGATCTCGTGGTCGTACCTGCTCCACGCCTCTTGGATCTCCAGCATCTCCTGGAGGTGTCCTCCCCAGCTGCAAAGCAGTTCGACCTTCATGTTGAACCCATCCCGGATCCGCTGCGGACCCGTGTTGTATGCACTGCGTATCGGAGCGTTAGATTAATACTGTTTTTCCGATAGCGGGTTCCATGGAGATTACGAGGAAGCAGGTCCGCGACATGATCCGTTCCCAGGAGGACGACGACTTCTTCATCGGAAGGCACGTCTTCGGTTATCTCGGATACCAGCTCGCCTACCTTTTCCTGAAGACCCGCATCACTCCCAACCAGATCACCTGGATCTGGGGGGCGATGATGACCCTGTCCTCGCTTCTGCTGATATTCAACTGCTGGTATCTCAACATCATCACCGGCATCTGCTGGATAATCGCATACTCCATGGATTACGCGGACGGTGCCGTTGCCCGCCTGAAGAACCACCTCTCGAGAAGGGGTGCGTTCCTGGATTTCATTAATCACACCGTCTCGTATTTCGCGCTCTTCACGTGCGCGGGTATCGGAGTCTGGCACACTGGCGGATGTCCCTACTGGGACTTCATCCCCGACGTCTGCTACATCTTCCTCGGGGCCATCGCCGGGCTCGGCATAGACATCATCATGCTGATGCCTACCCTCGCCCGCAGGGCTAATCCCGACGACACCATCGGCAGCTCCAACGACATCGAGGCCAGGAACTTCGGCGGCATGAAGAAGTTCATCATCTTCATGACGATCAACCCCCTGACCTTCACCAACATGATGTTCCTCATCGTGTTCTTCGCCATCTTCGACCAGATGTGGCTGTTCGTCCTCGCCTACGGACTCGGTTACTTCGCCGCATCCATCGCCAGGTTCGCCACGCTGTACCGCCGCATCCCGGCCAGGTACTATCCCCCCGAGGAAGGACAGGATGCTTCCGCGGAGGAGACCCGCGCGGAAGCTGAAAAGGAATGAAGGGAGGACCCTTCAGGGTTTATCAATCTCAAGGAGAGCCTTCACGAACATCTCCATGTACTTCTTCGCGCTGACGGTCAGCCTGACGTAGTTCTCCAGGAGGCCGCTGCCGCAGAACACGAGGATGTTCCTCTTCTTCAGCTCCTCGAACACATAGTCCATGTCCCTGTGCTTGAGCTTGATGCAGAGGAAACATCCGCTGCTGGGGATTATCTCGTAACCCTCGGCACTGAGGGTGGATTTTACGTAATCCATTCCCTCCTCGAACTTCTCCCCGAGCTCCTTCGTGAGTCTGTCGAAGTTGTCTACGATCGCCTCGCCGAACTTCAGGGTGATGGCGTTGACGGTGTAGTGGGGCCTCCAGTTGTTGACGTAGTGGATGTTCTCCTCGCTGCTGATGATCGCCCCCAGCCTCAGGGCGGGGACCGCGAGCATCTTGGAGAACGTCCTGAGCACGGCGACGTTGTCGTACTTCTGCGTCAGGGGGATGGAGGTGGGGCAGTCGGAGAAGTAGTGGTAGGCCTCATCGATGAGTACGAACGCACCGAACTTCGAGGCCTTCTCGATTATCCTGACGATATCCTCGGGAGGATAGGGGTTGCCGACAGGCATGTTGGGGTTGACGAGCACGACCATACCGGCGTTCTCGTCGATGGCATCGAGGATCTTGTTGGTGTCGAGCGTAAGGTCCGGCTCATAGTCGATGGCAACGGAGTTCATCCCGTTGAGGTGGGCGTACGCGTGATACATATTGAACGTCGGGTTGACGACGATGAGGTTCTTCCCGGGCTGACCGAACACGTGGATCATGTAGCCCATGGCGACAACGCTGCCGTCGGTGATGGTCACACATTCGGGAGGAACTCCCACGAGTCCGGCGTATTTCCTGACGAAATTGCCTTCCTCGGGGTACATGGCGAGGGTGGAGGGAGTGACGTCCTTCATCACCTCGTCGAAAAGCCATTGGGGGACTCCGTCCGGGTTCTCGTTCTGGTCCAGCCTGATGTAGGGCCACCTGCCCTCGGGCTGGTTCTTGCGGGCGGTCTCTTTGACGTACTTGTCGACGTACACCAATCATAACACCTTCAGGAATGGTCTATCCCCGTGCCCATTAATAATAATCGCGCGCCCGGCGGGGGACAATCATATCTACGGCGGCATCCATCCATGGTCGGTTTAGACATGGACGAGATCCCCCCTTGGCTCAGGAAACGCCCCGCGGCGGTCAAAGCCGTAGACGATTACGTCGAGGACGGCATGGTCGTAGGACTCGGCACAGGCAACGCCGCCAACATGGCGGTGGACCGCATCGCGGAGCTTGTGAAGGACGGCATGAGACTCACCCTCGTATCGTCATCCAACCAGACCGAGGACTACGCGAGGAAACTCGGATTGGGCATATCCGACCTAAACCGTGTGGAGCGCATAGACGTCACCATCGACGGCGCCGACGAAATCGACCCGAACCTCGACCTCATCAAAGGATTGGGAGGTGCCCTCCTGAAGGAGAAGATCCTCGCCTCCATGAGCGACAAGGAGATAATCGTTGCCGACGACTTCAAACGCGTAGGCGTGCTCGGTGCGGCCACCCCGCTTCCCGTGGAAGTATGCAGGTTCGCCTGCGAGAGGACCGCCGAGAAGCTCAGGTCCATGGGGTCGGAACCCGTGCTTAGGATGAGGGAAGGGAGCCCGTTTATCACCGACGAGGGGCACTACATCTACGACTGCAAATTCGGCTCGATACCCGACCCGCGCCGCCTGGAGGGGGAGATCGACACCATCCCGGGCGTTGTCGAATGCGGTCTTTTCGTAGGCCTCACGTACTGCGCTCTGACGTACTCCGACGACACTGGCGTGAACGAATACAGATTATGAACCCAACCAACCGAAAACGCCGGTTTTCCGCACAACCCTATTATTAAAGTACCATTATTAGGGGGTCGAAACCATGCGTACTGTGGCCATCATCCTTGCGGGAGGTATCGGACAGAGGATGGGGAGCACCGTCCCCAAACAGTTCCTCGAGGTCAAGGGGAAACCCATCATAGTCCACACCATATCCAATTTCGAGAAGAATCCCCGCGTAGACTCGGTACTCATAGTATGCAACCCCGACTGGGTGGACTATCTGAACGATCTCGTGACCAAATACGGGCTCTCCAAGGTCAGATGGGTCGTCCCCGGAGGGGAGACCTCCCACGATTCGACCCGCAACGGCATCTTCAGCCTCCGTGGCGAACTCGGGAAGGACGATTTCATCATCATCCATGATGCTGCCCGCCCCATTCTCCCGCAGGGCGCCATCGACGAGATGCTCGACGTCGCCGCAGAACACGGCAACGCATCCCTGGCAATCCCCTGCTACGAGACAGTCATCTACACCGAGGACCAGAAATGCGGGGACAGGGCACTCGACAGGACCACAATCATGCGCGTGCAGACTCCCCAGGCATACAGGTTCTCGGAGATCTTACCCCTATACGAGAGGGCGGAAGCCGAGGACAGGCACGATTTCGTCTATGCCGACCTTGTCGCCATCGAATACGGCATGAAGGTCTATTTCTCCAGCGGTTTCGTGAACAACATCAAGGTCACCCGCCCGGAAGACATACCCCTGTGCGAATCGCTCATGGGATTCACCGAGGAGCAGCTGTTCAGCAGAAAGTGAGGCATTCCAGCGCATGAATCCCGAACAGGCCCAGCTATTGGAGATGTACAAGGATGTCGCCGCCATCCTCACCGGACACGGCATTTTCTTCTTCATACACTACGGGACCGCCATCGGAGCAATCCGCCACAACGGGTTCATCCCCTGGGACAACGACATCGACCTCGTCGTGAAGGAGGGGGATCTCCAGGAGGTCAACCGCATCCTCTCCGCCGAACTCGACCCCGCCAAATATTACTACCACATCCCCAGCGCGGACACCCACCCCCACGTGGTCTACCGCTCGGAGGATTTCGAGAACGACCTGAAGAAGAAAGTGTCCCCGTTCATCGACATATTCGTTCTTGAACAATATCCCAAGACCTTCTGGAGGCGCCACATGGTCAACTTCTGCGTCTGGAACGAGGTCATCTTCATAGTCCTCGTGGACCACATGAGATCGTTGTTCATGCACAGACTGTTCTCCAGGATCCCCAGATGGTTCGAGAGGAGGGCCAAGAACCTCACTCCTCCGGACACCGACATGACCACGGTCTACTCCACCACCTTCAAGGACGACATCTTCCCCGAGGCGTACTTCAGGGACGTATCCATGCACGCCTTCGAGGACACGGAGGTCCCCATGCCTGTGGGCATCGACGTCGCGCTCGCGAGCCTTTTCGGAGACTACATGACGCCCCCACCTGAGGACAAGAGGCACGGCGCCAACGGGTTCCCGTGCAGCGTCCTGAAGGACTATAGGATGAGTCTGCAGAATAAGAAGGTCAAGACTTCCCGGAAGAATAATGCTCTTTGAGCCAGTCCTTGTAATCCTTGTCGCGTTCGTAGGCCATGATGTGCTTGCCCACGCGCTCCTCCTCCGGAGGCGGGGTCATGTAATCGCCGTAAACGCGGGTCAGGTATCCGTCGTAATCGGAGACGATTCTGAAACTGTGCCCCTCGAACCCGATGTCGGTCATGCTCTCCATGAGGGAACGTTCGAACACCTCGCGAGCCCCGGTGGGTTCGTCCATGTGTATGTAACGGTCCTTCTTCCCGCATAAGTGCCTACGCATACCGAGATCCCTGCGGTAGAACCAGAACAGCGCCCTCTGGAGGACATCCCTGCGGGTGCTGCCGTAGTTCCTGAAGCACATGACCCTCAGCCCCCTCTGCGCATGTTCCAGGAACATGTACAGATTCCTCCTGATGCCCGGGTTCGGGCAGGAGCGGGCTATGAATATGTCGACGAACAGCCCCTGGTGCATGCGGGTGCCGAGATGGGTGTCCTCGATCGCTGTGGACCCGTTGAGCCTCAGCTTGTAGAACGAGTTCGCCCAATCAACGGTGAGCGGTCTCTGGAGGAAGTACTTGCCCTCCGGGAGATGTGCGACGACATCATCCAGTTTGGACTCGTCGGAATCGAGGATCACGATGTCCATGTCGTCATCCCAGGGGATGAATCCGCCGTGCCTCACGGCACCGATGGCGGACCCGTAGGCCAGGGAGTATTCGACGTTGCATTCCCTGAAGGCTCTGTCGATGTCGGTCATCATCTCCAACAGGCCCTCCTGAATGCTGTTCATAACGTACTGATGAGGGCACGAGTACAAAAATATACAGATGACGGCATAATCCCCTAACCGCCGGTTGCGGTTGTGTTTTTTACGATGCCCTTTTTTACTGGCACGCCAGTGATGTGGCGACCGCATGGCTCACCCGAGGGGGATTATGACGGAATCAGGGCTTGGTAGGATTCTCGAGACCAGGAACATCGTCATCCTGGCCGTCGCCCTTGTGGCCGTCATGTCCGTCCGTACGGTGATTGACGGTTTCTGGACCGATGAATGTTACACCATCCATGCCGTGAACCTGTCCTATGCCGAGATCCTGAATTATCTGATCAACGCGGACGCCCACCCACCGATTTACTACTACTTCACGAAGGCCCTGTGCGATGTGTTCGGCTACACGCCGTTCGTGTTCCACATGTCCGCGTTCATCCCTTACGTCCTCATCGTCATCACCGACCTCACGCTCGTCAGGAAAACGTTCGGCAACGGGATCTGCCTCACGGTACTCGTATGCGCCTCCCTGCTCCCCTCGTCCTTCTCCAACATCATGGAGGTCCGCATGTACGAACTTGCCCTCTTCTTCATGGTCCTGTTCGCAGTGTTCGCCTACAGGGTCCAGACCTCCACGGAGAGCCGTGCCCTCACCCCTGACGCAGTTATCCTAGGATTCGTATCCATATTCGCGTCCTACACCCACATCTTCTGCGCCATCGGCATCGGGATGTTCCTCGTGTGCATGCTAGTGACATCCTTCCGCTGGAGGAGGGTCATTTTCAAACAGGTGCTCGTGGCCTTCCTGATATTCGCCATGGCCTGCTTCCCGGTCGCGGTCTTCGCCGCCAGCAGGTTCGACAGGTTCCCCGAGGACTTCTGGATCACGGGATTCCCGCCTGCGTGGGAGGTATTCGGCTATCTATTCGGGAAAAAGGAGTTCGTGTTCATCTCGGCCGTCTTCACCGTTCTGCTGGGGATATTCCTGGTCCGTGAGTTCACCCGGAAGAGGAACACGCTCACCGATATGCTCGAAGATTCGGAGGAGCGCCCCTCATCGGACGGTGTCTTCGCCCTCCTGTGCATCCTATCGATACTGTTCACAATCATCCTGTCCTACATCGTGACCGTCGCGGTGAGACCGGTCTTCAGCACCCGCTACCTCTACCCCCTGTCGATATTCGTGTGGGTGGCGCTGGGGATGAGCATCATGAAGTATCGCGACGGACTGAAAATCCTTGCCGTCGTTCTCCTGGCCATAGCAGTGGTGTCGATACCCATGAACATCTACGACACCATGAAGGAGATCGACATGGACAGGGAGACCGCGGAGACACTCGATGCTACCGACATGATAGGCCCCGGCGACTTCGTCGCAGACGAAGCCACAAACCCCGTGATTATCGAGTACTACTACGGCATACCCCTCGACGACATCGAGGATGTGAAGTACGGACAGTTCTCGCCGGATTGCCTGAGGGAGGGGTGTCAGAATTGGCTGTTCCTCTACTACCACATAGACCAGGCCACGATAGACGCCCTCGCCGCCGCAGGCTACGGTTACGAGGCCGTGATCGAGGACGGGCATCTGGGCAAGTACAGGGTTAACGTCTACAGGATAATCTGAGACGTATTCGGACAAGAGCCGGAATGAAGAAACCCGAAGGTCTCACATTCCCCAGAACTTCTCGGTGAGCCTCTTGATGGCGACGATCTCCTGCATGGTGATCTTCTCGTCCTCGGTGAGGTCGGTCTTGGAGACCACCTTGTAACCGCTCTCGATCATGTCGGTGTAGAGGACGTCACCCTCGTTGATCTGACGGCCTACGGTGACGCCGTCGATAGCGACGGAGACCTCGTCACCCTGCTTCCCCTCGGGGAGCACGGTGCCGTCGTCAGCGCGGACGCTCTTGATGACTCCGCAGTCCTTGCCGTCCTTGTTGATGAGCACCTCGCCCACCCTGATGCGGCCGGCGAGCACGCGGACGCCGACAACCGCGGGCTTGTTCAGCCTGAACACGTGGTCGGGCATGATCGTGAACTTGGCGGGGAACGCGAACTGGTTCCTGAGGTCCGCCTCGGTGCTCTTCTTGGAGTCGTCCATCCAGGCGGTGTAATCCTCGATGAGGGCGTAGACGATGTCATTGGTGAAGACCTGGAGGGGCTGGTGCTCCAGCTCGGCCTCGGCGTCCTTGGAAAGGGAGACGTTGAATCCCAGGAGGACGCGGTAGGTGTCGTTACCGTACGAAGATTCCAGGATGTCCCTGCGTGTGATCTCCCCGATACCGTACTTGCGGATGGGGATGCCGGCGAGCTTCGCCTCGTAGGCGAGGGCCTCGAGGGAACCGATGGCGTCGGCTTTGATTGTTACACCCTTCTCCTGGGTCTCGATCTTGATCGAGGTCTCCTCGGAGATGGCCTTGACGGCGGGATCCTTGGGGTTCTTGATGACATAGATCGGAGCACCGGCGATGACACCGTCGGTCTCCTTGCAGGCGATCTTGATCCCTGCAGCGGCGTTGACCTCCTTGACCCTCTCGAACGCGTCCTGGGGATCGCGGATCTCGTCCAGGGGGCGGGGTTTCAGGATGGCCTTGATGCGGGTGATGAGGGGTGCGCCGGAGGTACCGATGGCGACGGTGTCGCCGGTCTTGATGGTCCCGGAGTAGAGGATCATGTCGAGCGTGGCGCCCAGACCCTTGACCTCCTTGACCTCGAGGACGGTACCCTTCCCGAGTCCCTCCCCCTTCTCGAGACGGGTCTCGAGGAAGCGCTGTGCCAGACCGATCAGCATGAGCATGAGGTCGGGCACTCCCTCCCCGGTCTTGGCGGAGATGGGGATGAGCGCGACGGCCTTGGTGAAGTCCTCGATGCGGTCGTACCTGTCGGCGAACACGCCGTTCTGCGCCAACTGGGAGATGATGTTGTACATCTTCTCCTCGAACACCTGGCGGGTGTGGTCGGACTGCATCTTCTCGGCGATGACGAAGGCGCGGTCGGGCTCGGGCATCCACCCGTCGAGGGTGTCGACCTTGTTGAGGGCGATGACGAAGGGCGTCTTGTACTGTCTCAGGATGTGGATGGACTCGATGGTCTGGGGCATCAGACCCTCGCGGATGTCGATCACGAGGACGGCGATGTCCGCCAGGGAGCCTCCGCGGGAACGCAGGGAGGTGAACGCCTGGTGTCCGGGGGTGTCGATGAACAGCAGACCGGGGACAGAGAACTTCTTGCCCCCGATGATCGGCCCGCACATCTGGTAGATGCGGTCGACGGGGACCTCGGTGGCACCGATGTGCTGGGTGATGGCCCCGGCCTCGCGGTCGCCGACGGCGGTACCGCGGATGCGGTCCAGGAGTTTGGTCTTCCCGTGATCGACATGCCCTAGAACGCTCACGACCGGTTGCCTGATTGCCATAACTAACACCTGAGAACTGAATAGTATGAAGGGGACGGCATACCGCCGTCCCCGTTAGGGTTTCACTCGTAGATCCACTTCTCGGCGTCCTTCTTGTAGTCGACGAGCTCGTCGGCCTTGAAGAAGATGCCGATCTCGCGGGCAGCGGACTCAGGGGAGTCGCTTCCGTGGATGATGTTGACGCCGGTGACCATGCAGTAGTCGCCGCGGATGGTTCCGGGGGCGGACTCCTGGGGGTTGGTCTTGCCCATGATGTTGCGGCAGACCTGCACCGCGTTCTCACCCTCCCAGACCATCGCGAAAACGGGTCCGGAGGTGATGTAGGAGATGAGCGAGGGGAAGAACTTCTTGTCCTTGTGCTCGGCGTAGTGCTTCTCGGCGGTCTCCTTGGGGATGACCATGAGCTTGGCGGCGACGAGCTTGAGGCCCTTCTTCTCGAAGCGGGTGACGATCTCGCCGACGAGTCCGCGCTGGACTCCGTCGGGCTTGACCATCAGGTAGGTCCTCTCGATAGCCATGGGGATCACTCCTTGGCCTTGGCGGCTTCGGCTTTGGCGCGCTCGTTCTTGAGGCGGGCGTCCTTCTCGTCGTGAGCCTTCTGGGTCCACTTGGTGGTGCGGGGGACCCTCTTGAGGAGGATCATGTTCTTGTAGCAGCGGTTGGCGTCGAAGTAGTAGACGGTGCCGTCCTTCTTGACGTACATCTTGCCGGTTCCCGGGGGGATGTCCTGTCCGCAGAATGAGCATTTCCTGGTCTCTACCATTCGAATCACCTGCCCATACCGAGCTTGCGGGCCTCTCTGGAAGTCTCCCTAAGCATCAGGACGTCTCCCATCCTGACAGGGCCCATGATGTTCCTGGTGATGATGCGGCCTTTGTCGCGTCCGTCAAGGACACGGACCTTGACCTGGGTGGCCTCTCCCGTCATTCCGGTGCGGCCGATGATCTCGACCACTTCGGAGGGGATGCTGTCTGAGTCAACCATCGGGATCGCCTCAGTTCTTCAGGTCCTTAACGGCGGCAGCGATCTCAGCGATCTTCTCGGCGGCGTTGCCGGCATCGACAACGGCGATGGAAGCGGTGGGCTTCTCGAGTCCGATAGCCTTTCCGAGCTCGGCCTTGGAGGGGACGTACACGTAGGGGACGTTCCTCTCATCGCAGAGGGCGGGCATGTGGGCGAGGATCTCCGGGGGCTCGACGTCGGCGGCCATGATGACGATGGCGGCATCTCCGCGCTCGACGACCTTGGTAACCTCGTTGGTGCCTTTCTTCAGTTTTCCGGAGTCGCGGACGATCTCAGCGACGGCGTATGCGTTGTCGGAAACTTCCTTGGGGGTCTCAAATTTGACGTAAACTGCCATATTAATACCTCATTCAAGTCCCGTTGGGGACTCTCATCATTCATCGGCTCTAAAAGAGCAATCCCGGCCTAACCCCTCTTAATATAAAAGAATGACCGACGGGGGAATTCATTCCTGGGGCTCGTTCCTGCTCTTGAATACGTAGTATTTGCTGATGAAGAAGTTCAGGACTATCTCCATGCCCGAGGTGAGTATCTTCGCGTAGAATCCCTCGAGCCCGAAGATGAACTGGTTGATTCCGATGTCGTACAGGAACCAGAAGGTGACGATGGCGAGGACGCCGGTGAAGACCCTCTCCGCGAAGAAGGTGACTGCCTCGCGCTCGACGGTGTCGCGGTCCACGGACTTGCTGTCGAACACCCAGAACTTGTTGCAGACGAAGGCGACGATTACACCGACCACCCAGGACAGGGCGTTGCTCACGACCGGGGGGATGCCGACGATGACGAAAACGGCGTAGGCCACCCAGGTGATGATGACGTTGAGGACGCCGAACACGACATAGCGGACAGGCTCGGAATACCTGCCGTTCATGACGGAATCGTACGCTTCGGTGACCTTGGCCATCCCTGAAATAATATCCGCTCAATCGTATAACTGTTACGATTACGCATATAACATGAGCCAGATGCGGGAATCGTGAAAAACCGCCGTAGACCACTATAAATACGCCCGAATATTCCGAGGTTGCATCATATCCCAATCGGACGGTGAATCATGGGGATCGGCGAATTCGTCTACGACCTTTTCGGGGGCAACGGTGAATGGGGCCTGCTGCTGTGCATCTTCCTCATTTTCCTGCTCGATGCGTTCCTGTTCCCCACCCTGCCGGAACTGTTCTTCGTCATCGCCTACATGGGCGGGCAGGAATACGGCGGCGGGCTGGCGTTTGACGGGGCGCTCCTCCTGATGGCCATACTTGCCGAGCTCGTGGGGATCTTCTCCCTGTACTACGTCGTCAAGCACGTGCGCGTGCCCAGGAAGATCGAGAAACTCATCAACATGTACACGAAGTTCCTCCTCCTCGGCGACGAGAGACTGCTACTGCTCAACCGCATAGCCCCCATGATCCCCTTCGCGGGGGCGTTCATAGCCATATCGAAGTGGAACCCCTACAAATCCGCGGCGTACATCGTCATCGGATGCGTCGTGAAATACGGGTTCATCATGCTCCTCGCGGACTTCTTCTACAGCTTCTTCGGCTCCTCGCAGGCCGAACTGTTCACGATCATCATGATCTTCGCGGTCATCGGCATCAGCGTCGCCGCTTCCGTCATCGTGAAGAAGAGGAAAGGATTGGACGGGGATGCCCAAGAACCGCCAAGTAATTAATCTCGGAGCAATCACGGGGATTATCATGTCAGGAACAATGACCGTCGTCATCCCGACCTACAACGAGTCGAAGAACGTTGTCAATATGGCCAAGGCCATCCGCGAGGCCTATCCTGACTTCAAGGTCCTCTTCATGGACGACAATTCCACGGACGGCACCATCGAACTCGTCCGCGAACTCAACGACCCCCTAACCACAATCTACGTCAGGGACCCCGCCAAAAGGGGGCTCGGCGCATCCGTCCTCGAGGGTTTCGCCATCGCGGATACCGATTACGCCATGTGCATGGACTGCGACTTCCAGCACCCCATCTCCTCGCTCAAGGACCTCTTCGGCAAAATGGAGGAGGGCGCGGACCTCTGCGTGGGCGTCAGGACCAGCAGGATGTCCATGGGATTCAAGAGGGCGATGGGGTCCGAGGTCGTGGAGGCGTTCTGCAAGCTCTTCTTCATCCTCCACAGGAAATACACCACCAAGGACATGATGAGCGGCCTCTTCGCACTGAGGTGCGATACCTTCAGGGACGAGATCAGGAACAACTGGGATTCATTCGAACTGAGGGGATGGAAGGTCCTCATGGACCTGATGAAGTTCAACGAGAAGACCTTAAAGATCTCCTACATCCGCTACGTCTTCGGCACCCGTGCAGAAGGGGAGTCCCACCTCAACCCCAAGGTCCCCATCATGACCTTCCACCAGCTCTGGGAATTCGGGAAATTCCTCGCCAAGTTCTTCTGCAAGGTCTACCACGTGGACTACTATGAGATGTACCCGTGGGAGAAGAAGAGCAAATCCTGAGGGATGAGCCAGACATCATCATTCTGTCGATGAAGATGGTTTTTTGAAAAAAAAAAGATAAGGGGCCTTCCGGCCCCTGTTTGAGTTTCAGTTGACGTAGTCGAGCCAAGAGTCGTACTTGGGATCCTTGCCGGTCACGATCTCGTGGAACTTGGCGTGGATCTTGGAGGAGACCTCTCCGGGCTTGCCGTCACCGACGATGCGGCCGTCGACGGAGGTGACGGGTGCGATCTCGGCGGCGGTTCCGGTCATCCAGACCTCGTCGGCGGAGGTCAGCTGGAAGCGGGTGACGGGGCCCTCGATGACCTCGTAGCCCATATCCCTGGCGACCTCGATAATGGAGTTGCGGGTGATTCCCTGGAGGATGTCGGCCCCGGCGTCGGGGGTGTAGATCTTCCCGTACTTGTAGATGAAGATGTTCTCGCCGGTGCACTCTGCAACGTGCCCGGTGCGGTTCAGCATAAGGGCCTCGCCGGCACCCTGGCGGATGGCCTCGCGCTTGGCGAGACAGGAGGCGACGTAAGCGCCGTTGACCTTGGCCCCGGCGGGTCCGCACAGGTAGTCGGGCCTCTGCCAGGAGGCGGTGATGAGCTTGGTTCCGGCATCGGCGCCCTTGCCGAGGTAGGCACCCATGTAGATACAGGTGATGGCGAAGGAGGTCTGCACGCCGACGGGGTTCAGACCGACCTCCTCCCCGGAGAGGAAGACGCAGGGCTTGACGTAGTCGACCTTCTTGTTGGCGCGGACGGCCTCGCGGATAGCTTCCATGACAGCCTCGAGGTCGTACTCCTTGCCGTTGATGTTCATGTCGAAGCCCATCATCTTGCATCCGTCGACGAGGCGGCGGGCGTGCTCCTTCAGCCTGAAGATGGCGGGACCCTTGGGGGTCTCGTAGACCCTGATGCCCTCGAAGACACCGGTACCGTAGTTCAGGGCGTGGGCAAGGACGTGGACCTTGGCGTCGCTCCAGTTGACAAGCTTTCCATCAAGCCAAATCTTCTCGCATTTTTCCATAATGAAGCCTCGTAAATGTCAGAGCGCGTTGAGCGCCTTGACGTATTTCTCGGGTTTTGAACGTTCGATGAGCTCCTCCACCTGGTCGGAACCGCCGACGACGCCGACGTTGCCGTTGGAGGTGGAGAGGAGTGCGTAGGCGGACTGTCCGGACTCGGGCACGAGGTCGCACTCGTACACGTCCTGGAGTTTCTGCAGGCGCCCCATCACCAGGTTCGCCTCCCCCTCGTCGATGACCGAGAGCACCATCCTCGAACGGCCCTGCTTCTCGCATTTGCCTACGACGATGGTTTCGACGTTGATCTTGTTACGGGTAAACTCACCCATGACGCGCTGCATGACGCCGAACTCGTTCTTCACAAGGAGGGATATCACGAACATTTCCTTTTGCTCCTGCGCGGGAGATTAACGCCATCTTATAAACAACCGCGCACGCGCATCAGGAGAGGATGGTGTCGACGGCGTCCTTCAGCGTGAATCCGGCGGATACCTTGAGGGTCCTCATCCCCAGCCTCTTCCCGAACTCCACGTCCTTGTCGTTGTCCCCGACCATCCAGCATTGGGATGGGTCGAGGTCGTGGTCGGCGATGGCCCTCTCGCCCATGCCCGTGGCGGGTTTGCGGCATCCGCACCCCTCATCCGGAAGATGGGGGCAGAAGTAGATGTCGTCGATGCGGGCACCGGCGGACGCGAGCTGCCTCTTCATCTCGTCGTTGGTGGCGACCATGTCGTCCACGGTGTACATCCCGCGGCCTATCCCGGACTGGTTGGTGACCACGATCACCAGGTAACCCGCGTCGTTCAGCCTCCTGACGGCCTCGGGCGCGAAGGGGAAGACGTGCATCTTGGCGGGGTCGCCGTTGTGGGGGACGTCGGGGCAGATGGTGTCGTCCCTGTCGAGCAGTACGGCCCTGACGCCGCTCAAAGCTCCCCTCTCCAGGAGATGACACCCTCGGGCTCGAACATGAAATCGGAGACCGTGGCTCCTGCCTGGATGAGGGCCTTGGAGACCTTGCTCTTCTTGTCGAAGCTGCAGATGAAGTACATGAACCCGCCGCCGCCGGCTCCGGAGACCTTGCCGCCGATGGCACCCGCCTGGATGGCGGTGTTGTACAGCTTGTCGATCTCGGGGTTGGTGATACTGCCGGAGAACTTCTTCTTGTACTCCCACGACTCGGCCAGGAGCTCGCCGCAGTCGTCGATGTCCCCGTGGCGGAGGGCGGAACGCAGGCAGATGGCGACGTCCTTGGAGCGGTCGAGGGCCTCCTCGTTCTGTCCGGCCTTGTACGCCTTCTGCTGCGTCTCGATGATCTTCGCGGAATCGTGGGTGGTCCCGGTGAAGCACATCACGGAACGGCACTGGAGCTCGTTGATGATGTCGGGATGGATGTGGGCGGGCATGACGTTCACGCCGCTCTTGTCGATCTTGAGCGAGTTGAATCCCCCGAAGACGGCCGCGTACTGGTCCTGACATCCCCCCTTCAGTCCGATGATCTCCCTCTCGAGGTGGAAGGCCAGCTCGGACATCTCGGTCTTGGACATGTCGACATCGAGCCAGTTGCTGATGGCGGCGATCATGGAGACGATCATGGTGGACGAGCCTCCGAGTCCGGAGCCCGCGGGGACGTCGGAACGGATGGTCATGTCGAACCCCTCCTTGGGGTTGAAGTAGTTGGTGACCGCCTTGATCAGGTCCATGTTCCCGTCGAGGGGGAGGGGGCCGCCGTCGAGAGGAGCGGTGTAGCGTCCGTAGTACTCGGAGGTGACCTTGATCTGCTTGTCCCTGCGGGGACGGAGCGTGCTATAAGCGTATTTGTTGATGGTGCTGTTGAAAACGTAGCCTCCCTTCTCGACGCAGTAGGGAGCGACATCGGTACCCCCGCCGGCCAGACCGATACGTACGGGAGCCCTTGCTCTGATGTATTCCTTGGGCATGGTTCAACCCTTCCTGTCCTTGACAACGGTGCCGTCGGGGATTACTGTCCCGGGCGCTATCACCGAATCGGTCACCTTCGCCGCGCCGACGGTGCATCCCTCTCCGAGAATACTGTCCCGGATGTCGGCGCCGGTGACCTTGCAGTTCTCCATAACAAGACTTCCTAATAAATGGGTATCTACGACGGAACTGCCCCTGAGAACGACCGAGGACTCCATCGAACCTCCTGAAACCGTGCTTCCTGCACCCGCGAAGATGTTGCCGGATGTGTCGCAGGATATGCGTCCGGGACCCTTCCCGGCCTCCCCGGCCATGAGCAGGTTGACCGCGATGAGGTCCTTCGGCCTCCCGACGTCCATCCACCTGCCCTCGAGGGGCCTGCCCTGGAGCCTGCCCCCGTCGGACATGATTGCGGGGAAGGTGTCCTTGTTGAAATCGGAGAACGTGCCCTCGGGGACATATGCCAGAACAGACCTGTTGACCACGTACACCCCTGCGTTGATGAGGTTGGAGAACACCTCCTCGGGCTTCGGCTTTTCCTTGAACTCGGTGATCTCCCCGTCGGCCTCGAGACGGACGATGCCGCACTCGGTGGGCCTGTCGGTCTCGGTCAGCGCCATGGTGACGGACGCCCCCGTGCGGACGTGGTCCGCGATCAGTCCCTTGAGGTCGAGGTCGGCGAACGTATCGCCGTTGGCGGCGCAGAACACCTCGTCCAGACGTGATTCCAGCCTCTTCATGGCCCCGGCGGTGCCGAGGGGATGGTCCTCGACGGAATAATCGATGGTCACCCCGAGGTCGGAACCGTCGCCGACGGCCTTCTCGAGGTACTCGGAACGGTAGCCGCAGGCGAGCAGTATCTCCGTGATCCCCGCATCGGCGAAGGATCTGATGAGGTACTTCAGACAGGGGACGTCTATCACCGGGAGCGCGGGCTTGGGGCGCGTATCCGTGAGCGGCTGTAGCCTCGTGCCCCTTCCTCCCACCATGATGACGGCCTGCTTGACGCTGTTCATGCCACAGACTAGCGCTGGCCTTTATAATTAGGATATCGGTCGAACCGCTCATCCGCAGTTCTCGAACTGACTGTTGTACAGTTCCGCGTAGAATCCGTCCGCCTCCAGCAGGGACTCGTGCGTGCCGGATTCCACCAGCCTGCCGTCGTTCATGACGATGATCTTGTCGCAGTCCCTGATGGTGGACAGCCTGTGGGCGATGATGAACGAGGTCCTCCCGTCCGTGAGCTTCCCGACGGCCTGCTGGATGAACTTCTCGGTGCGGGTGTCGATGGAACTCGTGGCCTCGTCGAATATCACCATGGGGGCATCGCGGATGATGGCACGGGCGATGGATAACTGCTGTTTCTGCCCGGACGACAGTCCCGAGGTGCCGCTTATGCGGGTATCGTAGCCCTCCGGCAGGGATGCGATGAAATCGTGTATCCCCACCGCCCTGCACGCCGACACCATGGCCTCCTCCGGGATCTCCCCCATGTTGAAGGAGAGGTTCTCCCTGATGGTACCGTCGAAGAGCCAGATGTCCTGTAGCACCATGGAGAACATCGAGTGTACGGCGAACCTGCTCATGTCGGCAACGGGGGTCCCGTCCACCCTTATGACGCCGCTGTCGACCTCGTAGAAGCGCATGAGGAGGTTGACGAGAGTGGTCTTCCCGGCACCGGTCGGACCAACTATCGCGACCTTCTCCCCCGGCCTCACCGTGAGGGAGAAGTCGTGGATGACCTCGGTACCCTCGATGTAGCTGAAGCAGACGTCGTCGAACTCCACCTCTCCGCGTACGTCCTCCGGAACCCCTTTCTTTTCGGATTCGTCCTCCATCTCGGGGGCCTCCAGGAGTTCGAAGACACGGGTGGAGGAGGCGGCGAGGCTCTGCATACCCGCGAAGGCATCGGAGAGCATCATCATGGGCGTGTAGAACATCCTGACGTACAGGATGAATGCGATCACCACCCCGTAGGTGATGTCGCCGCTGATGATCATCATCGAACCGATGATGCACACCAGGAGATAACCGAGGTTGCCCATGAACCCCATGATCTGAGGGATGGTGTTGGTGATGAACCTCGACTTGTAGGCGCTGTTGTAGAGGCTGTCGTTGATCTCGTCGAAACGCCTGCGGGACCTCGCCTCCCCGCCGTAGGCCTTGACGATGCCGTATCCGTAGTAATTCTCCTCCACATGGGCGTTCATGGCGCCAAGGTTCCTCGACTGGCTGACGAAGAGGGGCTGCGTCTTCCTGACCACGATCCTCATGCACGCGAAGCCCGCCAGCGGGGGGACCATGGCCACCAGCCCGAGGACTAGGTTGGTGTAGATCATCATCAGGATGCAGCCGACGATGGAGGTAGTCGCGGAGAACAGGAACACGAAGGTCATGCTGCTCTGGTCGCCGACGTTGTCCGCATCGTTGGTGATGCGGCTCATGATGTCGCCGGTGCTGCTGTTATCGTAGAAGTTCAGCGGCAGACGGTCGACCTTGTGCATCATCTCCGCACGCAGACGGTTGGCGATGCGCTGCGAGGTCACGGGCATGATGTAATGCTGCGCTATCCCGCACAGGACGCTGACCACATAGATCACGCAGGCGATGAGCGAGAGCCTGAGGATGAGGTCCGTGTCCATGTCGCCGCTCTCGATGCCGGAGAATATCTCATCGGACACCTCCCTCACGAACTGCGGACCGATCAGGGCGAGTATGGCGCTCGCCATCGTCAGGACCACGCCCGCGATGATGGCGTACTTGTACGGACCGAAATAGGCGAAGAGCTTCTTCAGGGGGGTGAACAGGGACTTGCCGTGCCTGGTCTCCACGCCGGGACCGGCCACATGCGGCGGGTCCTTACGGACCACCAGCCTCCCGCCCTTCGCTTCCGGAGCGCCTGCGGCGGACGTCATCTCACCTCCTCCGCAAGCTGCGATCTCGCTATGTCCTGGTATATCTGGCACGTAGCAAGGAGTTCCTTGTGCGTCCCCAGCCCGACCATGCGTCCCTGGTCGAGCACGAGAATCATATCGGCATCCCTGACCGTGCCTATCCTCTGCGCCACTATGATGACCGTGCTCTCCCCCGTTTGGGCGCGGAGCGCGTCGCGGAGCGATTTCTCGGTCTTGAAATCGAGGGCGGAGAAGGAGTCGTCGAACAGGTAGATCTCGGGGCGGGATGCGAGCGCGCGGGCGATGGAGATGCGCTGCTTCTGCCCCCCGGACAGGTTGCTGCCGCGGCGCGCGACCTTGGAATCCACGCCGTCCGGCATCGCCGAAATGAAATCCTCGGCCTGCGCCGTGCGGATGGCCTCCGTCACGTCGGACCCGTCCTGCACACCCCTGCCGTAATCGATGTTGTCCCTCACGGTGCCCGAGAAGATTATCGTGTCCTGGGGAACGTACCCCATGCGGGAGCGCAGGTCGTCCATGCGGTACTCCCTGACATCCTCGCCATCGACCGATACGGTACCGGAATCGGGGTCGTAGAACCTCTCGATGAGTTTCACGAGGGTGGATTTCCCCGCGCCCGTGGAACCTATGACCGCGAAGGTCGACCCGGGTTCCACCCTGAAGGAAATCCCCTCGAGCGCCTTGCGGGACGTCCCCGGGTAGGTGTACGATACGTCGTTGAACTCCACCGACCCCCCGCTCTTCGGCACGGCCGCGTCCCCGTCCTTCATCGAGGGTTCGGTGCTGACGACATCGCATATGCGCCGGTAGCAGACCATCGCGCGCGGCATCGCCCTGAGGACGCCGAAGAACTGGTTGATAGAGGACAGCACCATGGTGGCGTACGAGGTGAACACGATCATGTCCGAGTAGAGGAGGAACTGTTCGGTCTGGTCGGACAGGGACAGAATCAGCCCCGACCCTATCCAGTAGATCCCCAGCGTCACGAAGTTCGTCATCGACGAGGAGAGCGGGAACGAGAATGACATGTACTTCGCGGCGGAGATGTTGTTGCGGAGAAGGTCGCCGTTGGCGACATCGAACTTGCCCGCCTGATAGGACTCGGCGTTGTACGCCCTGATGGTCCTTATCCCCTCGAGGTTCTCGCGGGTGGAACGGTTGATGGCGTCGGTCAGCCACTGGATCCTCTTGTATCTGAGACGGGTGAAGTAGATGGTGAGGATCATGACGACCGTCAGTACAAGAACGCCGGCGACCGTGAGGAGCGTCCACTCCATGGATGCCCCGACGATCCTGCTGACCGCCCAGACGGTCATGATCGGACACTTGATGGCCGCCTGTAGCCCGCGGGCGATGAAGTTCTGGACCTGTGTGACGTCGTTGGTGGAACGGGTGATGAGGCTCGCGGCGGAGAAACGCTCGATGTCGGTGACCGAGAAGGACTGAACCCTCTCGAACTCCGCGGCGCGCATGTTGCGGCCGATCGATGCGGAGATGTTCGCGATGACGAACCCGGCCGCCAGGGAAAGGGCGAGACTGAGCAGGGCACAGATGAGCATCTCCGTACCCTTCTGGATGACCACGTCGGTATCGTTCAGGACAATGTTGTCCGTGATCTCCCCCATGTACTCGGGGATGCTCAGGTCCATCCAGATCTGTGCGAGGATAAGGATTACGGCGGCCGCTACGAGCAGCCAATCGCGCCTTCCAAGGAATCTCGTGAACATTCTGCATCCCCGCACATGACGGTGCCGTCAGATTGATGGATGATTATGTCAATCGGATTTAACGTCTATCACGTCCAACTGCTGGCTCATGATATGCGTTTCAGTCCCTGATGACACGGACCACGTTCGTCCCCACGTCGACACCGAGGGATCTGGAGACCGGGGGGCACTTCGCCCTGAGAAGAAACGCAACAGGCAGACCGATGTCGAAATCCGAAAGGGCCTCGTAATTGGCCATCCCCTTGGCGATCATCACCCCGGCACGGGGTATCTCCTCGCGAAGACCGTCATCGCAGACCTCCCTTGGGAAACCGACAGCGAACGCACCCGTGGAGACTATCCTGTCCGCGACCCCGTCCACGCCGGCGCGGACCGCATCGTCATAGGCGACGTCGTTGAGGATGGGCTTCCCGCGAACCACGCAGACCACCCTTTTCCTCATGGCCTTGAGTTCACGGATGAGGAGTTTGTCGAAAAGGACCTCACCGCAGTTGTCGAACGCATAGAGGATAGTCTCAGAACGGTCCACCAGCTTCCTCAACCTGCCCGTGTCGTCGGAACCGATGCCCTCGGCGAGCAGGCCGTCGAACATCCTGCGGAACTCCTCGGGCCTGTCGATGGCTATCCCCGACCCGAAATCCATGATGTTACCGATGATGCAGACGCGCACCGCCGCAGCGAAGCGGTCCTCCGAGGAATCGATGAACTTCTCCGCCTCCCCGATGAACTCCGACGCGATGCGGTCGGCATCGATCTTGAGCTGGAGATAGGGATCCGCGCATTCCATCGATGCGTATGCGGCAGCATGGACCTTGGTCGCGACCTCGGCGGAACATACGCCTTCGCGGAAGTTGTCTGCATAGGTGCGCATGGCAGACTGCATGGTGCGAAACTCGTTCGCATCCCCGATCAGCCTCGACTGGAACAACACCCTTTTCAGGAGACAGGGCGCACAGTCCGCACATGCTTTCATACGTTCGGGTAGGGGCCGTTCGTATTTTGATATGTCGGATTCCAGAATGGCGATTTTTTCTTATCTGGCTCATATAATCTCCGCATTATCGGACGCAACGAAATATATACCGCCTGGAAGATAGACCACCATAAGAGGAATCGCTATGGGCAGCATGAAGAAGACCAAATCCAGCGCGGACGTGCTGGACGAGCTCATGGAAAGGTATCCCATACTCCAGGCCAGCAAGGATGACATCGTCAAAGCATTCGAGGTACTGAAGAAATGCTTCGCCGACGGCAACAAGCTCCTTATCGCCGGTAACGGCGGGAGCGCTGCAGACTCCGACCACATCACCGGCGAACTCACCAAATCCTTCATCTTCAAGCGCAAGATCGATGCGGATGTCGACTCCTACCTCCGTTCCAACTACGGAGAAGAGGGAGAGAAACTCGCATCCAACCTCGAGGGGGGACTGCCCGTCATACCCCTCACCACATTCAACGCCTCGAACTCCGCATTCTCGAACGATGTCGAACCCAAGGTCATGTTCGCACAGCTCGTCAACGCGCTCGGAAGGAAGGGCGACGTGTTCCTGGGGATCACCACCTCGGGCAACTCCGGAAACATACTCTACGCTTTCATGACCGCCAAGGCCAGGGGGATGCACACCATCGCCCTCACCGGCGGCACGGGCGGCAAATGCCCCGGACTCGCCGACACCTGCATAATCGTCGGCGAGAAGGAGACATTCAAGGTGCAGGAACTCCACCTCCCGGTCTACCACGCCCTCTGTTCGATGGTCGAAGCCGACCTTTTCGACAGCGTGGAGCGATTTTGCCCCTATATGGGCGCGTAATATACGCGCGCCCTATCCCCTTTTATATAAGGAGGCTTATCGACCGCACATGGCTAACGATAAGATTTGCTCCTCCTGCGGGAAGAGGCTCCTCGGCCACGGCAACACGTTCTTCCAGTGCCCCAACTGCGGCGCTGCCGAGATCGGCCGCTGCGCCCAGTGCCGCGACCAGAGTGTCACCTACACCTGCCCCAAGTGCGGATTCCTCGGTCCTTGAGGTGCGAGCATGGTCCAGTTCTACTCCGTTTACGACATCCTGCCTGCCGGCGACGAGGCCGACGTCAACGTCATCCTCGCCAAGGTCCCCGAGGTCGTCCCCGAGGGCGTCGCCGTCCAGAAGGACGAGACCGGCATCAAGCCCTTCGTCTTCGGAATGATGAAAGTCACCGCCACCTTCATCATCGACGACATCGAGGGCATCGGTGAGAAGCTCGAGAACGCCCTCCGCTCCATCCCCGGAGTCGACGGCATCGAGTGCGTCTCCACCACCAGCATCTGAAACCTTACAATCCACCCGCCTTCGGGCGGGATTTTTTTTTCTTTTTTTGTGGCTTTCCCACCGTTTCCGCGACAGGAATCGAGGTCTCAGGATGGAATTCGTCATCCGAGACGATAACAAAAAATGAAAAAAGTGAAGGTTTTATATCGTTAACGAACACAATCAGTTCTTGATCTTGGGCATGCCGCGGCTGCCTTTGCGTTTGTAAACGAGTTTGAAGTAGACCTGTTCGGTGTAGTAGTATATCCTGGGGAAGTGCCTGTAAAGCCCGCCCTCGGCAGTGCCTTTGAAGTACTTCTCGTGGGCGAAACGGGCCTCCTCGGACCTCTGATACTCCAGGAAGCCCTTCAAGTCCATGTGGCCGCTGGAACGCATCCTGAGCCTGGCGTTGTGCTTGTGGATCTCCTCCGAGTCCGGGCCGTCACCGCATACGGCATCCGCGTCGCGGTAGGCCTGCAGTTCCGCCTGGGCGCGGATGTTGCGCCTTTCCTTGGAACGGGTGAGGGAACCGGGGGTCATCCTGTATGCGTAGAGGGGCCTGTCGTAGATGACCACCTTCTGGGCGCAGTCAAGCACGCGGAAGGTGTGGATGATGTCCTCCGCGAAGGAGTTCTCGAACCTGAGATTGTTGTCCACCAGGAACTGGCGCCTGAAGAGCTTGCTCCAGGTGGATACGGGGAACTCGTCCCTGGAAATGGCGGCAAACGCCTCGTCGTGCCCGAGCACGCGGGTGTGCCAGACGGCGTTGCGGCATTCCTTCACGACTCCGTCGGAACCGGTGTTTATGAACCCGCAGCAGACCATGTCAGCATCGTTCTCGGAAGCGAGACCGTACATCTCGGTGACGAAGTGGGGACTGGGCGCATCGTCGACGTCGCAGAACCAGATGTAATCCCCCCGCGCATCGTCGAGACCGGTGTTGCGGGCGCCCGCGAGATGGTCGCCGTTGGTCTGGCGGACCACTCTAGCGTTGTCGAGGGAAGCTGTTGCTTTCTCAGCGATCTCCACGGAACCGTCGGTGCTCTTGACGTCGACGGCGAAGATTATCTCAGTGTCCTTGAAGGTCTGTGCTCCGATGAATCCTGCGCACTGCTCGATGTACTTCGAACCGTTGAAAACAGGGATTACGATGGATACGGAGACCACAGGACACACTCTGTAAATTGAAAGGGGGGCCGAAGCCCCCCTGGGAAATGTGTTTCCGTCTCACTCGACGTAGGGCCTGATGTATCCCTGCTTCATCATGTCGGCGGTGAGGCGCCTGGAGCGGCTGATGATGGCGGCGGCCCTCTCCTGCTCCTCCTCATAGGTGGTCTTCAGGCGGGCGACGCCCTGCTTGCAGGCCTGGACGGCGACGGCGGCGGCCTCCCTGGGGAAGACCTCCTCCTCGGACATGCTGGGGACGATGTAGTCCTCGGTGAGTCCCTTCTCCTCGGCGCACTTGGCGAGCTCGGTGGCCGCGGCGATGCACATCTCGTCGGTGATGGTCTTGGCGCGGACGTCGAGAACACCGCGGAAGATGGCGGGGAATCCCATGGAGTTGTTGACCTGGTTGGGGAAGTCGGACCTGCCGGTGGCGAAGATCCTGACGCCGTGCTCCTTGGCCTCCCAGGGCCATACCTCGGGGACGGGGTTGGCGGTGGCGAAGACGATACCGTCGTCGGCCATGGAGTCGAGGTACTCGGCGGGGATGGTGCCGGGCCCGGGCTTGGAGGCGGCGATGACGATGTCGGCGCCCTTGATGGCCTCCTTCATTCCGCCCTTCTTGCCGGCTCCGTTGGTCTTCTCGGCGATGACCTTCTTGTGGTAGCCCTTGGGGTTGTCGAGGTCGGTACGGTCCATATTGAGGATACCGGTGGAGTCGCACATGCAGAGGTTCTGGGGCTTGAATCCGGTGGCGAGGAGCAGGCGCGAGATGGCGATTGAAGCGGCTCCGGCACCGATGACGGTGACCTGGGCCTCGTCGAGTTTCTTGCCGACGAGCTTCATGGCGTTGATGGCACCGGCGACCTCGACAGTGGCGGTACCCTGCTGGTCGTCATGCCATACGGGGATCTTGCAGTCCCTGCGGAGCTCGTCGAGGATGTCGAAGCACTTGGGGTTGGAGATGTCCTCGAGGTTGATACCTCCGAAGGAGGGGGCGATGAGCCTGACGGTCTCGATAATCTTGTCGGGGTCCTTGGTGTCGAGGCAGATCGGGACGCAGTCCACGCCGCCGAGGTACTTGAACAGCATGGCCTTTCCCTCCATGACGGGCATGGCGGCCTCGGGTCCGATGTCGCCGAGACCGAGGACGCGGGTTCCGTCGGAGACGACGGCGACGGTGTTCCACTTGCAGGTGTGCTCGTAGACCATGTCGGGGTTGGCGGCGATGTCCTTGCAGGGCTCGGCGACGCCGGGGGAATACCAGATGGAGAAATCGTCGAAGTTCCTGATGCAGGCCTTGGGCGCGGTCTCGATCTTTCCGCCGTAGTACTTGTGCATTACCATGGCGTCCTTTCCGGGCTTCTTGGCGCGCTCGAGCATTTCCTTGATCTCAGCATCCGAAAGCTTCTTGACAGTCTTCTTGGAATCAGCCATATAACCGACCTCCGGGGCACCTAATCGCGCCCGCGAGTTTTTATTTAATCCGCGATAGACCCAACGTATTTAACAAGTTGGGAAAGTGCTATTACGGAATTCGTAGGATTGCTACGATTCCCGCGCATAGGCGCGGATTTCTGAGGGATTCGTAGTGTTTTCTACGAAATTCGTATTTACGAACCGAAAGACCCTCCGACAAGGGATATAAAAACTGATTCGAACATGAGGAAACATGGGCAGAAGGAGCAGGATTCCGAAGGTCGCCGTCATCGACGGATATATCGACGACCCCGCAGCACTCGGTGTCCCTCCGTACATCTCCCCGATGATTAGGGCGGTAGCCGGTGCCGCCAAGGATGCGGGGGCCGAGGTGGAATACATCACGGTCGACATGCTCCGCAAGGGCACCGAACCTCCCGAAGCCGACGTCTCCGTGGTCCTCTCAGGCAACACAGTGCCCGGGAAATACCTCCGCTCCATGCCGATGTCAGGTAAGGAACTCCGCAATCTGGCTCCTCGTCTGAAAGGATGGAAGATGATTGGCGGTTCCGCTGCATTCTCCCCGGACGCGGACGCTTTCGATTTCCGCATCGCAAGGGACCTCGCGGCCTCCCTCTACGACGGCCTCATGGGCCTCGAGGTGGGCGAGAGGCTCCGCACAATAGACGAATGGAACCGCTGGATGGTCCTCGGGGCGGACATCGTAACATCCCACCAGGACTTCCCCGAACCGCTGATGGTGGAGATCGAGTCCTACCGTGGCTGCCACCGCTGGTCCGTCGGCGGATGCTCCTTCTGCATCGAACCCTCCAAGGGCAGACCGCTCATGAGGTCCCCCAAGGATATCCTGGAGGAGGCCGCCCGTCTCAGGGAACTGGGCGTCAGGAACGTGCGCATCGGCGGCCAGACATGCATCGTCAGCTACGGTGCGAACCCCGATTCGGCCTGTCCGAGGCCCCGTCCCGACCTGGTCAGGGAGCTCTTCGAGGGGCTGAAGGCCCTGGATTTCACATGTCTCTGCGTGGACAACGCCGATCCCGCAGTCATCGCCACATACCCCGAGGAATCCGAGGAGATCGTCCGCATCCTCGCGGACTGCTGCTCCTCCGGCAACGTCCTCGCCATGGGCCTGGAATCCGCCGACCCCGCCGTAAAGGAGGCCAACAACCTGAACGCCTCCGCCGAACAGCTGAAGGAGGCCGTGAGGATAGTGAACCGCGCCGGAGGCGCCAGAGGAGAGGAGGGACTCCCGAAGGTACTCCCCGGAATCAACCTCATCTGCGGCCTCGACGGCGAGACAGACGCCACATACAAAATGGATCTGGCTCTTCTCCACGAACTCCTTGACGAAGGGCTCATGGTCAGGCGCATAAACATCCGCCAAGTCATCGACTCTAGAAGACCTTTCAACGTCCGCGTGGATACCAACCGCTTCAAGAAATTCAAGGAGACGGTGCGCGAGGAGATCGACCGCCCGATGCTCGAACGCTGCATGCCCGCAGGAACCGTGCTGAAGAACGTGTATGCGGAGATCCACGACGGGAACACCACATTCGGCCGCCAGCCCGGTTCGTATCCGATCCTCGTGGGGATACCCTACAAGGTCCCCCTCGACACCGGTTACGATGTCATCGTCACCGACTGGGGGTACCGCTCCGTCACCGGACTCACCTACCCCTTCGACATCAACAACCTCCCCATGTCAGCCCTGTCCGCCCTTCCCGGGATCGGTAAGAAGAGGGCGGTCACCCTTGTCCGCGAGCGTCCGTTCAAGGATTACGACGACCTCTCCCGCGCCATCGACGACCCCTCTGTAATCGAGGGGCTGAGGGGCCTGCTGTGCTTCGAACCGACATCACATTGAAAAACGACGGAGGCTATGGTTGCCCATGGACGGAAGAACCGCGGCGATGTTCCCATTCCTCAAGGGTTCGGGGCAATACGCTTCCGAGCACGGCCCCGACATCGAGACCATGCTCACTTCCAGTCTTTACGAGCCCGCCCGCCAGAGAGGGCTCGACAGGGTGCTCGGCGCCATCCGCAACCACACCATCGAACCCGTTCCGCTGGTGGGTTCCGATGCCGACTGGCTCTGTCTCAACGAGGTCCTCTCCTACCCTTATGCCAGGATCCTCGTCTCCTGCGTGAACGACCGCCTCCTCACCCGGCGTTACGCCCTCGCGGAGGCGGAGCACATGAACACGCTCCTCAACGACGTCAAATCGGCAATCCCCGTCATCGTCAGCGAGATGGAGATCAACGCGAAGAAGGGAGAGAAAGGCATAATGAACATGCACTTCGCCGACTACCTCCGCTACTCCTACGTGATGAAAGCCACCGAGTGGAAGCTCATCAACATGGACATCAGGAACGGCTACGTGCGCCTCACGGACGACAAGTTCATCCGTCTCCTCCAGAACGCCTACCGCAGCCGCCTCGAATCGGAGCTCCCGCTCCCCATCCCCGACGGAGTGCGCGCCCTGGTGGAGCCCGAAACGGAGATCGTGATCGAGGAACTCGGGAAGATGAAGAACCGCCTAAGCCCGACCGGAGGACAGGAGGTCAAGGACGAGTTCCTGCCGCCCTGCATCAGGACCATGATCTCCATGGCCCAGAGCGGGCAGAACCTCTCTCACAACGCGCGTTTCGCCCTCGTGTCGTACTTCCACGCGCTGGGGATGACCTACGACCAGATCATCGCGGTCTTCGCGGCATCCCCCGACTTCGACGAGTCCATGTCGGAGTATCAGATCAAGCACATCACCGGGGAGCTCACCGGCGGGGACGGTTACACCCCACCCGAGTGCGCGACCATGATGACCAACGGCATCTGCTACGAACCGGACCAGCTCTGCGAGAAGATCAAGCACCCGCTGAACTACTACCGCATCAAATCAGGGAACCGCGGGAACGGCCCGCAGAATCAGTCCTGATCCTTCTTCTCCGGCTCCGCCTTCGCTTCGGCCTCGGCCTCGTTGAGGTTCTTCCAGGTGATGATGACCCTCTGCACGGCGGTGGCGTTGCCGACCACGGCGAAGTAGACCATCATGAGCTCCATCCAGTTGAACTCGTGGCCGCCGATCTCAAAGAACCCGTAGCCGAGCTCCATTAGGATGAACTGAAGGATGGGAATTACGAAACAGAACACGACCCTGTCGGCACGTCCGAGGAGACCGTCGTAGAGACGCTTCGCGCCGACGGCCTGCGCCTGGGTGCCCATGTAAGAAGTGAGGAGCACTCCCATGACCGCCATCAGTCCGATGAATGTGTCGCACCATCCGCTGAGGGCGATGGCGGCGATCATGAACATGTCGGCGTAACGGTCGAAGACGTGGTCCAGGAAATCGCCCTTCTTGGAGCAGGTGCCGGCGAGCTTGGCAATCTTCCCGTCGAGGGCATCGAAATACCCGGATAGGAGGACGAGTGCGGCGCCGAGGAGGAGCATCCAGTGCTCGTCCCAGCTCATGTAGAGGACGATGCCGCTGAGGAGCGCGACTATCAGACCCAACCAGGAAATCGTGTTGGGATTGATGTTGATGCATTTCCGCGCAACGGGAGAGATCAGGAAATCGACATCCTTGCGGTGCTTGTCTAGAACCATTCTTCCATCCCCTGGGACCAATCTACGCTGCCCGGAGGGCAGTTTACACCCCCATCGAGCGCCTCCAATATTAAGTTGGCTACCCTTTTGACATCTTTTGCGGTACAGTCGATCTCGTTCACGGGTATGTCCGAATCCGTCGCCTCGCACAGGATCACGTCGAGGATCTCGGCCTGAACGTTCTCCCTCACCTTCGCCTCGGAGTACCCGCGGGCCCTCAGCCTCTCGGCGAGGACGTCGGGGTGGCAGCGGAGGACGATGATGCGGGAACAGTCGCACTGATGGGAGAGATGGGAGTCTATGAACACCGTCTCGGGGGAACGGCGGTACTCCTCGAGGGAGTCGTTGAAGGCCTCCATGTCCACGTTGTAGGTATCGCGGGCCTCGTCCTTCTCGCCCAGCAGCCCGCGGGAACGGAGGTGCTCGTTGGCATCGATGACGGTATAGCCGCGGGAACGCAGTTCCGCGGAGACCGATGTCTTCCCGGTCCCCGGGGTCCCCGATATGGCGATCAGCGGCAGTCTCTCAGGCCTCCAGATAGGGCTTAGCGCGCTCCAGCGCCTGCTCCCAGCCGGGGAGGTTGGTGATCGCACCGGTCTTCTCGATGACGAACGACGCCACGGAGGCACCGATGACCAGGGAATCCCTTACGGAGTATCCGCGGTACTGTCCGGCGTAGAACCCCGCCCTCATGCTGTCGCCGCATCCGGTGGGGTCCGTGACGGCCCTTCCGGGGATGCAGGGGATCCTGACGACCTCCCCTCCGATGCGGGCGACGGAACCCGAGGAGCCCTCGGTCTTCACCACCAGGGGGAGATCGATGTCCGTGACCGAGGCGATACCGAGGCGCTCCTCGATGACCTTCGCCTCGAACTCGTTGCAGAACAGGGCGGAACAATTAGGGACGGCCCTCCGGATCCTGTCCGCGTCCCAGAAGCGGTATGTCTCCTGCGCGGGGTCGACGGCGACCTCCGGACCTCCCGCGAGGGAGTCCATCATACCGAGGTACCAGTCTGCCTCCCCTGTGCAGAAATGCACCTTCTCCGATTTCCTGGCACATCCCGTGAGGTCTCTTCCGATCGAGCTTCCGAAGCCCTGCGGACCCTGATAGAATACCACCTTCTGCTCCATGTCATCGGTGTTGACTATGGTGCACGACGAAGTCTCGAAATCGTCGACGGTGATAAAATCGTCCATGATGACACCGCTCCCGGAGATGGCGTCCCTGAACTTCTGCGGGAAGTCGGGGCCGACGTAGGCGGCGAGTGCGGTGGGCACCCCGAGGGTGGCGGCGGCTATCGCTATGTTGGATCCCGTCCCCCCGAGCGTTGTCTTCTTATCCATGACATCGACGGTCTCGTTCAGGTTCGGGAACCTCTGCACCCTGACGATCTGATCCACGGTGACGTGCCCGTACACCGTGAGATACGGTTTCTCACTCATCGAACGCATCCTCCTCAGTGTATTCACCGGAGACGGTCTTCTCGTAGACGTCCACCAGTTTCGGGAACTGCACGTCCCAATCCCATATCTTGGCCGTCTCGATGGCCTTGGCGGCCTTGGATTCGCATAGTTCGCGGTCCTCGAACATCCTGTTCATGGCCTCCGCGAGCGCCTTCGGGTCCCCTTTGGGAACGACGTACCCCGCCTCACCGACGGTATCCGGGAGACCGTCCGCGTCGGAGCAGACGAGGGGCCTCCCGCGGGACATGAGCTCCACGGCCGCGAGGCCGAAGGATTCGTGCAGGGAGGGCATGACGAAGAACCTGCACTCCCCCATGAGGCGGTCCTTCTCCTCGTCGGAGACGAAACCCTTCATCTCCACCCTGTCCCCGAGACCGGCACGGTCGATGGCCTTCATGATGCGCTTCGCGTCCGGGCCCTTCCCGCAGATCACCAGTTTGTGATCGACATCCTTCATCGCCTCGATGAGATAGTCGAGGCCCTTGGTGCGGACAAGCCTCCCAAGAGAGAGGATGAAATCGCCGGAACCGGTGCCGGGCTCGCATTTCCCGGACAGCCCGGGAGGGATGGAGGTAACATATCTGTCGGAATAACCGCGGGACAGGAGGTCCTTCTTGACGAAATCCGAGACGGCCACCACGTGGTCGAAGGATCTCAGCACTTTCTTCGCGAAGGAGTTGTCGTTCCTCTCGGAGATGGAACCGACGACACCCTCGCCCTCTCCCCACATGTTGTGGTATGTGAACACCTTCGGACCGTCGTAATCGGCGAGGTCGTTGTTGTAGCTGGGGGCCCAGCGGTAATGGTAGTCGACGATGTCGGCGTTGATGGAATCGAGGGTCCCGAGCACATCCTTCGAGGAGATGAACGGGGGATTGTAGATCTTGATGAGTCTGGATTTCAGACGGATGACGCGGAAACCGTCCATGACCTCCTCTTCGGGGTCGTCGGGAGAGAGCCTTCCGGTGACGACGGTGACGTCGTGCCCCTGGGCCGCGAAAAGCCTGGAGGTGTCGTAGATCCTGCGCTCGATGCCTCCGTCATAAGGATGGAAGAACGGATTTACCTCTACTATCTTCATTCCTGCTGCCTCCTGCTCTCGATTACCTTCTCGTAAAGTGCTACCAGTTTCTCCGTGCACGGGCGTATCCCGTAGGAGAGCGCGGTCTCCATGGACGCGTCCCTGACCTCCTTCGGCGCCGACAGGGCGTTCATCGCAGCTGCGGCGCACGACTTCTCGTCGAGGTCGAACAGATACCCGTTCTCCCCGTCGCGGATGAAATCCGTGAAGGCGCGGCCGTTGCCGCATGCGGCCACCAGGCCGGCGGACATCGCTTCCTGGACTGTGAAACCCTGCGTCTCGAACACGGACGGGGACACGAAAGCGTCCGCGGCCGAATAGTGATACACCAGCTCGTCCCCGTGTATGTATCCCGTGAAGGTCACCCTGTCCCTGACGCCCGTATCGTCGACGGCCTTCTCCAGGGACTCCCTCGCGGGACCGTCGCCGACTATCAGCAGTCTCACGTCCGGCTCCATAAGAGGAAGCGAGCGGATGAGCAGGTCGACGTTCTTCTCGAACGAAAGACGTCCCACGAAGAGCACCACGCGGGAACCGTCCAGACCGTATCTGGCTCTTATCGTGTCGCGGCCTTCCTGAGAGAACCGGAAACGGTCCGTGTCTATGCCCGTGGGGACGACCTCGAGCATCCTCGGCTTCACCCCCATGGCCTCCAGCTCCCTCCCGGTGCTCGGGGTGGGCACGGCGATGGCGTTGGGGCGCTTGAGCATCTTCCTCAGATAGACGGTCGCGAGCCTGGCGAGCGTCTCCTTGGGGAGTTTGACGGGGGAGTACATGCCGATGACCTCGGTCACCACGGTGTCATAGGTGAGGACGGTCGGCACATGGGTGTTGTGGCTGGCGAACAGCGCCTTCAGGGCCATTATCGCCACGCCCCTGATGTGGATCACATCGGGCTTGATCTCCTCGATGATCTCCGTCTGGTTTGACGGGAGTATGGGGAGGTAATAGCCCTCATACTTGCGGAACTTCACCGACGGGAAGTAGCGCACGCCCGGGAGACGGTCCTCCTCCCTGCCGGGATCCGGCGCCAGGACGAATACCTCGTGCCCCATGGCCTCCAGCGCCTCCTTCGTCACGCGGACGGCGACGGCTACGCCGTCGGTGGTGGGATAGAAGCTGTCGGTCATGATGGCGATGCGCACGGTACCGCCTCAGGTGCCTTCCTGCCAGCTGTGGATATAGTTGTACTGTTCCTCGGACAGGGTGTCGATCTCTATGTCGAGGGTGGCGAGCTTGATGCGGGCGAGCTCGTTGTCTATCTTGTCGGGGACGGGGATGACCTCGTTCGCCAGCCTGTCGTGGTTCTCGACCATGTACACTATGGCCATCGCCTGGGTGGAGAAGCTGGTGTCCATGATCTCGGCGGGGTGTCCCTGACCGGCGGCGAGGTTCATGAGCCTGCCCTCGCCGATGAGGTAGAACTTCCTGCCGTCCTTGAGGGTGTAGCAGTCGATGAAATCCCTGACCTGCTCCTTGGAGACCGCGAGCTCGTTCAGGTCCTTCTTGGAGATCTCGTTGTCGAAGTGCCCGGCGTTGCCGAGGACGCATCCGTCCTTCATATTCATGAAGTCTTTCTTGGTGACGATGTCCTTGCATCCGGTCACGGTGAGGACGATGTCCGCGGTCTTGACGGCCTCGGACATGGGCATGACGTCGAACCCGTCCATGCGGGCCTCGATCGCTTTCACGGGATCGACCTCGGTGACGGTGACCAGCGCGCCTAGTCCCTTGGACCTCATGGCGACGCCCTTCCCGCACCATCCGTATCCCGCCACAACTACGCGTTTCCCGGCGACGATGAGGTTGGTGGCGTTCATCCACCCGTCGAAGACGCTCTGTCCGGTACCGTAGCGGTTGTCGAAGAGGTACTTCATCTTGGAATCGTTGACATCCATCACGGGGAACTCTAGTTTCTTGTCGGCGGCCATCGCCTTCAGCCTGACGATACCGGTGGTGGTCTCCTCGTTGCCTCCCTTGATGTTGGAAAGGACCTCCCTCCTGGTGGTGTGGGCCATGGTGATGAGGTCCGCGCCGTCGTCGATGACGAAGTCTGGCTTCATATCCAGGACCGCGTTCAGGTTCGCGTAGTACTCCTCGTCGCTCTCGAACTTCTTGGCGTAGACCTTCAGGCCGAACTCCTCGCGGAGGGCGGCGGCGACGGAATCGTCGGTGGAGAGGGGATTACAGCTGGCGAGGCGGATCTCTGCGCCGGCGTTGGCGAGGGTGACGGCGAGCATCCCCGTCTTGGCCTCTGTGTGCAGCGCCATTCCGATCTTCAGGCCGGCGAGGGGCTGCTCCTTCCTGAACCTCTTGTCGACTTCCTGCAGCACGGGCATGTGCTCGTATGCCCAGTGGAGCCTCAGGCTCCCTTTCTTGGTGAGTTCGTCCATGGTGATTCTCCTTTCAAAGTCCCGCCTGGAGGCAGGCGCAGATGTGGTTTATGGTGTCCCGGCGGGTCTTCTCGCCAGAGTACGATGATGTGATCCTCTCGATCTCGGCCGTGTTCCCGCGGAGCTCCTCCACGGACTCGCGGATGTTGGCGAGCGCACGGCTGATCTCGTCCGAGATGGGTACGGTGGCGGTCTTCGAGGTGCGGGAAAGGGGGTTCAGGTCTATCGAAATCACGACCTTACCCATCCCCACGAGGGCCTCCGCGCGGTCGCCGTCCTCGATGGGGACGACGATGACATCGCTGGTGAAGACCCCCTCGTTTATGCACAGCGCACGGGCGTGGTTGAGTCCGGGGATCCTCGCATCGGGGTTCCTCCCCAGGACGTCCTTGGCCCCCTGGCTCTCCATATAGGATATGAGCTTCTCCATCCTCTCCTCGGTGCGGTGGAAGATGTTGACCTCCATCTTGGCGGGGACGGATTCGGCAAGGGCGATCATCCCCTTGGGATCCAGGGCGATGGAGTTCCCGTTCATGCAGACGACGGGGTTCTTCGCCTTCAGGAGGAAGGCCGCCGCGGCCCTCTCGGCCTCGCGCGCGGGCGGGATCGTCTGCTCGCCCATCAGATAATCGAAGGCCTCCCCTCTCCCGTGGGAGATGAGACCGGTGGGGTCCACCATGCCTTCCTTGACCATTTCCGCAAGATGCTCCCTGGTCATCAGGGATTTATAACGAGGGTGGTCCTCGGGTACGTTCACGCGTGTGACTATGCGCGCGCGTAATAAAAACTAACGGCACGAACCACTTTTATACCACCCTGCGAGATAGCGCACCGATTCCAATGGCGGATATCCGTGTCGTAGTCGTGGCGCCCAAGTTCGAGGGGAACGTCGGGGCCATAGCCCGTTGCTGTGCCAATTTCGATGTGAAGGAACTCTACCTCGTCAATCCCTGCGAGATAGGCGAGACCGCTCTCAACCGCTCCAAACACGGGAGCGAGATTCTCGAGAACGCCGTCATCTGCACCTCCATGGAGGAGGCTACCGAGGGCTGTTTCCTTGTTGCTGGCACATCCGGCACCATCACCAAGGGAGACAAGAACTTCGCCCGCATCCCGGTGCCCGTGAGGGAGTTCGCCGAACAGACCCGTGCCTACGATGAGAAGATCGCCATCGTGTTCGGGAGGGAGGACATCGGCCTCCTGCAGACCGAGCTCAACCGCTGCGACCTGCTCATCACCATCCCCGCCGGAGACGAGTATCCCGTCATGAACCTGTCCCACTCGGTAGGGGTTGTGCTCTACGAGATGTTCCAGGCCTGCCACGTTCCCCCCAAGTGCGAACCCGCCGACGGATCCGAGAAGGAGCGCATGTTCCAGTACTTCGGCGACCTCCTGGACGCCGTGGGTTACCCGGAGAACCGCCGCGAGACCACCGCCGTCATGTTCCGCCGCATGATGGGCCGTTCCATCCCCACCAAGAACGAGTACTTCACCATCATGGGTGTTCTCGGGGATGCCGCGAGGCTCATTCGGTCCGGAGGGAAATGGGAACAAAAACGGTGACCCCTTTCCCTTCCCCCTTACCCTGGATGAGCTCTGGGACCTTGCCGGTCTCGTTGGTCACGTAAGAGACGAGCGCCTCCGCGGACGCATCGTCCATGGGAGCATCGGTGCATATCACGGTCTTGCTCCCCACCAGATCGGGCGAGAACCTGGGATTCGCGGATGCCTCGTTGTAGGATTTCAGGATGTCGTCGGAATATCCGCGGGAGAACGAATAGGTCTTCGATTCGAAGGTGCTGAAGAAGGGTATCGAACCGAGGATGTTCGAAAGGATGCGTATCGACACCCTCGTGAGGGCATCCACGAGGTCCACCGCCATGCCGACCTGTACGCCGATGAGCTCCTTGCTGTACTGGAGGTCGGAGATTATCAGGCGGTCCGCCAGATCCACGTAACCCGGCAGCGTCTTCAGAACGGCCTCGCGCCTCTCAGACTCGAATCCGAAGGGCAGCGTGAGGAACATCACCAGACGCGCACCGAGACTCCTGGCACATCCCGAGATGAAGCCCATGGACGCGTTGGAGACGAATCCTCCGGGGGACACGACCAGGATGATATCCGAGTAACCCTCCATGGCTCCGATGATCCTGTCCCTGCTCGCCTCAAGTGCGGCCGAGACCGTATCGGCGTTGAGCCTATCGGATCCCTCGGGAACGGCCTCGGAGATGTCTATGTCGGGATCGTTTCCCCAGTTGATGACGAGGCACGGCATCCCCTCGGACTTCAGTGCGGAAACGGCCTTGCTGCCGGATCCTCCGCATCCAATCACGAGTGTCCCGGACATGCGCATACCTTAGAATATGAAAGCCCCCCGGAAGGGGGTAAGGCGTTTGAGTGATCCGTAAAGTCCTTGTCCGTTCATCCGAAGAGAGCGGAAAGTCCGGCAGCGGCCTCCTCCTCGGAGACAGCCTCCTCCTCTTCCTCCTTGGCCTCAGCGGCGGCGGGGGCAGCGGCGGCACCGGCTGCGGGAGCAGCGGCGGCGGCAGCGGGAGCGGCGACAGCGGCGTTCGCGATAGCGGACTCGATGTCGACGCCCTCGAGGGAAGCGACGAGTGCCTTGACTTTAGCGGCGTCGACCTCAACGCCGGCGGCGGTCAGGATGGCCGTGATGGCATCCTCCGTGATCGCTTTGCCAGCAGAGTAGAGGACCATAGCGCTGTAAATGTACTGCATATTTTTCAACTCCTTATTCATCCGAAGAGTGCAGAGAGACCAGCAGCGGCATCTTCCTCGCTGACCTCCTCTTCTTCGGGTTCTTCTACTTTCTCCGCGGGTGCGGACTCTGCGGCGGACGTGGACGCGACGGGGGCAGCTGCGAGCTTGCCGGCGATGGCGTCACTAGTATATCCGGATGCAGAAGCGAGAGCAAGCATCTGACTGTCTGCTTTCGCGAAAAGTGCTCCAATTGTCTCACTTGTGGGTATCGCGGCCTCAAGGGACAGGGCATAGGCGCTCCTGTAAGCCTTGGTAACGAGCGGCACCATGGTCTCCTTCGCCGGGTAGACGATGTCGACAGCCAGTGCGAGCGCGTTGTATGCGGCCGTGGCGAGCATGGACTGGTAGTATCCGTCCGGAACATCCAGGACCTCCCTGCTGTAGACGATTCCGTCGCCGAAAACGGCGCGGGCGTCCATTCCGACAACCATCGGAAGGATCTCCAGCTTGGGAAGCATAGCGGCGAGGTCAGCGGAGATAGGTTCTCCCTTCTTCACCACGGTGGTGTTCTTCTTGATGACGATCTTACCGGCCATAATCTGCGCGGGAAGCCCGAGTTTCTGAAGTTCGCCGATGATGGGTCCGGGACCGAAGGGGGTAGGGCCCTCGGGGACAACGATGTCCTCAGGGGCGATCTGACCGGCCTTGGCGGCGGAAGGCGTCTGGGTTGCTTTCAGCTTGTTGAAGAGCTTGAAGGGATTGAGATCCGTAGCAACAATGGCGCACTGTCCGTCGACGGCATCCGCCAGCTGGTCCACACCGGGGACCTTCTCGGCGGCCTCGGTCAGGGCGAGCTTCAGAAGCTTGTTCTTGGCCATCCTGACTTTGGCGTGTCCGCGGAGTCCGGCCCTCATGGACTGGAGCTGGGGTGCGGCGATACCCTCCATGCTGACCACGGCGGTGACCGGGTAGCTGGTGATATCGGCGACGATCTCGGAGACGACGTCCTTCTTCCAACTTGCAACGTGTGCCATACCTTTGACCTCCTCACATCAACCTCTCGGACGCACCCATGGTGGTCTTGATGTACGCGGAGTCGAGGTTGTGCTTACCTTTCTCAAGGTGGCCAATCACACGGCTCATGACGACATCGATGTTATCAGCGATGTCTTCAGCGGACATGTTGACGGTTCCGACGGGGACGTGGAAAGTCTTGTGATCCTTCGACCTGACGGTAACAGACTTGCGGAGGTTGTCGATCATAGCGGCGGGATCTGCTCCCGGAGCGATGGGCTTAGGCATCTTTCCGCGGGGACCGAGGACGGTACCGAGCCTCTTACCAACCTGGGCCATCAGAGGGGCCTCGGCGATGAAGTAGTCGGTGTCGTTCGCGATCTTCTTTGCCTGTTTCTTGTTGTCGGCGATGGTCCCGAGCTCGTCGGGGCCGATCACAAGGTCAGCAACGTTTTTGGCTTTCAGCGCTAATTCGCCACCACCAATCACAGTGACTTTGATAGCTTTCCCGCGTCCCTTGGGGAGAACGATGTCCTCCTGGATACGGTTCTTGGGAAGAGACAGATCAATGTCCCTGAGGTTGATGGCCAACTCAACCGTTTCGACAAAATTGCGCTTCTTGGCGCTCTCGAGCGCCTTCTGCACAGCTATTACGGTTGACTTTTCTGCCAATGCAATTCCTCCTCGTAGTGATAGCGGGGTTATTGGCCCCTCCTACGAGCAAAGCACTCTAACTATAACCCCTATTTAAACATTAATAAAAAAACGCGCGCCCCTATAAAGGGATCAGAGGTAGTGAGGATCCTCGGATGCGATGTAACCGAACACGCTCCCGGGCATGTGCGGGACCGCCGCGGCGGGGATGTTGGCGAGTAGACTCGCCAGCAGAGGGTTGAACAAATTGAACGATCCCCCCATGTACCTGTTCAGCATTTTCGCAGCCTGGCTCAATCCGGCCATGATGGCATCTTCCTGACCGCTGATACCGCACGCCACGGCGGCGGCATGGAAGGACGATCCGAAACGGGTATCGAAATCCTCCGAGAACGCCTCGTTCACCAGGGCGGTCATGGCCTTGAGATATCCTCCCTCGTTATCGGAGAACACAGTGACGAGTCTGGGATGATCCAGGACCATGTAGACGAAGTACGATAGATCGGCCTCGATGTTCGCCGCGTAGTACTCCCTGGAGACGGTACTCTTCACCATGAAATTCTTCACCTCAAGGGAGAGGTCCTCCATGGTCGGGATCTTTTCGCTGGGGATGAAACCGCTGACGTCGTAGTACCTCGCCTCATCCTCGCCGATGAATTTGCCGATCGTCTCCAGTGACTTCCCGGCAGCGTCCTCATCGTCGCTGGGGAGGGATATCAGTTTCCCGTATCTCACCATGCCGTAGTCTGAAGGAGGGAGATTGGGGACGATGTCCTTGGGGTCCACGAAGCAGAATATCCCGTTGTAACGTAAGTTACCGGGACTGATGGTGCCCGGCGTACCGTCATAATAGCCCCCTCTGGGGCATTCGAAACAGAAACAGTAGAGGTCTCCGATCCCGAGGGTGACGTCCCCCAGGGTACCGGAGGCATCTCCGGAGGAGATGGCATCGACTATGTCGGCGGCGGCGAGGTTGGATACGGCCGCAGTTCTGCTGTACCCCGACAGGAGAACCTTCACGTTCCCGCTTATGCCCCTGTCGGAGATGTATTCCCTGAGGGATCCTTTGATGTTCTCGGATGCCGCCACGAAGCCGCTGTGGCGGCCCTCCGCACCGAAGAGGAAATTGGAGCCGAACTCGATCTCGGAATACAGGAGACCCTTGGTGGCCACGAAGATGAGCGTGAAACCGCCGTACGTCTTCGACCCTATGGCGAGTTCCACGGAATTCTCATCAGGGTTGCCGTCGTAGAAGGACTGGTTGGCGAACCTCTCCGTGCATCCGATGTCCTCCAGCAGCCCGAGGACCGAGTCCGGGCCGTGCCCCTTGGAGCTGCTGTAGCCACAGGCCATGGTGAGGGTGAGCGCGAAGGTCGCCAGACATGGATTGTACTTATCGGAAGGATTATCGAAGTACCCGTCGGTGTAATAGGAGGTCATGGAAACATTATGCCCCAGGGCATAATTGTACGTGGAGAACGTGTACGGCAGGGCGCCGTCATCCACCCAACCGCTGCCGCCGTCGTCCCGGGTGAGTATCACGGCGGCACATACGGAGGGCACGATGACGATTACCGCGACGATGACTGCGATGAGCCTCCTGTCCATGGATTCGGTAACACATCAGGGATATAACACGCACGCGCACGCGGGTGTATAAAGAAATGAAAAATGGGGCCGGAGCCCCGTGAATGGTTTCAGTGCTGGAGCTGGTCGTCGTAGACGCCGGCTTTGACGTCCTTCTGGAAGACCTTGGGGGCCTTTCCGTCAACGGTGACGCCCATGGACACGCAGTTCCCGGCGACCTCGAGGACGCGGGCCTTCTCGGTAGCTCCGAGGAGGGAGTCCTGCTTCTGCTCGGCGACCTTCTTGATCTGGTCGATGGTGAGATTGCCGACGATCTCGGTCTTGGGGTTGCCGGATCCCTTGCTGATGCCGAGCTCGTTCTTGATGAGCGCGGACACGGGGGGAGTACCGACCTTGACGTCGAAGCTCTTGTCGGCCTCGATGATGATCTTAACAGGCACTTTCATGCCGTCGAAGGCCTTTGTTTTCTGGTTGATTAATGCGATGACCTGGGGGATGTTGACTCCCTTGGGTCCGAGTGCGGGACCGAGGGGCGGGCCGCCGGAAGCGCGGCCTCCATCTACCAATGCCTCAACTATGTCTGCCATATTCAATTCTCCTTCTCAAGTAGCCTGACACTGTCGGCTTTGACAGTGACAGGGATGGGGACCATGGCGTCGATGAGCTCGACGGTGATCTCCTCCTTGGTTTCGTCAACGTTAGTGACCCTGGCGGACTCTCCCTTGAAGGGTCCGTTGATGAGCTCTACTACATCGCCCTCTTCGATGCCTGTGACAGCAGATACAGGCGTGAGGTAGTGGCTGATCTCCTCGATCGTGACTTCTCCATCGAGGAAGCGCCCTGCCTTGGCGATGTCGCGGGTCTTCTCATGCATACTGTCGGTGTTCATGCCCTCGACGTAGACGTATCCCCTCATGCCCACGGGGCTGAGGACAGCGAATATGTCCTTGTCTCCCTTGTCCGCCTTCTTGATGAGGTCCTGGACGACGACCTTCTCCTGATCGAGCTTGGTCTTGAGCACCATGATGGACTGGCTGGCCTCGACACCGTAGGTACCGTAGATGGCACCGTTCTCGGAGGAGAGGCGCATGCGGACGTCGACATGGTCGCCGTAGCGGGCACCCTTGGGGCACTCTATCTCAAGCCTGACCTGTTTGGCGTGGCTGCCGGGGAACGAGACCTTCGACGCACCTTTGTTGCGGAAGTTATCCCAGATGATGGACTCGGTCGAATCGAAGAGTGTGACGGTCCACTCGGGCCCCGAGTTGGGGTCAGAAGCGTCGACGTCGAAGAAGACCTCTCCTTCGGCAGCACCGGCTGCGATCTCCAGATTCCAAACGGCTTTGCCTCCGGCGTGGACACTGGTTTCGCCCTTGTCGGGGGTTATCTTAAGCGCAGAGTTATCGGACATCGCTTTCACCAATCAGAAGTAGTCGGGAAGGTAGGTCATAACCCACATGATCGCGAAGCCGACGGCTCCGAGAATGATTATACCGATGGCGGAAATCTTCGCGGTACGCATGTACTCCTCCTTGTCGGGGGTGTGTGCCATCTGCATAAGGCGTCCGTAGCGGCCTTTTCCAAATCCTTGAATCTTGGATTCGAAATTGTCCTGGACTTCCTCAGCGGAACTGCGTTCGACTTCGACTTCAGCCATTTTGATACCTTCCGGGATGCATGAGCATCCGAATGCGCGCAATTGCCACCAATGACGATGACAAAAGGCAAACCTTCCGCACAACGCTCTCATATATAAAACGAATGTTCGCACGCAGCCGCGCCCGCGCGTCCTATAATAGGTTGGGCGGAAGGCATGGACGGAATGTACGAAGAACCTTCGGAACGATCCCATAGTATGTTTTTTATATTAAACCGCTGAATGTCAATTGTTTTGTGAGGTGGAGCAATGGAAGAAGTCCTGTGCAACATCGAAATTGTGAAGGAGAACGACGTTTTCGTCGCCCGCATCCAGAGCGATTACGGCGGAAGCCGCGAATACAAATCCAAGAACTTCGAGGAGGTCCTCGAACAGATGGCTATGGAACTCCAGGAGGAGTTCGATACCGCTTGAGGTGAGAAAATGGCATCGATCAAATCTGTCTGCGACGCTTTGGACATGCTTTCCGAAGACAACTCCGTCCCCAGGAACATCCGCAGGGGAGCCGGTGACGCCAAGGTCCGCCTGCTCAACGAGAAGGACGCCCTCGATGTCCGCTGCGCCGGAGCCATCAACATCCTCGATGACCTCGCCAACGACCCCAACATCCCCATGCATGGCCGCACCATGATCTGGCAGATCATCAGCCAGCTCGAGACCATCGCCCAGGGCAAGTGAAACCCCAACTCCCGGGATCCAGAATCCCGGGATTTTTTTTTGAAAACAGTCAGAACTCCCTGACGGGTTTCGCAGGCACTCCCGCGACCACGGTGCGCGGGGGCACGTCGCGTGTGACGACCGCTCCGGCAGCGACCACAGAATCGTGACCTATCGTGACACCCCTTAGGATGGTGACATGGGAACCCACCCACACATTGCGTTCGAGGACTATGGGCGACATCTCGATGTCATGACGGTGCTCCGGGTCGAGGGAATGGTCGATGGTAGCGAACACCACCTGATGGCCGATCTGACAGCCATCGCCGATGGTCACCCCTCCCTGGTCCTGGAAACAGCAGCCGGAATTGATGAAGACGCTGCTGCCGATCGTCATGTTCTTCCCGAAATCGGAATACAGCGGCGGGAACAGACGGAATCCCGAGGGAACGGGCTTACCGGTCAGCCTGCCCACCAGTTCCGCGAGCTCGGATTCTTCATGGTAACCCGTGTTGATCTCGGCTGTGATCCTCTGCGCCTCACGGGCGTACCTGTCCATGGCGGCGAACTCGGGGGTGCCCGATTCGATCCTCTCGCCGGACGAGATCTTCGAAAGAAGACGCCTGAGGTCCTCTTCCATCACGATCACCGGGCGTGCTCGGCGCAGATGTCTAAGAAGTTCCTGAAGAGCTGGACGCCCTCGTCCCCGGAACTCTTGACCTCGGGGTGGAACTGCACGCCGAACAGGGGCCTGTCGATGCAGGCGACCGCCTCGACGCCGCAGGTATCCGAACAGGCGGTGAGACGGAATCCCTCGGGGACCTTCTTGACCTCGTCGCTGTGGGACACTCCCATCGTGACCTCGTCGGCCATCCCGCGGAATAAATCGCCGTGGTCCTTCACCTTGATGACGACGGAACCGAACTCGCCGTGGGCGTCGGGAGCGACCTCGGTACCCGATGCCTCGGACATGGGCGCGACCTCGGAACCGAAATGCTTGCACATGAGCTGCATCCCGGCGCATATCCCGAGGATGGGGTAGGTCGCCCTGTCGATGTACTCCTCGTTGTTCCCCATGGAGGACGTGTCGCATGCCCCGCCGGGCGCACCGCCCGAGAGGACGAGGCCGTCGAGGTCTGCGATCTCCTCGAAGGGGGTCGTGTTGGGGATGATCTTCGTCTCCACCTTGAGGTACTTCAGGAGACGCATCTCGAGGTGGGTCCACTGGCCGCCGTTATCGACGACGTAAATCTTCATGGGATACCGCACCGCGTAATCATACAAAAAATTGAGGGATTGGCAGACCGGCCATCCGGGTCGGTCGATGAATGAGCCAGTTGAACGACGGGTGTCCCGACCCACCTACCTTTTCCGGAGTATCTGCATCCATTATCAGTAATTTAGGTATTCTTAAATATCTACGATGCTAACACCCTTCCATGGCCTGCGCATGCAAGATGAGGGAACTCTATCCGATCCGCCCCGCTATGGAGAGACCGGAGACGACGCTCACCGGCACGGAGCTCGTGGATATGAGGCTCCGCAAAGGGAGCAGACCCATCCGCATCTGAACGATGGGATGGCGGGCCCGGGGAACAGCCTCCTTCCGGGCCCTTTTACTTTCACTCCCACTCGATGGTGGACGGGGGTTTGCTGGTGATGTCGTAGACCACGCGGTTCACGGACTCCTTCATGGAGCTGGTGATCCTGACGGAGATCTTCCCGAGGACATCCATGGGCAGGGGGGAGAAGTTGGACGTCATGCCGTCGATGGATGTGACGGCACGGACGGCGACCGTGTAACCGTAGGCCCTCTTGTCCCCCTGAACCCCGACGGAACGCTGGGGCAGGAGAACAGCGAAGTACTGCCACGGGAGCTCGCATTTGCCCTCCTTCGATGCCTTTTTTATCTCATCCTCGACGATGAAACAGGCCTCGCGGACGATGGCTATCTTCTCGGGGGTGACCTCGCCGAGGCAGCGGATCGCAAGTGCGGGTCCGGGGAAAGGCTGCCTCTCGGAGGCCTCCAGACCGAGTATGCGGGCGACCTCGCGGACCTCGTCCTTGTAGAGGTCCCTGAGGGGCTCCACGAGCTTCATGTTCATGTCCGCGGGGAGACCGCCGACGTTGTGGTGGGACTTGATGGTGTCACGGACGCCGTCGCCGGACTCGATCCAGTCGGGGGCGATGGTGCCCTGGAAGAGATAAGTGGCGCCGGATTCGCGGGCGTACCTCTCGAAGATGCGGATGAACCTCTCGCCGATGATCTTCCTTTTCTGCTCGGGATCGGTGACCCCCTTAAGGGCGGAGAAGTACTCGTCCGCGGAATCGGCGATGCGGTAGTTGATGCCCATGTGCTTCATCATGGCCTCGACCTCCTCGGTCTCGCCCTTGCGCATGAGCCCGGAGTCGACGTAGACCGCCAGCAGGCGGTCGCCGATGGCCCTGGCGGCGAGGGCCGCGGTGACCATGCTGTCGACACCTCCGGAACAGGCGATGATCGCCTTGCCCTGGGGATCCACCTGGCTCTTGATTGAGTCGAGGGCCTCGGAGATGAAATCCTCGGCATCGAAGAAAGCGCCCAACGTCACACCTTCATGGCATCTGCGGAGACGGTCTCGGAGTCCTTCTCGACCTTTTCGGCCTGAGCCTTCCTGTCCTCCAGGAGCTTGGCGGCGAGGGAGGGGTCGGAGAGGGAGAGGATCTCCACGGCGAGGGTGGCGGCGTTGTCGGCGCGGTTCAGTCCGACGGCGGCTACGGGGATGCCCGGGGGCATCTGCACGACGGAGAGGAGGGCATCGTAGTTCAGGTCCCCCTTGACGGGGACTCCGATCACGGGTTTGGTGGTGAAGGAGGCGACCACCCCGGGAAGGGCAGCGGAGAGCCCCGCGATGGCGATGAAGACGCCTGCGTCGCTGTTCTGGACGAGCTGTTTAGTACGCTCGGGGGTGCGGTGGGCCGAGGAGACCACGACCTCGTAATCCACGCCGAACTTCTTCAGCACGGCGATACCTTTGGCTGCGACATCGAAGTCGCTCTTGCTCCCCATGATGACGAGGACTTTAGACATGGATTCCCCATCTTGGAAGGGGATTATAAGCTATCGCACGCGGGCGCAATAAAAGGGTGAAGGGGGCCGGAGCCCCCAAGGAGTTTGATCCGCTCAGGACTTGAGAACGGTGACCAGGAAGATGCCGGCGGCGATGAGGACACCGACGAGGACACCGACCAGGTGGATCAGGGTGTCACGCAAGAGGTCGAAGACGTGGACATCGGAGATGGGTTCGATTCCGCTGTCAGCGGCCAGGTAAACCCAGACGATGAGAACGATAGCGCCGACGACGGCGAGCAGCAGTCCGTAGTTGCGGTTCTTACCCTTGCCGAAGTAGGCAGAGAAGATGCCGAGAGCGATCATAGCGATGCCGAGCACGACAAAGACTATGGTCAGGAACATCCAAATGGTCCAATCCATTGATTTGCCTCCAAATTATTGATGCCGTGGGGCATCTGACTACGCGCCAATATGGGTACGGCTTATATAAAACTTTAAGACGCACAGAAACACGTTTCAGCACTGGCTGGGGAGCAGCAACGGCCGGATTACCGCACACGGAAAGATCCCCGGACATCGGCCCCGTAATGAGCCAGATACATACGATAATAGGATTGTCTGATAGATTCGTCCCCGTTGTACCACCAGCCCATATTTATCTGAGTTAGATTTCGAGTACGAATACGGAGGGGGAGCCCCGAACACTTTCTATCCGTTCCTCGAGAAGGGAAAACCCGTCATACGCGTGTACAAGACTCTGTTCCTCGTAGCCATCGTGATACAGTGCATGCTGCTGTTCTGACCGGAGGATACTCCAAACGCCCCGAACCCCCCAAGGGATTCCGCCTGCCGATTCAGACTTCGAGGAAATCCACTTCGAGGAGGATGATGCGGCGATAACCACCATCCTCGACAAACTGCGCAAGCACCTTTGGTGATGGAATAAAGTGCCCGCATGTAACAAAAATACATGCCGATTGGATATAATCCAGGTACGCGCTTTATATACTACATTTTTCAAAGTAAATAAAGATATTACATATCTTTAAATAAAAGTCCTACTATGATTTAACATAAGGCGCTGTATATGAAGGTATTGGGCACAGTCACGGGCATGACCGCCGGGATGCACGCGGTCGTGATGTGCGCCGAGACCCCTTCCATCGGCGATGAGGTCCTAGACGGCAGACACCGCCGGATAGGCCGCGTACAGAGACTGTTCGGACCCGTCGACGCACCCTACGCATCCGTAGCCCTGGACAGCGAAACCACCATCAAACCCGGAACCGAACTCTATTTCAACGGAGCGAAACCAAATGGCAAGACAAAAAGAAGAAACTGAGGAGATCACTGTCTGCCCGGAGTGCGGAAGCACCCACCTCACCCGCGATTACGAGCGCGGCGAACTGGTCTGCGAGAAATGCGGACTCGTTCTTGACGACAACTTCATCGACCAGGGTCCCGAGTGGAGGGCCTTCGACGTCGAGCAGGGGGAGAAGAGAGCCAGGGCCGGAGCCCCCATGACCTACACCATCCACGACAAGGGTCTTTCCACCGAAATCTCCTGGAAGAACAAAGACTCCTACGGAAAGAGCATCCCCACCCGCAACCGCGCACAGCTGTACAGGCTGAGGAAGTGGCAGCGCAGGATCAGGGTATCCAACGCCACCGAGCGCAACCTCGCATTCGCACTCTCCGAACTCGACCGCATGGCCTCCGCCATGGGACTGCCCCGCAACGTCCGCGAGACCGCCGCCATGATCTACAGGAAGGCCGTCGGGAAGAACCTCATCCGCGGACGCTCCATCGAGGGCGTCGTCGCCGCCTCCCTCTACGCCGCCTGCAGGCAGTGCGGTGTCCCCAGGACCCTCGGCGAGGTCGCCAACAGCAGCCGCGTCGGAAGGAAGGAGATCGGCCGCACCTACAGGTTCATGACCCGCGAGCTCAAGCTGAAGCTCATGCCCACCAAACCCCAGGACTACGTCCAGAGGTTCTGCTCCGAGCTGAAGCTCAGCGGAGAGGTCCAGACCAAGGCCGCCGAGATCCTGAAGGACGCCTCCGAGAAGGAGCTCACCTCCGGACGCGGACCCACCGGTGTCGCCGCCGCTGCCATCTACATCTCCTCGATCATGTGCAACGAGCGCCGCACCCAGCGCGAGGTCGCCGACGTCGCCGGCGTGACCGAGGTCACCATCAGGAACCGCTACAAGGAACTCACCGAGAAGCTCGGCATCGAGATCCAGCTCTGATGAAAACACTCACCGTCCTGGAGGCCTCGGCCTCCGCCGCCTTCCGTTTTCGTCTGGAAGGCGGTATGGACGAACGCGACCGCGACGAACTGGAGGCCATGGACTCCGGCTACGTACTCGGCCCCGACTGGCCGTCGATAGTGTCGGATTCCGTCGACGTCCGCCACCGCATACACTACATGAAACGGCGGAACCTCGGCTTCGGATACATAGGAGCCAGGGATCCCGTTTTCGAGGATAGGCTGAGATCGGTGGACCCGGATCTGCCCCGCATCCTCGGCAGCATTGTAGCAGACCTCTACCTGAACGGGACCCGTATGCTCATCGATCACGCCGAGAACATCGAGGCCGAGACCCCCAGGGGCCGCGGCAGGGGATGGTGCGGACCGCTCCTGCAGAGGCTCATCAGTTCCTTCGGGAGCGATGCCCCACTGGAGAGGTGCTTCGTCTACAGGATGCCCGCGGGATTCGAAGGCAACTTCGAGATCGGGGGAAACAAAATGAAGGGGTTCACTACCGACCTCGTGTTCGGCATCGGATACGAGGGATGATCACGGCTTGAACCACTTGAACGAGAGGTACTCGTTGTCCTCGCCGACCCTGCAGAACAGGATCTCCTTGCGTACGCCTCCGGAAAGGCGGACTATGCGCGAGATCTCCGGCCAGACGGCCGTCGTGGAAGCGGGGACGGCATGGACGAGATAGCGGGCGTGGCAGGAATCGGGATCGTCCTCGTACAGGCGGAAATGCGTACCGTACTTGAACCCGGCCTTCACCAGGAGCCCCCTACCCCTGAGGTCGGCATAGGCCTTGTAACGATATCCGAAGCCGTCCTGCGTGTGCCTGCCGATGGATTTGATGTCATCCACGGAGAGCTTCTTGCCGAAGGAATCGGTGACCTCAAGCTCACCCCTGGAGGTGAGATAGCAGCTCTCGATCAGGGACAGCTGGAGAACGCCGCCCCACTCCTTCCCATAGAACGCCTCCTTCCTGAGCGCGCTCGCGCCGCAGCCGTCGTAGACGAACACCCTGTCACCCACAAGGGACCCCTGCGTACGGACCTCGGATGACTGGCACCTGTATTTCCCGCGGGGATCGACGACCTCCATGCGGTAGTAGGTGATGTCGCCCTCCTCGTCCGCCACGGCGTAGAGGAGCTTCTTCCCCATGTCCTCGGCGCCGGCCGCATCGCCGGAGAAGACACTGAAATCGGTGGAGGTGCTCTCCGAGGCGGCGACCACGAGATAGGCGGGGGGAGCATCCGAAGGGAGAACCCCGCGGGCGTAGACGCGGAAGTCGTAGTCCCCGGAGCCGGGCTTCACGATGAATCCCCTGCCCTCACGGAGATCGCGGTAGACCATGTACTTGATGTCGAAACCGTCGATGAGACGGGAGGCCCTCTCGAAGATGTCCGCGAAGGTCATCTTCCTCTTGCCGTCGTAGACATCGAGGCGCTCGTGGGCGAGGAGGAAAGCGGCCTCCACCAGGTCGAGCTCCAGGAAGCCTCCGCTGAGGGGATAACCGAAGCAGCCCTTGCTGTAGGTCTGACTAGCCTCCCGGACGTTCCTTATGAAAACAGAGGAGCCTTCCAACTCGCCGCGCATAATTCTGGTTACGATAGTCTCTATTTAAAATGTTTATAGAAGAGGGCAGTAACCCCGACCGATGTCTCCCGATAAGCCCGCTGCCCCGTGGAAAGAGGAAAAATTCCGCGACTTCGTCCTGAAATCAGGGTTCAGCGAAGCGGCCCTCGACGGCATACTCGGATTCGTGGCGGCCAAGAAGGAGATCAAACCATCCGCCGCGGAGGAACTCGACGGCCTCTTCATGAGCTTCATGGGCGACGATCTCTCCCTCGCATCCGTCGCCAGGATGATCACCGCGCAGGGATACGAGACGGTCAACCACATGAACCAATACATCGAGACCTATCTCGACGGCCGCCCCTCGCGCATCTATGTCGGCACCGACGAGGTCCCCACACCCGCGGGCCGTTTCAGACACACCGCGTTCGGGAAGTGGAATGTCTCCGTACGCGACGACGGTGTCGATTTCTACCCCATTTTCTGCCTCGGAGTGCTGCGCTCGGTAGACCCGATGTTCAACAAGGGCCTCTGAAGGCCAGACATTCCCTGTCATTCCGTGCTCGGTGACCTGCCACATAACAACATCTATATAGTAGCGCTAACTATACAACCATTAGTTGTAAACCATTGGAGGGATACCGATGACAGACATGGACAGCATACTATCGATAGTGGAGAACCCCACGAGGCGCAGGATACTGCAGGCCCTGGTGAGGGAACCCCACTACCCGCTCCAGCTCTCCCATGAACTCGGCATCTCCCAGCAGGCGATCATGAAGAACCTCGCTCTTATGGAGAAGGAAGGACTGCTCGAACGCTATCGCGAGAGCAGCAACATGGGCCCCGACAGGACCTTCTACCGCCCCAGGTCCGAGTTCAGCATCGTGATCGACATGCGCGGGAACATGTTCGAGGTCAGGATGACGAGCAACAATCCGAAAACGGAGCAGAAGGCCCTGCCTGCCCCGAAGGAGGACGAGAGGAAGCTGGACGACATCCGTACCAGGATCGCATCCATCGACAGGCAGCTGTCGGAGTTCGAGAAACAGAGGCAGCAGCTCATCAGGGAGCGCAACTCGCTGATCAACGGGTTCCTGAGGAACGCCGACGTCGACGGGATGGACTACGAGCACAGGGCGCTGCTGTACGAGATGCTCAACCGCCCCAACTGGGGGGCCGACGACATCTCCAAGGACATAGGATGGAGCCAGAACATGGTCTCCAGGATGATAGATGAGATAGTCGCGACATTCCGCGACATGAACGATTACGCTAAGGAGGATTGAAAATGTCCGATGTTAACAGGATTATCAAAGTCGACGAGATGAGGGCCGGCGAGGCCGGGAGGGGCGCAGCGAGACTGGACCCCGCACTCATGGACCCGCTCGGACTGAAAGCGGGCGACATCGCGCTGATCATAGGCAACAAGAAGACCGCCGTCAAGATACTGCCCGGCGACAGCATGGACTACAACGCCGGGAACGTCCGCCTCGACGGGACCACCAGGCGCAACGCCGGTGTCTCCATCGGGGACAGGGTCGAGGTCCGCAAGGCCGACTCCAAGATCGCCGAGAGGATCACTTTCTCCCCCATCGGGGAGCTCCGCCTGCAGGGCGGGGAGGACTATCTGGCACAGGCGCTCGAAGGCCGCGCGTTCGCCAAGGGCGACGTCCTCTCCATGAACATCATGGGGAACCGCATCGACCTCGTCGTGACCTCGTTCGCCCCCACCGGCGACGCCATCGTCATGATGCCGAGCACCAAGGTCAAGATCAACACCAAACCCGTCTCCAAGGAGGGCATGGACGTCCCGAAGGTCTCCTACGACGACATAGGGGGTCTAGGCGACGCGGTCCGCCAGGTCCGCGAGATGATCGAACTGCCGCTGAAACACCCCGAGCTCTTCAAGAGGCTGGGCGTGGAAGCGCCCAAAGGCGTGCTCCTCCACGGACCGCCGGGAACCGGTAAGACCATGCTCGCGAAGGCCGTCGCAGGCGAGACGAGCAGCAACTTCATCTCCATCGGGGGACCGGAGATCGTGAGCAAGTTCTACGGCGAGTCCGAGGGCAAGCTCAGGGAGATCTTCAAGGATGCCGAGGAGAACGCCCCCTCCATCATCTTCATCGACGAGATCGACTCCATCGCCCCCAAGAGGGGCGACACCCAGGGAGAGGAGGAGAGGAGGATAGTCGCACAGCTCCTGTCCCTGATGGACGGGCTGAACGCCCGCGGAAGGGTCGTGGTCATCGGTGCGACCAACCGCCCCAACTCCATAGACGAGGCCCTGAGGAGACCCGGCAGGTTCGACAGGGAGATCGAGATCGGCGTGCCCGACAGGCACGGCAGACTGGAGATCCTCCAGATCCACACCAGGGGCATGCCCCTCGACAAGGACGTGGACCTGCAGGCCCTCGCCGACAAGACCCATGGATACGTGGGTGCCGACATCGCCGCCCTCTGCAGGGAGGCCGCCATGGCCGCACTCAGGAGGGTACTGCCCGACGTGAACTCCGAGGACGACACCATCCCCACCGAGGTGCTGAACAGCATCAACGTCACCGCCGCGGACTTCATCGAGGCCATGAAGGGACTGCAGCCCTCCGCCATGAGGGAGGTCCTGATCGAGAAGCCTAACGTGAGGTGGGAGGACATCGGTGCCCTCGAGGATGCGAAACAGCAGCTCAGGGAAGCCGTCGAATGGCCGCTGAAGTACGACAAGATATTCGCCCACATGAACGCCAAACCCCCGAAGGGGATCCTGCTCTACGGTCCCCCGGGAACCGGTAAGACCATGCTCGCGAAGGCCGTCGCCACCGAATCCGAGGCGAACTTCATCTCCGTGAAGGGCCCGGAGTTCCTCAACAAGTACGTCGGCGAATCCGAGAAGGCCGTGAGGGAGACGTTCAGGAAGGCCCGCATGGCGAGCCCCTGCGTGGTGTTCATGGACGAGATCGACTCCATCGCCCCGGTAAGGGGCGGAGGTGACGACTCGCAGGTCACCGAGAGGGTGGTGAGCCAGATACTCACCGAGCTCGACGGTCTCGAACCCATGAACGACGTCGTGGTGATCGCGGCGACCAACCGTCCCGACATCATCGACCCCGCCCTGCTCAGGCCCGGGAGATTCGACAAGGCCATCCTGGTCGGTCCCCCGGACGAAGCCTCGAGGAAGTCCATCCTCGAGATACAGCTCCGCAGCAAGCCCCTTGCCGACGATGTCGACATCGGGGCCCTCGCCAAGGAGACCGAGGGCTGCACCGGTGCGGACCTCTCCGCGATCTGCAACGAGGCCGTCATGACCGCGGTCAGGAACCTCGTCGCCAAGGGTCAGATGCCCACCGACGAGGAGATCGAGAACTGCAAGGTCACCATGGCCGACCTGCAGGGCGCGGTCACCAAGTTCGGGCCCCAGGCCAAGAAGGACCTGGAGTCCTACGACGGAGGCCCGTACCGCTCCGCCTGAGGTACCCTGCCATCCCTGAATCCCTTCGCGCCCGCCGCATCGCCGGCGGGCGCGTCCCATCCCGATGCCGCAAAGCACGACACCCCGACGCTGGGTCATTTAAAACAGCGCAAGATTTTATACAAGTTTTTATCCATATCCACATTATGACCAGAGAGGAAATCGTCAATACGGCCCGCGCCATCCTCGCGAAAGCGGGGTTCGACGTCTCCTCCAACCTCCGCATACGGAGCATCTGTTTCAACTTCGTCGCCAGACGCGACGACACACTCATCGTGGTGAAGGTACTGGGGAACGTCGATGCGTTCACCCGCTCCGGCGCCAACGAGCTCAAGACAATATCCGAGGCCCTCGGCGGCAACCCCCTCGTTATCGGAGAGAGCACCGGCTCCGGGCCCCTCGAGGACGGCATCGTCTACACCAGGTTCAAGATCCCCATCATATCGGTGAAGACACTGTCCGAGTACCTCATCGAGGACGTCCCCCCGTTCATCTTCGCCGCACCCGGCGGACTTTACGTCAACCTCGACGGCGACACGCTCCGCGACATCCGCACCTCGCAGAACATCAGCCTCGGTGCGCTCGCGGATGCCGCAGGGGTGTCCCGCAGGACCATCCAGCTCTACGAGACCGGCATGGGCGCCATGATCGATGCCGCACTGAGGCTGGAGGAGTTCCTCAACACCCCCCTCATCGAACCCCTCGACCCGTTCAGGTACAGTCAGGAGGAGAGGCAGAAGGAGGGCAATCCGCTGGAGATCTCCCAGGCCGTACAGACCAACTCCCCGTCCCTGGACAGGATGATGACCATCGGATACACCATCACACCCATCGTCAAGAGCCCGTTCGAAGCGGTCAGCCGCGACATCGACCACGGGATAGTCGTCCTCACCGGCGTCGATTCCCATGACACCGCGCTCATCGACAAGGCCATCGCCGCCTCCGAGCTCTCCAGCATGTCGAAGCGCCCCGCGGTGATCATCGTCAACAAGAAACCCGCGGAGGACTCCATCGCGAACACCGCGCTCGTCAGCGACGAGGAACTGAAGAAGATAGACGACATCTCCATCCTGAACGACCTCATCCTGTCAAGGAGCACACGCAGATGATCAGTCTCCGCGTGGGGGACTGCAAGGTCGACATACTCCCGGTCGTATCCGGCCTCGTTTCGGAGGGCCAGAAGGTCAGGGATGCTTACGGCAAGTACGAGGCGTACGCCGTCTCGCTGGGTATAGAGGGAGTGGAGGCGGTACGCCGCCGCAAGGAGATTCCCGAGGACCTCTACGAGATAAGCGAGCTCGACATCGTCTACGCGGAGAGGATGTCCTATTTCGGGGAGGTCGAGGCCCCGAGCCCCGCTTTCTGCGAGCTAATCGACCTCTGCACCACCGACGGCATCTCCGTGATTCCTCTGGACATGAAGGACGAGGACTTCGACACCGCTTACATGAACTGCGTATCGGCATTCCAGTTCACCAACCAGCACAGGCTCGCCAAGAAGGGCATGAAGGTGACCCTCGACATCGGTTCGCCGGAAGCGATGGCCAAGAGCTGGGATGCGTTCGTATCGCAGAACAAGGGCCTGCGCAAACTCGACCTCTTCAGGGAGAAGTACATCGCCAAGGAGATCCGCAGCACCGCACAGTACCGCAAGAGCCTGCTGGCGGTGATCGAGTGCGAGAGGGCCGACGGGATAGCGGAGCTGTTGTCCGATGAATGAGGAAGGCTACCCCAATCACCTGTACCGCATCGCCGCACTCTACTCGGTGGCGTTCATCCTGGTGACATCTGTGATCTCGATGGCGTTCTTCGCCGTCAACGGAGCCGAGCTCCACACCCTCAATGACAGCGTGGGGCTGCCGGAATTCATAATCAGCCTCCTCGTGTTCCTGCTATGTCTGGCTCTTCTTGTCAAAGAGCTCATCGACAAGACCGTCGGTGCCGCCGACCCCTCGAAGGTCGAGGGCCGTTTCAGGACCTCCGGCATCGCCGCGGGGGGATCCGCACTGGCGGTTCTCATATTCCTCTCCATCGTCATGGTCCTCGCCCTTCAGGCCGTCGGGGCGCCAATCGAAGAGAGTTTCATGGACGGCTATACGGACCTCGAGCTCGGAGCGATGTTCATGATCGCGGGGTCGGAAGAGGAATTCATATGCAGACTCCTTCTCATCGGGCTGCCCGTTGCCGTAATCGCCCTCCTGTCCGGGCACGGCCATTCCGCCAGGATGCTGTTCGGAGGATTCGGCACGACGAAGGCCGCATGGGTCTTCATCATCATCTCGGCGCTGATCTTCGGACTGCTGCATCTGGAAGGATGGAACGCCTCCAAGGTCCCCCAGATATTCGTCAGCGGGTTGATCTTCGGATACATGTTCTGCGAATACGGCCTCCACGTCACCATCGTCATGCACACGGTCCTTGACTGTTCGAGCATAATCGCATACTTCAGCGAGGGCGCGGAAGCGGCTCTTCTGCTCGGCCTCGCCGCTGCCGGGCTGGTTCTTTTGGTAATGGTATTATCTGACATACGCCATTATATGTCAATAAATGAGTACGCGCCGGAATGCGCCGAGTCCGTGCTCCGCATGTGGACCAGACACTGATCCCGAGGATTGTGGGACGATGATTCCGGATTTGATCAAGAACCCCGACAGCAAACTGTACGTGTACTGCACCCTAGTCTCCGTGGTGGCCGTCGTGGCCGCATCTGTCATAGGGCTGGTGTACATCGCGATCGCCACACCGAGCGAGGCCTACATCCTCACCAGCAAAGGGGACGAATCCCTGGGAATCGGCATCCCCGTGTTATGCATCGCCGTGTTCATCTTATGCCTGGCTCTTGTCATAAAGGACCTCATCGACCGCCTCAGGGACTGTCCGCCCGAGGACCGCGACAGGCGTTTCATGACAGCCCCCCTGAGCAAGGCGGGCATCCTCATGGCTATCACGGCGTTCACTTCGATCGCCGTCGTACTGTTCTCGGATCTGATCAACGAGAGCATCACGAACGACTTCATCGATGAGATGACCGACTACGAGTTGATTGTCTCGATGGCCTGCGCCGGACCCCAGGAGGAGTTCCTCTGCAGGATCCTGATGATCGGCCTGCCCGTGTTCATAATCAGTGCGATAAAGGGTTACGGCAACAGTTCGAAGTATCTCTTCGGAGGGTTCGGGATGAGCAAGGTAGCCCTCGTGTTCCTCATCATATCCTCCGTGGTGTTCGGCCTGATTCATCTGGACGGTTGGAGCATCATGAAGTTCCCGGACACGTTCATCTCGGGGATGCTGTTCGGATACGTCTACATCGAGTACGGCGCCCACACGTCCATCGTCATGCATTCCGCCTTCGACATACTAGCATCGTTCGATGTCTTCTTCGACGGCGCCGGGACCGTGCCGCTGATTGCCCTGGCCATCATCGGCGTGATTCTCACCATCAGGTCGCTCTGCAAGATCAGGGACTACTTCCCTGAGAAGAATCTTCACGACCCCTTCGAGGGGACCGTCCTGCAGATGTGGGGAAGGGACTGAATCACTCGCCGGCCATCGCACGGAGGCGCTTCTGCGACTCCAGGGCGGACTCTATGCTCTTGGACTCGATGATGTATCTCCCGGTGTACCCGGAGAGCCTCTTGAGCACATGACGGAAGTCTATGTTACCGTCCCCGATGGTCAGATGGGAGTCGGCGTCGCCGTTGTTGTCGTGGATGTGGATGTTGGCGATGCGGTCGCCGAAAGTATCGATCATGTCGTCGATATGACCGGAAGTGTTCGCATGGCCGATGTCGAAGGTTATCCCCAGATCGGTACCGTCCACGATGGCCTTCAGTTCGGAGGGGTCGATCCCGAGCATTATTGGGAAGCGGGGCATGTTCTCGATGCAGACGTGTTCCACTCCGAACTCCTTGGCAGCCCTGTCGAGCATGCGGCAGGACTCCCTCGCGGCGGCGATGCTGCGGTCGCGTGTGCCAGGAACGGAAAGACTGATGATTCCGGGGTGGATGGTGACGGTGTCTATGTCCATGGATGCGGCGCATTCTAGCTCCGTCATGAGCTCCATGACGGTGGCCTCGCGCATGCGGGGGTTGAGGGCGGCGATGTTGGTATCCGCGATGGACGCGTGCAAGGAGAAGGTCATCCCGGACTGCCCGGCGGCCTCGAAGAACGTATCGTCTAGACGCTGCACCATGTGGTCCGCCTCGGAGAAGATCTCCCAGTGCGTGAACCCCTTGGACAGCTCCGCGAGGGAGTCTGTGGGGGGTACGGTGCAGATGTTGGGACAGGAGACGCCGACGATCACTGTTTCACCTCCTCTCCGTCCACGGTGACGGGTGCGACCCTGTCGATGAGTGCTTCGAGATTATCGTCCTCCACGGTCACCTCGATGGTCCCGAGGGCGGTGCGGTAGTCCACGAAGGACACCTTGCCGACGGTTGCGACCTGCTTGTTGAGGTTGAAACGGGTCTTGACGGAATTCCTCCTCATGCCTGCCAGCATCTGCGAGCGGGTGGTATCGAGGATCCTCTGCCTCCTGATGAGCGCCGAGAAGTTCTCCAGGTCGGCTTCGCCGGACATCCTCTCACCCTCGACCTCGAAAACGCCGGTGGGGAAGATCTTCAGGAGTGCGGCGCGGACCTTCTCGGGATCCTCGCTGGGGTACACGGGACAGGAAACCGTCACCTTTGCCATGAGGATGCGAATCGGGTCCCCGATATATATGCGTGGGCGGGCGCGCCAATGCTTTATCGGGGGAGGCGCATGTCGGACCATGGACGTCCAGGACGCGAAGAAAAGGCTCGGGTACGGCAACAAAAGATACGCTTCGGGGGAGAGGATCATCACCTCCCCGTCCGGACCCTTAAGGGCCAAGCTCGCCACCATCAAACAGAAGCCCTATGCGGCCATCCTGTGCTGTTCCGACTCCCGCGCGATTCCCGAGGCCGTCTTCGGCGCCACGGCGGGCGAGCTGTACATCGTCCGCAACCTCGGGAACGTCCCCTCGGACGAGGCCATAGGAAGTCTCCGTTTCGCCGTGGAGGAGCTCCACATCGAATACATCCTCGTCATGGGCCACAGCGACTGCGACGCAGTCTCCCGCGCCCTCGCGGGGGATATCGGGACGGGCGCCCTCGCCAAGGTCCTGGGGACCGTGAGGACCGCGGTGTCGTCCTCCCCCGACCCGTCGCTTGCCGCCAACGTCAACGCGCGCTTCGCGGCCATCATGGTGAGGAACGCCCTCGAGGGGCTGAAAGTGACCGTCGAAGCGGGCGTTTTGGACCTCGCCACGGGCGAGGTCACCTACCTCTGACTGACTAACTCCGAAAGCAAAATAAGCCGTATGCGGATGGGTAGCCCATGAGGGACGAGATTCTCAGCGAGGCCATGAAAAGGAAGCTGTTCCTGTCGCCGGAAGCCGTCGAGATTCTCGATTCCAACGGGCATTCCATGGAGATGGTGAACACCATCCTCAACGCCCTCGCCGGAAGCCACATGTTCGTCACCGAGAAGGACATCAGGGAGTTCCTCGAGGGAGACAAGGCCCTTTTCAAATCCGAGAAAACCATACAGCCCCGCACCCGCCGCAGCAGCGACATCGAGGTCATCAAGGACAGCGACATCAGCGGGAACAGCACCTGCACCGGCACGATCGATGATTTCACACGTTACTTCCGCAGCCGTTACGACCAGCAGAAGAAGATACTCATGGACAGGGTCGGGGTGGCCACGCCCATCGACGTCGCCAAGACCCTCCAGCGCGAATGCGCCATCGTCGGCATGGTGTACGACTGCAAGACCACCAAGAACGGACACACCATTCTGGACGTCGAGGACCCCCACGGCATGATTAAGGTCCTCCTCCACAAGGACAGCCCCCTCATCGAGGAACTCTTCGTGAAGGACGAGGTCATCGGCGTGAGGGGGAAATGCACCTCCAAGGGGGACCTCTTCATCCCCAGCGAAATCTACCGCCCGGAGATCCCCGAGAAGAACAAATGGGTCCCTTCGGACACCGATTCGTCCATCGCCTTCCTCTCCGACATCCACATCGGGAGCAAGGAGTTCCTGGTAAAGAACTGGGAGAAGATGATCAACTGGCTCAAGACGGATCCCGCCGCCCAGAACATAGGTTACATCGTCATGCCCGGAGATGTCGTGGACGGCATCGGCGCTTATCCCGACCAGGAATTCGACCTCAACATCATAGACATCTACGACCAGTACGAGGCGCTCTCCGAGTACGTGAAGGACATCCCGGACGACATACGCATCGTCATGCACCCCGGGAACCACGACGCCTGCCGTCTCGCCGAACCGCAGCCCGCGTTGGCGCAGATCTACACCAAGACGTTCGATTCGAACGTAATCATGACCGGCAACCCCATCAACCTCAAGGTCGAAGGGAGGACGATCACCTCATACCACGGGAAGAGCATCGATGACTGGATCTCCAGCGTCCGCGGGATGAGTTACGAGGACCCCCTCGCGGTCATGAAGGAGATGTGCAAAAGGAGACATCTGGGACCCATGTTCGGACTGAGGAACGCGCTCGCCCCCGAGAAGAAGGACTACCTCTCGATGGATGTCGTCCCCGACATCTTCGTATCCGGCCACGTCCACGGTGCGGGCAGCATGATCTACCGCGGAGTGAGGCTCATCAACGCATCCACCTGGCAGTCGCAGACCGATTACCAGGCGAAACACAACTTCAACCCCGACCCGGGAGTGATGCCGATCGTCAATCTCGGCACCGGCAGGGTCGAGATGAAGAGCTTCATGGACTGAACCCGGGTTCAGATGACGTAATCCGCCGGACAGTCCTGTATCCTAATTATGCCCTTGGCATTGGCGTCGTCGAGAAGGTCCTGGATGGTGGTCTGACTCATGATGTCCATGACCGCCTTCTCTATCCTCATCCACATGTCGACGGTGGTACAGCGGTTCTTCCTTTCGCATTCGACCTGCCCGTCCTTTATGCAGGGAACGGGGGCCACGGTGCCTTCGATCTCGCACACGACCTCGGCTACAGTTATCTCGGATGCGGGACGGGTGAGGACGTATCCTCCCTGGGGGCCCCTCTCGCCCCTGACGATATCCGCCTTCGATAGCAGGGTCACGATTTGCTCCAGATACTTGACGGAGATGTCCTGACGGACGGATATGTCCCTGATCTTCACCTTGCCGGAATCCTGGAATGCGGCGATATCCACCAGCATGCGCAACGCGTAACGGGTCCTCGTCGAAACGTTCACGGTCTCACTGTCCTTCTGGTACCTTATTTTTCATTATTATGATTTACCTATCGATGTGGGGGAAATAGCTCAGTCGAACAGCCCCTTGCTGAGATACCTGTCGCCCCTGTCCGGGAACACAGTGACTATGTTGCCCTTTCCTACATCGTCTGCAAGCTTCCTCACGGCGGCTAGGGCCGCACCGGAGGACTGCCCCGCCAGTATGCCCTCCTTCTTCGCCAGTTCGCGGCACATGGCGTAGGCCTCCGCATCGGTGACCTTGTACACGCGGTCCACCAGGGAAGTGTCCATAGTTTTGGCGATGAAGTCGTTGCCGATTCCCTCGATCTGGTATTCGCCCTTCTCCCCGCCGCCGATGATAGACCCTACAGGATCAGCGAGCACTCCCTGGATTTCGGGATTCTGGCTCTTCAGATATCCGACTATCCCGGAGAAGGTCCCTCCGCTTCCGGCGCCCATCACCGCATAGTCAACATGACCCTTGAGGTCGCGGTAGATTTCCGGACCCGTGGTCTCGAAATGGCTGCGGGGATTGCTCATGTTCTCGAACTGTTTGAGGGAGACCGCGCCGGGAATCGTTTCCTTGATGCGTTCCGCCTCGGCCACCGCCCCGAGCATGCCTTCCTCCTTGGGGGTGTTCACGATCTCGGCACCGAGCGCCCTCATTATCTTCTGCTTCTCCTCCGAGAACTTGGTGGGGACGGTGAATATCACCCTGTATCCCTTGTTCAACGCCGCGAGGGCGATGCCTATGCCGGTGTTCCCCGCGGTGGCCTCCACTATCGTCGAACCCGGCCTCAGGAGGCCTTTCTCCTCGGCATCGGCGATCATGTACCTCCCCACGCGGTCCTTCACGCTCCCTGCGGGATTGCTGAGCTCCAGCTTGGCGAATACCCTCACCCCGGCGGGGAAACCCATGTGCTTCAGTTCCACCAGCGGGGTCTCCCCTACCAGCTCCTCCACGGAACCGTACAGAGTCATATCCTCGACTTCCTGATGGCGTTATCTAGGTCGCTGATGATGTCATCCACATCCTCGATCCCGGTGGAGAGACGGATGAGGCCGTCGGTGATCCCCACCGCCTTCCTTATCTCCTCGGGGATGGAGGCATGCGTCATTGTAGAAGGGTGGCAGACCAGGGACTCCACGCCCCCTAGACTCTCCGCGAGACTGATCAGCTCCAGGGATTCGAAGAACCTGTTCAGGTCATGGCCCTCCTTCAACTCGAAGGACAGCATCGCGCCGCCGTTCCTCGCCTGTTTGGAGTTGATTGCATGGCCGGGGTCGGTCTCCAATCCGGGGTAGAATATCTTCGAGACGTCCTCGCTGGCTCTTAGATACTCCGCGATCCTCTTCGCGTTCTCCACATGCCTGTCCATCCTGACCGAGAGGGTTTTTATCCCGCGTATGAGCAGGAAAGAATCGAAGGGCTGCAACACCCCTCCGGTCGCGTTCTGCAGGAAGGCGAGCCTCTCGGCGGTCTCCTCGTCGTTGACCACCGCCAATCCTGCCACGAGGTCGCTGTGGCCTCCGAGGTATTTCGTACCGCTGTGCACGACTATGTCCGCACCGAGTTCTATCGGGCGCTGGATGTACGGGGTCATGAACGTGTTGTCCACGATGACCTTCACCCCTTTCTCGTGGGCGACCTTAGCGAACGCCCCGATATCCGTGACCGACATGAGCGGATTCGCGGGACTCTCGAGGAGGATCGCTTTGACATCGTCAGTGATTGCTGCCCGGAGGTCCTCGGGGTCCTCGGAATCCAGTATAGAATACTCTATACCGAAATTCCTGAACACCTTATCGAGGACGCGGAACGTTCCGCCGTAGACGTTACGGGAGATCAGGATCCGGTCTCCCGATCTATATAATGATAATACAGTGGTTATTGCGGCCATTCCCGAAGCGAATGCGAACCCGGCGACGCCGCCTTCGAGTTCCGCGATCAGGTCCTCCAATACTTTCCTTGTAGGATTGCCGGTACGGGAATATTCGAATCCCCTGTTCTTCCCGAGACCGTCCTGCTTGAACGTGGATGTCTGATAGATAGGTACGTTAACCGCACCTGTGGATTCGTCTATCTGATTGCCGGCATGTATCAAAGCTGTTTTCAGCGAGTATTTTGCGCCTGTTTTTGTGTTATTCATGTACTATTGCAACGCATCATCATATTTTACTATTTTCATATAGGAAAATAAATAAATACTTGACCGAGGATAGTAATATTCAGAAGCAACATCAAACGTCGCTCAAAATAATCAGATACGAATATTGCGACAAGATGGGCTCTAAAAAAGGAAGTGAAAATAATGGCTACAAACAACGTCCCCACCGGACCCAACAACGCGAAGAAACAGAAGTTCGAGACCCTGCAGCTCCATGTAGGGCAGGAACAGGCCGACCCCGCCACCGACTCGAGGGCCGTCCCGATCTACCTCACCACGTCCTACGTGTTCCACAACTCCCAGCACGCTGCCGACAGGTTCGGCCTGAGGGACGCCGGGAACATCTACGGCCGCCTGACCAACACCACCCAAGATGTCCTCGAGAAACGTATCGCCGCTCTCGAGGGAGGTTCCGCCGCCCTCGCCGTTGCCTCCGGCGCGGCAGCGATCACCTACACGGTCCTCAACCTTGCCGCCGCCGGTGACAACATCGTCTCCTCCAAGACCATCTACGGAGGATCCTACAACCTCCTCGAGCACACCCTGCCCACCTACGGGATCGAGACGAAATTCGTCGACCCGGATGACTATTCCGCCATCGAGGCGGCCATCAACGACAGGACCAAGGCCCTGTACACCGAGACCCTCGGGAACCCCAACTCCAATGTCTCCGATTTCGAGAAACTCTCCGAGATTGCCCACAGGCACGGCATCCCGTTGGTCGTCGACAACACCTTCGCAACCCCGTACCTCATCAGACCCCTGGAACACGGGGCCGACATCGTCGTGGAGTCCGCTACCAAGTTCATCGGCGGACACGGAACCGTCCTCGGAGGGATAATCATCGAGGGAGGCAAATTCAACTGGGACAACGGCAAGTTCCCCGGACTCACCGAGCCCGACGCCAGCTACCACGGCGTCAGCTTCTACAAGGCCCTCGGCCCCGCAGCCTTCGTGACCAGGATCAGAGCGGTCCTCCTGCGCGACACCGGGGCGTCCATCTCCCCCGTGACCGCGTTCGTCCTGCTCCAGGGGCTCGAGACACTGTCCCTCCGTGTGGAGAGGCATGTGGAGAACACCCTCAAGGTCCTCGACTACCTCAGGAACAACAAGAAGGTCAGGAGCATCAGCCACCCCTCGCAGCCGGACCAGCCCACCCACGACATCTACAACAGATACTTCCCCGACGGCGCCGGATCCATCTTCACCTTCGAAATCGACGGTACCGAGGAGGACGCCAAGAAGTTCATCGACAGCCTGGAGCTGTTCTCCCTGCTGGCCAACGTCGCGGACGTGAAATCCCTCGTGATCCACCCCGCTTCGACCACCCACTCGCAGCTGAACGAGGCCGAGCTCAAGGAGCAGGGCATCTCGCCTTCCACCATCAGGCTCTCCATCGGAACCGAGCACATCGACGACATCATCGCCGACCTCGACCAGGCTTTCGCCAAGATCCGAATCGACAGCACACAGAAATCGAAACAGACCGGAACTGAGAAGAAGGGACTCTTCAAGAACCTGTTCAAAAAGAAGGAGTGATGCGAAAAGAAAAACAGCCAACAGAATCCTGCCCGCTCTAAGCTTTCTCTCGGGCAGGATTACCTCCATTATTTTTTGATTATTTTTATGTTTATTTACTACACTAAATGTTTTTTGATTAAATTTTCTGGTGCATATCTGCAATTATAAAACAGATAATAGCAGCAATACTCCAGAATACCGAAACGATAAAAAAAAGTGACAGGGGCTTGCGCCCCTGAAGTAGTTTAAAGCCAGACCGAGGCCAGATAGGCCACGATAAGGAATGAACCGAGCAACAGCATGGAGTATGATGCGATCACTGCGACTTTGAAGAACCTCACGCGTTTCTTGGGGTTCTCCATGAAGTCCCCGAACCGCTCCTCCATGGACTTCACTCGGCCGCCTCTTTACCCTTGAGATGCTTGAGACGGGTGGTGTTCTCGCGTTCCATCTCCTCGAGACGGGACTTGACGAACCTCTGGGAGTCCTCGAGCTCAGGGATGACCTTGAACTCGAGGGCGTTCACCCTTCTCTTAGTCTTCTCGATCTCATCGAGCATCTTCTTCATGGTGGTCTCCACCTCGGCGGCGCGCACGAGGGTGTCGAGAAGCTTCTCGAACGCCAGTGCGGCCTCCTCGATGTAGGCGGAGGTATCCAGGATACCGTACCCCTTGTTCAGGATGTCCGTGTGGACGTTGTTAGCCTGAACGCGGGGCAGGGCCATACCCATGATGTTTTTGCTTGAGATCTCGACGGAAGGGGAGAATTTCAGGGAGTACGCGGCTCCTCTGACCTTCACCTCTCCGTCGACGGCCTTCGCGATGGTGATCTTCATCATCGCGTTCTCGAAGTCCGATGAGACGCCGGTCATCATCTTCCTAGCCTTGTCCAGTACAGCGAAGAACTCAATGATGAGTCCGTCCCTCTTCATCTTGAGGATCTTGTGCCCGGACTGGGACAGCTTGATCCTCCTCTTGAGGTCGAGGAGTACCGAACGGGTAGGAGTGACGTCGTGTCCAGCCATCGGGTTCACTCCTTCTTGCCGAGGTACTTCTCGATGTACTTCCTGTCGATCTTGGTGAGCTGATCCACGTCGAGCTCCTTCAAGATCTCCCAGGCGAGGTCGAGGGTGGTCTCGATGGAGCGGTCCTCGTCGATTCCCTGGCGGACGATGCGGTCCTCGAAGAGATCGGCGAAGTCCAGCAACTTCTGGTCCTTCGCGGAAAGGGAGTCCTTACCGACGATGGCCACGAGACCGCGGAGGTCCTTACCCTCGGCGTACGAGGCGTAGAGCTGATCCGAGACGGCCTTGTGGTCCTCACGGGTCTTGCCCTTACCGGTACCGTTACCCATCAGACGGGACAGGGAGGAGGACACGTTGACCGGAGGATAGATTCCGTTCCTGTGCAGCTCCCTGGACAGAACGATCTGTCCCTCGGTGATGTAACCGGAGAGGTCGGGGATGGGGTGGGTGATATCGTCACCGGGCATGGTCAGGATGGGGATCTGGGTGATGGAACCCTCCTTGCCCTTGATCCTGCCGGCGCGCTCGTACAGCTGAGCGAGGTCGGTGTACATGTAACCGGGGTATCCACGCCTTCCGGGCACCTCGTCACGGGCGGCACCGATCTGACGGAGGGCCTCGCAGTAGTTGGTGATGTCGGTCATGATGACAAGAACCTGCATACCAAGGTCGAAGGCCATGTACTCGGCGGTGGTCAGTCCGAGACGGGGGGTCGAGATACGCTCGACGGCAGGGTCGTCGGCGAGGTTCAGGAAGACGACGGCGTTCTTCAGGGCACCGGTCCTCTCGAACTCGCGCATGAACTTCTGCTTCTCCTCGTTGGTGATACCGAGGGCGATGAACACGACGGCGAACTCCTGGTTCTCTCCGCGGACCTTGGCCTGCCTGGCGATCTGCAGAGCAATATCGTTGTGAGGCAGACCCGAGGCGGAGAAGATAGGCAGCTTCTGGCCGCGGACCAGGGTGTTCATTCCGTCGATGGTGGAGATACCGGTCTCGATGAAGTCGGCGGGGGAGTCGCGGGCCCAGGGGTTGATGGCGGCTCCGGTGATGTCCATCTCCTTCTCGGGAACGATGGCGGGTCCGCCGTCGATGGGGTCTCCGGCTCCGGAGAGGACACGTCCGAGCATGTCCTTGGAGACGGGCATCTTCATGGTGTCGCCGAGGAAGCGGACGGCCGCGTCCCTGTCGATACCGGAGGTTCCCTCGAAGATCTGGACGACGACGGTGTCGTCGGAGGAGTCGAGGACCTGTCCGCGCTTGATGGAACCGTCGGAAAGCCTGACGGTGACCATCTCGTAGTAACCGACGGGCTCGGTATTCTTGACGAAGACGAGAGGTCCGGCGATCTGGGAGATTGTCTTGTACTCTTTAGAAACGGTAGCCATTTTCAAGCCTCCAGTTTGGAGAACTGGTCGTCCATGTCCTTCTCAACGGCAGCGAACTCCGCGTCGGGGTTGTCCTCGTACTTGGCCTGCTGGAAGCGCTGGCGGACGGGGAGGTAGATGATCTTGTCGACGGCGATGCCGGCCTTGAGGGCCTTGTCGGCGAGGTCGGAGTACTTGCGGATGAGCTTGAGCATGGTGTGCTGGCGCTCGAGGGGGCAGTAGCAGTCCACGGGGTGGTACGCGTTCTGCTGCAGGAAGATCTCACGGATCATCTTGGCGACCTCGAGGGTGACCTTCTGCTCGTCGGGCAGGGAGTCGGAACCGACCATCTGCACGACCTCCTGAAGCTCCGCCTCCCTCTGGAGGGTCTGCATGGCCCAGGCCTTGAGCTCGGGCATGTCCTCGGCGACGTTCTTCTGGTACCAGGTCTTGAGCTGGGCGTCGTACATGGTGTACGAGGTCAGCCAGTTGATGGTGGGGAAGTGACGGCGCTCACGGAGCTTGGTGTCGAGGGCCCAGAACACACGGACGATACGCAGTGTGTTCTGAGTAACGGGCTCGGAAAGGTCTCCGCCAGGAGGGGAAACGGCTCCGATAACAGAGATGGAACCGTCCTCGCCGCAGAGGGTCTTACCGCGGCAGGCACGCTCGTAGAACTCGGACAGACGTCCGGAGAGGTATGCGGGGTAACCCTCCTCACCGGGCATCTCCTCGAGACGGGAGGAGATCTCACGCATGGCCTCTGCCCACCTGGAGGTGGAGTCGGCCATGAGAGCCACGTTGTATCCCATGTCGCGGAAGTACTCGGCGATGGTCATTCCGGTGTAGACGGAAGCCTCACGGGCGGCGACGGGCATGTTCGAGGTGTTGGCGATGAGGATGGTCCTCTTCATGAGGGACTCGCCGGTCTTGGGGTCCTTGAGTTCGGGGAACTCGGTAAGAACCTCGGTCATCTCATTTCCGCGCTCTCCGCAACCGATGTAGACGACGACCTCCGCATCGGAGTACTTGGCGAGGGACTGCTGGGTAACGGTCTTTCCGGTACCGAAGGCACCGGGGATGGCCGCTGCACCGCCCTTCGCGAGGGGGAACATGGTGTCGAGGACACGCAGTCCGGTGACGAGGGGGACATCGGGGTTGTACTTCTCGATGACCGGCCTGGCGGCACGGACGGGCCATTTCTGCATCATGGGGTACTCGACGCCCGAGACGGTGACGACGGGCTCCTCAACGGTGAAGGAACCGGCCTCGATCTTCTCGACCTTTCCGGAGGGGGCGTTCGGGGGCAGCATGATCTTGTGGCGGATGGGGCCTTCCTGCACGTAACCGACGACGGTTCCGGCGGAGACGTCAGCTCCGACCTCGACGGCGGGCTCGAACTCCCATTTAGCTTCCCTGTTCAGTCCAGGTGCGGTGGCACCACGGGAGATGAAGTCTCCCAGCATGTCCCTCAGCACGGGCAGGGGCCTCTGGATACCGTCGTAAACGGAGGTCAGAAGTCCGGGGCCGAGCTCGACGGACAGAGGCATGCCGGTGTTGGTGACCGGCTCACCGGGTTTGATACCGGTGGTGTCCTCGTAAACCTGGATGATAGAATAGTCGCCGACGATCTTGATGACCTCTCCCATCAGCTGCTCGTTTCCGACGTGCACCACGTCGTACATACGGGGCGAGATGCCGATGGCGGTCACGACGGGTCCGGCGACCCTGTAGATAACACCTTCAGTGCTCATTCATTCATCCTCTGCTTTGTACAAATCTACGCCAATGACTTGTTTGACCCTCTCACGAAGGTCGTTCTTGCTTCCTCCACCTACGGGGACGATGACGGGGGAGATGGACTCCATGACCTTCATCCTGTAGTTGGTGGGGAGAAATTCCTGCAGGTCCTTCGCACTGGCGGCGAGGATTCCGACATTGGCATCGGAAATCGCTTCCTGCAATTTTTCCTGGTAATTGTCCTTGTCCGCGATGAACACCTTCCTGATCCCCGCGAGGCGGAAACCAAGGGTGAACTCGTCGGAACCGATAACTGCGATATCCATCAGATCACCAGCATCTCTTTGATGACCGCGGGGTCGAGACCGGCATTGATCCCGTAGGCAATCATCCTGATGTTCTTCACCTCGGCCTCCTTGCGTAGCATGTAGTCCACGACGGGGAGGACCGAGAGGGGGTACAGAGCGGACACGCTCTCTGCCAGATCGGACTGGTAGTGGGAGAGTGCGCTGATGGCCCCAATGACGTCGGTGTCTGCGGAGACGTAGTCTTTGATATCCGCATACATCTTGAGTTGCTGCAGGTCGTTCAAGAGAGTCGGTACGTCAGGTGTATTGAGGTACTGGCTCATGAGTTTCTCGTCGATCTCGCGTCCGCCTTTGATGAAGAACTTCATCCCAACTTCGGCGTCGACCTTCTCGATCTTGAACTTAAGGAGGGTCTCGATGTTCTTGACGTCGATGACGCTCCTGACGTAGTTCCTGAAGACGGTGGTGGGACGGTCGTTGCCCTTCACAGAAGCAAGGAGGTCCTCGTAATACGTGATGACGAGGGCGTCCTCGACCGGGGCGAGGTCGGACTGGGCCTTGTAGACGGCCAGGACCTCCTCCGGGATGCGGATGTGCATGAGATTGCAGAACGATGCGAGGATGTCCTCGACGTTCGCCATCTGCATCAGCTTCTCGAAATCCTCCATGTTGAGGTAGCCTGCCACGACGAGGTCACCGCGGATCTCGTCGAGGGGAAGACCGTACCTCTTACCGCGGAGGATGGTGAGAGCATTGATGTAATCCCACTTCTTGAGGTAGGCGCCGACCATGTTCTTACAGTCGCCGGACGCCGCTCCCAAGATGCTGCGGAACGCTTTGGCCATGTTTCCGTACGTGGCGTACTCGACGAGCTCGAGGCCGTCGTGCATACCAGCCAGATCGGTCATCTCCTTGCTGTAACCAGACTCGCTGATGTAGCGGGAGATCTCCGGCACGCTCATCGCCTGGAGCTTGTTGTAGTCCTCGGCCTTGAGGAGCTTGGACTTCTTCGCCTTGACCCTCGATGACGTGTACGCGAAATTTCCGGTTCCGCTGCGCTTGAACATTCTTTTCACCCGAGTGCAACTTCGGACTCGGCTTCCTCGGCGGGTGCCTCGGCGGCCGCTTCCTCTTTAGACTCGAACAGGATGTCGGTGATCTCCTTGATGTTGCTGTCCCAGACGCTCTTGAGGAGCACGGAGAACTGCATGTCCACCTCGATCTTCCCGTCCTCGCTCTGGAGGATGATGCCGGAGCGGATCTTGTTAGACTGCTCGACGGCGGTGACACCCAGGTCTGCGGCGGTGAACTTGTCGTTCACGCTGATGACGGCCTTGGGCTCGGGAATGACGTCCTTGGCGGAAGCGACCATCGCCTTGTAGTATGCCAGCTTCTTATTGGCGGGCATGTTCTCGAGGTCCGCGAGTGCGGTCTCGAAGGCGCGGTTCAGCACGTCCTTCTTCTTGGACAGGACAACCTTCTTGCTCTCCAGTTCCGCGCTCGAGCGCTCCTGGCGGGCGAGGTTGCCGACGGTCTCGGCGACCCTCTTGTCCTGCTTTTCTTTCATCTCGGCGATCTGGGCGTCGGCCTTGGCGTTGATCTCCGCGATGTCCTTATCCTTCTGTTTGAGGATAATGGCGGCGCGGGCCTGGGCGTCTGCCTCGATCTCCTTCGTCACTGATTCCAGTGCCATGATGGCGCCCCGGAAATCACAGAACGAAGAGAGCCATGATAGCGATGACGAGACCGAAGATGACGATGGTTTCGGGCATGACAGTGAAGATCATACCCTTTCCGAACAGGGAACCGTCCTCGGTGATAGCGCCGACAGCGGCGGCACCGATGTCTTTCTCTCCGAGACCAGCACCGATACCGGCGAGTCCAACAGCGAGTCCAGCACCAATAGCAACTAATCCAGCCTGTGAAGCATCCATATTAATCAAACCTCATTGATATTGCTAATTTTGTTTTTGAAAAATGTTTTGCTGCGAGCTTCTTTGAGGGGCTTGAATTCCTCGCCTCCTCCGTCGAAGAACCTCATCATCAGTTCGACGAACTGCAACCTGAGCGAGTGGATACCCGCGGACAGGATGGCAAGAGTCCAGATGACGAGATGCAGGAAACAGAACATTACGATCCCGAGGATGAGCATGACCGGGGCGGCCAGGGGATCGAACTCTACGATACCCGCGGCGTTCACGGAAGTGGACATGACCATCGAGAAGACTATGTAGTTGAAGGCAAGAGCCATTCCCGCCTTGGACATGCCTATGGCGGCAAGCCTTGTGTAGGAAAGGATCTGACCGATGTGCTCGGGGAGACCAAGGATGGCCTGTAGAGCACCTTCGGCTTTCGCGTTGATGACCGTACCGATAACGAGGAGGACGATACCGATGACCAGGGTGTAGAACGCGAGGCCCTCGGTGATGTCAGCCTTGTTGAACATGAAGTCGGTGAGGCCGAAGCACAGGAAGATGATGCCGAAGAACGACAGGACGACACCGCCCTTCTCGATGAAGGCGTGCTTGAACCCGTGCTGTATTTTCTTGTTGTAAAGACCACACATGTGACCGACGAAGAGGTGGCACAGACCGATGTAGACGGACAGCTTCAGGAGGAATGCGACATCCTCGAGCTTGCCGACTCCGGTGTGGGTACCGTCGGGGTTGACGTGGCCGATCATGTTGCAGAACCACTCGGGGAAGTGCTCTCCGAGCAGCCAGTCCCAAGTGACAGCGGTACCATTGGTGATTTCGCTCATAGCAACATTGTCGTGATACCATATCCATTCGCCCGCTTCGTAATGTCCGCCCACGAAATGCATTCCGAGCATCTCTCCGTAGAAGAATGCTCCGAAAAGCGCGGCCCAGATGCCGCCGAGGAACAGGACGAGTGCGATGGAGCGCCAGTCTTTGTTCTGGGTCTTGTTGAGACCGTATCCTCCGAGGATGATGAAGGGGATGGCGTAACCGACATCTCCGACCATGATCCCGAAGAAGATGGGAAGGAAGATCATGATGAACACGGTGGGATCGATCTCCTGGTACTTGGGCCTGGAGACGAGGTTCGTGGCGTATTCGAATTCAGATACGACCTTTCCGTTGGTGGTCTTGGTGGGTACTTTCTGGAAGCGGGGCTCCTGAGCTTCGGAATCCTCCATGCTCCTGGACCTCTCCTCCATGACTTCGACGTGGACATCGTCCCCGAGCTTCTCCTCGAGGTGCTTCTTGACTTCCTCCACCTTGGAGGTGGGGACCCAAGCGTCCATGATGTAGGAGTACTTGCTGACTGCAAGGCGCAGAGGGACGGATCCCTTCTCGACCTGGATGGCAAGCTCCTCGTCCGTTCCCTTGAGGAAGGACCTGTGTTTGACTTTCAGCTCAAGCAGTTCCACCTCGGCCTTGTCGAGGTCCTCGATGGCCTGTGCGACCGCGGCGTCGATCTTGACGACCTCGTCGGCGGGGGACAGGGGATCGGAGGAAGGCACCTGGATCTCGGTGAAGCCAATCTCGGACAGCGCAGCGGAGACCTTGTCCCTGCTGTCGTTGCGGAAGAAGACGGCTACGACACCCTGCCTGATCTTGCCGTTGAAATAGGCGAAGATCTCGGCATCGAGGTTCAGTGTGGCGGGGTCGGCGGTAGTGGTGCCGACCAGTACGGAAATGCTCCTGTACCCGGAGTAGAAGTCAAGGGTAAGGGGCAGCTTGGACAGAAGTCCTAGGGTTTCTTTTTTGGCGTTTAATTCGGAGATTAGCTGAGTAAGACCATTCCTTTTGTCGACGACGGAGAGAATCTCCTTTTCGACAGTCTCGACATCTCCGGCCTCGATGCGCTCGCGCACATCCTCGACCGCGATGTCCTCGGTCAGTGTTCTCTTTTTGATCCCAAGCTCCTTCTCCAGCGTCCTGATCTTCAGAAGCCTCTCAGAGGCCTTGGAAACACCAGTGTTGCTGGTTCCGATAGAGAGCCCGTCGTCGCCGGTGGTATGATCGATGACGTGAATGACCTTCTCGCTGTAGAACGCGTTGATAGCGTCGTCCATGCGGGCTTTGGTACCCACGACCATAATCCTACTCATCGACTCAGGAAGAAACATCTATTGCCCTCTCGAAAGCTTTCGTGAGGAAGTCAGAAACTTCCTTGATCTTTTCCTCAGCGGCAGATTCGATGGCCTCGGCCTCCTTCTCACCCTTGGCGAGAATCTCGGCGTTCTCCTTATCGAACTTCGCCTTCTCCGTGGCAACGGTAGCCTCGTAGGCCTCGCTCATGTCAGAGCGGGCTTTCTGGACCCTTGCGACGGAATCTCTGCGGGCCTGAGCAACAGCGCTTTTGAGTTCCGCCTCCGCATTGGCGACGGTCTCGTCTGCGCGCTTCTCAGCCTCCTTTATTTCCGAAAGTATGTCAGTGCGGTTCATACACTCCCAGACCATTCGTGAGCGTTGGTAACCATTCACTATACTTAATGCTAATCGTCCTAATGCTAAAATATTACGCGTGCGCGCGCGATTATAAGCGATGCTTCTTTACAAATCGGAAAAAACATCAGGATTTTTCGTCTGGCACATACCTGCGTATCTTGATCGGGGACTCCGCGAGGATGTCCTTCGACAGCTCGTCCATGTATCCCTCGTCGTAAACGATCTCGGAAATGCCGGAATTTATGAGGATCTTGGCGCACAGGCTGCAGGGGAAAGTGGTGGTATAGATGACCGCTCCCTTAAGGCTCGTTCCGTGGTACGCGGCCTGCGCCACGGCGTTCTGTTCGGCATGCACGCCGCGGCACAGCTCGTGGCGTGTACCGGAGGGGACGTTGAGTTTCACGCGCAGACATCCCGAATCCTCACAGTGCGAGACCCCTTTCGGAGCACCGTTGTATCCCGTGGACAGAACGTGCTTGTCCTTCACAATGACAGCTCCCACATGCCTGCGGAGGCAGGTGGAACGGGACGATACCAGTTTTGCCATTTCCATGAAATATTCGTCCGCTGAGGGTCTCTCCATGTTTACCTGCACATACTTCAACGTAAAAGACAGTATCGCGATATGGATACATCTGAAAGGCTGACTGATGAGATTATGTTCTTATCTGAGAAACTGAATTGAACCGGCATGAACAGCGATGCGCGCAATACGATGATCGTCATCGTTATCGCGTTAATCGTTATCGTCGGAGGATTCCTCGCCATTTCTTACAGTTCCGGCGTGAAACCCCCGTTCACCGTCGTCGAATCCCATTCCATGCAGCACTGTTCGCTGGATGACAAGGAATCCCGTATCGGTAACATAGACACCGGGGACCTGATCCTCGTGAGGAGCCCCGACAAGACCGATATCACCACCTACGTCGAAGGATACCAGAACGGATACGAGATGTTCGGAGACTACGGGGACGTCATCGTCTACAAACGTCCCGCCGGCAATCCCGTGATCCACAGAGCGTTCCTCTGGCTCAATTACAACGGTGACGGTACATGGACCGCAGACGCCCTCAAGGATTATGACAGCAGCCTGTGGGACAACGGCGGGAACGCATACAACGAGCTATCGGGTACGGTCACCTTCTACAAAGTCGGGAACGTAGTCGAGGGCGGAAAGACGGTCACCATCGACCTGAACGCCATGCTCTCCATGGGTTCCACACAGGGATATCTGACCATAGGGGATTCGGTGAACAACATGTATTTCGATCAGATGTCCGGGATCTATCCCGCACTGGTGGACGGGAACATCAAATCGGTCGCATGGAAAGAGATACCCTGGCTCGGTGCGATAAAGCTGATCGCCAAACACAACAAGACCGAACTCGATACATGGGCACCGAACACCACCCCGTTGTTGGTCTGCGAGCTGCTGACCGTCATCCTGATATTCATCGCGCTGAACTATCTGTTCTCCGAGATCATGTACCTCAGAAGGAAACAGTGAACCTACCAACCCCTCCATTTCCACTGGAGAGAAATCAGTCCAAGGTTTTCTGGAAAGAGGTGTTCTTGATCTTGCCGAGAGACTTGAACATGTCATCCTCGGTGACCAGGGCGACAATCTCTTTGGGGATGTTGAGCTCGATGATCTTGGTCCTTCCCTTCCTTCCTAAGGAACGGATACGGGCGTTGATGATACCGAGCATATCGAGTTCGGAGATCAAGTCCCCTATCCTGCGCTGCGTGAGCACGGGATAACCGAGATTCTTTGCGAATATGTTGTAGATCGAGAAGACATCACCGGTGGTGATCTGTCCTTCTGCATTACCGGGATTCTTGATAATAGCCATCAGGACCAGTTTCGACTGGACAGTTAGGGATTTGACAATCTCGGCAGAAGCATCGATCTCGATCTTCTGTCTTGCATAATCGACATGGGCTTCGGTGACCTTCTTATCACCGTTCCTTTCCGCGATATCCGCGGATATCCTCAGAAGATCCAAGGCCTTCCTTGCATCTCCGGAATCCTGAGCAGAAATAGCAGCAACATAAGGGATGACACCTTCTTCCAGAACATTCGGATAGAATGCCTGTTTGGACCTTTCGGTAAGGATATCGATCAGTTCCACAGGAGTATAGGGAGGGAAGATGATCTTCTCTTCTCCGAGCCTGCTTCTGATCTTAGGGGTGAGCATCTCGGTGAATTTCGAGTTGTTCGTGATTCCTATGATGGAAACCCTTGAATTGATCAGCATCTCATTGATGGTCGTAAGGAAATAGAAGATGTCGTCTCCGTTCCTGTTGTAGGACTGGTCGATCTCATCGAGAACGATGATGAAGACCTTGTTCGCTTCATCAATGTATTTGATGAGGGTGTTGAAAGCCCTTTCAAGACTCCATCCGGTGAAAGGAATGCCTTTGTTCGGATCGGGGATGATGTGATTTGAGATGTTATAGAGGATACTGTAAGGGGTATCTACGGTCTCGCAATTGATGTAGAGATAATCGCAGACGTTGACCTCGTTGTTAGCTTTGAGAAGTTCATCACCGACATATTTCACGACAGCGGTCTTCCCGGTACCGGTCTTTCCGATGATCATGATGTTAGACGGTTTGTCTTTTTTTAAAGAAGGAGCGATGATGTTGACGATATCTTCGATCTGACTGTCCCTGTGCACGAGCTGCGCGGGAACATAGGTGTTCTGAAGAATCGACCTGTTGCTGATGATATTATTCTTCTTTTCAAGGTAGGTTTTGAAAATCGAATCGTTCAATGGCAATACCCCTTTTTCCTATCCACACCGCTCATTGAAATCTTGTTTATAATTCTTATCAATCGGTTTTGAACACGTTCAACAAAACAGAAAATAAGGTTTAATAATGGGACTCATATCGCGTAGCATGGAGAATGCTTCTGCGTCTAAGAAAGCACAGAAACAGAAAGCTAAGGAGAAGGCCGCCAGGGCTAAATCCTACGAGCTCCAGGGACCTAAGACTCTCCTGAAGAACGGATGGTTTGCATTTGCACTCTGTCCGATCATCATCATCGGGGGCATTATTGCTCTCTGGGTTATCGCCAGTTTCCTGTGATTACGATCAATTAAACCATTTATTTTATTCCATTAAAACAAGTGGTCTGAGACCTTAATTCATGTTGATTTTGATAAAGACTTCCATAGCTTCCGCTAC
>SUSU01000026.1 GCA_015063225.1 Thermoplasmata archaeon | reverse complement strand
GGGTCCACGGGTTGGTGGACATCACCGGAGGAGGTCTCAGGAACATCCTCAGGATGAAGAAGGGACTCCGCTACACCATCGACGACCCCGAGGAACCCCAGCAGATCTTCAAGATCATCCAGGAACTCGGTCAGATCGAGGACAAGGAGATCTACCAGACCCTCAACATGGGAATGGGATTCGCCATCATCGCCCCCGAACAGGAGGCCGAGGACATCGCCTCGAAGTACCCCAACGCGAAGATCGTGGGAAGGGTCGAGAAGGGCAGCGGCGTCTACCTCTCCCCTGCCGACGCGCTGTACGACCACTACTGATCACAGTTTGGTGAGCATACAGTCGAGGGCCCCGCACACCGCTCCGAGGGCGGTGCACGTCTCCAGCGAATAGCATCCGCCGGTGACCTCGAAATCGTGGTTGCAGTAAGGCCTTATCTTATCCGGCGTGCCGTGGGGCCCGATACCGAATATCAGGAGCACGCTCTGTCCCCTGCCCACCATGTCAGCGAGTTCCTTCGTGGACAACTGCTTCTTCTTGTCGGGCTTGCAGGTGGTGAGGACCACCTTCCCCAGTTGGGGCGGGAACCCCTTCTCGGGATACGGGAACGTCTGGAAACGGCCGAGCGAGGCGAGCTGCACGAAGTTGTCCCCGTGGGCCCCGATGCTGGTCGTTCCCGCGATGTATTCGGCCACCTCCTGGGGGGTGCGCTTGTCCTCCGGAAGGGGGAAACCGAACAGTGCGAGGTTCATGCCGAAGGCAAGAGCCAGATCCCCTGCTCTGGCGATGACGCGGCGGTGGGGCTCGCGGAACGTCTTGGGGTCATAGGCGTTGTACAGTCCGATGGTCATGCGTCCCTTTCCCATTCACTCCTTCCTCCTTGCGACTATGGCATGACGGTCCCCGTCGAGGAAGATCTCGTAGCCGTTGTAGGCTGAGTTCCTCCGATATTCCTCTATGACCGCCATGACCTGACCTAACGTCATCTCCGATGTGGCGATATCGATGAGAATCGTGTCGCGGTCGTCCTCGTCCATGTCATCCACCCGAGGAAGATAATAAAATGGTGCCGCCAGCCGGGCTTGAACCAGCGACCTCGTGATCTTCAGTCACGCGCTCTCCCAACTGAGCTACGGCGGCTTGATTCACCCCAACCGACACGACATTTATAATAATGTCGCTGTCGGCCAGGGTGTTTTTGGGGTTTACTGGTTCAATGCCGCCTCGTAATCGTCGTATTCAGCCTCGATTTCAGCAGTAGGCCCGCCGGTGTAGATGCTGACCACAACGTTCACGATTATGGCGAGAGCAAATGCGGGGACGAGCTCGTACAGACCAGTGTTGTAGATGCAGCAGTCTATGCCGAGGATGGTGGGCAGTACGCCGTCGGACACGAGGAAGGTGTTCCAGAGGATGACCGTGATGAATCCCACGAGCATGCCCCCGAACGCACCCTTGGCGTTGCCCTTCTTCCAGAACAGGGCGAGGACCACGATGGGTCCGAAGGCCGCACCGAAGCCGGCCCATGCATACGAGACGAGACTCATGATAGAGGACACGTCCATCAGGGCGATCGCGGCGGCGATTATGGCGATGATGATCACCACGACCCTGGATATCCACATGAGCTTCGCGTTGCTCAGCGTCACCTTGTCCTTGGAGAACCTCCTAATGAGGTCGTTGGATATCGCCGAGGAAGCGACGAGGAGCTGGGAGTCGGCCGTACTCATGACTGCGGCAAGGATGGCGGCATAGACGATAGCGGCGATGGCCGAGGCGAACAGACCGCCGGCCATGACTATGAAGATGGTCTCCCTGTTCCCGCCGAGGAGTTCCGCCCCACCCGATACGACGTAGGCCCTTCCGATGTAACCGACCATGATGGCCGCCGTAAGGGACACGACCATCCAGATCATGGCCACGCGCCTGGAGACCTTCAGGTCCTTGGGGTCCTTGATGGCGGTGTACCTCACGATGACATGGGGCATACCGAAGTATCCGAGACCCCATGCCAGAGAGGACAGGATGGCGAGGGCACCGATGGTTGCACCGCCGGAATGCAGGAGACTGCCGAAGTGGTCGGGGACACCGTGGAGATTGTCCAGCCATGCGGTGGTGTCCGCCCATCCGCCCATAGCGCATACGGCGGCGATGGGCACTACGACGACCGCGATGACCATGAGCATGCCCTGGAGGAAATCCGTCCAGCAGACCGCTTTGAATCCCCCGAGGAAGGTGTAGATGACTATGACCGCGGCAGCGGTGATGACGGCCCAGTTGTAATCGAACTCGGGGATGACGTACGAGAACACGTGGGCGGCGCCGACGAACCCCGAGGCCACATAGAATATGAAGAATACGAGGATGATGACGGCGCTCAGGTCCCTGAGATATCCCTTATCGTCGTGGAAACGGTTGGAGAAGAACTGGGAGAGGGTGAGGGAGTCCCCCGCCTTCTCGGAGTAGATCCTGAGCCTCTTGGCCACTACGAGCCAGGAGATGTATGCTCCGATGGCGAGACCGATCCCGATCCACGCCTCTCCGAGTCCGGATATGAAGATTGCTCCCGGGAGACCCATCAGCATCCAGCTGCTCATGTCCGACGCCTGTGCGGACAGGGCGGTCACGTAGGGGTTGAGGGTACGTCCGCCGAGGATGTAATCGGACAGGGTGGACGACCGATGATAGAAGTAATAACCAACGGCGATGACAATGGCGAAATACACCACGATCACGGCCAATATGACATAATCCATATGGATACCTCGATGTGTGCTGGAAAGGTACCATCGATAATAACCGTAACGCGTGAAAAGGTTCTGGAAGGGGTTTTCCGAGGGGGGATGCACCCCCCTCGGGCCTCACTCGGCATCCGTGTCGGCGGACTTGGAGATGCCGTCGGGGTTGACGGGGTTGACGGCGACGATGCGCTCGCCTTCCTTCAGGTCCATCAGCTTGACGCCCTGGGCGTTGCGGCCGGTCTGCCTGATCTCCGAGACGTTCATCCTGATGAACTTGCCCGCGGTGGAGACCGCCATGAGCTGGTCGTCGGGGGTGACCTTGCGGACGCTGACGACCTCTCCGTTGCGCTTGTTCACCTTGATGGTGATGACTCCCTTGCCTCCGCGGTGGGTCAGCCTGTAGTCGGAGACGCTGGTGACCTTCCCGAATCCGTTCTCGGTGACCGAGAGCAGGAGGTCGTCGGGCTTGACGATGGCCATGGAGATGACCACATCGTGGATGTTGAGGGTCATTCCGCGGACACCGCGGGTGTCCCTGCCCATGGCGCGGACCTCGTTCTCGTGGAACCTGCAGGCGAGACCGGAGTTGGTGGCGAGCACGACCTCGTCGTTGCCGTCGGACTTCCAGACCTCCATGAGCGAGTCGTCCTCGTCCAGGGAGATGGCCTTGATTCCCTTGTTGCGGACGTTGCCGTACTGGGACATCTGGGTCTTCTTCAGCAGACCGTTGCGGGTGCAGAACACCAGGTACTCGTTCTCGGGGAAGTCGCTGGTGGGGATGACGTTGGTGACCTTCTCCCCTTCCTGTATGTCGGAGATGAGGTTGACCAGCGGCTTGCCCTTGGACTGGCGGCTGCCCTCGGGCACCGCGTAACCCTTGAGCCAGAGCAGGCGTCCGGTGTTGGTGATGAACAGGAGGTAGTCGTGCGAGGAGGCGACGAACATGGTCCTGATCTGGTCTCCCTCCTTGGTCTGCACGCCGGTCATGCCGGTTCCGCCGCGGGCCTGCTGCCTGTAGGTGCGGAGGGGCATCCTCTTGACGTAGTTGTCCTCGGAGATGATGTAGACGGTCTCCTCGCGGGGGATGAGGTCCTCGGCGTCGATGTCGGCGGCCATGTCGTTGATCTCGGTCCTCCTCTCGTCGCCGTAACGCTCCTCCATCTCCTTGAGCTCGGTCTTGATGATGGCATCAATCCTGGCGGGCTTGGCGAGGATGTCGCGCAGGTCCTCCATGCGGGCCTTCAGCTCGTCGTACTCCTTGCGGATGGTGTCCAGCTCGAGGCCGGTCAGACGCTGCAGGCGCATGTCGAGGATGGCCTGTGCCTGGATCTGGTCGATCTTGAGCAGCTCCTGCAGGCCCTTGTTGGCGGTCTCCCCGTCCTCGCTGGCGCGGATCAGGGCGATGGTCTCGTCGAGCATGTTCAGGGCGGCCATGAGACCTTCCAGCACGTGGAAGCGCTTGGCCGCCTCGTCGAGTTCGAACTGCGTCCTGCGGGTGACGACCTCGCGGCGGTGGCCGATGTACTGGTCGATCAGCTGCCTGAGGCTGAGGGTGGTGGGCTTGTTGTTCACCAGGGCGAGGTTGATGATACCGTAGGTGATCTCCATCTGCGTCTTGGAGAACAGGTTCTGCAGCACGACCTCGTTGATGGCGTCCTTGTGGAGCTCGATCACGATGCGCATACCCTTCCTGTCGGATTCGTCGCGGAGGTCGGTGATGCCGCTGACGGCCTTGTTCTTGACGAGGTCGGCGATAGCCTTGACCAGCTCCGCCTTGTTGACCTGATAGGGGATCTCGTCGACGATGATGGCCTCCTTCCCGGCGCGGACCTCCTCGAAGTGGGTCTTGGCGCGGACCTTGATGCGTCCGCGGCCGGTGGTGTACGCCTCGACGATGCCAGCGCGTCCGTTGATGATACCGCCGGTGGGGAAGTCGGGACCCTTGACGAACTGCATAAGCTCGGGGACCCCGGCCTCGGGGTTGTCTATGGTGTAGATAATGGCGTCGCAGACCTCGGTGAGGTTGTGCGGGGGCATCTTGGTTGCCATACCGACGGCGATACCGTCGGAACCGTTCACGATGAGGTTGGGGAACTTGCTGGGCAGGACGGTGGGCTCCTTCAGGGTACCGTCGAAGTTGTCGGTGAAGTCCACGGTCCCCTTGTCGAGGTCGAGCAGGAGGTCCGAGGCCATCTTGGAGAGACGGGCCTCGGTGTAACGCATGGCAGCCGGCGGGTCGCCGTCCACGGAACCGAAGTTACCCTGACCGTCCACGAGGGGATACCTCATAGCGAAATCCTGTCCCAGACGGACCATGGCGCCGTAGGTGGCGGAATCTCCGTGGGGGTGGTACTTACCGAGCACCTCACCGACCACGGAAGCGGACTTCTTGTGGGGGCGGTTGTGGGCGAGGCCCAGCTGGTCCATGGCGTACAGGATCTTCCTGTGGACGGGCTTCAGACCGTCGCGGGCGTCGGGGAGGGCCCTGCTGACGATGACGGACATGGAGTAGTCGATGTAGGAGCGTTTCATCTCCCTCTCGATAGGCTGTTTGATGATCCTCTGTTCGATATCCATGCTATCACACATCCAGGTTTACGACCTCGTTGGCATGCTCGATGATGAACTCGCGGCGGGGTTCGACATCGTCTCCCATGAGGACGGAGAACAGTTGGTCTGCGAGCTGGGCATCGGAGATCTCGATGCGCTTCATCATGCGCATCTCGGGATCCATGGTGGTCTCCCACAGCTGCTGCGGGTTCATCTCTCCGAGACCCTTGTAGCGGCTGATGTTGAGTCCCTGCGGTCCTCCCTTCTCGGCGAGAATCTTGTTGAGCTCGTCGTCGTTGAAGGCGTATGCGAGGACCTTGGTACCCTTGGCGATGCGGTACAGCGGGGGCATGGCGAGGTAGACGTAGCCCTGCTCCACGAGGGGGCGCATCTGCCTGTAGAAGAGGGTGAGGAGGAGGGTGGCGATGTGCGCACCGTCCACATCGGCATCGGTCATGATGACGACCTTGTGGTAGCGGATCTTGGTGGTGTCGAACTCCTTCCCGATGCCACCGCCGATGGCGATGGTGAGGTTCTTGATCTCCTCGTGGTCGAGGAGCTTGTCCTGACGGGTCTTCTCGACGTTCAGGATCTTACCGCGGATGGGGAGGATGGCCTGGAAGTTCCTGTCCCTTCCCATCTTGGCGGAGCCTCCTGCGGATTCTCCCTCGACGATGAAGAGCTCGCACTTCTCGGGGTCCTTCTCGGAGCAGTCGGCGAGCTTGCCGGGCAGGGAGGTGGACTCGAGCAGGGATTTCCTGCGGGTGGCGTCCCTAGCCTTCCTAGCGGCCATCCTGCCCTCATAGGCGGACATGGCCTTCTTGACGATGACCTGCGCCACCGCGGGGGTCTCCTCGAGGAACTGCATGAGCTGTTCGCTCACCACGGAGGACACGGCGTTCTGAGCGACGGACGAACCGAGCTTCTCCTTGGTCTGCGACTCGAACTGCGGGTCGGGCATGCGGATGCTGACGATGGCGGTCAGGCCCTCGCGGGTATCGGAACCCTCGAGGACGTAGTCCTTCAGCATGTTGTTCTCCTTGCCGTAATCGTTGAGCGTCTTGGTGAGGGCGGTGCGGAATCCGGTCATATGGGTTCCGCCGTCCGGGGTGGACACGGTGTTGACGAAAGAGTCCACGGACTCGTTGTATCCGTCGGTGTACTGCAGGGCGACATCCACCTCGACCTCGATGGGCTTGCCGTGGATGTCCTCGAAGGTGCGGGAACCCTTGAGCTCGATGGGCTTCTCGTGGAGGGGGGTCTTGCTCCTATTGAGGAAGCGGACGAACTCGGAGACACCGCCGTCGTAGTGGTAGGTCTCCTCCTTGCCGGACCTCTGATCGGTGAATTTGATGGTGACCTTCGTGTTGAGGAAAGCCTGGTTGCGGAACCTGTTCTGCAGGGTGTCGAAATCGAACTCCACTGTCTCGAACATGGTCTTGTCGGGCTTGAACGAGATGGTGGTACCGCTCTCGTTGGACTGTCCGATGACCTCGACGGGGCCGTCGGGCACGCCGCACCTGTAGGACTGCCTGCTGATCTTCCCCTCGCGCTTGACGGTGGCGACCATCCACTCGGAGAGGGCGTTCACGACGGATACTCCCACACCGTGCAGACCTCCGGACACCTTGTATGCGTTCTGGTCGAACTTACCTCCGGCGTGGAGGTCGGTGAGGCAGAGCTCGAGAGCGGATTTGGTCTCCCCCGTGGGGATACCCGTGGGGATACCGCGTCCGTTGTCGGTGACGGTGATGGAACCGTCGTCGCGGATTGTGACCTCGATGTCGGTGGCGTATCCGGCCTGACACTCGTCGATGGAGTTGTCCACGACCTCATAGACGAGGTGGTGGAGACCGCGGGTGTCGGTGCTTCCGATGTACATTCCCGGCCTCTTACGGACCGCTTCCAGTCCTTTCAGGGCCTTGATGCTGTTGGCGTCATAGATCTCGCCGGTGACGGGACTACGACGTACGTCTTCGTTTGCCATTAGTGCATCCCTTCCTTTGCCCCCGCTATACTGTATTAATATTATAATGTGCGCACGCGCGCGCGTACGCTCGCGCACGCGTAACCAATCCAACCTGTACATCGGCAACAGTCTAATACGAATCAACCGATGGGTGGGGCAATGAGCACCATCATGGAACAGGCCCGCCGCGGCGAATCGAACCGCCTCTTCAAGAAGGCCGCAGAGCGCGAAGGAGTCACCGAGAGGTTCCTGGTCGACGGAATAGCCGCAGGACGCATCGTCCTCCCCCACAACCCCGCGCACGACGCCCTGCCCGCAGCCATCGGGGAGGGTCTCTCCGTGAAGGTGAACGCCAACATCGGGACCTCACGCGACATGCCCGACCTCGAGGGCGAGATCGCCAAACTCGACATGGCCGTGAAATACGGCGCGGACGCCGTCATGGACCTCAGCACCGGCGGGGACATCGATGATATCCGCAAGAGACTGCTCGCCCGCTGCCCCGTCATGATGGGGTCCGTCCCGATCTACGAGGTGGGACTCACCGCCGCGAGGAAGAACGCCGTCGTCGAGATGACCGAGGACGACATGTTCAAAGGAATCGAGATGCACGCGAAGGACGGCATGGACTTCATGACCGTGCACTGCGGCATCACCATGGAGACCGTAAGATGGATCAAGAAGAGCGACAGAATGATGGACGTCGTCTCTCGCGGAGGTTCCTTCCTCACCGCATGGATCCTCCACAACGAGGAGGAGAACCCCCTCTACAGGAACTTCGACTACCTCCTCGAACTCGCCAAGAAATACGAGTTCACACTGTCCCTCGGGGACGGTTTCCGCCCCGGCTGCGTACACGACGCATCCGACCAGGCACAGATTTCCGAGCTGATGACTTTGGGGCACTTAGTCAAAAGAGCCAGAGAGGCCGGGGTGCAGGCGATGGTCGAGGGCCCGGGGCACATGAGGATGAACGAGATCGCCGCCAACATGAAGATTCAGAAGACCCTCTGCGACCACGCCCCCTTCTACACGCTCGGCCCCCTCGTGACCGACATCGCACCCGGCTACGACCACATCACCGCCGCCATCGGCGGAGCAATCGCGGCAGCCAACGGAGCGGATTTCCTCTGCTTCGTGACCCCTGCCGAGCACCTCTCCCTCCCCGACATCGACGATGTGAAGGAGGGTGTCATCGCCTCCAAGATTGCCGCCCATGCTGCGGACCTCACCCGCGGGATCGGACAGGAGAGGGACGATGCCATGGCGAAGGCCCGCAAGGAACTCGACTGGCCCGCAATGTATGACGTGTGCATCGATGAGGAAAAAGCACGCCGCTACCGCGCCCGCGGATGCACCGAGGAGAAGGACGGCTGCTCCATGTGCGGCGACGTCTGCGCGGTCAAGATCGTCAACCAGTATCTGATCAAGGAGGGCGACATATACGACCCCTCCAAGGATAAGAACGAGTGCTGATCAAAAGAGCCAGTAATCCGCCCCATCAGCCATCGAAAGAGTTTATTGGGGGATTATCCCCCAATGAGGTTTCACTGCAGGAATCGGAGATATCGCCGGACTCATTCCTCGAATCTTGCCTTGTCGAGCGTCTTGATGATTCTGGCGGGATTCCCCACGGCCACCTCATAATCGCCGACATCCTTCGTGACCACGGAACCTGCACCGACGACCGCGTATCTGCCGATCCGCACCCCCGCGAGAATGATTGCACCGGCCCCGATCCATGCTCCCTTGCATATCTTCACGGGTTTGCATGTGAGAACAGCCCTGTCGTAGAGATCATGGTTGTTGGAGAGGACGGACACGTTGGCGGCAATCATCACGTCATCCTCTATGTCGATGCCTCCGCGACACATGCCCAGGAAATTGCCGCCGATGTAGACGTTCTTCCCGAGAGTCATCATCTCGGGGGCCACGAGATTGAACGGAGCAGTGAATATCGCTCCCTCCCCCATCCTGTCCCCGAACAGCTCTTTGATCAACGCATCGTGTTCGGATGTGAACGGCATGGTGTTGTTGATCCTGAAAATAAGCTGTGCACTGCGAACGGTGGATGCCACGTCCTCGGGCGTAGGATTTCTGAGATCCACTCTGAATTCTTCTTGTCCCATTATTACAGACCTCTTGTTTGTCAAAATCATTTCTTGAGTTTAATCAATTCTGACAAAAACGAGACTGCGGCCGATCGGGCAGCAGAGCCCCACTGGTAGAGATAGAACGAAATGAGAGCCACTGGAGGGAATCGAACCCCCGACCAACGGTTTACGAAACCGTCGCTCCACCGCTGAGCCACAGTGGCTTCTGGTTTTGCCTTAATTATTGACGATATAATAAGAGTTGCTCAGGCAGCCGATGTCGAGGGTAATGCCGGCGCAGTTCTTGACGGAAACCATGGGGTCAAGGCTTCCCGGCCACAGACGGCCCGGGTTCCATATTGAAAAGCCCTCGTCCTCGAGCGCGTCGAGATATCCGGGGATGTCGTAACCGTCCTGTATCTCCTCGTAGGTCTTGCGGCTGTCCTCCGTGTAGATCACGATTCCGATGCCGGCACCGATTATCCCTCCGACGAGCAGAACGGCCACGACCACGGTGAACGTCCTCATGGTCACCGCCTGTACCTGGGGAACATGTCCCTGAACACTACCGCGTCCTTCTCGATCAGCGGGGATTCGCAGATGAAGTTGCAGTCCTTGTCCGAATCGTTCAGGATGTCCGCCAGTATCTGCATGTCTGGCTCCTTCTCGGAGAGCGGCAGATGTGAAATCTCGCCCTTCTCCCCGTACTTGATGCAGCTGATGTGGAAGTGGGCGGTGTCCCCGGCCAGCGGGAAGAACTCGTCGATGAGGTCCTGCATGGCCTCGCGGGTCTTCAGGCAACCGACGCCGCGGGCATGGACATGGGCAACGTCGAGGACGGGATGAACCCCGTCGACGGAATCCATGACCTCGGCGATCTCCTTGAGAGTGCCGAACTGCCCCTTCTTACCCATGGTCTCGACCCCCAGGATCACATCCTTGATCCCCATGTCGTCGAGACGGTTCTTGCTGGCGGCGAGACCTTTGATCACATTCTCGGTGGCGGTCTCCGGATGGCTGCCGTAGGAGGCGGCATGGATGACGATGATGTAGGCACCGAGGTGGTGTGCGGCGACCGCGGTGTCGACCACCCACTGGACGCTCTTGTCGATGGTCTCGGGGTTGTCGGAATTGAAACTGATGAAATACGGGGCATGGCAGGACAGACGGATGTCCAGCTCCTTGGCGAGAGCACCGATGCGCTCCGCGCGCTCCTGAGTGATCCTCGCCCCGCGGACGAACTCCACCTCGAGGGCATCGAGGCCGAGGTCGCGCGTGTAACGGAGGGAAGCCTCGGGGTCGCTCTTGTTGGAGACCTGCGGATATCCTGCGGGACCGAATCTCATGCCCACGCCATCGCCGTCCGAATATATCAGACTATGGCGGGATGATCTGATAAATCGATAAAACACGATTCTGGCTCTATCGAAATCCATACTGGCAAAAAACATAAACGACGAACGCATCGGCCACCCATGGACCATATCGTGATGGACGTCTCCCTCGACCCCACGCTGGGGTGCGGACAGGCCCACCGCTGGCGGAAACTGACGGACGGGAGATGGCAGGGGGTCATCAGGAACGATGTGGTCACGCTTTCTCAGACCCCGGACGGTTTCGACTGCGAGGGGTGCAGTGACATCCCCGCCGTCCTCGAATACTTCCGTTCCCAAGACGATCTCCCCTCCATCATCAAGGAGATCTCCGAGGCCGACGAATGCGTAGCCCGCCTCTCCGGCGCCTGTCCCGGGCTCCGTATCCTCAAACAGCCCGAGTGGGAGTGCCTCGCCACATACGTGCTCGCCACCAACGTCAATGTCAAACGCATCGCCAAGATGGTGGAGTCGGTCTGCGACCTCTTCGGCACCGACCTCGGCGCACGCAGGGCATTCCCCACCCCGAAACAGATCCTCGACGGGAAGGACAGGATATGCGAATGCAGGCTCGGTTTCCGCGAACCCCGGTTCATCACCCTCGCCCAGCGCGTGGAGGACGGGGAGATCGACATCGAGGGGATGAAGAAGCTGTCCTACGAGGACCTCCACAGAGAGCTCTGCACCATCTACGGGGTGGGCCCGAAGGTCGCCGACTGCGTCGCCCTCTTCGGATACGGCCACCTCTGCGCGTTCCCCATCGATGTCCGCATCCAGAAGGAGATGGAGATGCGCTACGGAGTCACCGGCAGTTACGCCAAGGTCTCGGGCTACGGCCGCGAGAAGTTCGGCAGGTACGCCGGATACGCGCAGGAGTTCCTCTACCACTCGGAGTTCATCGAGTGAGTTCACACGCCGGGATTGGTCCTGCTGTAGAACTCCGAGGATTCCCAATCCATCTCGTCGAGGTCGTCGCGCCTCCTCGGCGCCAGGGAGATGCCGTAGCTGCGAGCGGTCTCCGCCAGGAAATCCCAGGCCTCGTCGGACCCGCTGAACTCCTCGACCTTCGCCTCGCCCGGGACCACCTTGCCCTTGAAGGTGCCCGCAACCTTGGTCCCGAGGAACACCGCGGAACGCATGGTCGATGCGCTCTCCTTTATCTCCTTCCTGAGGAAGTGGGCGAGGTTGTCCTGCGAGTTGAGTATGAACATCGAATTGAACTTCGGCACGGGCTTCCCGACATCCTCTCTGAGCGCCCAATAGAGGGTGGAATCCCCCTCGATGAAGAATCCCTTCGACAGGATGCCCTCGGCCTCCATCAGGGACAGGACGTGGCGGGTCTCCCACATGTGCAGGTCCAGGTACTCAGCCACGTCGTCGGCTGACATGATCCCGTAATCGGTGAAGTGCCAGCGCGCGACCTCGATGAGACCGTCGTCCCTGGTCATCCCGTTCACGGGGACCGGCCTGTAGTAGTTGTCCTCATCCTGGCAGATGACGGTCTTCTTCATGAGCGACGTGATGGCGTCGGCGGTGTCGTCGTACGAACCCCTGACCCTGAACTGTATCTCCTTCTTGGAGATCGGGGCCCTGTCGGAGACCACCTTGAGGACCTCCTCCTCTAGCGGCGAGAGGTCGCACTGCTTGGCGGCGCGGATTATCGCCATGTTGCTGAGCGTGGCGTACCCCACGTACTGCGGGAGCAGGACGCCCTTCACGAGGGTGCCCTTGTTGCGGTACCTCTTGAGCGCGGTCGGGAGCCTGATGCGGCACGCCAGCTCCTGGTCCGAACGGATATAGGGACGATGGACGATGTAGTCGTTGAGGGTCTCGTAACGCGAGGACTTGTCGAGATGCTGGCGGGACAGCGTGAGACGAAGGGCCTCCTCTTTCTTTATGCACCACGGCTCGAATGAGCCCTTGGCAAAGAACCCGTTGACGAACACGTACCCGAAGGACCCCATGGTGCCGGCCACGGAGGGGTCGAGTTCCGCGGCATCGACTCCCATGACCTCCCTGATCCTGACGATGTCGGTGCCCTTCTGACGGAAGAATCCCATCATCACGTCCACGGCGCCGAGGGCGTCCTCCAGGAACTGGGGCATGTCGAGGTCCAGGGCACGGATCTCGATGCAGCCCGACATCTCCCAGAGTTCCACGCCTCCGATGATGCGGCTGCCGCGGGTGACGGGATAGATGTAACGGTCCCCGTAGCGGGCGGCGATCTCCGCCCACTTGGAACCGAGGTCGGGGTCGAAGAGGGAACGGATACGGACGATCTCCTCAGGTTTCTCGGACGAGTTGAGGTCACCCAGCTCGTCCTCCATGATCCACATGGGCATCTGTCCCGAACCCACCAGCACCTGCACGGCGCCGATGCGGCGGGCGATGGGCTCGATGGCGTCGTCCGGGACGTTAACAAGATAGCGCATGGCCATGACGGGGATGGGTCCGTATGCCCTGATCGCACGCTCCACGACCTCGTCACTGGGGTCGGGAATCGACAGGTCTGGCTCATATGCAACGTAGATGTTCTCGGTACCCCATTCCCCGCGTTCCCCGAAACTCCTCTTGAGCAGCATGGACTTGTCGAGGCGCATGATCGCCTCCCTGACCTGTTCCTTGGGGTCGCCGGTCATGGCGACTATGTCCCTCATGGAGAGGCCGTCGGGAGAATCGCGGATCATGTCGAGATAGCGTTTGTCTGAGGGGGACGTGCCGTCCACCCTGTGGTACGCGTACTTCGCGGCGTCGTCCTTGAGCATGAAGCGGACGCGACCGCGGGCGAACCTCCCCAGGACGATGTCGCCTTCCGCGCACATCCTCTGCCAGCGGGAGAGGTTGAATCCCTTGACGCGGTAGTACACGTCGAGCTCGGATACGGCCGTGGTGTAGAATCTGAAGAACTCCTCGATGGACGAGAACTCCTCACCCTTGCGGAGACGGAGGTTCTCCACGGTCTCCACGTCGTAGACGTTGCTCTTGCCGCTCCTCAGCTTTAGGCGGTCGGCGACCAGCATGTACTGGTCGTTGTCCGCGACCACGAACCTCCCCTTCGCGAGGTCGCCGGAGGCCACCAGGCTCTCGAGGGAACGCTGGGCGTCCTCGTCCGGGACGGACAGCGCGAACGCCGCCTCCTGGTAGGTGACCGGCCCGACGGACCCGATGTGCCTGAGCATCACGGCGTCCATCGCGGCGGAACGGCTACCCTCGGGCGGGGTGCAGCGGCTGAAGTACCACCTGTTGTTCTCGGTGATGCCCGTGCGGGTCACGAGATACATGGACTCCAGCTTGCGGAGGGAACGGAATACTATGTCGTCGGTGAGGTCGGCGGCGGAGTTGATGTCGCTGACAAGGGTGTCCTCGCCGACGAGTGAGTACACCTTCTCGTCCGCCTCGTTGAGGGTACGGTCGCGCTTGGTGGCGAGGGCGTAGTCCTTCCACTCCGAGGAGACCATGATATGGGGCTCGTCCAGGAATACCGTGCAGAGCACGCCCTCCCTGATGAGTTCCCTGATCCACTCGTCGACCTCCTTGCGGTCGGGGTCGCAGAAGGGGTAGATGTTCCTCCCGCGTTCCCTGAACGCCTGGAGGGGACCGGTGGCCATGAGGAGACGGGGGATGTCCTCCTTGCGGGAGACCCTGCCGTTCTTCTGGGAATAGAACTGTGTAACGGCGTCGGGATCGAACTCGAAATCCCTGACGGCATCTCCGAGCGCCCTCTCGAGGACCTTCCTGTGCAGTTCCTTGAGCAGGGCGGTGCGGTCCTCCATGAGGACGATGTCGGTGAACCCGGTGAGGATGATGGTGTGCGCGAAAGGCGAGGGTGTGCCGGAGAAGTGGATGGTACGGATGCCCATCTCGCCGGTCTCGATCATGCGGAGCACGACCTCGGCGTTCCTGATGTCCATGTCGTCCTCCAGGATCTCCCTGTAGGTCTCCTCGATGACGGGCTCGTTGTCCATATCGCGGAGCATCTGCAGGAGGTACGTGGAACGGGTCTGCTGGCGGTTGACGCTGATCGCCCTCCCGCGGTAGTTGCGGAGGATCATGAAGCTGCGCGCGGCGGTGTGGCGGAACCTCAGCTTGAATATCTCGGAATCCTTGACCGCCTTCCTCAGGATGGGTTCGAGGTCGGTGGTGTGCAGCATGTCTGGCACCATATCGATGTCAATGTTGTGGGTGGTGCCGATCATGAAGTTGTCGTCGGTTATGGTGACCGATGCGTTCGCTCCCGTCAGAGCCGTTATGCGGTAGGCATAGGCACGGGAGAGGGCGTCGTTGACCCTGCGCCCGAAGGGGAAGTGGAAGATTATCCTCTGGTTGCCGGATGGGTCGATGTACTCCTCGACGGCGAGGCGGTCAGCGTCCGGGATAAATCCCGCGACGGCCTCCTGCTCGGAGAAATAGGAGATGAGGGAACGGGCAGAGCCCTCGTCGATGTCGAACTCCTTGCAGAGGAAGGGGATCTTGTCCTTGCGGTCGGAATCCACGAGCTCGGACATCTCCTTCCTGAAACGCGCGACGTCCATGGAGAGGTCGAAGGAACGGGGGAGCATCTCCCCCGCCCAGGAGGGCACGGTGGGCTTGCGTCCGTTCGCCTCCTTGACGAACGCCGTCATCCCCTTGGAACGCTGGAACTCCAGGCTGCGGCCCCCGAGCACGAAGACGTCGCCGGGGGAGAGCCTCTCCACGAACTTCTCGGAGAGCTCGCCGGCAACGGCCCCGTAGGACGTGATGACCTTGTAATTCGACTCCTCGGGGATGGTCCCGAGGTTCATGAAGTAGATCATCTTCGCCCCTTTCTTCTTGCCGAACTGCATTGCCTCCTCGTCGAACCATATCTTGGAGTACACGCCTTCGTGCTCCTCCTTGGAACCGAGGTACCCGAGGACACTTAGGAAGCGGTCGTAGGTCAGGTTGCGGAAACAGTACGAGGATTTGACCAGGGCGTAGGCCTCGTCCACGTCCCAACGCTGGTCGAGGGACATGCCGACGATTGCCTGGGAAAGGACATCAAGGGGGTTCTCGGGAATCCCGACGCGGTCGATGTCGCTGCGGTGGGCGGCACGGCACATTACCGCGCATTCGGAGAGGTCGTCGGGGTCGAAGACGATGAGCCTCCCCTTGGCGATCTTCCCGAAGGAGTGCCCGGACCTGCCGATCCTCTGCAGACCCTTGGCGACGGACTTGGGCGAACCGATCTGACAGACCAGGTCCACAGACCCGATGTCGATTCCGAGCTCGAGGGACGTGGAGGACACGACGCACTTGATCTCTCCGGCCTTGAGCCTCTCCTCCACATCTAGACGGACCTCCCTGCCAAGGGAGGAGTGGTGGACGGCGACGTTCTCCAGTCCGCGCTCCTTGAGCTTGTACACCACGGCCTCGGCACCCGAACGGGTGTTGGTAAACACGAGGGTGGTCTCGTGGGCGTCGACCAGCTCCTTCAGGCGGTCGTACATCATCGAACTGACCACGTCGGTGGGCAGAGCGGTCATGTCGTCCGTGGGACAGATGACCTTCAGGTCGAGGACCTTCTTGGAACTGGATTCGATGAGGACCACATCGCGGGGAGTTCCGTCGCGGTTGAATCCCGTGAGGTATTTCGCGATCTCCTCGATGGGCGCCATGGTGGCTGAGAGGCCGATGCGGGTGAACTCGTGGCCCACGTAGTTCTGCAGCATCTCCATGGTGAGCGACAGGAACGCGCCCCTCTTGGAATCGCAGATGTCGTGGATCTCGTCGAGGATGACCCATTCTATGTTGAGGAGTGCCTCCTTGAACTTGGGGGAGGCGAGGATGAGGGCCATCGACTCGGGAGTGGTGATGAGGATGTGCGGGGGGTGGCGGACCATCTTCTGCCTCTCCGCCTGGGGGGTATCGCCGGAACGCACGGCTACACGGATGTCCGGTACCGCCATGCCCTCCCTACGGGCGACCTCCTTCATCTCGGCGAGAGGCTGGTTGAGGTTGCGGTTGACATCATTGGCGAGGGCCTTGAGGGGGGAGATGTAGACGCAGTAGATGCGCTCCTCGAGGGTTCCCTCGTTGGAATAGCGGATGAGCTGATTGAGGATGCTCGTGAATGCGGTAAGGGTCTTGCCCGATCCGGTGGGGGATGAGATGAGTACACTCTTCCTCTGACGGATCACGGGGATGGCCATGGACTGGGGCTCGGTGAATGAACTGAATCTCTCGCGGAACCATGTAGAAACGACAGGTTCCATTCCATCGAGAACCTCATCCGTTGAATACGATTTAGTAACCCTTTCCATAGTCACAACCCTATAAACCCTTGAGATTAGTTTTGAACAGTATATTATGTTTTTTATCGGAGAATGTATCCAATTTACATTTGTATCATTTGGCAAAATAATTACAAAAACCGATGCCAGTCAAACAAAAGATGTCCCGGCGAGATTACGATTGAATCCGCTCGGAAGATGGGACAATCTCATAATCGCGAGCACAAATGCCTTTCGAAAAGTATACTGGTACATTTCAATCCAACAGACGGCATGAATCATCAATCGGGCGCTCCGATCATTCACTGCTGCCGGATTCGGCATTGACGGACCGATGCACAATTATTCAATTTTCCCTACTGCGTTTTTTCAGTTATGCAGATAATACAATAATCTTAAGTTGGACAGTAGGGAAATGCGAATTCTGAGTTTTCAGCTTCTGCGGTCAAAGTTCAACAAGAAGAAGAGC
>SUSU01000025.1 GCA_015063225.1 Thermoplasmata archaeon | reverse complement strand
AAGTTAACAAATAAATGTTATTCCGCTCCGATATATCCGAAAATACGCGAAAACCGCAGTCCCGGCACTTTTCAGATTCATCCCCGGAACCGGCGGTCCATGCGAATCATCCTTCCATCGGACAAGAACCTCGACGGCTCGCATCAAGCTCGATCTCCGTGATATCCTAACATGTTGATTCCCTGGATCTCATTCCCGTTCCCACTTAGCGAAACAATCGAGCCAGATGTTTGAAATCGATTCGTTTTCTCTACAGAATCATCCGTTTTTGACACATTTCCGGAATAACCCGTTCCCACTTATCCGATTCCCACTCCGAATCGTTCTCCGATTCGCGGAAAACTCCCCGGAAATATCTAACTGCGAACGAATCTGCATCCTCCACAAAACCCGAAGATGCCTGAGAACAGGCGCTAAGTGTCAGACTCGAGGTGTAAAACGAATGGTTTTGGAGTGTTCATTTGATGTTCACTGTTCGGACCTGTCCCTGATCGCCTTGAGGACGGGTTCGCGGTACTCCGGGATGGCGACGACGGTCTCGACGGAATCCTCCGGGGACGTACCGTTCTTGAGACAGTACTCCTCCAGGGCATCGGCGAATTTGTTCACGACATCTTTGTAGCGCTTCGAATCACCCTCTTCGAAAGCATCCAATCTGATGATCTCGTACTCCTCGGCGAAAGCACCCATCTTCGTCACCTCTATGTATGTGGATTTACTCAGTTCTATGTTATAATTGTTTTTGAGCTCCCTTTTCTTGTCTTCGTATCCCATCTGTTGGTCGAAGAGGGAGTTGACCATCCCCATGACGCCGATGGCGGCCTTGTCCCCGTGGCATCCGACGTTGACCTCGATGACCTCCATGCGGTCCAGTTTGCTGAGCACCGGGGCATCCTCTTGCCCCACGTACGTGCTGTAGAACCGATGCCTGACCACGGTGTTCCTCTCCCTGCCCGGATGCAGCCTCACCCATATGACCACGGTCCTCTTCAGTCCGCGGTACAGCGCCGCCATGTTCGGGTAATCCTTGGACTGGTCCGAGACTATCCTGGAGATGTAGTACTGCTCCCGGTTCGCCAGAGATGCGGAGTCCATGCCGCTCCCCTGCCCCTCGACCGCCATGATGATGCCGAGGTCCCCCGATGGGGAACCGATCCTGAAGAGGGTGTCGAGGAACACCGCCCCGTCCTCCTCGGACACCAGCTCGGTCGCACAACCTTCCACAGTCTTCCCGTCGCCGTTGAGCGGGAGGTATCTCATCACCTCATCCCTTGTCATGCCCTTGAACTCCTCCAGGAGGTCCCCGACGAACATCACGAGGACGTTCTTGTCGCGCATCAGTGCCTTGAAGGCCTGGTCCTTTCCCGTTTCCCGGGACGATTTACGGTTCATGGGGTACATCTTCCTGCGGACAGTACTTAACGTATCGTACTGCAATCCGTTCGCACGCAACAAAAAATCTTCCGAATGACGCCATCCCGATTCATGGCGCGGGTCACGGTCCGCGGTGGACCGTATCCGGGACGTGTGATACAAAAAGGATTATTCACAAAATTATTATCCTTTTTGGGGATATGTAGGAATCTTACATTATATGCATCCTAAATCTATAGCCAGCAATTGGATAAGTATCCTCGGTAATGTAGTTAACCATAGGTTGTCAACCAAAACAATGTTTATATAGAAGGACTGACAATCATATACTCAGCATCCGGCATAGGTCCGGAACTAGGAGAAATATCAAATGGGAATGGGTAACGCCCCTGTGCTGATCCTCAGGGAAGGCACCAAGAGAGAGAAAGGAAAGGACGCTCAGTTCAACAACATCACCGCCGCCAAGACCATCGCGGACGCCGTCCGCAGCAGCCTCGGCCCCCGCGGGATGGACAAGATGCTCGTCGACTCCCTCGGCGACGTCGTCATCACCAACGACGGTGTCACCATCCTGAAGGAGATGGACGTCCAGCACCCCGCCGCCAAGATGCTCGTCGAGGTCGCCAAGACCCAGGACCAGGAGGTCGGCGACGGAACCACCACCTCCGTCATCATCGCCGGGGAGCTCCTCAAGAAGTCCCTCGACCTGATCGACTCCAACGTCCACCCCACCACCATCACCGCCGGATACCGCATGGCCAACGAGAAGGCCCAGCAGATCCTCAAGGACGTCTCCATCAAGGTCAAGCCCTCCGACGAGAAGCTGCTCATCCAGATCGCCGAGAACGCCATGATCTCCAAGCAGGTCGCCTCCCGCAAGGAGTTCTTCGCCAAGATGGTCGTCGACGCCGTCAAGACCATCGTCGACAAGAAGGACGGGAAGAACTACATCGACCTCAAGAACATCCAGTCCGTCAAGAAAGCCGGTGCCAAGATGGAGGAGTCCGAGCTCATCAAAGGTCTTGTCATCGACAAGGAGCCCGTCCTCGCCACCATGCCCAAGCTGATCAAGAACGCCAAGATCGCCCTCATCGACACCGGTTTCGAGGTCCGCAAGCCCGAGATCGACGCCAAGATCCAGATCACCGACGCCGCCCAGCTCCAGCAGTTCGTCGACGAGGAGGAGAAATCCCTCAAGGCCATGGTCGACTGCGTGAAGAAGGCCGGTGCCAACGTCGTCTTCTGCCAGAAAGGAATCGACGACCTCGTCCAGCACTTCATGGCCAAGGAGGGCATCTACGCCTGCCGCCGCGTCAAGAAGTCCGACATGGAGAGGCTCGCCCGCTCCACCGGCGGAAACATCATCACCAAGATCCAGGAGCTCTCCAAGGAGGACCTCGGTTCCGCCGAGGCCGTCGAGCTCCGCCACGTCGGCGACGAGGACATGACCTTCATCACCGGCTGCAAGGACCCCAAGACCGTCTCCATCCTCGTCAGGGGAGGAACCAACCATGTCACCGACGAGGTCGAGCGCTCCCTGGTGGACGCCTGGTCCGTCGTCAAGGTCGCCATCGAGGACGGCATGATCGTCACCGGCGGCGGTTCCACCGCCATGGAGATCGCCATGGGCGTCCGCGACTACGCCGGCACCGTCGGCGGCCGCGAGCAGATCGCCATCGAGGCCTTCGCCTCCGCCATGGAGATCATCCCCACCGCCCTCGCCGAGAACGCTGGTCTCGACCCCATCAACATCTGCATCGAGATGAGGAAGCAGCACAAGGCAGGCAAGAAGTACGCCGGTCTCAACCCCTTCACCGGAAAGGTGGAGGACATGAAGGCCCTCAACGTCATCGAGCCCTACCGCATCGGCAAACAGGCCATCAACTCCGCCACCGACGCCGCCGTCATGATCCTCAGGATCGACGACGTCATCGCCTCCAAATCCTCCCCCGCTCCCAACGCACAGGGAGCCGGAATGGGCGTCTGATAACGGAAAGACGCCCGGAACGGGGCCGGAAGGCCCCGTCCCAACCCTTTGATCAGGTTACTAGGAAGTGGACACTATGGCAGATGAGAAGTCGGATGAACCATCCAAGGCAGAGTCCAAGAAGGTTCCCAAGAAGACCGCCGAACTCGAGAAACAGCTCGAGGAGGCCCGTCAGAAGGCCGATGAGTACCTCGACATGGCCCGCCGCGTGCAGGCGGACTTCGAGAACTACCGCCGCCGCACCGAGCGTGAGGCGGAGGACCGCCGCAAGTACGCCACCCTGGACCTGGTCAAGGAGCTGCTCAACACCGTAGACGACCTGGGACGTGCACTGGAGAACGCCGACCCCGAGGACCCCCTCACCGTGGGCGTCAAGGGTGTCAGGGACAATCTGGTGAAGATCATGGAGGCCCAGGGTGTGAAGGAGATCCCCTCCGAGGGGAGATTCGACCCGGAGTTCCATGAGGCCCTCGCCACAGTGGAGGCCGATGAGGACGGCATGGTCGCCATGACCGCCCAGAAAGGGTACACGATGCACGACCGCGTCATAAGGTACGCCAAGGTCATCGTGACCAAGAAGAAGGAGCAACCCGCTCCCGCGCCGGAGGAAGGTCCGGCAGATAACGCTCAGGAAATTGAGAATAAAGAACAATGAGGTGATAATATGTCCAGAATAATCGGAATCGATCTCGGTACCAGCAACTCCGCAGCATCCATCATGGAGGGTGGAAGGCCCACCATGGTCCCTTCCGCGGAGGGAACAAGCGTCGGAGGGAAATCCTTCCCCTCCTATGTCGCATTCACCAAGGACGGGCAGCTGCTCGTCGGAGAGCCTGCCCGCAGGCAGGCCGTCACCAACCCCGACGGAACCATCAAGAACGTGAAGAGGAAGATGGGTTCCAACGAGAAGGTCACCGCACTCGGAAAAGAGTACACCCCCCAGCAGATCTCCGCCTACATCCTTCAGAAGATCAAGAAGGACGCCGAGGCGTTCATCGGGGAGCCCATCGACAAGGCCGTCATCACCGTCCCCGCCTACTTCAACGACAACCAGAGGCAGGCCACCAAGGACGCAGGTAAGATCGCCGGCCTCGACGTCATCCGTATCATCAACGAGCCCACCGCCGCCGCACTAGCATACGGTCTCGACAAATCCGGCGAGAGCCAGAAGATCCTCGTCTTCGACCTCGGAGGAGGAACCCTCGATGTCACCATCATGGACTTCGACGACGGTGTCTTCCAGGTCCTGTCCACCTCCGGCGACACCCAGCTCGGAGGATCCGACATGGACGAGGCCATCACCGAGTACGTCATCGGCCAGTTCCGCAACGAGACCGGCATCGACCTCGACAAGGACAGCGCCGCCCGCGTCCGTGTCAGGGAGGCCTGCGAGAAGGCCAAGATCGAGCTGTCCACCACCATGCAGACGGAGATCAACCTCCCCTTCATCTCCATGGACGCATCCGGTCCCAAGCACCTGATCCAGACCCTCACCCGTGCCAAGCTCGAGGAGCTCGTCGAGCCCATCGTCGCCCGCTGCCGCGGTCCCATCGACCAGGCCATCTCCGACGCCAAGCTCACCTCCTCCGACATCGACAAGGTCATCATGGTCGGAGGACCCACCAGGATGCCCATCATCCAGAACTTCGTCGAGTCCGTCGTCGGCCCCAAGATCCAGCGCGGTGTCGACCCCATGGAGTGCGTCTCCTACGGTGCCGCCATCCAGGGAGCCGTCCTGTCCGGGGACGTCAAGGACGTCCTCCTGCTCGACGTCACCCCCCTCACCCTCGGTATCGAGACCCTCGGCGGAGTGGCCACCCCCCTCATCGAGAGGAACACCACCATCCCCACCAAGAAGAGCCAGATCTTCTCCACCGCGGTCGACAACCAGCCCTCCGTGGAGATCAACATCGTCCAGGGAGAGAGGAAGATGGCCGCCGACAACACCAGTCTCGGCAAGTTCATCCTCGACGGTATCGCCCCCGCTCCCCGCGGCATGCCCCAGATCGAGGTCACCTTCGATATCGACGCCAACGGCATCATCAACGTGACCGCCAAGGACAAGGGTACCGGCAAGGAGCAGAAGATCACCATCGCATCCTCCAACAAGCTCACTCAGGAGGAGATCGACGCCGCCATCCGCGACGCCGAGAAGTTCGCCGACGCGGACAAGAAGAAGGAGGAGATCATCACCGCCCGCAACGAAGCCGAGGCCCTCGTCTACAGGGTCCGCAAGTCCATGGACGACCTGGGCGAGAAGTTCACCCAGGAGGAGCGCGCCACCGTCGAGCCCGCACTCAAGGACCTGGAGACCGCCGCCAAGGGCGAGGACATCGAGGACATCAAGAAGAAGACCGAGGCCCTCAACAAGGCGATGGAACCTATCGCTAAGAAGATCTACGAGAACGCGTCCCCCGAGGAGCAGCAGGCCGCACAGGATGCCGCCCGCGCCTACCAGCAGCAGGCCCAGCAGCAGCAGGGTCAGCAGGCCGGTTCCTCCAAGAAGGACGACGACGGCGTCGTCGACGCCGACTACAAGATCGTCGACGAGTGAACCGAGGAAAGCACATGGCCGAAGAGAAACGCGACTACTACGAGGTCCTCGGTCTGACCAAGGGCGCCTCGCAGGAGGAGATCAAGAAGGCGTACCGTTCGCTGGCGAAGAAGTACCACCCGGACGTCTCCACCGAGCCCAAGGACGTGGCCGAGGCCAAGTTCAAGGAGATCTCCGAGGCCTATGAGGTGCTCTCGGACCCTGATAAGAAGGCACGCTACGACCAGTACGGCATGGCCGGCATGGAGGGCGCCTTCGGACAGGGAGGCTTCACCTGGGAGGACTTCTCCCACGCCGACGACATATCCGACATCTTCGGGGACCTGTTCGGGAGCATGTTCGGTGGCGGACGCCGCCGTTCCAACCCGAACGGCCCCGTCCCCGGGGACGACCTCCGCTACGACATCGAGATGGACCTCAGGGAGGTTCTCGCCGACAAGAAGGTCGAGGTCAGGGTGCCTCACTCCGTCGAGTGCAAGGACTGCCACGGTACCGGGGGCAAGGGCGGCAAGACCAAGTCCTGTCCCCAGTGCGGCGGCCGCGGTCAGGTCCAGCAGGTCCGTCAGACCATGTTCGGACAGAGCATCGTGGTCACCGACTGTCCCAAGTGCGGCGGCCGCGGGCAGACCTACAACGAACCCTGTCCCGCCTGCCGCGGGAAGGGGAGGATCAACAAGACGTCCAAGGTGGAGGTCACCATCCCCGCGGGCGTCGAGGACGGCACCCGTATGCGCGTCCCCGGTGCCGGCGACGCGGGAATCCGCGGCGGTCCCCCCGGGGACCTCTACGTGTTCATCCGCGTCAGGGACAATCCCGACTTCGAGCGCAGCGGCATGAACCTCCGCACCGTGGCCGAGGCGACCTATCCCCGCCTCGTCCTCGGAGGCACGGTGACCGTGAAGAACCTCGAGGGCAAGAGTATAGAGATCAACGTTCCTGCCGGCACGCAGGTCGGCGACACCCTCAGGGTCGCGGGACAGGGGGTGCCCGAGCTCCGCCATCCGGAACGCAGGGGCAACCTCTACGTGACCATTGGGATATCCATCCCCAAGAAGGTCTCCTCCTTCGAGAAGGAGCTCCTCCAGAAGCTCGACGAGGGCGCCGGCTCGAAGAAGTCCTCCAAGAAGGGCGTCTTCAAGAAGTAAACACTCATCCGCCCCCGGAAGGGGGCATCCTTTTCATCTGAGCCCTTCCAGATTGGGGGTCACCGTCATGTCTCCGGCGGCGTCCTCCTTCTTGAGCATCATGGTCATATAGACCGGGATATAAGTCGTCCTTCCGTCACACACCACGTTATCCGTTTGTATCACGAACGCCTCGCCGACGGAGTACTCCTCCGAGGACAGCAGGTTGTCTAGTGCGGCGTGTGTTTTGTAGTACTTCCCGGACTTCACTTCGATGGGAATCACACGTCCCAGGTTCTGAACCATGAAATCGACCTCGCCGAGCTTCTTGCTGTTGTAATAATAGGGGACGAATCCGTGGGCATACAGTTCCTGGGCGACCAAGTTCTCGAACAGCGATCCGTTGTTCATGCCGAGCTCCCCTGACAGCACCTCGTGCTGCATTCCGTCCAGTGTCATATATGACAGCAGTCCGACATCGCAGAGGAACAGTTTGAACATGGATGATTCCGCGGATGCGACAAGGGGGTACCGCGGTTCGGCGATGTTCAGTACGGGCAGCGCGACACCCGCATCGTTGAGCCAGACGAAGGTGTTCTTATTCCTGTCTAGCCTGAAGTTGGGAGCTACGGACGATACTGTGAACCTTTTGTTCTTCTTGTTCAGTTCAGATGGTATCCTGTCGAATACGTTCCGGATGTATAGCTTGTTTTCCGGATCGTATTTGGCGATGTCCAGGCGGTACAGGTCGGTTATGGACTTCTGAACGGCCATGACGTCGCGCAGATTGTTGGTGGCGAGGTATCTGTCAACGGCCTCCGGCATGCCCCCGACCACCATGTAGATGCGGAACAGATCCATCAGTCTCCCATGGACCACCGGATCCACGGGGATTCTTCTCTCGAAGCAATTCCTGACATGGTCGATGACATTCCCGGGGACCCCCACGGCGTTATAGAATTCCTCCAAATCTACGGGGTACATGTCGTATATGTCCATGTACCCTACCGGAACGGATCTAACGTCCTTCAACTCCAGGCCGAGCAGGGAACCGCTGAGGATATAGCGGTATCTTCCGTCGTCTACGAGGAATTTGGCCATCGTGATGATGTCGGGGCATTCCTGTACCTCGTCGATGAAGATGAGTGTCTTTCCAGGAACAGGGTTCTTTTTGAACAAGGACGAAAGGCGGAGCATGAGCTCCTCCGAGTTCTTTGATGTGGATACGGCCTTCCTGGCAGCGGCATCTTCATGGAGGTTGATCTCCAGAAATACGTCGTAGTTGTCCATTCCGTATTTGCGTATGATGTATGTCTTGCCACATTGTCTCACGCCGTCTATCAGCAGTGCCTTTTTGTCATTGTCTCTGTAGAACTGTTCGATGCGAGGTAGAATCTTACGCTCAATCACAATATATGCCAGTATTTGCTGGAATATATACATATTGACAAAAATTCACAATTTCAAAACCGTGTTTTTGACAAAAATAGACAATTTCAAAAGGGCATATTTGACAAAAATTTACAATTTTAAAACCGTGTTTTTGACAAAAATTCGTAAATTCATTCATCTGGTCTCACACGGAGCAGCACTCCCGAAACGGGTACGACAAGCATCTGATTAATCCAACCCAGCCCCCTGTGGGAGCGGTAGTTCTTTTATAGATAGCACATACGGACATTCAGGTGGAATGTCGTGGGAGAGCCGGAGCTTTGGATCATCTTCGCGATTATCTTCGCAACCATGATGATCTTCGATTTCGTCGTCGCCGACCGCAAGCCCCATCATGTGGCGCAGAAGGAGGCCCTCCGCAACGTAATCGTCTATGTCTCCATCGCGGTCTTCTTCGGGATTCTGATATTCATCAATCTGGGCGAGGATGCCGGCACATCCTATTTCGCCGCCTACATCATCGAGTTCGCGATGTCGGTGGACAACCTGTTCGTGTTCATCATCATCTTCGCGGCCTTCGCCATCCGCGACGAGGACGAGCACAAGGTCCTGTTCTACGGCATCCTCGGCGCCATATGCTTCCGCGCTCTGTTCGTCTTCATCGGCGCCGAGCTCCTGGAGACCTTCGACTGGATGATGATCATCTTCGGCGTCATCATCCTCTACGCCGCCTACAAGACCGCCTTCGGCAGCGAGGATAAGCCCACCGAGGAGACCTTCGCGTACAAGATCGGAAAGAGGATAAAGTCCGCCGACGAGCCCGCCGAAGGCAGGTTCTTCGTCAGGGTCGACGGGAAGAAGGTCGCCACCGCCATGTTCGTCTGCCTCGTGGTCATCGAGCTCTCCGACGTGATGTTCGCCTTCGACTCCATCCCCGCCGCGCTATCCATAACCACCGACATCTTCATCGTATTCACATCGAACATCCTCGCGGTCATGGGCCTCAGGTCCCTCTTCTTCGTCCTCAGGAACGCCCTCGATTCGCTGGCGTACCTCAACTACGGCCTCGGTGCGATCCTGGCGTTCATCGGCATCAAGATGTTCCTGTCCTTCCTGGATTACGAGATCCCGGTGTACGTATCCCTGCTGGTAATCGTGGTCATCCTCGCGGTAACCGTCGCGATATCCCTGTTGGCCGCCAGGAAGAAGGGTGACGGGGAGAAGGCATGAGGCTCGCGGTCACCGGCCCGGTATGGGATGCCGGCGACCTGTCCCGCATCAGGGCCGACCCGGTGGTCTCAAGTTTCGACAAGCACGATTTCCTGATAATCCTCGGAGACTGCGGCGCGACTGCTCCCCGCCGCCCCTTCAGGGAGGTCCTCGAGGATTACAGGAAGCTCCCGTGTACCGTCCTGTTCCTGGATGGAGCCAGGGACGACTACGACCTCCTCGCGGACCATCCCTCATACCCCTGGAACGGGGGTCTCGCACAGACGCTTACGAGGTCGGTGATGAGGCTCTGCCGGGGTCAGGTGTTCATGATCTGCGGGATGAAGATCCTCACCATGGGCGGATCCACCACGGAGGGACGCGATGATGTCGGCAAGTATTGGGACTGGTGGCCCGACCAGGACGTCTCACGGACGGATGTCGACACCGCAATCCTGAACCTCGGCGAATGGGGCGGCGTCGCCGACGTCGTACTCACCGCCGACTGTCCATCCTCGTGGAGGGCACACGTCGGGAAGGAGGGGACTACCCCCACCTCCGAGATGCTCGAAGAGCTGAAGGACAGGATAGATTACAAACGCTGGCTCTTCGGCGGCACCGATGCCCCATGCGACATCCCCGGGTGCGATGCATCCGCCGTCGGAAGGACCGTTGTCAGGCTCGCGTGAACGATTAAGACATCCGGACGCGATGGTCGGCCCCCGTCGAGGGTATATAGTTAGATGCGCCTCTTGGAGACGTTGGTTTTCATGGGGAACTCGTGGAAGATCGGTGCGGTATGCGTTCTGTTGATCGTAGCTGCCACCGGGTTCTCCTTGGTCTACTCCCATTGGGAACAGGATTCGGACGAGAAACCGTCCATCGGCATCATGTGGAGGCCGGACCGGGACTCCGAATCCTTCGTCTACACCCTGAGGGCCGTCGAGGCCGCGGGCGGGATCCCCGTCGAACTCGACCCTGTCCGGTCCTTCGATTTCGAATACGGCGATGACGGCCGCCTGAAGGAGGGGGTGGACGGGAACGGGATCCTCACGGAGGACGCCGCGGACATCGTGAAGACCGGAACATGGCACAACTCCAACGTGGAGGATGTCCTGAAAGGTATGGATTTCATCATATTCCCCGGCGGGGAGGACGTCTGCCCCTCACTGTACCGCGAACCGCAGGAATGGCACGGGATAGAGGAGGAACGCTACTACAGCGCGGAGAGGGACGTCTCTGACTACATCGCCATGTCCTATTGCCTGGACAACGACATCCCCTTCCTGGGCATCTGCCGCGGGATGCAGGTGCTGGCCGTGGTCTCGGGGGCATCGATGATCCAGGACATCCCGACATATTTCGCGGATATGGGCATCGAGTACCACAACGGCCACAGGAACCCCGTACCCTATCCCGGCGGTTACAGGGATTATGCCCCCCATGACGTCACCCTGACGGGGGATTCGGTCATCCGCGGGATCATGGGTACCGGACAGCTGAGCGGATGTCCCTCCTGGCATCATCAGGGCGTCAGGAGCATAGAGGGCACCGCCCTCAAGGTCACCGGCTACACGGAGACCGACGGCATGATGATGATAGAGGGTCTGGAGAGGACGGACAAGACGTGCGCCTTCGGCATCCAGTACCATCCCGAAGCCGCCGTGGTCAAATATCTGGATGATGCCCCGAACAAAACCGACTATATGGATTACGACGCCGCCCTCGCGGTCTTCGAGTGGGTCGTCGACTATGCGTGATCCGTTTCCGCAGGAACAACGCGTCGAAGGATGTGGCCAAGCAGGTTTTCAGCCGAGTCCACACGGGTTCGCGGTATGATGGTACGCAACCTGAATAATTATAAATCAATAAAATAAGCGAATATTATTAAATAATAATAAACATAGATGCCCCAGGGGATATCACATGTTCGGGGAAAAGGAGCTTCAGGTCCTGTACCACATGTCTAGGGGCAGGAGGACGGTGTCCGAACTGTCGGAGTGCCTGGGCATATCGGTGCCGGAGACATACAGGAAGATCAGGTTGCTGAGGTCCAAGGACGTTGTCGAGGGGAAGGACCCCATCAGGATAGGCCGTTGCCCCCATGCCAAACGTCTCATGATGCTCATGTCCGAGGGCCCCGGCATGGCCAAGTATCTTTCGGGAGACTGCCTGGACGTCCTGGTCTCGCTTCTGGCACCATGCACCCCGGAGGGGATATCGGAGGTCACGGGAATCTCCGGATCCCACGTGAGAAGGATACTGAGGCTGGAGATCGAAGGGGGTTTCGTACGGAAAACGGACGGAGAATACTCCCTTGAATGCGATGCCCTGCCGGATATCCGGCCGTTCCTGATGAGCTATAAAGATTACACCGAGGTATCCGACCCGAGGCTGTCCGAAGATTCGGAGATACTGTTCAGGAAAGGCAGGGACGTCGTCTTCTCCTCCGATTCGGACCAGGGGTTCAGACCCACCGGGGCATCCGTATTCGAGGAATACGGGATGCACGGGATGTCGGACGGTCCGGGATTCTTCACCACCGAAGCCGGGGAGCTGTCCCTGGACGATATGTTCGAGGATGCCGTCCGCATCGCCGAGGCGAAGAACGACTGGCGTCTGAGGATGTACAACGAGCTATTCTACATCAGGAACAGCGGGATGCTGGATCCCCCTTCCGATTTCCTGGAGAAACACGGCCGCATCATGTCGGGGGACCGCATCGACCACTGGCCGTCCAAGGAGGATATCGAGGACAGGATGTGGATGGTGGTTGATTGACGTAATTATTAATATTGATAAAATATTATCAATATTGTGATAGAATGATTGTGGTTCCAAGTTCTGACTTAAGGAATAGGTACACCGAGCTTACCGAAGAGTATCTTCCCAAGGGGGAGCCGATTTACTTGACTAAGAATGGTCGCGGTCACGCGGTTCTTTTGAGTATCGAGGAATATGAGCGGCTGTCCAAGGCGGATGTGGTGAGGAAGATAGAGGAGGGCATCCGTGAGGCCAAGGCCGGTAATGTCATGACTGTCGAGGAAACCGCATCCTACATTAGAAAGGAACTTGGGATATGAGCAGCCATTCTGTCGTTGTTACCCGTTTGGCCGCCGATGACGTCATCGGGTTGATCAGGTACATCTCAGAGAATCTGAAGAACCTTCAGGCTGCAGAGAGACATCTCGAGTTGTATTTGGAAACGATAGAGTCCTTGGGGGATATGCCCAAAAGGCATCCCATATCCGCCATTCCTAGGTTGAAAGAACTGGAAATCAGGTTAGTTTCGTTTGGGAATTATTTCATTGCGTATTAGGTAGATGATGAGCGGGAGATTGTGACTGTTCTAAGGGTTCTTTACGCTATGTCCGACATAGAGAGCAAATTCAAACTAGATGAGTAATCCGTGGGCGTGGCGGGGTTACCATTGATTTGTTCGAACAGCTAAAGATGCGTTTCTTCATACTCTAGTTATTTGGAAATGCTAACAATCATGACATCGTTTCAGGACGTAGTATTCATCTGTGGAAGATGAACTTGTTCAGACCGCGACCAGTCTCCCCATCTCGATCATGTCCTCGGTGACGGTCCCGATGTTGGTCACGTACCCGATGAACAGCATATCCAATGCGAGGTACTTGGTCGCGGCGTAATCCTTCAGGTAGATGTTCCCGTCCCCTCCGGTCGCGATGAAATCGATGGTGGCGAGTTTGTATGTGGCGTCCTTGTCGACCTCGGTCCCGCCCACGGTTATGGAGGTGACCCTGCCCCCGGCCGCGGCATCGGGATCGTAGGTGACGGTCATGCCGGATATCTGCAGGAACCCTCCCTGGGTGGCGCCCATGAGAGCCAGCGAGAACTCCATCTCCTCCCACAGCACCGATCCCGGGACGTTCAGGATGCAGGAGTAGTTCAGGAACGGCATGACGTCGTAGACGTCCTTCAGGGTGATGTCCCCCTCCTTTATGGAGGTGCGGATGCCCCCCGAATTGATGATGGCCACGTCCGCATCCGTGGATCCGCGGATGGTGTCCGCGATGAAATCCCCGAGGTTGGTCTCCCCGTTCCTGACGAGGCCGCGCTCGCCGACGAGCTCGATCTCGGTCCTGCCGATGACCGTCTTCAGCTTCTCGTCCACCTCGGCGGTCACCGCATCGATGGCGTCCCCGGTCCTCTGATACTGGAGCGCCGGTTCGCGGTAGAGCTTCGCCTCTATCTTCCCGGAATCGTAGGTTATCACGCCGACGTTGTGGAGATAGCTGCCGGTGCTGGCGATGACGGTGCCGCTCTCCTCGAGGACTATGCTCCCGTCGCAGACCTTCCCGTCCTCCATCTCCGTGTGGCTGTGCCCGTCGATGAAGATGTCGATCCCCGGCACCTGGTTGCAGAGTTGGTCGGATGTGGTGTACCCCACTCTGGAGACGCCGAGGTGTCCGACGGCCACGATGCAGTCCACATTCTTCTTCTCCAGCACGGAAACCATGCGCCTGGCGGCGTCTATGGGGTCGGTAACCGTGGAGTTGCCCATGTTCCCGGCCATGGTCTCCACCTCGGTCTCCGTCGTCAGGAGCCCGAAGAAACCGACCCTCGCGCCTCCCTTCTCCAGGACCAGGTACTCGTCGAATATGTTCTCTCCAGAGTCCTTGTACACCAGGTTGGCGCAGATCACCGGGAAGTCCAGCTGGCTCATCCTCTCCATGAAGATGTCGAACCCGTAATCGAACTCGTGGTTCCCGGGGACCGCGAGGTCGTATCCCACGGTGTTCATGACCGCGACGGAACCCTCCCCGTCGGTCATGGTGCCGTAGGAGTTCCCCTGGATGAAGTCGCCCGCATCAACCGTGAAGACCGTGCGGTCCTTCGAATAATCCTCCCTCAGTGCCGAGACCGTGGTGAACCCGACGCCCCCGTCCCCGTCGTAGAAGCAGTGGGTGTCGTTGGTGTGGATGATGGTGAACGAGTGGTCGTCGTAATGCGTGGTTACGGTCGCGGCCACGGTTATCGCGGTGCTCAGGACGACGATCGCCACGATCGCCGATGCCAGGAACTTCCGGTCGGCCATGCTGAGTAACCGTCTGCGGGGGATAAATAATCTGCCGGGCGGATTCATTGCCGTGACGGCCCTGCCGGCGATGCCGCGGTTCTGCGGCAATAAGCAGTGACAACGCGGACAGTCCCTGTAAAGGAACTGAACCGTTCGCACAGTTACCATCTGGAAAGCGCCACGGTATATACTATCAAAAAAATAGTATGTGTATGTCATCCACTATCGAGACCAAAATGAGCATTTGCGACAAGTACATCAGAGTGACCGCCGATCAGAGGGAGGACGGTACCATAGGGATCAAGGTGGAATCGGATTGCGATGCACTTCAGGGGTTCGCAGAGAATCTGACCTCGGTCACCATGGACGATATTTTGAACTTCGAGACCAGCAACATCAACAAGGAAGAGGTCCGCGGGAATATGTCCATGATATGTGTGGCACCCATAATGGTCTATCAGGCCGCATGGATGGAATGCGGGATGCTTTCCAGAAGGATCTATCCCAAGAGCGGTCCCATCACCATAGATATGGTCAAGGACGAATGATGGGGCTATTGCTTGCAGGCATCACAGCTTGCATTTGCAGCAATTGAGCTTCTCACACGGTTTGTTATCGATCTTCCACTTGAGGGCCCACATCTTGATTTCTAACCTGAGTTCGACAATTAGATACGGATTCCGTGTCTATCCGTCGGACTGCGTGCCCGTCCGTCAGACGGCGGGCTTTTCCGCCCGAACGAACCCCGGGCGCGGATCGCCGGATCTCCTCATCTCGAACAGGATGACCATCGCCCATTTCTTCGAAAGATAGTTCAATGTGTTATACACGGTGCAACTTTCGTGCGTGCTTTCTAGTCAGAAACTTAGTGATATATATAGTGTAGTATCTATTTAATATCTAATATCAAAAAGATATCGAGGTTCGAGAAAATGAAATGCATGCAATGCGAGGAGAGCATCGCCGGTACGGGATGTCTGAGGAACGGAGTCTGCGGTAAGAGCGGGGAATTGGCCGACAGGATGGACAAGCTGATCGCTTCTCTGATAGAGATCTCTGCTGCGACAGCTGACTGTAAGAACGAAGGATTCATCAAGGAGATTGATGAGCACATTGTGGATTCACTGTTCATGACGCTGTCCAACACCAATTTCGACATGCAGAGGATAGACGATGCCATATCCCTGAGCGATTCGTTCATGAAGAGGGCCGGTAAGCAGTACTCCTTATTCGGGGAGGACTGTTCCGTCGATACCTACGATCCCAACGAGGACCTGAAGTCCTTGAAGCAACTCCTCCTGTTCGGTCTGAAGGGATTGGCTGCCTACTACCATCACGCTCATGTGCTGGGCGCTGGCGATCCAACGGTCACCTCGTTCATGAGGAAGGCATTGGCAGCGATTAAGAAGGATCTGTCCGTAGAGGAACTCATCTCGTTGAATATGGAATGCGGAGAGGTCGGTGCGAAGGCCATGGCCCTTCTGGACGAGTACAACGTGAAGTACTACGGTAGTCCCGAAATCACCCAGGTGAGGACCGGGGTGGGAAAGAATCCTGGAATCCTGATCACCGGACACGACCTCAAGGATCTGGAGCAGCTGTTGGAGCAGACCAAGGGCACAGGCATCGATGTCTACACCCACGGAGAGATGCTCCCCGCCCACGCCTATCCAGCTTTCAAGAAGTATGATAACCTGGTAGGCAACTACGGCAATGCATGGTATCTCCAGAAGGAGGAGTTCGAGAAGTTCAACGGCCCTATCATAGCGACCACCAACTGTGTCCTGATCCCGAAGGACGGATACAGACAGAGGCTGTTCACCACCGGTACCGCAGGGGTCGAAGGTGTGAAGCACATCCCCGAGAAGGACGGTAAGAAGGATTTCTCTGAGGTCATCGCCATGGCCAAGGGATGTCCTGCTCCTGCAGAGATCGATGATCGTATCCTTACCATAGGTTTCGCTCACGATCAGACCCTTGCCTTGGCAGGAAATATCATCGATGCGGTCAAGGCTGGGGACATCAAGAGATTTGTGGTTATGGCCGGATGCGACGGAAGGGAGAGGTCCAGGGACTACTACACCAGATTCGCCCAGGAGCTTCCGAGGGACACCGTCATCCTCACCGCAGGATGCGCCAAATACAGATACAACAAGCTGGACCTCGGGGATATCGGAGGTATACCGAGGATCATCGATGCGGGTCAGTGCAACGATTGCTACTCCCTCGTAGTTATCGCCAACGCTCTGGCCGAAGCCTTTGGTACCGATATCAACGGATTGCCTTTATCGTTTAACATATCCTGGTATGAGCAGAAGGCCGTGCTTGTACTCTTGGTCCTGCTGAAACTCGGTGTCAAGGACATCATGCTCGGTCCGAGGCTTCCGGTATTCCTATCCCCGGGTGTCACCAACGTCTTAGTGAAGAACTTCGGTATCAAGGCCAACAGCGAACCTGCCGCGGATAGGGTCATACTGAAGATCGAGTGATCCGAAATACTTTCAAACCACTTACGCAGTCTTCGTACTGCGGTCATCCTTCGATATCCGTACTTTGTCTCGTTACAAACCTTCGGTCTACTCTATTCGATACGTCTTGACTGGACAGGTCACTTCTGAGTGCCCTCCCTTTTTACAACTTTCTAACCTGAGTTTGCCAGATATCACAGATACTGGCACACTGCGTGCCGGTGCATCGTGGCCGGCGCCCGGCTTTTCCTCCCCTCAGACGGGGGACGGGGATGGCCGGTCCATCCCGGTGACTTCAGAGAGGGCACGCCGCAGGATGTTCCTCGCGGCGTTTACGTCCCTGTCTGCGGTGAAACCGCAGAAGGGGCAGGAATGCTACCTGCACAAGACCTGTTTTTCTCGTCAAACCCCGAGCTTTAGGTCTGCTAAATGTCAAACTCAAGGTTAATTGCGTTTTGGCAATTATCGTTTTCACTAATTGCGATATTTTGATTTTTCGCAATTAACGGTTTCATATCGATAAAAGTGTGTGGAGAACCGTCGTTTAAGATAAGAGAAGACCGCCCAATTAAAATTGAGCTCGCGCGTTCAAGAGTATTGCGTAAACCGTCCGAACAGCACGAGCGATACAGGGTAATCCGATACCATTGATAGCGTTTCCGTTGCTGTCCGGGCAATCTCGCAAGA
>SUSU01000024.1 GCA_015063225.1 Thermoplasmata archaeon | reverse complement strand
AGTCCTGTTCCCATCTGAATGCATTCAGGATGCCCGATACCGTCACCAGCATCGGTAATCAAGCGTTCATGGGCACCAACACGATAACGTACATCCATTTCAGCAGTGCCCTCGCTTCTCTGGGCACAGATATAATCGGGAAGGCGTTCTACGAGTACGGGTCGGAATACTCGATGGCCAAGAGCGTGATAACTCTGAAGGGGCACACGTTCATAGATATCGATGGGAGGATGACGCTCGTCAGTGATTCACTAGTTGTTGACGGTACGGCCATTACGATTGCCGCGGATGCAGGTTCGATCAACGTGAAAGCGTCTGACATCGCTTATGCCCGTCAGAGCGCGGATTTGGATTCCTCGACCACATTCAGCGTCAATCTGTCCGGAGGAGCCTCTGCTTCGTTCGACAGTTCCGCAATCCAGAACCTCGCCATCAGCAACGCTACCCTTACCGTGAGCCAGATATCCAAGGATTCCCTGGACGACGCCACGAAGGAGCTCGTCGGGGATAATCCCGTCTACGACATCTCCTTCGGTTCGAACACCGACTTCGGCGACGGGAAGATGACCGTCACCCTGCCGTATGTCCTTCCCGACGGGAAGTCCGCGGACGACCTGCGCGTGTTCTGCGTTAAGGACGGGAAGGTATCCGAGACGATCGGCTGCAGCTATGCCGACGGGAAGGTCACGTTCTCCACCGGGCACCTCTCGACCTACTACATCGGGTTCTCGTCCTCCGGCGGTCCCTCCGATAACGGAGGATTCCCCCTATGGGCAATCGCCGTGATCATAGTGGTCGCCGCTGTCGGCGTGTTCGCGTTCCTGTTCTTCCAGAAGGGAGGGCTCCCTCCGCTGAAGGGACTTAAGATGCCTCTGCCCCATGTCGGTTCCAAGTCCTCGGACGGAGCACAGGTGGATACTCCCGCACAGGAAGAAATCAGGCAGGAGCCCGTCCAGGAACCCGCACCGGTCACATATGCGTCCGTGGCGGACGAATCCGCATCCGAAGAGAAGAAGGACGAGTGATCCCGGTCAGAGGCGGGAGCGCACAGCGGACAGCATGTCCTGCATGAGCTTCTCCGCAGCCGCGGGATCGGGGATGCCTCCCTGGGCGAGGGCGGGCTTTCCGCCGCCCCTCCCGCCGTACTTGGCGAGGCACTCGCCGAGGATGACCTTGCAGTCGACCTTGGATGAGCCAGATGCGAGTATGACCGACACGCTGTCGCCGGTGGATATGAACGCACATACTCCGCCTTCGGCCGCGAACCTGTCGGCACCCTCGGTGACGGTCTTGCGGTCCGCGCCGGGGAATACGCCGTGGTAGACCTTTGTCCCGTTGATGTCCTCGGGTACGAGGGAGGCGATGGCCTGTTTGGCGGCGCCCTTGGAGGCCTCGGCGGCCGCGGCGAGGTCCTTCTTCATGTTCGCCACGGTGCGGAGTATGTCCTGAGGCTTGCTCGAACACTCGTCAATCACCTGGAGGCAGAGGTTGGCGAGGTCGGCCGCGGAATCCCTGGCGGCCTTCCCGACCTTGAAGTGGATGGCGAAACCGTCCTTCCCTGCGGAAACCTTCCTGTCCACCATGATCATCTCGATCTCGGAGGTCTCCATGACGTGCACGCCGGAACATGCGGAGTAATCGATGTCGCCGATCGAGACGACGGATATCTCCTCGTCCTCGCCGATGCGCTCGAGCTTGATCCTGACCTTCTCCAGTTCGGGGTCGTCGCGGCTCATGGTGGTCTTCCTCACGGGGAGGTTGTCGACGATGCGGTCGTTGGCGAACTGCACCGCATCCCTGATGAGGCTCCAGGGGAGGTCGTGGTTGACGATGACGTACTTCTCCTCGGGGCCGATGAATATCTTGGTGATCTCGAGTTCGGGGTCGAGCCTGTGCAGCGAGCAGAACAGCAGGTGCTCGGCGGTGTGCCCCATCATGAGGTCGAAACGGCGGTCCCAGTCGAGGCTGCACCATGCCCTGATGCCGGGTTCGAGGTCGTTCCCGGGGACGATGTGGACGATCTCCTTTCCTTCATAGTGGACATCGGTGACGCGGAAACCGTTGATGGTCCCGGTGTCGCAGACCTGACCTCCGCCCCCGGGATAGAAACCCGTGCAGTCCATGATGACCTTGTCCCCGTCAACGGAGACTATGCCTGCCTCGAATTCCGAGAGGTATCCGTCGTGTCTGAAAACCTCGTCTGCCATGGATACCCGACTTCAACCCTTTTTTATAAGTATTCGCTTAGCAATCCCCCATCCGGTGAACATATGGGTGACCTGAAGCAGTTCGACCAGCTCGACAGACGCATCATCGAGATGGTCTGCACTTCCAGCCAGGGCTCGTACAGGCAGATGGCCATCCAGCTGGGCATCCACCCCTCCACACTCATCCAGAGGCTCAAGGCCCTCGAGGAGAAGGGCGTGATCAACGGTTTCCGCGCCAAGATCGACTACTTCACCATGGGGTTCGACTACATGGGTGTCGTGCAGATCTACTCCGAGGATGTCGTCGCCGCCGAGAAGGACCTCGCGTCCTTCGACGAGGTCGTGGCCGTGTACGACGTCACCGGCGAGGCCGACGCCATCGTCATCGTGGCCTGCGAGGACAGGGAGGCCTTCTACGCCGCCATCAAGAGGATCGGCGCGCTGCCCACCGTCAGCAAGTCCAACACCAGCATCATCCTCGATGTGGTGAAATCCCCCGACGATTTCGTCCCCAAGCTGACCGACGGTCAGTGATTCCCGGAATCTGGCTCATATCCCGGAAAGGGGATTTCGAGGCGTTCTTTCCCGTTTCCGCGTACGCTCGTGTGGATTCTCACCCGTGCGCGCATTTATTTATGAGCGGCATTTAGTCCGCGGCATATCATCTCAGGTGGACACCATGAGGAGAACAGCAACATGCGGAGAGCTCAGGGCCTCCGATATCGGAAAAGACGTTTGCCTGGAGGGCTGGGTTAGGTTCTCTAGGGACCACGGACAACTCAGATTCATCGACCTCGCGGACAGGTACGGCATCACCCAGGTGGTCTACGACCCCGAGGACGTCCCCGCAGGCATCGACAAGGACGCCATCATCGCGGCCATGGACACCTTCTCCCGCGAATCCGTCATCCTAATCCAGGGGAAGGTCCGCGCCAGGGTCGAGGGCACCGCCGTGGAGTCCAACCCCACCGGCGAGATCGAGGTCCTCATCACCCACGCCGAGCTCCTCTCCAAGGCCAAGACCCCGCCCTTCGAGATCGGCGACCAGAAGGAGGGTGTGCTCCCCGACGAGGACACCCGCATGAAGTACCGCTACCTCGACCTCCGCCGTACCGAGATGATCAGGACCATGGAGTTCCGCTCCAAGCTCGTCCACCTCGCCCGCGTCTATCTGGAGAGCCAGGGATTCCTGGAGATCGAGACCCCCATGCTCGGACGCTCCACCCCCGAGGGCGCCCGCGACTACATCATCCCCTCCCGTGTCCACCCGGGGACCTTCTACGCCCTGCCCCAGTCCCCCCAGCAGTTCAAGCAGATGCTGATGATGGGCGGTATGGACCGCTACTACCAGGTCGCCAGGTGCTTCCGCGACGAGGATTCGCGCAAGGACAGGCAGCCCGAGTTCACCCAGCTCGACATGGAGATGTCCTTCGTCGACTCCAAGGACATCCAGGATATGATCGAGGGCATGGTCTGCTACATCTGGAAGGGCCTCTACGGCACCGACCTCCAGGCCCCCTTCCCCCACATCGGGTACAGGGATGCCATGGAGAGGTTCGGATCCGACAAGCCCGATATGCGCTACGGCCTCGAGTTCACCACCCTCACGGACATCGTCCGCGACGTCCCCTACAAGATCTTCCAGACCATCCTCGGCGAGGGCGGCATCGTCGCCGGCCTCTGCGTGAAGAAGGAGTTCGGGGAGGTCGGCAGGAACGAGGTCGACCGTTACATCAAATACGCCAAGAAGTGCGGCCTCGGAGGTCTCACCTGGATGCGCTGCGAGAACGGTGTCCTCACCTCCAACATCACCAAGTACTTCACCCCCGAGATCCTCGAGAACATTCGCGTCGCGCTGGGTGCCGAGGAGGGGGACCTCTGCTTCCTCATCGCCGGCCCCTGGAAGGCCACCTACGAGGGCGGAGGACTGCTCAGGAAGAAGATCGCCGAGGACCTCGGAATGGTACCTGACGACGTCTTCCAGTTCTTCTGGATGGACCAGTGCCCCATGTTCGAGATCGACCCCGTCTCCGGCAAGTACGACGCGTTCCACCACCCGTTCGTCCTGCCCACCGGTGACCTCGACGACCCCAACTGCGGAGGCGCGTGCTTCGACCTCTGCCTGAACGGAAACGAGCTCGGATCCGGTTCCGAGCGTATCCACACCTACGAGATGCAGTGCGAGGTCTTCCGCAAGCTCGGGCTCACCGACGAGCAGATCGAGGAGAAGTTCGGATACTTCGTCGAGGCCCTGTCCTACGGCGCCCCGCCCCACGGCGGAATCGCCATCGGGGTCGACAGGCTGGTGGCCATCCTCCTCGGAAAGGACACCATCCGCGAGGTCATCGCCTTCCCCAAGAACAAGAAGGCCGTGTCCCTGCTGGATGGTTCGCCCTCCGTGGTTGATGACGAAAAATTACAGGAACTCCAGATCATCTCCATGGCCGGCGACTTCGACATCGAGGATGTCGAGGAATTCAACCCCGACGAGTAAACCCATTCCCATGCCTGGCTCATATGTCTGAGCCAGGCTTTTTCGCCTTTTTTACATTCTGGATGAAAAGTGAATCCCGCGTATCCAACCTGGGGTTACTTATTATATGGCAAGAGATTAACTTGGATTATTCGTACGATGGTGAATACCATGCCTAATTCAAAGATAATCCTCGCTATCGTTTGTATCGTCGCGGTCGCAGTGGTCGCATGCGTCGTAGTTCTCAATATGGACGACAATAGCAAGGAAAGCAAATCAAATCCCGATGTCGATATGTCGGATGTCATCACCGCATCGGATCTCGAGGACCTCAAATCTAAGGCCAAGAGCGATTCCTCGACGGTCTTAGACATGTCCAACGATACTGCGTCCGTGCAGTTCAACAGCGATGCAATCCTCGCCCTCAAGTCCGCCGGGACTTTCAAGACGAGCGTCGTGGATCATAACACTCTTTCGGAAGCCGACAGGGCAGCTGTCGGAGACATGCCCGTCTACGAGATCTCCTTCGGCACCAACAAGACCTTCGGTGAGGGGACCGCCACCGTGACCCTCCCCTACACCCCCGGTCCCGGAGAGGACACCAGCAAGGTCTATGTAGCTTGCATCGTCAACGGCGATCTCGAGAAGTTCGAGGCATCGTATTCCAACGGCAAGGTCACTTTCTCCACCACCCACTTCTCCCTCTTCGCCGTCCTTTCGGAACAGGTTTGCACCATCACATTCACCGACGGCGGGCTCACCGTCGATACTAAAAAGGTCCCCTATGGGGCATTCATCCCCGCTTCGACTTACTCGCCGGTTCTTGATGAGGGGGACTATTTCTGCGGATGGATCGGACTGACCGACACCACCCCCGCCAAGGGCGACGCTTCGTTCGAGATATCCATCACCCACTCCTCAGCGGCGCTCGATTCCGAGGCTTTCTCCTACGATGGAGAATTCGGTTCCTTCGCCGCCGTTTCCGGAGCGACCGTCGCCAAGGCCGCCGTATTCTGCGAGACCGATTTCCCCATGGTCCCCGAGAACGTCATAAAGTGGGAGGTTTCCCAGCCTGCCGCCGCTTCCGAGAGGTTCAACGCCATGTCCGCTTCCATCAAGGCGGGTCAGGACGTCATGGGCGCGAAGCCCGTCCAGGTAGCAATCGACGGTTACGACAGCATCCTCGTCTACAAGGCGGACGTATCGAGCACCTTCACCATGACCATGCTCTACTTCGTAGCCCTGAACGGGGAGCAGCTCGTCTATGCCGCCTCCTTTGACGATTCCATGGTCCTCGACAAGTTCGGGGGAATCATCATCGACGGCAAGATCGCTTCCGATGAGGACATCAGAGGCGTGCTCGTGTCCGCACTCGCGTCGATCGGCGTCTCGGACAACATCGCCGTCGGAAACGCCGCAAATTGTGCAGCGACCTTCCTCAAATCATACAACGGAGTGTACGGCACCTTCAATTCGGGCGAGTCCGGTGAGGCCCTTGCGACCGTCACTGGCAACGGCACCATCACCTGGAGGGTAGATTCCGGTTCCGCCGACCTCTTCGCCGCCGCGGTCGATGCCATCGCCGCCACCGGGGCCAAGAAGGTCACCACCCTGGGGTACGAGAACGCCGCGATGTTCGTCACCAACACCGACGGTGCCCTTAACGTCTATTTCACCGCTTACACCGATTCGTACTTCCTCACCAACACCGACGATTCCGCTTCTACTTACTCCTCCGCCGCCGATGCGACCAACGAGGACGCGATGATCCTGTTCAACGCCGCGCTCAAGGCGTTCGGGGTCAACATCTACCTCCCGCCCTCCAGCGAATACACCAACGACGTCCGTATCTGCGCCCAGACCTTCATCGATGAGCTCTACGATGAGCCCAAGGATTCCGGCGTGTGGGACATACTCGAGGGCGCCACGGCCTCCGAGGCCTACCTCAGGCACACCTATGTCAATGCTAACAATGCTACCCGCGCGGTAATCTACCACATCACCTACGAGGAGGACATCGACGGTGCCTTTGTCACCGCTTCCGACCTCATCAAGAGCTACGTCGGCCAGGTCGCCATCATGGGCGATGCCAAATACTCGCTGTACAACAAGGCCATCGGGGACACCGACTGCGTCGCCGTGGTTTACTGGGGATCCGGCGTCAGCGCGGCCAGGTTCGTGCTTACCTCCGGCAACATCCTCATCGACGGATGCCTCGCACCCTTCTACGACGTGGCCCCCGACTACGAGGCGACCAAGGAGTCCAAGAAGTACGCATATCCCTACATGCCCCTCTCCGGAACCCAGGCAAAGGCCGAGCCCGAGCTCGTCGCCCTGGTCACCGCCTTCTCTACACTCGATGAGTACGGCAGGATCTACAACGTCGAGACCAGCCTCGCAACCTCCGCGGAATGGTTCGTCGAGAATTTCGTGAATCCGAACGAGAAGGAGGATATGCATGTCACATGGACCGTCTCGGACGGTTCCAAGAGCACGTCCGCCACGATCGAGCAGAACCTCACCCTCAACAACGGCAGGCCCGGACACGGTCAGGTCGTCCTCACCAAGGAGGAGGACATCGACGCAGCCTATGAGGCGGCGCTCACCAAACTCTCCACCTATGTGGGTAAGGCCGCCGGAATGGGCAATGTCTTCAACCAGCTGGACTACGAGTTCGACGGAATAGAGTTCTCTGCCGTCGGATACACCAACTCCACCGCGCTGTCGATGAAGTTCGTCATGAAGGTCGACGATGTCCTCGTGGACGGAACCAGCCCCGGGACATCCTGGTTCAAATCTGAAAGCGCATCATCCGCTTCTGAATATCAGGACTATCTCTATCTCCGTGCCCCCTCTGCATCACAGAGCGGTCTGTTGGAGAACTTCCTCAAAACGATAATCAGCGCCATCCGTGAGCACGGATCGGAGTCCGCCAACGGAGAGGTCAATGTCGGCGCCGCTGCCGGGGACTTCTCCGAGATATGGACCGAGGACTACGGTGCCATGACCGGTAACAATAAATCCTCCCAGATGCCGGCCAGCACCCTGACCGTCACCGAGTCAGATAAGACGTCCGCTACTTTCGCTTACACCTACAAGAACGGCAGCAACACCCCCCATACCGAATACATCTACGTGACCTACGAGAACGCGATAGCCTCCGCCTACAACGATGCGGTGGTCGCCCTTTCCGATTACGAGGGGACGATCGCCCTAGGTTCGGAGTCGGCCGGATGCCGTTACGTGAAGATCACCACCGCGATTGACGGTGTGACGTACTATGGAATCATGTATGCCAAGGACAACTCGGGCATCGGGTGCCTCAAGTTCGTGACATATGTAGGCAACGTCCTCATCGACGCATCCTGCACCGTGGGTTCGGACGCGAGTCCGTACATCTTCCTCGGATACGACCAGGATCACGATGCGGCGGCGGTCACGATCATCAAGGCGTTCCACGACGCCTTCTCTGACATATACTACCCTATCGAGGCTTGATAATATGGCCGATATGAAAATAATGATAATCGCGGTCGTCGCGGTCGTCGCCGTTGCCGGCGCGGGCGCGTTCGTACTGCTCGGAAACAACGGCGGTTCCAAATCCACCGAGGATATAGACGCCCTCGGGCTGGTCTACGGGAACGCCAACGGCGATGCCGAGATCAACTCTTCCGACCTCCAGATTATCCAGGACATTATGGACGGAAACAAGGTCCTCAAGGACTACCCCCTCGCCGATGCGAACAGGGACAACGAGGTCAACGAGGCCGACTATTCCATCGTCCAGCAGTTCATCGACGGTGACAAGGTCCAGCTCTACGTCATGGACACCATCGGCGGCATCAGCAAGGTCGAGTATCCCCTCAAGGGAATCTTCGCCGCCGGCGGAACCAACATGAGGGTCCTCATCGAGGTCCTCGACATGGAGCCCCACCTCGCCGCCAATGCCACCAACGATTACATCAGCCCCGTCCTCGACAAGAAGCTCTACGAGGCCAGGGAGAGCGGTGCCATCGCCAAGGTCACCACCGGCGCCACTCACGCGGACTGGTCCGAACTTGGCAAGAGGGCCGGCACTTACTCCCTCGCCCTCATCGAGGATGCCGGTACCTCCGGCTACGCCAACGAGGCCGGGCGCAGCACCTTCAAGGACATGGGGGTCGATGTCCTCCAGTTCTCTGCGGACAACTACGTGTCCCTGAAGAAGGCGGCCGCCACCCTCGGCATCCTCATCGGTTCCGAGGCCCAGGCCAAATCGTTCATCTCGCTTCTCGACAACGTCGTCGACACCATCAGCACCAAACTGGGCGACAAGATGGGGACCGAGACCGTCATGTGCATCACCATGAGCAACTCCGTCAGCGGTTACGAGTCCGACTACTTCAACGCCACCGAGCTCGCCGGCGGAAAGAACATCGCCGACTGGCCGGACAAGACCAGGAAGTTCGACCCCGCCGAGGACCAGTGGCTGTTCGAGGAGAAATACAACCCGAACAACCTGTTCCACTTCAAGTCCATGACCTACGGGGACACGCCCACCAAGACCGAGATCAGCGGTTACGTCCACTACTTCGACAAGACCGCCGCCTATAAGAGCGAGCACTACTACCTGATCAACGGTGCCGTCCCCCTGCCCGTGAGGATCGCCTACATGGCCACCATCATGTACCCCGATACCTTCGAGGCCGGATGGTACATGAGCGTGTTCCAGGATTACGTCGACAAGTTCGTCGACAACAGCGACCTCGACGTCGACGATTACAAGGTGTTCTGGAACACCGCAGAACTCAAAGAGTTCCTCAAGTGAGAAAGTACCGGGAAGGACTGAAATGCCTGAGATAAACACCGACGACCTCCTCTACTCCTACTCGGAGGAGGCCGTCATCCTCAAGGGGATCTCCCTCAATATCCGCGAGCCGCAGCTGGTCTCCATCATCGGCCCGAACGGTGTGGGGAAATCCACCCTGATCCACTGCATGAACAAGATTCTCTCCCCCGTCGCCGGTACCGTGATGGTGGACGGCAAGGAGGTGAAGGAGTACGAGATCAAGGAGCTGGCCCGTAAGATAGGGTATGTGCCGTACACCTCGTCGGACACCTTCCCCATGACCGTCGTGGATACCATCCTGATGGGCAGGAACCCCCACCGCAAGTGGAAGTCCCTCCATCAGGACCTGCTCGTCGCGAAGAAGGTCATGGAGATGATGGATATCACCCATCTCGCCATGAGGCCCTTCAACGAGCTTTCCGCGGGACAGCACCAGAGGGTCATGCTCGCACGCGGGCTCGCTCAGGAGCCCGAGATCCTGCTCCTCGACGAACCGACTGCCAATCTGGATATCAGGCACCAGATGGACGTCATAAGGCTGCTCAAGCAGCTGGCCGTCAGGAACGGGCTCATGGTCATAATGATCAGCCACGACCTCAACATTGCCGCGAAGTATTCCGATAACATCATCATGATGTCGAAGGGGCAGATCTTCGCCGTCGGCAAACCCATCGACGTCATCACCGCCGAGAACGTGAAGGAGGTCTACAACGTCGACTCCGAGGTCATCATCTCCGACGGCCGTCCCTTCATGATGGTCAAGGATTACGAGTTCGACCCCGATGAGGGTGGCGAGATGGGCGTCGTCGAGAACCACGGTGTTTTCGACAGCGGCCCGGAGACCATGCAGTGAGCGTGCGGACATGGAAGGAACAGAACCGCCGGCAGTAGATACGATGGTCGCAGAGGAGAACGGTATCGAAGAGACCTATATGGCCTACCGTTTCCGCAAGATCCTGCTCATCATCGGCCTGTCGGTCCTTCTATTCGTATTCACGTTCTACGCCCTTTCGTTCAACGGTATGGACATCGGCTTCGCCGATTGCATATCATACGTCTTCAATCATATCTTCGGAACTACTTACGATAAGGAATCTCCTGAATGGATGGAGGATTATATTCTGTGGAAGATGTATGTTCCCCGCGTCGTGATGGCGATTGTCGCAGGTGCCAGTCTAGCGATCTGCGGTGTGGCGATGCAGAGTCTCATGAATAATCCCCTCGCGGATCCGTACACCGTCGGTATCTCCGACGGTGCGTGTTTCGGGGCCGTCGCATCCATCGTCATGGGCGCCAGCGCGGCCACCGTCGCATCCTCCGCAGGTCTCGTCGTTTCAGCATTCATCTGCGGTCTCATCCCCGCGGTCATAATCATCATGCTCTCCACGGTGGTGCGTCTCACCCCCGCCACGTCCATCCTCATCGGTGTCGCGTTATCGTACATATTCAGCGGTATGGAGGCCATGCTGATGGTCACCACCGACGCCGATACCCTCAAGAACGCGTACCTGTGGCAGATAGGTAGTCTCGACAAGGTCGTCTGGGACAACCTCGTCATCCCCACCGTGGTGGTAATCGTCTGTTCAGTCTACCTCATCATCACCAGCAACAAGCTGAACCTTCTTTCTCTCGGCGATGACAGCGCGACTAGTCTGGGGCTCGATGTTAAAACGTTCAGGACCCTCACCATGATCATCGTGTCCGTCACCGTGGCGGCCGTCGTCAGTTTCGTCGGCATCATCGGTTTCGTCGGACTCGTGGCGCCCCATATGATCCGTCTGATCATCGGAGGGGACAACAAGTATCTCATCCCGGTGTCCATGCTGGCGGGGGCGCTGTTCCTCCAGGTCGCCGACATCATATCCCGTACGGCCATCGCTCCGGAGGAGCTCCGCGTGGGCCTCATCGCATCGATCATCGGTGCCCCGATCTTCCTGTACATCATCCTCAAGAGGAAACGCAACTACGGGGAGGCCCTCTGATGCAGTTGGACATAGTCGACGAGGGTACCTTCCCGATGGAGGAGAAATACGTCTCGACCGCGCGCCGGAACTACACCCTCACCATAGTGCTCTTCGCCGTCGCGTCCGTCGTGGCCTTCGTCTCCATCCTGTGCACGAGGTTCAGCGGTCTGTCCATACCCGTGGCCTTCGATGTCCTGATGGACCACCTGCACGGTTCGGAGTACGGGGTGTACTACTACGATCTCATCATCTGGGATTATTTCACGCCCCGCGCCATCGTAGCTGTGTTCGCCGGTGCCGGCCTCGCCGTGGGCGGATGCGTCATGCAGTCGCTCATGAGGAACCCCCTCGCCGATCCGTACACCACGGGTGTGGCCTCGGGGGCGTCCTTCGGAGCGGCCCTCTTCATCATGCTTGGATTCCAGCTGATCCCCACCGGGAACTACCAACTGGCTCTAAGCACGAACGCCGTCCTCTTCGCATTCATCCCGACCATCGCCATCATCGCGATATCCAAGAAGAAGAGCATCACGCCGACCACGATGATCCTCGCCGGTGTCGCCATCATGTACGTCTTCAGGGCATCCACCTCGCTGATGACCCTCTCTGCGGATCCGGATGCGGTCGAGCAGCTGTACATGTGGAACGTCGGTACCGTGGCGCAGGACAGCTGGGATAACGTCCCCCTGATCGTCGCGTCCACCACCGTGTGCTCCGTTCTGCTGTTCCACTTCGCCAAGGACGTCACCATCATGACCGCGGGCGACAAGAGCGCGAAGTCGATGGGAGTTAACACCAAGATCGTTCGCATAATCTGCCTCGGTCTCATGGCCACCCTGACGGCCCTCATCGTCGGAGTCACGGGTACCATCGGGTTCATGGGACTCGTGGCTCCCCACGTGGCGCGCATGTTCGTGGGTTCGAACATGAAATACCTCCTGCCCTGCTCGGCTGCATGCGGCGCCGTCATCCTGGTGTGCTGCGACCTCGTCACCAAGACCGTGGTCTCCGGACTGCCCGTCGGTGTCATCACCTCGATCATCGGAGGGCCCATCTTCATCATCCTCCTCATCAAGGGAGCCAGGAAGGTCTGGTACTGAAGGTGTGGGATAAAAGAGGAGGGGCCTTGCGGCCCCTTTGAATGTGTTTCAGAGACGCTCGGAGATGAGCCTCTTCGCGGCGTCCACCACTTCGGCCGAGGTGTACTTGCCGCCGGTCTGCTTCAGCACGAAGCCGATGACGCGGTTGGCGGCCTTCTCGTTCTTGCGGTAGTCGTCCACGATGCCGGGGTTCTCGTCGAGGAACCCTTTGATGAGGTTGTCGAGGTCTCCCGAACTCTGGGCGGCGGCCTTCGCATCCACGCCGGTCATGGCGCTCTTGATCTTGATTCCCGCCTCGGTGTCGGTGATTTCGCCCTTTGCGAACCTCCCGATGATGTCCAGGACGGGTCTGGGGGAACGTCCGGCCTCGGTCATGGTCTTCCAGTTGGCGGTCACGGGGCCTCCGACCCATTTGACGGCGTTCTCGGTGCCGTACTGCTTGGCAACGTCCTCGAAGAATGAGGCGAGCTCCACGGAGGTGGAGACAAGCTGCTTGGCTGCCTTCTGGTCGATGCCGTACTGGTCGGCGATCCTGGCGGCCATGTTGGCCGGGGATTCCTTGATCCTGATGGTGGAAGCGAGTTCCCCGATGTGGAAAATCCCCAGATCTGGCTCATCGATGTAACCGTAGTCCGCCTCGAACTCCTTCTTACGGGCGGTGTAGGTGATTCCGCGGGTCTCGTCGAAGGCGCGGGTCTCCCTCTCAATCTTCCCGCCGGCCTTGAGGATCTTGGTCTGGCGGATCATCTCGTAGGTCAGGGCCCTCTCGGCGTTCTTCATTCCGGTGACGTTCTTGACCTCGACCCTCTCCCTTCCGACGGAGATGTTGCAGTCGCAGCGGATGCTCCTCTCGCCGTCCTCGGGAAGGTCGATGGTGTGCCTGATGTCCTGGATGAGCTGTCCGAGGAACTCCCTAGCCTCCGCGGGGGTGGCGAGGTCGGGTTCGGTGACGATTTCGGCGAGGGGGATGCCGGACCTGTTGTAGTCCACGAGGGCGAAGTGGTCGGCGGTCCTCTTGGTCTTCCCGGGGTCCTCCTCGAGGTGGATCCTCGTGATGCGGATGGGTTTCTTCTTGGCCCCGAGGTACACCACTCCCTTCTCTCCGATGGGGTGGTCGTACTGCGTGATCTGCACGCTCTTGGACATGTCCGGATAGAAGTAGGTCTTCCTGGAGAACCATGTGGTGTCGGCGACGGTGCAGCCGAGCATCTTGGCGAGCATGATTCCGTACACCATCGCCTGGCGGTTCAGCACGGGCTTGGCGCCGGGCATGCCGAGGCAGACGGGGCAGACGTGGTAGTTGGGTGCGGGGGCGTCCGTGGTGGGGCAGGAGCAGAACATCTTGCTCCTGGTGGGGAGCTGTACGTGGATTTCCAATCCGATCTTCACAGGCTCACCTCCGCTCTGCGGACCTCGAACATCCTGTCCCAGTCCTCCGCCATGTTGACGAGGAGGTTCTCCTTCCAGTGGTCGGTGACGAACTGCATGCCGACGGGCATTCCGTCGGCATCGTAACCGCAGGGGCAGTTCAGGTGGGGGGTGCCCGAGAGGTTGGTGGGGACCGTGAGGAAATCCGCCTGATAGTTCTGCACGGGGGTCATCTTGTCGATGTCGGAGAACTTCGGGGATGTGAAGGGCATGGTGGGGGTGAGGACGGCGTCGTGGTTCGCGAATACTTTCTTGTACGCCTCGATGACGCCGAGCCTGACTTGGAGGGCCTTGGCGTAGTAACGGTCGCGGAATCCTTCCATGCGGGTGTAGGTCCCGAGGAGTATCCTCCTCTTCGCTTCCACTCCGAAACCGCCGGTGCGGACCTCGGTGAAGTAGTCGTCGAACCTCTTGGACATGTCGCCGTCCTGGCGGCCGTACCTCATGCCGACGTAGCGGGCGAGGTTGGTGGAGGCCTCGGAGGTGGCGAGGATGTAGTATGCGGGCATGGCGTACTTCAGTTCGGGCATGTCCACGTACTCGATGTCGATGCCGGACCCCTTCAGGATCTCCAGGGCATCGTTGAAAGCCTTGGTGACGTCGTCGGAGACACCCTCGAGCGCCTGCTTGGGGACGGCCACGGATTTGATCCTGTCCGAGTTGAGGTCGAGGTCAGGCTGGCACATGGATGTCGCGTCGTGCGGGTCCTTGCCGGAGATGACCGGGAGGTACTCCCTGAGCTTCTTCGGGTCCACCGAGAGGAGCCCGGGCTTGTCGAGGGAGTTGCCGTAGTCGATGAGCCCGTAACGGGACACGCGGCCGTAGGTGGGGACTATCCCGTACGTCCCGCAGAACGATGCGGGGCAGGCGACGGATCCGCCGGTGGACACACCGATGGATACATGGTCCTCGATGACCGCCGCCGCACAAGCGGAACCTCCGGAGGAACCGCCGCAGGACCTGTTGGTATCGAAGGGGTTCCTGGGGATCCCGAAGGCGGAGTTGGTGCTGAAGGTACCGAAACCGAACTCGTCCATATTGGTCTTGCCGATGAGCTTCCCGCCGGCCTTCCTCATGTTGGCGATGGGGGTGGCGTCGAAGACGGGGTGGTAGCCCTCGAGTATCTTCGATCCGGAGCAGGTCTCCATGTCCATGGAGGTGAGGTTGTCCTTCGCGGAGAACAGGAACTTGGAATCACCGATGTCCTTGTCATCGGTCATGGCGCGGAACATCTGGTACTTGGAGTTGATCTCCTTCAGTCTGGGAAGGGCCTCTTCGCCGATCATGCGAGTTTCGGCCCCCTGACGTACTGGTCGTAGGTCTTCATGTCCTTCAGGAGTTCCGGCTGGGAGTATTCCTGGGAGGGCTCGTCGTCGCGCATGACGTCCGATACGGGGGTGGGATTGACGCCGACACCTTCGTGTCCGGGGGCCTCGTCGAGTACCTTGAACCAGTCGAGAATCTCTCCGAGGTCGGCGCTGAAACGCTCGATCTCCTCGTCAGTCAATGCTAGGTGCGCCGTCCTGGCGACACGGACCACGGTCTCCTTATCCATATGAAAACCGTCCGACCAATCGGACGTACCCCATATAACGGTATCGCGTCCGCGCGCGAATAAACGTCATCTCACGTTGGAGTCGTCGTAGAGCATCAGGTAGCGGATGGTGACCGCATCCTCCTCGAAGGGAACGGCTATGCCGCAGTTCTCCAGGTACTCCCCTATCATGATGCCGTAGGAGCCCATGGAGCGGACGATGTCATCCGGTTCCTTGCAGGGTTCGGGGTAGGAGCACTCCACGCAGTAGTTGCATCCTCCGTCCGCCAGGGGGAGGACCTTGTACCCTAGTCCCCTGAGGTAGTGGCCGAAGGAACGCAGGGTGTTCTGCATGTCGGACGCCATCTTGTCAATCGCGCTCCTCTCCTTGATGGAGATGGCGTATCTCCTGCTTATCAGGGCGCACTTGGGGTAGAGCTTGAGGGTCGATGCGCATTCCGCGGGCGTACCTACGCCGGGAGGGCATCCCCAGGTCGCCCCGTAGCAGTGGCATACGTTCTCCTTGCATATCCAGCGCTTGTCCGCGACCGCTACGGGTCCGAAATGCGGCACGGGGATTTCGGAGACGTCGTACTTCGAGGCCTCCTTCCCCATATGGTCGTTCCATGCCGTCGTAAGACTCATGGTTCGTGTATCGTGGAGCGGACTTAAAAATTGGTTGCCGAATCCTGCCGCTGAAAGAGGTAGATAATGCTTTCTGCGCCCTCCCCATAAAGACTTTTAACCATTCAGCAGGATTACCGCGCATGGCCGATGAATCCGGAATGCCCGAAAGGGATGCTGCTGCCCAGAAGAAATACGACGCCGCCATGAAGAAGATGGACTCCGGCGATTTCAAGGCAGCCCTCACCGCTTTCAAGAAATACACCGACGAATACCCGAACGATGCCGAGGGATGGTACCTCCGCGCCGAGTGCGCCAACTACGCCGGCGGGATGTTCGGCGCCCGTATCAAGGACGAGGACATCATCGCGGCCTACACGAAGGCCATGGAGCTCGACGACACCCGCGTCGACTTCTATCAGGCGTACGGTCTTTTCTGCATCTCCATCGGCAAGTACGAGGAGGCCGAGAAGGCGTACAACGAGGCCGCCGAAATCGACGAGTCGATGTCCGCCTCCCTGTACTCCGAGTTCGCCATCGAGTACTACAACCACGTCCTCGCTGAGTACGGCGAGATCCTCGACGAGCCCAAGAACAGGGTGAAGTACGCCAAGAAGGCGCTCTCCTACATGCTCAAGGCCCTCGAGATGGACGAGAGTGAGGCGAAGGACCTCCTCAACCTCGGCCTGTCCGAGTGATCGCAGTCATCAAACCCCTTACGCGCCCCGCGGCGCGTTCTTTCTCCTTTTTTCCTCCCGTATCGGCAGTGCCGTCATTTACCCGATTAGACATTTGTCTAATGAATCGCGGATTTCTGAACGGTGCGCGTGCCGACACCAAACCATTAGACATTTGTCTAATAAAACGCTATTTTTTGCGACAAATTGAAATACGATACTGCAGTGGCCCCGTCACGGGGACGGAAAATCCCCGGGTGAACTGATGTCTGTCGGAACAAGAGCGGTGGCCGCAGTGGCGGCGTTGACGGTTCTGGTCGCGATCGTATGCATGATGCCCGCCTCGTCCGCGGATGCGGGTGATGCGGCAGCGGACGGGAGCATTTCATGGGTGTTCATCTCGTCGATCCTGGTGTTCATGATGGTGCCGGGAGTGACCTTCTTCTACGGAGGGATGCTGAGGAAGCAGAACATGACCTCGCTGATGGCCCAGTCCCTGGTGTGCATCGGCATCATGGGCCTGGTGTGGTTCATCTGCGGGTATTCCCTCGCGTTCTCCGGAGACGGGATGGCGATCGGCGATCTCTCGGAACTCTTCATGGAGGGTGTCGCCGAGAGCGCATCGGGAGGATCGATTTCCGACCTGGAGTTCGCTGTGTTCCAGATGATGTTCGCGGTGCTCACGGCCGCGCTCATGGTCGGGGCGTTCGCCGAGAGGGTTCGTTTTCCGGCCGTATGCTGGTTCCTGCTGCTATGGTCCCTGCTGGTCTACGTCCCCATGGCCCATTGGGTGTGGGGCGGCGGGCTGTTCGACCAGCTGTTCTCCGTACTGGACTTCGCAGGCGGTACCGTCGTGCACATCTGCGCGGGGATATCCGGCGCGGCCGTCGTGCTTTACGTGGGCGTCCGTAACGACTCCGTCAGGAAGTCGCGCGCCCACAACATCACCCTGGCATATCTCGGAGCGATGCTCCTGTGGATAGGCTGGATGGGCTTCAACGGCGGGTCCGGACTGTTCGCCGACGGTCAGGCCGCCCGTGCGATAGTCGTGACTAACATCGCCGCCGTCGCGGCCATGATGGCCTGGGCGGTGGTGCAGTACATGGTCACCGGCAGGGTGACTACTCTCGGACTCATAACCGGGGCGATTGCCGGGATGGTGGCGATTACCCCCGCCGCAGGGTACGTCGAGCTGTGGACGGGTCTGGTGTTCGGTGCGCTCGCCGGCGTGATCTGTTTCTTCAGCGTCCGCAGGTTCCACGATATGAAGAGGTTCGATGACGCCCTCGACGTCTTTGCAGTCCACGGTGTCGGCGGGATATTGGGCGCTCTGCTGACGGGGGTGTTCGCTACCTCCGAGTACGGGGCCTACGACGGCCTGCTCTACGGCGCCACGGACCTGTTCGTCGGACAGATCGCCGCGGTGGCGATCACCCTGGTCTACTGTTTCTTCGTATCCTATGCGATCATCTGGCTCATCGGACGCGTAATGCGCGTCAGGGTGCCGGAGGAGGAAGAGGTCGTGGGTGCGGACATCGCCGAACACGGCGAACCCGCCTATTGCATATGAGGTGATGCGCGTGAAGATGATTGTTGCGATAGTGCGCCCCGAGAAGGCCCAGGATGTGAAGGATGCGATCCACGAGGCCGGATTCAACGGCATGACCGTCACGCATGTGACCGGGCGCGGCCGCCAGGCGGGTCTGAAGTTCGTGAATCGTGCGGGCGAGTTCGTGGTCGACGAGATCGAGAAGACGAAGTTCGAGATCGTCGTCGAGGACAAGGACGTCGATACGGTGGTGGACTGCGTATGCAGGACGGCGTCAACCGGCAGGCCCGGGGACGGGAGGTTATTCGTCCTTCCGGTGGAGAGGACCTGCAGGATAAGCGATTATCTCACCGACCAGGCGTGAAACATCTTCCGGTCCGTCACCGGCGGACCGGTCCCTCTCCATCGAATGAGCCAGTCGCGGAACGATCGATGAAACGGCAGTGGGAACGGACCTGTGGATCAA
>SUSU01000023.1 GCA_015063225.1 Thermoplasmata archaeon | reverse complement strand
AGGCTCTTCTTCTTGTTGAACTTTGACCGCAGAAGCTGAAAACTCAGAATTCGCATTTCCCTACTGTCCAACTTAAGCAGAGACGTTAAGGTTGTTGACGGTACCGTCGGTGACCTCTATCTTGGACCCTGAGGCGAGGGTGACGTTCTCGACGACGGTCCCCTCGCCCTGGACGGTGACCGCGGAGGTACCTTCCGCGGAAACGTTTTCGAAGCTCCCGGTACCGCTGCTCTCGAGGATGACGTCCGTCTTGGCGTTCACGTCGGACAGCTGGGTATTGTTCGCGACAATGCGCGGAGCTTCCCCGTCGGTCTTCTCGACAGTTGTCGTACCGTCGACCTGACAGTCCTCCAGAACGACGGAATGGCTTCCGCCTCCCTTGACGATGAGCTCTTTGGAGATCTTCGTGTTCTTGAGGAGTACGTTGCCGTCGCCCACCTCCGGGGCGATGATGACGGTGTCGTAGCTCCCGCCGGAGTAGGTCCCCGGCTCTTTCACGGTCAGTACCGAGGAGTCGGAGTCATCGTTCCCTCCGTCCCTGGTGAGCACTACCGCGGCGCATGCGGCGGCCGCAACGACGACCGCTACGGCGATTGCGATCAGTATCTTGCTGTTCATGATACCACTTTTGTGATTGCATCTGCGGGAGTTAATTAAAAAGATGCGTGCACGCACGCGAAAACGGATAGTTCGCGTGTTCCCTTGTTACAAGATTCTTGACAATCTCTGCATATGTAGCAGAAAATTACGTCAAAAATAAATACGGCCGGTGGTACCGCGACCCCCGGCCTTGGTGTTTCTCAGACCTTCCTGTTCTTCAGCAGGTACATGTCGATCAGGAAGAACGCGATGCCGAACGCTATTATCACTCCCAGTGCCCAGAATGGGTACGGGAACGACGATATGTCGAGGATCGCGGCCCTGAAGCACGAGCTGGCCTCGGTCAGGGGCAGGATGTAGAGGACGCCCTGTGCCCAGTCGGGCAGGTTCGCGACGTTGAAGAAGGTGCCGCAGAGGAACGTCATGGGGGTGATGACCAGCGAGCTGAAGGTGGCCATCCCGGCGTGGGAGTTCACCATCAGGGCGCAGGTCTCCCCGAGCAGGGAGAAGGTGAACGTGCAGCACAGCAGGGTCACCACGAACAGCGGGGTGAGGTGGATGCTGTCGTTCGCAAGCGCGAAACCGATGAGGAACATCAGCATGCAGCTGAACAGGCCCCTGAACATCCCGAGCATGGCCTTGCCTATGACTATCGAGGAGTTCGACAGGGGGCACATCATCATCTCGTCGAAACTGCGGTAATACAGTCTCTGAACGTTCATGCGGGTGGATGTGGAACTGAATGAGCCAGTCAGCGAGGACATGGCGATGATACCGGGAATCATGAAGGCGAGGTACGGGACCGTGGTGTCCCCCACCTCGATGTCCGTCATGTTCAGGCAGAAACCGAACGCGATCATGTAGAGCACGGGCGACATGACGCTCGAGATCATCACGTTGGGGATGTTGTGCCTGAGGAAGCGGAAATCCGCCCAGGCGACCGAATAGACCTCCCTGAAGAACGACATCAGTGCTTCCCTCCCATGGATGACCCGGACGACTTCTTGCCGTCCACTGTCATGAATCCGTTGTCCCCGATCTTGTTGCCGGTCATCTCGACGAAGGCGTCCTCGAGGTTCGTGCCCCTGATGGTGACGTTGTATTCCTCCCCGAGTCCCGCGACGAAGGCGTTGGCCTCGGCCTTGTCGCCGAAGTACCTGTACTGCGTCTTCCTGTCGGGACCGAAGTACTCCACGGTGACCTTGCCCACCTTGGAGGCGAGTTCCTCGGGGGTGCCCTCGGCGATGATCTTCCCCTTCTCGATGAAGCACACGTGGTGGCAGAGGGATTCCGCCTCCTCGATGTAGTGGGTAGTGAGGAAGATGGTCATGCCGTCGTCGTTGAGCCTCCTGAGGAGGTCCCAGAGCCCCCTGCGGGCCTGGATGTCGAGTCCGACGGTGGGCTCGTCCAGGAACAGGAGCTGGGGGCGGTGCACGAGGGCGCAGACGATGGCGACCCTCTTCTGCCATCCTCCGGACAGGCTGCTGACCTTGGATTTGTAGTACTCCCCGAGACCGATGTACTCGGAGAGCTCGTCGATGCGTTTCTTCCTCTCCTCCTTGGGGAGCTGCTGATACATCGCGTGGGCCATCATGTTCTCCCACACGGTGAGGTCCTTGTCGAGGCTGATGTGCTGCTGGATGACTCCGATGCAGTACTTCGCCTCCTTGGGTTCCTTGACGACGTCGTGTCCTCCGATGATGATCGTCCCCTCGTCGAAGCCGGTAAGGGTGGACATCGCCCTGACGGCGGTGGTCTTGCCTGCTCCGTTCGGTCCGAGGAATGCGAAAAGCTCCCCCTTCCTGACCTTGAGGTCAATCCCGTTCAGGGCGTTCTTCTCCCCGAACTTCTTGACGAGGCCGCGGACATCGATGATGTATTCCGGCTCTTCGGCACTATCAACCATAGGTAATCCATAGAGGCATACATCATTTAAACCTGTCTTCGGGTTTTTGGTTTACTGGCTCCTAAATTTAACTTTATACTTTTTATTAAGTTATAAAGTTGTTATAAAGTTACGGCCTGGGCGACCCGGTATAGACGTAGGTGTCCCTGTGCCCTTCCCGGCCGCCCTTCCTCGCCAGTCCGCGCCTGTCCAGGAGTATCAGATCGGCCCTTGCTGTCTGGTAGGAGACCTGGTGTTTGGCGGCGATCTCGCCGATGGTCAGGCCGGTCGGGGAGCGGATCATGTCGGAGAGTATCGTCTTCTGCCTGAGATTCAAATCCGCGACGGAGAGCCCCTCGAGGAGGTCCGCGCTCTCGCGGTACCTCCTGTCGGCGTTCGAAACGAACGCTGAGATGGCCTCCTCCATCGCTTCGAGGCAGAACGACACGGCGTATGTCATGTCATCGTCCTCGGCCTCGGATATCTCGAACATCCTGCGGTACCTGGCGGAGCGAGAGCGGCGTACCGAGGAGATCGAGAGGAAGGTGTCGATCCCGTACCCGTTGCGGGCCATGCACCACGAGGCCGCGGCGCGGGCGGTGGGGCCGTTGTTCTCTGCGAAGGGCGCGACCCGGAGGACCATGTACTCGAGGGCGAACGCGCGGACGAGGGGATGGTTCGATTCGTCAGCGGCGAAGGCCGCCATGTCGGCAACGGCACCGGGGATCTTCCTGCGGGGGAACGGCGTCAGCAGGGGTTCGCGCGATTCCCCGGCTGTGATGATATCATCGGAATCGCGGTATCTGGCTCCCGGCCCTGACACGGCGCGGTTGAACATCAGGAGCAGGTCGGGATCCAGCTCTTTATCGGCGTTGGAGCGGGCCAATCCGATAAGCGAATAGGTCCCGCCGAGGAGCGATTCCGTGCCGTTCCTGGGGGGACGTCCTTCCCTGAGGAACTTCTTCGCCTCGGGCCCGTGGAGCTGTGCACCGGCGAGTACCGCGGATGCCACGGACTCGTCCATGGTGGCGTCGACGGAGAACGTCTTGCGGGTGTGGCGGTTGAGGCGGTGCCCCGTGACCTTCCCGCCGCTGTGCCCCATGTCGATGTTGTGGAGCCTCGATATGATCGCCGGGGTGAGGTTCCAGGAAAACGCGATCTTCCCGATGTGGACGGTGCTGCGGGTGGCGCGGCGGAGGGAGCTCATCGCCCTCCAGATGTCCTCGGGCGGATGTCCGAGCCCCTCCTTGGACCTGAGGTCGTCCCACGGGATGTAGTCCCTGTTGAGGCGGGCCGCGGTCTCGATCAGTCCGGTCGAGTGCCCGTGGGCCGGTTCGGTCTTCGGAGGTGTCTCCGGTCTGTCCATATCGTTGTGAATTGGTTACATAATATAGCAATTTTTGGCCATGACAAAACAACGTTTTTAAAGAGGGGTTGAGATAAGCGGGCTGTGGGATATAACATCCCACATAATATGATATAGGGTTTGTGAGAAAAATGAAAGGAAAACTTTTCGGAATAGGAACGGGTCCCGGCGACCCGAAACTGCTCACCCTAAGGGGCAAAGAACTCCTTGAGACCGCAGACGTCATCGCCTATCCCGTCCGCAAGGTCGGGGAGGAGGGCACCGCACTGGAAATCGTCCGCGGCGCTGTCGACCTGTCCGGCAAGGAGATCGTGGAGCTTCTGTTCAAGATGGATCCCGACGACGAGGTCCGCAAGAAATGCAGGGCGGAGAGCATCGACCGCCTCTGCACCATACTCGACTCCGGCAAGAACGTCGCCATGGTCACCCTGGGCGACGTCGGGGTCTACAGCACCTACATGTACCTCGACAGGACCATCCGTGCCAGGGGGTACGAGACCGAGGTCGTTCCCGGCATCTCAGCGTTCAGTTACGGTTCCGCCCTGGCATCCGTCCCCCTCATGATCGGGACCGAGAGCCTCGCGGTCGTTTCCGCCGCCAAGCAGAACTACGGCGAGGTCGAGAAGGCCCTCGACGATTTCGACAACGTCGTCGTCATGAAGGCCTACCAGTCGATGGGCGTCATCACCGAGATGATGCAGAAGAGGGGCATCCCCGCGGGGAACGCCGTCGTCATCAGCAATCTCGGCATGCCCGACCAATACATCGGCCCCATGGAGGCCGGAAAGGAGTACGGTTACTTTACAACGCTTATAATCAAGAAGAAGGGGATCTGAAAATGGAAAAGGTATTCTTCATCGGAGCGGGACCCGGGGATCCCGAACTCATAACCATCAAGGGAAAGAAACTCATCGACCAGGCCGACATCATCATCTTCGCCGGCTCGCTCGTCAACCCCGACGTCCTCGCCGGCAGGAAGAAGGACGCCGTCGTCTACGATTCCGCCTACATGAACCTCGACGAGGTCATGGATGTCATGATCCCCGCCGTCAAGGCCGGGAAGAAGGTCGTCAGGGTCCACACCGGCGACCCCTCCATCTACGGTGCCATCCGCGAGCAGATGGTCCGCCTCGATGCCGAGAAGATCGAGTACGAGGTCGTTCCCGGGGTCTCCTCGTTCTGCGCCTCCGCGGCCGCGGTCAAGAAGGAGTTCACCCTCCCCTCCGTCTCCCAGACGGTCATCATCACTCGCATGGAGGGCAGGACCCCCGTCCCGCCCAAGGAGAAGCTGGCCGGCCTCGCCGCCCACCACGCCTCCATGTGCATCTTCCTCTCCGTCGGATTCATGGACGAGCTCTGCACCACGCTGAAAGAGGCGGGATACGAGGGAGACACCCCCATGGCCGTCGTCTACAAGGCCTCCTGGCCCGAGCAGAAGATCTACTACGGTACCGTGGACACCATGCCCCAGATCGTGAAGGAGAACAACGTCACCAAGACCGCCATGACCATGGTCGGAGGGTTCCTCGGCGACGAGTTCGAGCTTTCCAAGCTGTACGACGCCCACTTCACCACCGAATACCGCAAGGGGACCGACTGATGAAGGGAAAGGTAATCGTCGTCGGGTTCGGACCCGGCAGCAAGGCGGACATGACCCTGAGGGCCGAGGAGGTCATCAGGACCGCCGACGTCGTCACCGGGTACACCACCTACGTCAAGATCCTCAAGGAGTTCTTCCCGGACAAGGAGTTCAAGGCCACCGGGATGCTCAAGGAGGTCGACAGGTGCCGCATGGCCATCGAGGATGCCATGCAGGGCAAGACCGTCGCCATGGTCAGCTCCGGGGATTCCGGCATCTACGGGATGACCGGGCTCATCTACGAGCTCGCCTTCGATATGGATGCGGACATCGACATCGAGGCCGTGCCCGGCGTCACCGCCGCCTCCTCCGGGGCCGCGATCCTGGGAGCCCCCCTGATGCACGACGTCGCCATCATCAGCCTCTCCGACCTCATGACCCCCATCGAGAAGATCATGAAGAGGGTCGAGCTGGCGGGAGAGGGGGATTTCGTCATCACCCTCTACAACCCCAAGTCCCACGGCAGGCAGGACTATCTCAACCAGGCCACGGACATCCTCCTGAAGTACAGGTCCCCCGAGACCCCCGTCGGCATCGCCAGGAACATCGGCAGGGCCGACCAGAACAAGACCATCACCACCCTCGGCAAGCTCAAGGAGGCCGACGTGGACATGTTCAGCACAGTGTTCATCGGCAACTCCCAGACCTACGTCGTGGACGGCATCATGATCACCCCGCGCGGTTACCCCGTGCGCGGAAAGGAATGAGCCAGTAAACCTTTTCAGATATAGGTAGAGTGATAATATGGTATTCGAGATTGTATCCCCCAGGGAGATCGAAGAGAAGAGCATGGCGACCATCACCGCGGAACTCAACGGCCGCACCTGGCCGGAGCCCGAGTTCTCCGTCGTGAAGAGGTGCATCCACACCTCCGCCGATTTCGACTACGCCGACAACCTCGTCTTCGGCAACGACGCCGCGAACAAGGGTGTAGAGATTTTCCGCAACGGTTGCGTCGTCGTCACCGACACAAAGATGGCCGCCGCCGGCATCAACAAGAACGCCCTCGGCCGCCACGACTGCGAGGTCAAGTGCTTCATCTCCGACCCCGACGTCATCGAGGCGGCCAAGGCCAGGGGCTGCACCCGCGCCACCGTCTGCATGGAGAAGGCCGCCCGCGAGACCCGTCCGGTCATCTTCGACATCGGCAACGCGCCCACCGCCCTCATCGAGATCGACAACCTCATCAGGACCAACAAGATCAGGCCCGCCATGATCATCGGAGTGCCCGTGGGCTTCGTCAACGTCGTCGAGAGCAAGGAGCTTATCATCGAGACCTCCGAGGAATACGGCATCCCCTACATCGTCGCCAAGGGAAGGAAGGGCGGAAGCAACATCGCCGCCACCATCTGCAACGCGCTCCTCTACACCATGGGCCGCTGAGGTGAGACCCCGTGGCGAACATCATCGAGGCCCGCGGTCTGACCGTGCGGTTCGGTGACTTCACGGCCGTCAACGGCATCGACATCGATGTCGAGGAGGGTTCTATATTCGGCTTCCTCGGCCCCAACGGGGCCGGGAAGACCACCTCCGTCAAGGCCCTCACCACCATGAGGAAGCCCACTTCGGGCACCATAAAGGTCAACGGGATGCTCACCTCCGAGGACCCCGACGGTGTACGCAGGGTAATAGGGGTCATCCAGCAGAACAACGCCCTCGACATGGACATCACCGTCCGCGAGAACATCATCTGCAGGGCGGCTCTGCACAAGGTCCCCAAGGAGGATATCGAGCCCCGTATGATGGAGGTCTGCGACGCGGTCGGGCTCACCCCGTACCTGGACAAGCTCCCCCGCAACCTCTCGGGAGGATGGAAGCGCAAGACGTCCATCGTCTGCACCCTCATGCACGATCCCCGCATAATCTTCCTCGATGAGCCCACCACCGGTCTCGACACGCAGTCGCGCCACATGCTGTGGGACATCATCCGTCTCCTGAACTCCAGGGGGATAACCATCTTCCTTACCACCCACTACATGGACGAGGCCGAGTCGCTCTGCGACAGGGTGGCCATCCTGAACAAGGGAAACGTGACGGACGTCGGGTCCCCCAGAGAACTGTGCCAGAGGATAGGGCAGTTCTGCGTGGAGTACGATGCCGACATAGGCAAGCACGAGTACCGTTTCTTCGAATCCCACGGCGATGCGAAGGAATTCTACGACACGGTGGCGGACAAGAACGCCGTTCTGAGGGGTACGCACCTCGAGGATGTCTTCCTCGAGGAGACCGGCCGTTCGAACGTGAAGGCATTGAAGAAGGCGCTTAGGATATGAGTCTTATCGGAGACGTCAGACTGGTATGCCTCAGCGACATGTACTACCTTAAGCGCAACATCGTCGTGCTGGTCGCCACCTCTCTCGTCACGCCCCTGCTGTATCTAGTGGCGTTCGGATGGGGGCTCGGGGACGGCGTCACCATGGAGTACGACGGCCGCGATTACTCGTACATTGCCTACATGATCCCGGGAACCGTCGCCCTTACGTCTCTGACCGCGGGGTTCACCACGGTATCCAACAAGCTGATGATCCAGAGGAAGTTCTACGAAAGCTTCGACGAGATGATGCTCTGTCCAGTGACCAAATCCTCCATCATCCTGGGGAAGGCGGTGCTCGGGATAATCAAGTCCATGCTGTGTTCGTTCTTCATGCTGGCTCTCGGATGCCTGCTGACGGACGACATGTCTGTGACGCCTGCGTTGATCGCCACCGTGGCGACGTCCTGCGTGGTGTTCTCCCTGCTGGGAGTGGCCGCCGGGATGAACGTCCGCGACCTCCCCCACATGAACGCCATCAACAGCTTCGTCATCCTCCCGATGACGTTCCTCTGCGGCACCATGTTCCCGGTGGACAAGATGCCCGAGGTCATCGGGTACGCCGTCAGGGCGCTCCCGCTGACCCCTTCGTCGGAATGCATCAGGGCGGCCGCTCTCGGTGCGGATTACCCCTGGATATCGCTGCTGATAATGCTCGCCTGGGGCGTCCTGTTCTTCTTCGTCGCCAGACACGGTCTGAGACAGTCCGACTGATCTTACCTGCGCCTGCTCGATTCGGGAACGGGCAGGCCCAAACCCTTCAGCCTCTCGGCGGCGTCCTGGTTGCCTCTGGATGCTGCGGACGTGTAGTATCTCACGGCCTCTTCGCCGCCGATCTCGTCGCCGTAGCGGACCATGGCGCGGCCGTAGCCGCCGTCGGCGGAGCGCTTCAGAGCATCCATTCCCTTCGCCCTGTCGAGCTTCTCGGGGGAATCGAGATACAGAAGAGCCAGGCGGTGCAATGCGCGCGGTGTCCCGGATCTGAGATACCACATCTCGGCCTTGTCGAGGTCGACCGGGGTGCCCTTCCCGTAATGGTAGAACTCCCCGAGGTTCGTCATCCCCCTGGTGCTCCCGTGTTCCGCGGCGAGGGTGTAGAGCCTGAACGCCTCGTCGCGGTCCTGCGGTACCCCGTTGCCGTAGTCGTACATGACACCGAGGTTGGTGGCTGCGGCCCAGCTGCCCATTTCCATGGCCTTGCGGTAGAGTTCCGCGCCTTTGGTCTTGTCCTTCTCCACGTTCACGCCCACAGCATAACAGTATGCGAGGTTCCTCATGCCCGAAGCATTGCCGTTGTCGGCCGCTCTGCGGAACAGTTCGACCGATTCCTTTTTCTCATCATCGGTTCCGCCCATCAGGGCCATCCCGAGGCGGACCATGGAATCGGTATCCCCCTTGTCGCAGTTGGATCTCAGGAGACGTATGCCCTCATCCCTGCCACCGTCCGAGGACAGCAGTTCCACTGCCTTCGAGAAATCGGAAACGATCCCGGGGTCGGACGACCTGGTATTGGAGGGGTTATCCATCATAATCCGAGGAACGCAGAGGGAATATGAATCAGTAGCGCTCAGTTGCGTCCGTGGGCGTCGAGGGTGATGTTCACCAGCTCATCCGCTCTGGGGATGAGTTCCTGGGAGCGGCGGACGTTGCGGTACCTCACGACTGGAATCAGCGAGGAGAGGTCGACGGCTTGGCGGTGGAGGGGTTTCATGTCGGCGGAACTGACCTTGTAGATCCCTTTCATCTGCTTGATCACGAGTTCGGAGTCCATGACGAACTCGGCTTCGTCGGCACCCATCTCGATGGCCTTCTTCATGGCTGCTATGAGGCCGTTGTACTCCGCGAAGTTGTTGGTGTGTTTTCCGAGGTACTGAGAGTCCTCGAAGACCGTCCTGCCGTCTTTCACGATGACGATCCCGTATGCGGAGTTCCCGGGGTTCCCCCTCGAACCTCCGTCGGAGTAGCAGGTGAGGACGACCTTCCCCTCTCCGGCCGGGGCGGGAGCGGGTTCCGGATCTCGATTGACCGGACGGTTATTCCCGTCGACGAAAACCAGATGCTGTTCGACGGGGCCGTCGGCGAGTTCGAAGCCCATGATGATGACCTTCATCCCGGGTTTCGCCATGTGGGCGGCCGCGCCGTTGAGGCAGATGTCGCCCCTTCCGCGGGGACCGGGGATCACGTAGGTCTCGAGGCGGTTGCCGTTCTCCAGGACGGCCACCAGGACCTTCTCGCCGGCGAGGATGCCGCTGAGGTCCATGAGGTCCTCGTCGATGGTGATGCTTCCCACGTAATCGAGGTTGGCATCCGTGACGGTGGCCCGGTGAATCTTGCTCCTTAGCATCCAGCGCATTGGACGCTCCATATGCGGGTGTTTATTAAACATTCCCCGCGGGGAGGAAAAACGATAGGAAACCGAAGAGAAGGAAATGGAATAAAAATGGCGTCCCGGACGGAATTCGAATCCGTGTCGAGGCCTCGACAGGGCCTCATGATAGGCCGCTACACTACCGGGACGACTGAACTGTCGTATCTTGAAGCACTATATAACGATTGGGTGTGGACGGTTCTGGACGACCACCTCTATAGCTTTTTTAATGATAGAATCATGTGGAATTGCATAGATGTGGGTGCATCTGACAAATGGATAATCAAACGTGATTAATTAGACAAATGTCTAATAGAAGCGTAAGATTTATTTCATATGTATTGATGTACAGGTGTTTAATATGGCACCCCTCGGATTCGACAGCAAAAAGTATAACGAGCTCCAGACCAAAGCCATCCTCGACCGTTTGGACAGGTTCGGAGGCAAACTGTATCTCGAGGTCGGAGGGAAGATCTTCGACGATCTCCACGCCACCCGCATCCTGCCCGGTTTCCTGCCGGACAGCAAGATCCGCATGCTCGCAACCATCAAGGACCGCCTCGAGGCCATCGTCGTCGTCAACTGCAACGACATCCAGAAGAGCAAGGAGAGGGGGGACCTCGGCATCACCTACGACACTGAGTGCCTCCGCATGATCGACCTGTACACCAGCTACGGCATCAAGACCAACAGCGTCGTCCTCACCATGTACTCCGGCCAGCCGGCCGCGGACATCTTCAGGAAGGTCCTCGAGGGCAGGGGCATCAGGTCATACCTGCACTATCCCATCTACGGATACCCCGAGAACACCGACCTCATCGTCAGCGACGAGGGATACGGCAAGAACGATTACGTGGAGACCGAGAAGCCCGTCGTGCTCGTCACCGCCCCCGGGCCCGGCAGCGGTAAGATGGCCGTCTGCCTCTCCCAGATCTACCAGGAGAACAAGAGGGGCATATCCGCAGGTTACGCCAAGTTCGAGACCTTCCCCGTGTGGAACCTCCCCCTCAATCACCCCGTCAACCTCGCCTACGAGGCCGCCACCGCCGACCTCGGCGACATCAACCTCCTCGACCCGTTCCACATGGAGGCCTACGGGAAGACCGCCGTCAACTACAACCGTGACGTGGAGACCTTCCCTGTCCTCAAGTCCCTCTTCGAGAAGCTGTACGGCACGAGCCCCTACAACTCCCCCACCGATATGGGCGTGAACCACGTAGGGTTCTGCATCAAGGACGAGGAGGTCGTGAAGCAGGCCTGCATGAGGGAGATTGTGCGCCGCTTCTACCGCACCAACCTCGACAAGATCGACGGCAAGGTGCCGGAGTCCGCCGTGAAGCGGATGGACACCATCATGATGAAGGCGGGCATCTCCCCCGACGACTTTGCCCTCTACAAGACCGTCCGCGACGCCGCTACCGAGTACTCCCGCGTCATGGCGGGCATCGAGCTTCCGGACGGCAGGATCATCCTCGGTAAGAGGAGCGACGACCTCACCGCGGTGTCCGCCGCGATCATCAACGCCCTCAAGGCCCTCACCGGGGTCAACCCGAAGAAGGACGTCGTCATCAGGGAGATCATCGAGCCCATCCAGGAGATGAGGACCAAGGTCCTCGGCAACGACAGCACCATGCTGAGGGCCGACGAGATGATGCTGGCTCTTGCCATCTCCGCATCCAAGGATGAGGAGGCCAAGACCTCCTACGACGCCATCGGACAGCTCAGGGGATGCGACATCCACTGCTCCGTCACCCAGTACCCCCAGGACCTCTCCATCCTCAGGAAGCTCGGACTCAACGTCACCTGCGAGCCCGTCCTCCAGACCAGGATAATGTTCGGGAACTGACCCTCTGGCTACCAAAGAGATATACAATCGTGCCGCCATTACGGGTCGTTATGGCAGCGCAGACAGTAGCGGACGTGATGATCCACCAGGTCGTCACCGTCAGTCCCAACATGACCGTCGAAGAGGTCAAGCAGAAGCTCATTAACTCCAACTTCCACGGCTTCCCCGTGGCCGAGAACGGTTACCTCCTCGGTTACGTCACCGCCAAGGAGCTCCTGACCTTCATGGACGAGCCCAAGGCTATCCTCCGCACCAAGATGTCACGCGGGACGCTCTGCGTCATACCCTCGATGAGTATCAGCGATGCCGTCCGCGTCATGTTCCGCTACGGTATCCGCAACCTGCCCGTGGTCGACGAGAATAAGCGTCTCATCGGCATCGTCTCCAACATCGATATCGTAAGGAGCCAGATCGAGAAGACCGGCCCTGCTAAGGTCATGTCCGTGAAGAAGCTCCTCGAGGAGACCACCGGCGTGAGGATGAAGGTCTACAACGCCACCGTGCCCCTCGACCAGCTGATCCCCACCCAGGCCGAGATCTTCCAGGACGAGCTCCTCGGGAGGATATCCGAGACCAAGAGGGGATGGAAGGAGCAGATCCTCGTGGTCCGCAGGAGGTACGGCTACATCATCGTGGACGGACACCACCGCGCCATGGCCGCCAAGCACCTCGGCATGAAGGAGTATGAGTGCGTGGTGCTGGAGCCCAGCGACATGGACGTCCCCCTGGGCCTCGAGACCACTGCCAAGAAATGGCGCCTCCACAGCCTCGACGACATCAAGATCATCGAGGGTTCGAAGCATCCGTTCATGGAGATCGCCACCATGCTCATGCCCGATGAGATTGCCGCCAACATCAACCAGAAGCTCCTCGAGCGCATGGACAGCAACCCGAGTCCCGGTGCGCCCGACGTCGTCAGCGACGCCAAGCCCAGGCGTAAGTCATAAGTGAAAACGGCATGAGCCAGTAATGGGTTTAGGAGGGCGGTTCCCGCCCTCGTTGAGGTTCAGAAGAGGTCGTCGTTCTCCTTCTTCTCCTTCTCCTTCTCGGCTCTTGCCTGCTCCTCGGCCTCCTCGATCTCCTTCTGGCGGGCCTCGGCCTCGGCCTTGATAGCCTCCCTCTCCTCCTTGGCCTTCGCCCTGACCTCCTCGATCTGGGCCTCGTACTCTTCGATGAGACGCCTCGATTCGTTCACCTCGGCAATCAGGGAGTCGAAGTTGGCCTTGTGGCTCTCGTCACCGTCGACGGTGAAGCGGTAGTACTCCTTTCCGATGGTGGTGTAGATCTCGGTGACCTTGTTCCTCTCGGTTTTGATCTGGGATTCGATCTTGCTGACCTCCCTGCTCTCGCTGACCTTGCTGCTGGTCGTGCTGAAGGAGGTCTTGGTTTTGTTGATGGTCTTGTTAAGGAAACCCATGGGTCCTCACCGATACGGTAACGAATCAGCAAGTAATAACGGTTCGTTGGACAGTATGGGGGATTGACGCACATCGGCTAGGAAAAAGTAAATGACCGGGGGTATCCCCCCGGTAAGGGATTTGAATCACTCGAAGTGGGTGCGTGCCGCCTTGAGGAGGATCCTCTGCTCGGCGGAGGCGATGACCCTCTTGGTGGACTCGAAGGTGTCGGGGTTCAGGCTGATGCAGTCGATTCCCTGTTCCACGAGGAACTCGCAGAACTCGGGGTAGACCGAGGGGCCCTGTCCGCAGATGCTGACCTTCTTGCCGTGCTTGTGGGCGGTCTTGATGAGGTGGGCGATGGCAGCCTTGACGCCGGGGTTCCTCTCGTCGAAGTAACCCATCCTCCCGAGGATGTCCGAGTCTCTGTCGCAGCCCATGGTGAGCTGGGTTAGGTCGTTGGATCCGATGGAGAACCAGTCGCAGTACTCGCAGAACTCGTCGGCCATGAAGATGTTCACGGGGACCTCGGCCATGAAGTACAGCTTGAGGTCGTTGCCGCGGTAGAGTCCGACGGACTCCATCATGGCGGTGATCTGCTTGACCTCGGCGATGGTCCTGACGAAGGGGAGCATGATGTTGACGTTCTTCATTCCCTCGTCGCGGACCTTCTTGATGGCCTTGAGTTCGCACATGAACGCCTCGCGGTAGTTCTCGGAGACGTACCTGGAGCATCCCCTCCATCCGATCATGGGGTTGTCCTCGGTGGGCTCGTACTGGGCGCCGCCCTTCATGTCGTGGTACTCGTTGGTCTTGAAGTCGGAGGTCCTCAGGGTCACGGGCCTGGGGTAGAAGGCGCGGGCGACCTTTCCGATTCCCTCGGAGAGCTTCTGGACGAGCTCGTCGGCGCGTCCGTCCGCGATGACGGCGCAGGGGTGCTCGCCGATGTAGTTGGTGAACAGGAACTCGGACCTCATCAGTCCGACACCGTCGCAGGGGAGCTGAGCGATCTCCTCGGCCTTGGTGGGCATGGACATGTTGACCATGACCTTGGTGCCGGTGACGGGGACGGAGATGACGGCGGCGGGGGCCGCGGCCGCGGTCTCGGCCTCGTTCTTCTTCATCTTGATCTCGCCGCGGTAGACGGTACCGGTGGAACCGTCGACGGTGATGATCTCCCCGTTCTCGAGGGTGCTGGTGGCCTCGACGGTACCGACGACGCAGGGGGTACCGAGTTCACGTGAGATGATGGCGGCGTGGCAGGTCATTCCTCCCTCGTCGGTGACGATGGCGACGGACCTGCTCATGGCGGGGACCATGTCGGGCATGGTCATCTTGGTGACGAGGACGTCACCCTCCTTGATGATGTCAAGGGACATGCCCTCCTCGTAGATGCAGACCTTTCCGGAGACCATTCCGGGGGATGCGCCGAGTCCGGTGAGGACGACGACCCCTCCCTCGACCTCTCCTGCGGGAGCGGCGGGGGCCTCCTTGATCTTGTTGAGCGTGGTGATGGGCCTGGCCTGGACGAGGAAGACCTTCCCGTCCTCGATGCACCACTCCATGTCCATGGGCTTGTCGTAGTGGATCTCGACCTGACGTCCGATCTCGGCGATCTCCTGGATGTGGGCGTCGTCGATCTTCTGGACGTTCTGCAGGGACTCGGGGATGTCCTCCTTGACGGCTCCGCCCTTGGGGCCGCGGACGTACTTCCATTTCTGTACGGAGAAGCGGCGGTTGGCGATGCTCATCTTGGATTTGTTGATGGTGTAGGTGTCGGGGGTGACCTCACCGCCGACGAAGGCCTCGCCGAGGCCGTAACCGCCTTCGATGATGATGTCATCGGAGCCGGTGTTGGGGTTCTTGGTGAACATGATGCCGGCGAACTCGGAGTTGACCATCTTCTGGACGACGACGGCGAGTTTGACCTCCTCGTGGGAGTAGCCCTGGGCCTCGCGGTAGGAGATGGCGCGGGCGGTGAAGAGGGAGGACCAGCACATGATGATCTTCTGGTAGAGCTCGTTCAGGTCGGCGACGTTGAGGTAGGTCTCCTGCTGGCCGGCGAACGATGCGTCGGGGAGGTCCTCGGCGGTGGCGCTGGACCTGACGGCGACGAAGGTCTTCTTTCCGCCGCAGAGGAGGTTGTACCTGTCGGAAATCTCCTTGGCGAGGGCGGCGGGGATCTTGGATTTGTCGAAGAGTGCGCGGATCTTATCGGATGCGGCGACGAGACTGTCGTCGGAGGTCTTGTCGATACCCTTGAGGGCCTTGGAGACCTTGTCCATCAGCTTGTTGGCCTTGACGAACTCATCGTAAGAAACGGTGGTCAGCACGAAAGCGTTGGGGACGGGGAACCCGGAGGAGGTGAGCTCTCCGAGGTTCGCACCCTTGCCGCCGACGATGGGAACGTCGGTGACGCGCAGTTCGTTGACATCGATAATCCTTCTGTTGTTGTCGTCCATAAGTACGGCTTCCTAGGGCTTCTGCCCCGTTAATTCGGGCATCGGACGTTCGGCTTATTATAGTATCGTAAAGGAAAACGCGTGTAACTTGCAAAAAACCGTGATTTCCTGTCGAAAACGGTGTTTCAGGGGCGTTTTGCGAGGTATTAAATAGATAGATTGCATACAATTTAATTGTACAAAATGGAAGTGGCGCAAAAATGTCGGCCGGCGCTGTCGGCGGCACTGTCTAGAATGAAAGAGAGGAAGACAAAATGTCAGTCTATGATTATACTGTAAAGAAGATGGACGGCACCGAGGTGCCCATGTCCGAGTATTCCGGGAAGCTCCTGCTCATCGTCAACACCGCCACCGGCTGCGGGTTCACCCCCCAGTACGAGGACCTGCAGAAACTTTACGACGAGTTCAAGGACCAGGGGTTCGAGATCCTCGATTTCCCCTGCAACCAGTTCAAGGAGCAGGCTCCCGGCACCGATGAGGAGATCCACACCTTCTGCAAAGGCAGGTTCGGGATCACCTTCCCCCAGTTCAGCAAGATCGACGTCATCGGCGAGAACGCGAGCCCCCTGTTCAGGTACCTCTCGGAGAACACCAAGTTCGAGGGTTTCGGCGCTAAGGGACTCGTCCTCGGGCCCATAGTCAAGGGGATGGACAAGGACTACAAGAACAACGGCAACGTGAAGTGGAACTTCACCAAGTTCCTCATCGGCAGGGACGGGGAGATCCTCGGCCGCTTCGAGCCCACCACGGACATGAAGAAGGTTAGGGACGCCGTGGCGAAGGCCATCTGAGGGCGTGGGCGTATGGCGGACCCGTACGATTGCCTCCGGCTGGAGAACCAGCTCTGTTTCCCGCTGTACGTCTGCGCGAAGGAGGTGGTCAGGAGGTACAAGCCCTTCCTTGACCCTCTCGACCTCACCTACACCCAATATATCACCATGATGGTGATGTGGGGGAGGGACCGCATCTCCGTGAAGGACATCGGCGCCCTCCTCCACCTAGATTCCGGGACGCTCACCCCTCTTCTCCACAAACTCGAGGAGAAGGGATACGTGGAGCGTTCCCGCGACCCCTACGACGAGAGGTCCGTCATCATCGGGATCACCTCCGAGGGGGAGGCGCTGAAGGAGAAGGCGAAGGACATCCCCGCCGCGGTGGGGTTCTGCCTCAACATCTCCGCGGAGGACGCCCAGGTGCTCTACGGTATACTGACTCGCATGATGGTCTCCTTCGGCAGTTCCGACTGAGGGACGGAAAGAATGACCCAGGGTTCTCTTGAGACGTAAAACAATTAGGGAATCCGAAACGACAATGTGGAATTCGTAGAATTATTTACGAAATTCGTAATATAATTCCCGCTTTAGTGCGTATTTCGTGGGAAAAACTGCGGAAAAACTACGAATTTCGTAGTTATTCATACAAGGGTTTAAATTAAACCTGTACATCCCTCGCAATGGTTTCTATGGATACAGAAATCTGTTGGCATGGAAGAGGAGGTCAGGGTGTCGTCACCGCGAACGAGATCCTCGCCGAATCCGCCATTTATTCTGGAAAGTATGTGAAGGCGTTCCCCGAGTTCGGTCCCGAGCGCATGGGTGCCCCCATCCGCGCGTTCGCCCGCATCTCCGATGCGCCCGTCAGGGTACACACCCAGGTGTACGAGCCTGACATCGTCATAGTCATCGACCCCACACTCATCGGCAAGGTCGACGTCGCGAAGGGCCTCAAGAAGGGCGGAATCATCCTCGCTAATTACGAGGGATCCCCCGCCGAGCTTCAGGCCGCCATCGGCACCACCGCAGAGTGCCACGCCATCAAGGCCACCAAGATCGCCCTCGAGGAGATCGGCAAGCCCCTGGTCAACACGGCCATGCTCGGTGCCCTTGTCAAGATCAAGCCCATCATCACCTACGACGAGATGGAGGATCACATCACCGAGAAATTCACCGGGAAGCTCTCGGACAAGATGATCGTGAAGAACCTCACCGCCCTTAAGAGGGCCTATGAGGAGGTCGAGTGAAATGGTCAACCTAGCAGACAGGAAGGATATGGTCATCGGCAGCAGGGTAGTCAAGCCCGGGAACTCCGAGGAGTTCAAGACCGGTGACTGGAGGGCCCGCATACCGGTCCTCGACAAGGACGCCTGCATCGACTGTCTCAGCTGCTGGGTCTTCTGCCCCGACAACTGCATCCTCGTCAAGGAGGGTTCGGTCCTCGGAGTCAAGGAGTCCCACTGCAAGGGATGCGGCATCTGTGCGAAGATTTGCCCCAAGAAGGCCATCGTCATGAAGGTGGAGAACCAATGAGCGACAGAACCCCCCATTCCGCACCCCGCGACATCGCCATCAACGGTGACGGCGCCGTCGCACTCGCCTGGAGGCAGATCGACCCCGATGTCGTCGCCGCCTACCCGATCACCCCCCAGACCATCATCGTGGAGGACTTCTCCAAGTACGTCGCCGACGGCGAGGTGACCACGGAGTTCATCGACGTCGAGTCCGAGCACTCCGCCCTCACCCTCTGCGCCACCTCATCCTCCGCCGGAGCGAGGACCTTCACCGCCACCGCCTCCCAGGGTCTGGCATACATGTGGGAGATGCTCCCCATCACCTCCGCCATGAGGGTGCCCGTCATGATGGCCGTCGCCAACAGGACCGTCTCGGGCCCCATCAACATCAACAACGACCACGGCGACGTCATGTCCGCCCGTGACACCGGATGGCTCTCCGTTTTCGCCGAGAACGTCCAGGAGGCCTACGACATGAGCATCGCCGCCGTCAAGATCGCCGAGAACCACGATGTGCAGCTGCCCATCCTGGTCAACCTCGACGGTTTCATCCTCACCCACGCCATCGAGAGGATGACCCCCCTCGAGAACGCCGCCGTCAAGGAGTTCGTCGGGCCCTTCAAGCCCTTGTATCCCCTGCTCGACACCGACCACCCCGTCACCCACAACCTGATGGACGGTCCCCTCTTCTACTTCCCCCACAAGTACCAGATGGTCGAGGCCATGGAGAGGGCCAAGGACGTCGCCCGCGACGTCTTCGCCGAGTACGCCGAGCTCTCCGGAAGGAAGTACAACCTCGTCGAGCAGTACCGCTGCGACGACGCGGACACCATCGCCTTCGTCCTTGGATCGTCCTTCGGTACCATGAAGGAGGCCGTCGACAGGCTCCGCGCCGAGGGTATGAAGGTCGGGGTCGCCATGCCCCGCGTCTACCGCCCCTGGCCGGAGGAGGAGATCGCCGCCCTCTGCAAGGGCAAGAAGAACGTCATCGTCATGGACCGCCACCTCAGCATCGGAGCCTACGGCCCCATGTTCCCCGAGGTCTGCGCGGCCGCCGCGTGCGAGAAGATGCCCAAGATGTACAACTTCGTCTACGGACTCGGAGGAGCCGATACCATGGTTTCAGACTTCATGAGCGCTTTCAAGCAGGTCCTCGCCGGTTCTGCTAAGAAGGTCTCCTATCTGGGGGTGGACGCATGACCGCCATCACCCTCAAGGAGCTCCAGAACGACATCCCCGTCCGCCTGAACAGCGGCCACCGTCTCTGCGCCGGATGCGCGGAGGGTATCATCGCCAGGCAGATCCTCATGGGGACCACCAAGGACGTCGTCGTGTCCTGTTCCACGGGATGCTTCGAGGTCTCCACCACCATCTTCCCCTACACCTCCTGGTCCTGCCCCATGGTCCACACCGCCTTCGGGAACGGTGCCGCCGGGTGCGCAGGCGTCGAGACCGCCTACAGGAGCCTCAAGCGCCAGGGCAAGCTCGACAAGGACATCCGCTTCGTGAACTTCGCCGGTGACGGTGCGACCTACGATATCGGTCTGCAGGCCCTCTCCGGAGCCATGGAGCGCGGACACCAGATGCTCTACGTCTGCTTCAACAACGAGGCAT